>JAOULW010000033.1 GCA_029881805.1 Candidatus Bathyarchaeota archaeon
TTCGTAAGCTAGTTCTCTTATTGTGACATCGGTTCGTTTGCCGAATTTGGCGTGTCCGATTCCAACAACGCCTACTTTATCGGTCAAATATGTAGCGTCTCCTTGTTTGAAAAAGAAATGAAGGTGGAAGAGGTCTTATTTACTTTCCCTTGAACTGTGCTGCCCTCTTTTCGAAGACGGCTTTGACGCCTTCCTGTAGGTCTTCGGTTTTGTAGCAGACTAGGCAGGCTTCGAGCATCTGTTTGTTGCCTTCTTCCATGCTCATCTCCATGGCTTTGGTTAGGATTTTCTTGGCGTGACGAACCGCTATTGGCGCTCGACTGGCTATGGTGCCCGCTGTCCACATCACAGTTGAGTTCAATTCGTCTGCTGGGGCTGTCTTGTTGACTAAGCCGATGCGTTCTGCTTCTTTGGCGTCTATTTGTCCGCCTGTGAGGATGAGTTCGGTTGCTTTGCCTTTGCCTATGATTTTGGGCATTCTGACGGTTCCGCCCCATGCTGGAATCAGGCCTACAGCTACTTCTGGGTTGCCGATGCGTGCTTCTTCTGATGCTATTCTTAGGTCGCATGCCATTGCTAATTCCACACCGCCGCCCAAAGTGAAACCGTTAAGCGCGGCGATTACGGGTTTGTCGAAGTTTTCGATTTTGTCGAATAGGCGTTGGCCGGATTCGATGAAGCTTTTGACTCCAGCTTCGTCGAGGCTCTGTGCTTCTCTTAGGTCTGCGCCCACGCTGAAGGCTCTTCCAGCGCCTGTGATGACGGCGACGCGGATTTTTTCGTCTTTGGCTACTTCGTCGAGTAGGCTGTTTAGTTCGGTTATGAGTTCGAGGTTGAGGGCGTTCAAGGCGTCAGGTCGATTCAATGTGATGACGCCTATGTTGGCTTCTTCAGGCGCCAAGAAACTTGCTTCCTTACTATACGTGAGAGTCTTGTAAGACACGCTATTCACCAAACCCATTATTACAACTCAAAGCGTTTTTATCATTTTCCAGAGACAGGACTTCGTTCTGAAAACTGAAAGCTTTTCGAGCGACAGAAAAAGCAAAAGACAGTACCTAGACGATACCAAGACAAGCGACTTGATTAAACCTGCACTTTAAGACCTTCGTAGAGATTCCGAGGACAACGAACGGGGAAAAGAAAAAAATAGAGACGCTGATTAACGAAGAAGCCTTGCTGTTTGCTAAGTATTTGAGGAATGAAAGAAAAGGATGGGTTCCTAGAACAATCACTCTTTAGAATGTGGCAAAAATCTCATTTGCGTGGTGTACTTTTTATTAGGGACTATATTTAATCACTATTTTTGGGAATCTTGATGTGGGGCGATGAACCAGTAAGAAGAGCTTTAGGAACTAGAGACAAGCAGATTCTTTTTGAAAGGGCTGGGCGTAGATGTGAAGCATGTGGCAAAGAGCTTGACTACTCGGAAATGCAAGTAGGTCATAAAATCGCAGCTTCGAAAGGCGGCAGTGCAAGTCTGAGAAACAGTGTGTGTCTCTGTTACAAATGCAACAAGTTACAGGGAACTGATAGTTGGGCTGTTTTCTTAAAGAAAATGGGAAAACAGTCGAAAGATTTCAGAACCAAAGAAATCTTGAAGGGATTGAGCTTACAAAAGCTGAGGTTTTTAGCCAAAAAACATAATGTCAAAGTAAGAGGAAGAACAGAAGAAAGCTGGTTCCAAGAGAATTATGTGCCACCGTCTAAGAGACAATACCTGAATGCTCTAGCTAAACAGATTTCCGAAAATGAAATTAAAACTAGCTTGAAGAAATTTCCTCAGTCTACTAAAAGGAAAAGGAAGACTTCTGGCTGGTAACAGTTTCCATCACAGCAATATCATAGATGCTAAGTACGGTAACAGACTTGCTATGAAGCAATGCCTGTCAAGCGAAGCAAAGTCAGCCTTTTCTCTGCTCTCTGCACTCAATCCCACCTAGCATACCTTTTCTTGCTTGTGGTTCCACAACTTCAAAAACTGACCGAGCATTCGGGCAAAATAATTTTTTTGATAGAATTTCTATCCCCTCCTCCTCACAGAAATCAACGGTGAGAGGATGACTCTTGGCAAACAATGTAGGTATGAGCCCTCACACATACGTTGTTTCAACTGCGCGCGCTAGCTAAACTCTTTTATTGTCCCGAAACCAATCATGAACCTGGTGAAAGCGAAATTGTCTGAAACCATTAAAGGTATGGGTGAAACATTAGCGCAGCTAATCGATAAACTGGCTGGCAAAGGAACGAATCTTCAACTTACATTCAATGACTTAACACTCGAATGGGCTGGATTGAAAACCAAATTGAACGGCTCCGTTGTTCTAGACATCCTATACGTATCGGAGAAAAAGTGAAAGAACTGTCCTCTAAAACTGAACTCCTACAAATACCCCTGTGGCTGATTCAAACACTCAAACAAGGAAAAATCTGCCTCCAAACCAACGGCACAGAAAGCATCCAACTACAGATCGAAAACAATAAAATGGACTTGAACTTCCTTCAAAAAGAACTAATAAAATACCTACTAGAACTCGAATCTCAAATGGAAGAGACATCCATCCTAGAAAAGCTAAAAACCCTAAAAAACTTAGCAGAAACCCTCAAGCGAAACGGATCTACAATAACCATATCTCACAAGGGACAAAAAATACTCACGTTAGGCTTGGAAGCCCAACCCAAAATTTCTAAAATGATCACAGGAACCAATGCAATAGAAATTAACAACTTAATCGAAATAATAAAATTAGTCAAATAGCCAGTTTTGTCTAACCAATCGCTGTTCTAACCTTCTCGCCTTTTACGCGCGCTAACTTTGGCAGCTTTTTTTAGTTTTTGGGAGTGTACTGTTTGCTCGATTTCGATAATAGCTATATGTAGTCGTTTCTGATACTACCTATCCTTGTCCTATTCCAGTAATATCCACTCTGTACCATAGGTATTATACCAAATCGGGTAAACCGTCTTTAATCTTCAATGGGAAGCCTATAAATGGTTAACCATATCCGGTTGGTTGGATAGAATTTCTATCTAGCATAAAAGAATTTTAGGGTTTCAAACAAAGGATGCAGTCTTACAGCAGATACACTTATCCGATTGGGTTGCCCAAACAATCTTTGTGAGTTGAAATAGATTGAACAGCAAGAAACGTGCACGCTATGCTTCAAG
>JAOULW010000034.1 GCA_029881805.1 Candidatus Bathyarchaeota archaeon
CGCTTTCGTAATAGGCTGTCTTTAGCCAAGAGTTTGGTTCCACAGCCTTCAACATCATGCTGATGCCGCCAGCAGTAGACCAGGTTGAAAACGAGTATTCTATTGTGGCATTTTGAACGTACTCAGAAATATTTGCCATCATAGCGTTTAGTATCTGTTGAGCTTCATTTGGATACGCAACATTAACGGCAATGTCTGCGCCAACCCGATAATAAATTTGTCTTACAGCGTAATCTTGCTCGCTTGCCAACTGTCCACTAACTTGGACGCTGTATCCAACAATCAAAGCAATTAGGAAGGCGATAGCAGCTGAGCGTGCTGGATTTCTTCTAACGTTTTTAGTTGCTAAAGCACCTAAATCGCCAAGAAACTTTGCTGCCCTAGTCGTGAGTTCCTGAAATTCTAATGACATCTGAATGAATACTTTCGTGAATCCCCAAAAAAACAACAACGGCCCTATGTAGTTAAGTATCATATCTATAAACATGAAAATTCCAATCAGCAGTATGAGAATGAAGTTTCCACCACTGAACATTATTCTAGTTAATGCTGAAGTCATGTTTATGCCCGCAAGGAAAACTGCTATCTTATAAGTTCCGAGAATCAGCGCTACCCAAGGCCACCTCTTTTTATAAGGTTTTTCAGCTTCCATGGGCAAGTATTCCCTGAGTGCGTCTACGGTGGGAAGTTGTGAAGCCTTCTTGGCTGAGCTAAAAGTCGAGATAAGAGCCATGATGATTCCGAAGGCTACGGTGAAAATCATGGTGTAGGGACTAATCAAGTTTGGATTAAATAAGCCATTTGCGCTGAATTGACTAAACAATGGGGTTAGAAGAAGAGCCAGAAAGACCCCCAGCATTCCACCAATCCCTCCTATTAGCAACGTTTCAGTTAAGAAAGTTCGTTGAATCTGACCCCTCGAGAAGCCTTTCGTTAATAACAAGCCAATTTCACGTCTTCTAAGGTTGAACGACACGTCCGAAACAGTTGTTCCCATGTACCAAGCTATAAAGAATATTGGAAGAGAAACAATGGTAAAAGTGAATCTAATAATCATCGATGTGAATTGGAAACTGCTCAAAGCCCCTTCTAAATTATTTTGAATATTAACGTATAATCCTAAATCGGTGGCTATCTTGTTTTCAATAGCGCCTCTTATCACTCCAATATTGTTAATTGACGTTCCTATATCCCATGGATTTATCAAAGCATCACGGTTCAAGTAAATCAAAAGGCTTGTTTCTACCGGCTGGTACATCGGATTCAACTTCGCCATTGCTTCTAGAATTTTCTGCATGGTTTTCTCCCAACTTATAAGCAGGGCAAAATCCACTCCCGTTTTTAGAGGCTCAATGCTTACGGGAAAAGGCGTGAACCAATACTGACTACCCGAGGCTATTCCAGATGCCCTATCATCCAGTTGGGCAAAACCTTTCACGGTTAGGTTCAAGAGCACGTTAATTTGCTCATCGTAATATATGGATCGTGAAAAGTTCACCTGGATAATATCGCCAATCTTCACCTCACTCGCTAATGGCGTGTTTTCTGGAACGTATGTTTCATTTTCATCTATTCGATCTGGTGGCCTGTTTAACCACCCATCATAAACCTGCGAATGATTGGCGATGGCAACTATTTGGACATAGTTTTCAACTGAATTGTTTTTGTCAAGAATTTTTATGGACACCGAATAAACTCTAGAAATGATTTCAGCGTTTGTTGTTCCTGTGGCACTCAGTACTTTGTCGCGTATTGCTTGCATTTGTGTTGAATTTAAGCTCTGTGCGTTCGGTATATTCGCTTGCATGTCCACGTAGACATTTTCAAGTTGCTGGTCTAACGATTCTTTGGCAGTCAAATTTGCTTTTATATCTATGCCGGCAAAGAATGTTGATGCTAAGATTATACCTATTAACAGTGCCAAGAATAGTTTCCATGAGCGGAACACGTGTTTAACAGCGTAGAATACAGGCATTAAGCATCATGTTTTGATGTTTTGACTGGGTTTTTAAGTCTATTGTTTAGAACAACCAAGCAAACGTCATAGTTTTTCCTCAAGTGAAAGTTTCTCAAGTTGCCTAAGCACATACTGGCGAATTTGGTTAGGTTTAGGAAGCTTAGCCACAATTTTTCCTTTCATTACCAATGGTTTAAGCATCGGCTCCATTTCGCCTTTGCAAAGTGGACATTTGGGTTGAGGCTTATCAAAGGGCAAAACTAAGTCTGCTAAACATTTTTTGCATCGCCAAACCTGTTTTCTCCCACCCATCTTCCCTCGTTTTGCGCATAGCTTGTGGTTAATTTCAACAATGTCTAAGGCGAAGTCTACTGTTGGCGCATTACTCAATGCTGTGCCCACCCCGAAGCCGTCTGCTCCAGCCTGGCTTAATCCTTTCATGTTCTCTTCGTTTAAGCCTCCCGAAACAAATGTTTTCACATGGCTAAAGCCTCTAATGCCTAGCTCCCACCTTACTTCACGAATAAGCTCAGCAAAATCGCCTTTTCTTGATGCTGGAGTATCAAGACGAACCGCATTCAAGCGTTTTTTAAGCGTCTCTGCAGCCATTATGGCTTCCATCTTTTCATCAGAATAAGTATCCACCAAAGCAACTCTTGGAACGTCAGGCGATACGACCTCGTCAAAGGCTTTCCAAGCCTTAACTTGGTCTCCGAAAACTATTATCAAAGCGTGGGGCATGGTTCCTGATGGTTCTATGCCTAAAAGTTTTGCTCCGCTTAGGCTGGATACTCCGTCGAAGCCGCCTATGTATGATGCACGGTCAATCATCGGCGATAAAGCAGGATGCATTCGACGAATTCCAAACGATATCAGAGTTTTCTCTCCAACAGCTTTTCTCATCCTTGCAGCA
>JAOULW010000035.1 GCA_029881805.1 Candidatus Bathyarchaeota archaeon
TTCAAGGGTTGGTGTGCGTGAGGTTCAGCGGAAACTGGGTTTCTCAAGCCCGAGCGTGGCGGTTTATCACCTGGACAAGTTGATGTCTTTAGAACTTGTTGAAAAAACTGTGACAGGCGAGTATGTGCTCATCAGCGAAGTCAAAACCGGCTTGCTACGTTTTTTCACTAGACTTGGACGTTTTCTCATCCCGCGATACCTTTTCTATTCAGTCTGGTTCACCACCATGCTGATAAGCTACGTCGTATTCTATGGACAAAGCCTCTGCGCCCACAACATCGCTGCATTAATCTTCGGATTTTCCGCGTCAGGCATTCTATGGTTCGAAACTGCAAGAGTTTTAAGGGAAAAACCATTTTGACAATGGTGTTCTAAAGTGTAGAATTAAAAGCCTCTAAGTTAATATTTTGGGTGGAAGAGCATTGAGGAAGAATCTGCTTGCGGTAGTTTCGGCTGTTCTCTGCGGAATCCTAGCCATGTTTATACCTTTATGCGTGTGGCATCAAGTAAATTTTCCAGGTAAGCCTCTTACTTTCGGTAGCTTAGGAGAAGCAATGAGAAGTCTAGATAGTTATACGACGTCACTGGAGGATTTGTCCATGACTCCTTTCTACCTAGCCTTTATACTCAGCTTTGCAGTCTCTACAGTTGCTTATGTTTTCTCCAAAAGACGCGTTTAGGATTCGTTCTATTACTAGAACGCTCTGTTCGAAAGCATAGCATTATAGAAAAGGAGTTCCCAATACCTTTTGGTGGAAGAAGTGTGGATAAAGAAAAAGGAAATATGCTTGGCATTAACATTGACCGTTCTCGTGGTTGCCTTTGCTGTCTATTCAAACATAAAAAATATTGAAGAGCACTATCCAGCCGAAAACTTCCTGGCAGATGAAACACGTTCCCAAAGCTATGGGGGACTTTCCAGCACAGGAAGCCAACAGTATTCAAAAGTGATTTCGGAGACTATTGAGGGTGAATTAAATAAAGGAGCATTTGAAGATGTAATCGGTGAGCTTGAGGTTTTGACGGATTACATGGAAGGCTACGTTAAGTCGCTGCGTATGACATACCAAGACGGAGTCTGGAGTGGCACAATGATTTGTAAGGTGCCGCCAACAAACGTAACATCTTTCACATTCAATGCAAGGGCGACAATTGAAGCAAATGGGACAGTCACTTATATAAACATCACCATGGAAAGCATAAACGCGTCACAGCAGAACCAAGAAAGCACATACTCAACAATCAACCTTCATCTAAAAGAGATTAAACCGGAAAACGGAAAAAACGAAATCATAGCTTCAATTGCATCGGCTCTGCCGATTCTGACCACAAGTCTGGTGTGGGTTGCCGAGGGATTAATCATAGGCGTACCATTATGTCTCGCATCTCTCGGCATAGTCATACTCGTTAATAGAGGAATAATCCCTTTATGGAAAAATACGCTAAAAAAGCCAAAATAACCTTGTCAAGCGCGCGCTCGATTTTGTTCAAATGTTGTAACGGAAAACACATAAATGCTTTTCATTGTAGGTAACAAAACTTTGGGATGATGTTTGGAACACATTTCCATTCGCCCGTTTGTAGAAGGGGACATTGATTTCGCTTATGAGTTGATTATGATTGAGGAATGGAATTATGTAAAAGAAGATGTTGAACGAATGTTTAAGTATAACCCGTTGGGTTGCTTCATCGCGGAAGTTGAAGGCAAGCGGGTGGGTCACATCTTTTCTGTCAGCTACGGAAAGCTCGGGTGGATAGGCTTACTCATAGTTACGGCGGAATACAGAGAAAGAGGCATCGGAAAAATATTAATGAAGAAAACAATGAACCACCTGCTGAGCCGTGAAGTGGAAATAATAAAGCTGGAAGCAGTGCCCACGATAGCAAATTTGTATCGCAAACTTGGATTCGTTGATGAATATGATTCTTTAAGGTTCAGTGGAGTCAGTAGAAAAATCACATCTTTATCAAGCCATTGCGTGAAATTTTTGAAAAAAGAAGAAGTAACGGAACTCGCAAAATTTGATGCTGAATACTTTGGAGCTAACAGAATAAA
Source organism: Candidatus Bathyarchaeota archaeon (assembly GCA_029881805.1). Lineage (GTDB taxonomy): Archaea > Thermoproteota > Bathyarchaeia > Bathyarchaeales > Bathycorpusculaceae > JAOULW01. The sequence continues at coordinate 2,057 of JAOULW010000035.1, forward strand.
GGTTTTAATGAGACTTTATCATGATAATCCGAAACTCTGCTATGTTTCGTATACAAAATCCAAAATAACTGGTTACATCATGTGTCGCAAAGCAGAAATCGGATACAGAATAGGACCCTGGGTTTGCAATCCTGAACACAGCCAAGCTGCACAGGAGCTCTTAATGAAATGTATGGATACGATAGGGCGCAATGAAAGACTTTACGTGGGTGTTCCAGCTGTGAATAAAAAAGCCGTTGAAATTTTGCATGATTTGAATTTTAAGCGATATTCAAAGAGTATCCGAATGTATCTTGGAAAAAAGCTTGAAACTGAGTGTGCTGATGGCATATTTGGTATTGGTGGTCCGGAAAAGGGTTAGACTAGGCTTAAGGCTTCATTGCCTTTCGTGCAGATGTTATATAGCCTGTATGTCCAGTCATCAAAGTTTGGGGTCTGGTTTTTCCTCTCGCAATCTGCATTCTACGCATTAGGCATTCAACAGTTTTGATATCCACGAAGCTGTCTTCTTCCAAGGCTTCAACCGTTTTTACAACCTGGTCTATTGTTGGACTGAAGGAGACTAAGGTTCCGCAAGGCTTTAGGGCAACGTAGGCGTGGGGAACAACAAGCCACGGAGTTGCCAGATCCAATATGATCGTGTCAACGTCACTTTCGTCTATACCAGCTGTTACGTCCTTATTCTTCAGTTCTACAAAGTCGATAAGCCCGC
>JAOULW010000015.1 GCA_029881805.1 Candidatus Bathyarchaeota archaeon
AAAATCCTGAACTTTGTGCTGACGATTCGCACCTGCCCACACTGGAGATGTCACCAGCAACTCCTCCATTTTTTCCGTACAGAGTGATTTCAAGCCTTGCATTTATTGCAAGAGTGTTTTCCTCTGTAGACAGCAGCTAACGACTGCGCACTAAGGAGCAGTGTTAAAACGAGAAGTAATGGAAACTATTGAATTTTCCACGGACAAGAATCCTACCTGTTTGAATAACCTGAGACGTCGTGTTTTTTGAACTCGTTTCTGCAAGGAGGATCAGCACATACGACTGCTTCGTTTTTTCCTGGTGAAAGGATCCATGACCAACAGATGCCATAGTGAACTTGGCCATCGTAATCGTGGGTACACATTTTGTGTTCATGACTCTTTAAGGCGTTAATTATCATTTCATTATCGATGCTTCCCTTACTTTGGCGGAACCAGCTCAGGAGGAAGGGTTTCCTAGCAGAATATGTGTCAAAAGCCCAACGTCCACGTTCATCTTGCGCGTTGTATTTTTCCATTTCAGGGGAATCAAAGCGTAGCGTAACGAATTCAAATCCTTTGTCTGCGTAGGTTGTCTTTGTCTTTTCTCGGTGTGCTTCAATCTTCGCGATTCCATCTTTTTTGTCTATCACCAAGTAGGCTGTGCCCCATGTTTTCGGGATTTTTTGGAGGAACTTTGTGGCTTGTTCTGTTGTCTTGCAGTTGTCAAGTATCCATCTTGTTACTATGTTGAGCATTACCCCTGGTCCTGTGTTCACGAAGGTTGCAGAAGCTGAAGATATTGCGAGTCATGCTTCGCTTATTCCTCCAAATCTTGACAAAAGCATCCCGTAGAAAGTGAAACCTAGGCTGTCCAATTTACCTTGAGGTTTTGTGTGGCAAATTGTTAGGTCTTCACTTGATTCTTCTGTCCATTCATTATTTCTGGCAAGAACTGGTAAGCCACTTTTAGTATGACCGCTAGATGTGGCCATGACGAGACATGAAGGTTGTAGTCTGTAGGGTGAGAGTTCAAACGCTGCGAGAACATTATAGGCTATCCCGCTTCCATCAGCAATTCCTTGGAGTTCTTCTAATAGTTCAGGAGCGTATTTTCTGCTTCTTTCTCAAACTCCATACCTTTATCAAGGTTTTCTTTCGAAAATTTTGGAGGAAAACCTTCTATTCTTTCCTTCTTCAGCAATTTTCCCATATTCAGCCCTATGTCGTAATAAGAACCACTCACTTTTACTTCATGCACTATTCTCACCGTCAAGTTCTACAAGATCCGGCTCCAACTCTGAGATTCCAAGTTCGAAGTCATCGATGAGTTTATCTAGTATGGATTGCCGAGCAAAATCTGCAACACTGGAATAGTAGCCTCTTTCCACTAATTCATTAACAAATTGCACGACCTTTTCAGGAACTCTAGTCTTAACTTCAATAAGGTTTCTTGCCATATGCTTTTAACACCTCGCGTCCCTCTTAAGGGCTTTTGAAAGCCCATCTATAGACTCTAGATAGGCTAGAACTCATATAAGTGTTTCGCACGTTATCATTGGGACTCGAACCCACTCACAGTGGAGATACTCCCCAGGGTCTCTCCTTTTCTTGGCTTGAACGACGAAGCTCTATCTTCTAATGAAAACGCCCAAGTTGCGAGAAAGGCTGGCCTGATATTCGATCAAGTCGAGCTTTTTCAGTTTTCTTACCGTTTGAGCGGACAGTTGATCGAGAGCAACTCCACACAATAGAAGGGCGGTTTCTTTCTCAGAGAATTGTTCCCTTCCCTCGATCCATTGCAAGAAATCTTTGTTTTCTGGGCATATTTTTTGACAGTGAAGACAGCCAACCAGACAGTTGTGCCATGAAGGGTCAATCCATGTTGGAAAAGGAATATCGCCTGGTTTCTCGTTGTGAAAAACTATGCACCGTTCGGCGCAGAGGAGAAACCGGTCAGAAGCGATGGCGCCAGTGGGACATTTCAGGCGGCAGGCATGACAGTTCTGACATCTTTTCATCATCTGCACTTTTCGCCAGCTATCTTTATGACAAGGCATGTCCGAATAGACGGCCACAAGTTGCAGAAAGCTTCCCATGCCAACGACGTAGCATATGTTGTTTCTTCCGTACGTGCCGAGTCCGCTGCGCACGGCTAAAAGTTTCAAGGGCAATTTGGTGCGTGCTATACGGTGTCCTTTTGGCTCCAGAATTTCCTCTACGATATCTTCCACCATCTTTCTTGTGTCGTCATAAGCTACGTAGGTCGGGGGAAGAATGAGTGTCTGCGATTCTCCATTCCATTTAAAAACGGCTTGGCTCTGAGGACGAGGGACAGCGACAACTATTATGGACTTGGCTTTTGGCAAGCTATCGGGGATCCGGAAATCAAACCAAGCGAGACGTTCCTGATAGAATTCTTCGTCAACCAAGCCTTTTCTATGGAATCCCTCTATCGCCTCTTGCAGATCATGAAGACGTCGTGCAGATACGATGCGACCCTGAAAGCCGCGTTCCGTTAAGTGAAGAAGTAATTCCTCCGAACAGCTCTTCATATTAAACCACACTTTCTTTCTGATTGGCTAAATGCATTCATCACCTAGCCATTAGCTTCCAGGAGCCTGTTTATTAATGTGCTCATGCACATGGAAGAATTTTAATTCTTACACTGTGGAGATATCTCCCGAAGTCCCAACTATTAGTCGGCTTTTCGTCTTTTTTGATATACCATATTAGACAAAGATAAGCTCATTAATAAAAGTTTATTCTTCAACAGTGTGGACACTTTTGTTTTTTGCGTCCCTAATGTGTGTGTTGCGTTTTTTGATATAGAAAAGTTATTCATAAGCTTAAAGTGCATCTATGGTATAAGATTTTATTGAATATGAAGGGGAAATGGAGGTGACATACATACGAAGATAACTCCTTCTGGATTGCTGAATATTATGTTGATGGCTATGCTTGTGGCTGCATTGTTTTTTGTTATTGTGAAAAGTCCGCCGCCTTATGACCCGTGGGCTGACATGAACGATGATGGGTTCATAGACGTTAAAGACATTCTTCATGTGGCTTTGCAGTATGGAGCGAGTGGAACCCCAATAACTAAGGCTAGTATAGCTTTTGATAGTGATTGGATTGACATAACAGACAAGTGTGGACAGGTTTTCTCGGTGGTGCATAATTTGAGCAGTGTGGACATTATTGTGGACATAACGGGAAAAACAACACTGGATGGTGGACCGCATCAGCGATATCTCGGCTTATCAGACTACATCCCAGGATGGCAGAGAACCTATGGCGGAACAAACAATGATTATGGGTATTCTGTGGTGCAGACTGTTGACGGCGGATATGCATTAGCAGGCTCCACTAATTCTTTTGGCGCTGGCTTCTATGATTGCTGTTTAGTTAAGACGGATATGAGCGGCATTCTACAGTGGAACAAGACCTATGGAGGAACAAACTCTGATATGGCATTTTCTGTGGTGCAGACTGTTGACGGCGGCTACGCACTAGCAGGTGACACTAATTCTTTTGGCGCTGGCTCCTATGATTGTTATTTGGTGAAGACGGATGCGGCTGGTAATCTACAGTGGAACAAGACTTACGGCGGAACAAACCCTGATGCAGTATCTTCTGCAGTTCAGACGAGTGACGGCAGATACACTCTAGCAGGCTCCACTAATTCTTTTGGTGCTGGTTCAGGCGATTTTTATTTGGTTAAGACTAATGTTGAGAATGGTTTATGCTGGTCGTCCTCCACGCTAGACAGCATAGAACTATACAGAGGCATAACAGACCAATACTGGAACTACGTGCGAGTGCGCATATGGACAATCAAATAAAACAAACACACAATCCTCTTTTTCCTATTATAACCACTTTTCAGTCTGTCAAAAAAATATGATGACCTATGGCAAACGGCTTGCTCGCATCGATGGGAGTTTGGCGAAAAGCCAAACGATTCAGCAGGTGTTCTCCCCAGTTATGGTTCAATCATCGAAAATTTCAGTTTCTGCTCTAGAAACCTACGTCGTATATATTTTCTGGATAGATGACGTGACCTCCATCGCACCAGATGCCCGTAGCAGCTATCATAACTTTCCCCGTATATAGGTTCAAAATGACTGTTATTCCAAAATCCATTGGGGTAACGAATAAAATCAAGAATGGATAATTGACAAAAAAGTCTTCTTCTCTCGGCCAAACCACGTAATGATTTGGACTTTGGTTCATAAGGTCATCTATTGTCCTTGTTCCATTTTCGACAGATGTCATATTGAAACTATGAGACTGCTCATAGGATTTTATGAATGTCAAATTTTCATAGTCAAGCCTCAGAACTAACTCATGGATAAGCCCTTCGCTACTGGGTTCCAAAGTTGATGCAACAATAAACCATTCCCCTCTCCATCCATATCCATGAGGGCAGACCAGCACCGAATAGTTACCGTTCCTAGAAAATTCAGCCATCACATCCAAATTTTTTGTTTTGTTCCACACTTCCCAAAAAGTCTCATTACTAAACCAATCGTTAAAATTAAAGAAATAAATTTCAGACGGCTCCAGCCCGTGCGTCTCTTCACTTCTTATCATCGTCCAGTAGAAAATTGGCGTAAGAACCAGCAAAACAAGACAAATGCAAATAATAGTCACTCTAGGTTTTCTAGTAAGCCAACTCAAAAATTGCATATCTCTTCTCATATACTAGTTCTGAGATTCTGCCTTTTAATTCTACAGTTTAGAACAGCAACTTTCGCAAACGTAGACACATCAACTATGGGAGGAAGCCAATGAACGATCCTTTGAGTTAAGAATTAACAAATCTCATGGCTGGTCGCAAGGAAGATATGAGTTCAGGGAGACTTAAGGGCTGGATGGGTAAGAAACCTATGCAATTGGTGTCTTACCCGAGCGAATCGAGGCAATGAGAATTAGAAGTCTACAGGGAGCTTCATTGAGAGCTTTAGACCTATCATACAAGGCTTTTAGTTCTGCATTGGGTAACTTTGGGTTGTCTTTACAGTGCACACAAAAATCCCCTTATATCGACTTGATATATATAGTAAAGTAATTCAAACCAATTCTGCTTTGTGCCTGCATAAGTCAGAGGGGTTATTTTTGAGGAGATTGTGGAAAAACAAGTTGAAAAGTTTGTTTGTTCTGGATGTTTTTGAAGGGTTAAATAGAGCTCAAATACAACCTTTCACGGGGGTAAAATACCATGAAAATCCGACTTAGAATAAGATTTCGAGGTAAGCGTGGTTACGATATCAGCAGTGTTCCTCTCAAGAGTTTAGAGAGAGCAAACAAATATAGAAAGAAGCGGTGGGAGCTGAAAGAGGGTTGGTTGGTTCTGGAAGCTTTCTAGTCTAAGCTTTTCTATTTGGTTTGTTGTTCTTGGTCTTTCGTAAGCCGTTCTAGACCGAGATCAAGAGCCTTTCTAATCGTCTTTGCAAGTTCAATGTTTATTCTGTCTGAGATTTCTGCAGCTTTCATACCTTCCTCTTCGGTTAGTTTTTCTTCAGGAAGCTGAGACGCCCATGCAGAGAGGTAGAGTCTTAATGCATCATTTTGGTTCTTCAAGCTCTCGACAAACTTCATCAATGGTTGCAGCTTTTCAATTTCCTTCTTTGTTTTGACATTTTCTTCAGAGACTGTTTCAGTTATCATTCTTTGCTGAGTCATTTCCTCTTGAAGCTTGACTATGGCTTTTTTCAGAGTCTCAATCTTCTCGACCTCTGCTTTTGGCTGCTCCTTAATCGTGAAGAATCTCTTGAGTTGGCTGAATTTCTCCTTGAGTTTGACAGTTGTCAGGTAAGTGTCGTCGCTTTCTGCTATGGCTTTTCCACACAGCTTCTTTCCTGCTGTCAAACCGATTCCAGAGTCTATGGCTGCAGATAGAAACATCTTCCTGAAACAGTGAAACGTCAGGTTCTTTCCATTCAGGTTAATTTTTGCGTTTTCCGCTAGCCTCTGCAAAAGTCGGTTTAGCCATTCGTCTGAAATATGACTAGCGCTATTTGAAGGAAAAAGATAGGGGTTGCCGTTCTTTTTCTCTAGGGTCGGTAGATAGGCTTTCAAAAGGTCTACGGTTTCATGGCTTAGGAAACAATGCGCTATCACATCTTCCTTGCTTGTCATCAAGTCAAAAGAAATTGGCGGTTCTTGGTCTAGTGGAGGCAAATCGTCTTTTTTGATTTTTATGAAATCGCCTATTCTTAACCCTAAGTCTGTAGCCATGCTTAGAATCACTCTTTCCCTCAAGTCTGCAACTTTAAACATAGCTCTTATATGCTCGATGTTTAGTGGAAAGTTCTTGGTTGTTTTGACTGTCTTGGCTATTCTGCTTCCTGCTCTGAATCTTATCGGCATTTCATAAAACCTGAAAAGCTGCCTTATTCCCAAAGTCCAGTTTCTTGCAGTGTTGATACTGTAGCTTTCTAGCAGATAGCTGTGAAACTTCTCGATTTCCTTCTCAAATCTTGCAGCTCTATTTCTATAGTCAATGAGGTTCTCTCCTGCTCTCTGTGTTAGATCATCTTTTCTCATTTCCAGAACCTCTTCTGCGCTCTTGCCAAACCATTCACAGAACTTCTTCAAACCATGCCTATACTCTTTCTTAGTGTGAGGATTCGATACCGAATCTAAGAATTGCTGAACACTCATTTCCATTCTTCCACACCTCCTTTCGTTCAGTGTGGTATATCAAACTTTCCGAAAAACCAACTAATCGTAAGGTCTACTCCCGCAAACCCTATTTTTCGTGTAAAGCGGAGCCATTTGACTGGAGAATAGTAGATGCATGTTTGAAAAGTGGTCATTACTTCTTCATCGAGCCGCAAGAATTTTGTGTTGTCCATTCCGAAAGGCAAATATAAGAATCATTACGAGACTCGGAATTGAGGACCTTAGAATGAAGGAATATGAAATCCTCTACGATACTGGTAGCTGTCGGAAACTTGTCGCTGAGATCAATCGCATGGCAAAGGAAGGATGGCAAGCAAAATCGATAGGCGGTTTAGGTGCTCCGACTGGCATTTCTGCGGTTTACGTGTTGATGGAGCGGGAAGTCACTAGGTCTACAAGAACGTAGTCCTGTCTGCAATGGAGATATCACCCAATCTCCCCCTATTTTCAACTCAATTATGAATTCTGATCAGGTATTTCTCTTCTGCGGTTTTTCCTGCGCTCTTTCTTCACAAGCGAGCCGAGTTCATTGACTTTCTCTTCTATTTTTCTGCCAAATCGCAGAAATTCCGACCGCCTATTCGGAGAGATGCCTCGATAAGCTTCAAAATACCTTTTGAAGAACCAGAGACTGCCTTCTAAAAGTGATTCAACGATTGCTGAACTACCATATTTATCTACTATACAGTTTGTCATATGGTACCCTAGAGCGTAGAAAGGTCCATTCGATTTTAAACCTGAATTCAGGAGTTTTTCTGTCTCTTCAAAATCTGTTTCTTCATAGATAGCTCGACGAATCTCACGAAGCAACTTCAAGCCTTCAATCGCCTTCTTCTCCATCTGCGACTCCGAGCTCAATCCTCCAACGAATGTCGCTGAGCCTTCAAGAAAGATGTATGTCAGCACTTCGTAGAATTTCCGGTCCTTCTTGTCTGGAAAAGGATAGTGCACAAGGTCGTCGAATTTTGGATGCATATTCTTCACAGACTGGTCTATTGGGCACACATTAAGCTGCAGTCTGTGAAATGTTTCATGAGAAATGGTACGTATCAGAAGCCGAAAATCATCCTTAAAATGTTCGATATTTACACCACATGTCTTCCTGGTGGCCCATCCTCGTACTCCCCAACCGACTGCAAAGCTACAGTGATCTCGGAATACAACATCTTTCGGGGCAAACACAGAAATCCTTTTCAATACCTGATTCACCATGTCATCTCCGTAGTAACTAATTGTATCAATCAACCTTTGGTATCTTTGCAGATTAATGGAGATATCAGCAAGACCAAAAAGATTCCATGGGTTTAACCACTTCCAAATCATATCTAGTGGTTTATGGCTGACAGCTCGTTTGATGAACTTACCTAAACGTTTTTTTGTAATCCACGGCTTCGGAATGTAACCTAAGCTACGCCGGTGTTTTATCATTTCACTGAACGCTGGATGATTCACAACCTTCATGGCTTCATCCATAGTAACGGAGTCTTTAGTGAAAAGCTTCAGCAGTTTCTGTAAGCCAGAGATGTCCAAGTCAAGTCTGATACTTCTTGATATACTCTGGGCTTCTGACCTGGGGAAAGTCTCATTCCTGAATTGTAAGGCATGCCATCCAGTATTGCTGATGGCTTCGTAATTGCGATAATGTATCTTTGCTAAAAAAAAGGGCGGCTCTTACGAGGTTCTCGAAATCAGTTGGGACAGGAATAGTGTCTTCTTCAGGAATCTGTTTTGGGATTGCTCCATAGAAGCCTCTACCCCAATCATTTTGGAGTTTCTGAAGAACAAACAGCTCTTTTACTTCTTCAGGGTTATCAAGATTGGAGAGCTGGCGAAGAAGGAAACGAGCATCTTCAATGGAAATTAGATCTTTTAATCTTTCAATCATATTTCTTGTATGTTCGCTTGTGGCATGTTCTTCTAAATCTTGCCAGTTTAAATTTTGCTCTAATTCAATACTAGTGTATTTTGTCAACAGGACACCGTTTCCCAATCTCTGTTTGCCCTTTCAATACCTGTAGCCGCATTTAAAGGATTTTCATGTCTGTATGCGTCTAGAGTTGGGTTTGAGCCTTCCCCGTTCTGGTGATATCACCAGCAAGTTCCCTGAGCACAAGCTCCTCTTTAATCGCAAAAAACTAAATAGACCTCTATCAATAATACAGCAGATGAGGTGATAATATGGCTAGGGTAGCGCGAGAAATGGTGGAGAAGGCTGGCATCAATGTTGACCAGCTAGTGGAGCTGCTAGTCAAGAATGCTGCAGCTGAGCTTACAACTTACTACTACTACACTATCCTTCGATGTAATCTGATAGGACTCGAAGGAGAAGGGATCAAGGAGATCGCAGAAGCCGCTCGCATTGAAGACCGTAATCATTTTGAGGCTCTTGTTCCTCGCATATACGAGCTCGGAGGCAAATTGCCAGAAGATATGAAAGCGTTTCATGATATCTCGGCTTGTCCACCTGCTAAACTGCCAACGGATCCAACTGACACCATGGCAATGCTGAAGGTGTTGGTGGAGGCCGAAAGATGTGCAGTGCGAGGATATACACACATCTGTAACATGACCGCTGGCAAGGATCACCGGACATACGACTTATCTCAGGCGATCCTTAACGAGGAAATTGAGCATGAATCTTGGTTCTCTGAATTCCTAGGCGAGGGACCATCCGGCCACTTCATGCGCAGAGGCGAGACTTCGCCATTTGTCTCCAAGTTCCTCAAGTAAGCCTTCTCCGCTCTCTCCCCCTTTTTAGTCCAACAGATATTGTACAGGTCTGCGAGTTACAAATGATCGAGGAAACAATTCTACTTGGTGCCGTGGCCAGTCTAGCCGCTGGCTTAGCCACTGGCGCCGGAGCTTTGCCAGTGCTGTTTACAAAGAAAGTTTCAGATAGGTTGTTGGATGTCATGCTTGGGTTTTCGGCTGGTGTTATGCTGGCAGCTACTTCATTTAGTTTGATCGTGCCAGCTATTGATCTGAGCGGTCCTTGGGTTGCTGTTTTTGGAATTGTTCTAGGAGCTTTTGCGTTACATTTGATTGACCGCTTTATTCCTCACTTTCATCCAGCGTTAGGTGCAGAAGGACCTTCTTCGAGGTTATCGAAAGTTTGGCTGTTTGTCATCGCCATAACTATTCACAACTTTCCTGAAGGGTTGGCCGTTGGAGTCAGCTTCGGCAGCGGCGACGTGGCGGCAGGAACTGTCGTTGCCATGGCTATCGGGCTTCAGAACATGCCTGAAGGACTTGCAGTCGCGCTGCCCTTGTTAAGGGAAGGATATAGCAGAAGAAGATCTTTATGGTATGGGACTTTGACCGGATTGGTTGAGCCTGTTGGGGGTTTGTTGGGTGTTGCCTTGGTCTCAATTTTTCATCCGATTCTGCCTTGGGCACTGGCTTTTGCAGCAGGCGCCATGCTTTTCGTCGTGAGTGATGAGATGATTCCTGAAAGCCACAGGAAAGGTTTTGAGAGAGAAGCGACTTTTGGGTTAATAGTTGGATTTGTGATCATGATGCTGCTAGACTGTTTATTTGGTTGAAAAGCGTTTTTCTTTTGTCTTACTTGGAATGGTCATACGTATGAAGGAATTCACTGAGAAAGAGCTAGCTCAGTACGATGGGAAAAACGGAAATCCAGTGTATGTGGCGTACAAGGGAAAGGTATACGACGTTTCAAGTAGTTTTCTTTGGAAAGATGGAACGCACCAGGTTTTTCACAGCGGTGGTGTGGATTTGACGGATGCCTTAGAACAAGCTCCACATGGCGGAGACGTTCTTGAAAAATTTCCCGTGATTGGGATCTTACGTAACGTAGTTTTCGATACACCATCTAAGCCATGAGGCACGCATTAGGATAATAGCTCTGTGTAAGTCGGGAGAGATTTGAACCCTATCCACAGTGGAGATATCAACTGCAACTCCCTTCTTTATATGTGACTTAGGATAGGGGTTCTTCTTCTATGAAAAATGGCTGATATTAGTGTTGCAGCCATGAACAGTGCTAGAATAAGGAAAGATGGAAACTCTGGTATCACATGATACTGATGCTGGTATCCAAATTCGTCTTCACTGGTGATTGTGTTGCCAACTTTGTCTTCAGCAGTAATTGTGTAGTTTACCCACGTGCAATAGTCAAACGCAGGTATAGTGCCGTTCCACGTGTTGCCTTCAAGGTTAGTCATGTTGACGACGTACCATGTTTCGCTATCGGGACTATAATTTAGATTCACCTTTTTCACTCCGCTTTCGTTGTCAACAACATTAGCATAAACCATAACCTCATCATCTGGTGTAACAGTGTCGTTGATCGGCTCCTGATACACGTTTTCTATTAGAGGCGGAGTTGAATCTTCTAACACTTTGAACACATAGAGACTGTCCCAACCAGGCCCTCCCATCGCTATTATGCCACCGTCTCCTGACATAGAAATTAGCGGACTGAATTGCATCAAGTCGAATTCGCCTATCATGGCACCATCTGATTTGAAGAATAACGCCTTGTAAGATGAGGCGTTTGTCACGGAAGCAGCGATTATTCCACCATCATTACTAACAGCCACATCCCATCCTATTGAACCTTCAAACCGGATCCAATCCTCAGTTTGATTACCTCCCGATCGCATGCGAGCATCAGTCCAAAAGTGCAAACCGCACGGTCCCGGAAAGCCCATGCCACACAGGATCTCATCGCCGTCAGAGCTCATGTCTAAAGAAAAAAATGGACCATACCCAGTCCATGTTGCGTTAGGATCTCCCGACAGACCAGTGGCGTTTGCCCAATAGTGAAGGTAATCATACTCAAAGTTAGATATGGCAGCAACGGAATAACCATCGTCAGACACTGCTATGTCTCTTATGGGAAAGCTCAATGAACTTCTGGCATGCCACAGCTTTGGTGGAGAGGTTGCGTTGTGTGCGTCCTTGTAGAACGCAACGAACCCTCCTGTTCCAGATGTAGGCGTCCCTCCTGCAGCAACGAACCTACCATCTGGAGACATGTCGACAACGTGAACAAGAGATTCCGGATAGTCCACCCAAGTAGTAGGCTGGTCAGAACCTGACTTCGTGGTACACCCAGCATAGAACCACACATTTACGTCTGTTCCGACTACTACAACATAATTGCCATCATCCGACATGTCTAATGCGCCCCTCTCAATTGCTCCATACATGTATATACTACCCCATGTTGGAGCATTAGAGGCTCCAATTCTTGATCTTGAATTGTTAAAGTAATATATGCGGCCTTCTTGAGTTCCTACAGCTACGTATTCTCCGTCAGCCGATATCGCAACTGATATAAAATTCACTAGTGGGTTCTCCCACCATTTAGGACTTGAACTATTTGCAGCGAAGTAGTATAAACCACTGCCATTCACAACAGCTATGTAATTACCGCCTCGTGATACTGCCACGTCATATACACTCATTGAATTGTTCCACAGCATCTCCACACCATATACTTTCGATGTTTCTATATCGCCAGAAGCATTCACCTCAAAAGTGCTGAATCCTAAACATAATAAAGTCGTCAATAGTAACAAGATCAGAGCAAACACATTCTTGCTTCTCATAAACACCACTCGTCGAATTTCGCTTCAGTATATCAACTTCAGTTTTTATGGTTTGTGGAGAATTATAGGTGGGCCGGGAGAGATTTGAACCCGGCACATCTGGGTGATATATTCCATTTCTTTCCCCTGCAAATTCCCATTTTCTTTACATAAAATTGCCAATATTATCTGCCAATGCGCGCGCGTACAAAAACGATTATTAGCCACAAAATCCTAGAGTGGGTCCACGTGCTTGTTTGCGAGCCGGATGATTGAATAGGGTTGGAGAACTAGTCACTTTTTTCGGTAGACCCACACTATCAAAGGTATAGCTATGGCTAGATAAGCAAGGTGGACTAGTACTCTTGCCCACTCAGCGTTGACTGTGTAGCCGAACATGACGGCAAACACGGAACCCACAACACCTTTGTGGTGAAATGCGCTGTCGCTTGGAATGTTTAGGTTGTATGCTGGTTGACCAAGCCAGCCCCATGATGCAGAACCAGTGTACTCTACAAGTTCGTGTACTCCATAACCAACTAGCCCCCCCGCCAAAAGCACTAGCAATATACTTGTGAAATAGAAAAACTTGTGCATGTTGATTCTCATACCCACAACGAACATTGCATAGGCTAGAATGATTGATCCAACAACTCCTAGAAAGGCGCCAACAAAGGTGCTAGCAGCATCATCTACTAAGAAAGGAGTGAGGAAGAGCACGGTTTCGAGTCCTTCACGGAATGTGACGATGAACGAAAAAGATGTTAGAGCAAGAGTCGCTCCTCGAGTAACAATATCTTTTACCCTTTGCTCCACTTCGTTTCGAAGCTCCCTGCCTTTGCTAGCCATCCAGTAAATCATGGAGGATATTACAAAAACTGCAAAGAGGGCAGCGACTCCCTCAAACAACGCTTTGGTCGATCCAGTTAAGCTGCCGTAGAGAAGCCAGACGAAGATTCCGATGACCACACTTGCTCCCATGGCGACGTAAACTCCGTACCATACGTACTTTGAAAGAAGGCTTCTCCCAGTTCGTTTAAGATAGGCCAGGATTATCGCTGTTATAAGAGCAGCTTCCAACGCTTCTCTGAAAGCTAACAAGAACTGTCCGATCAACTGGTTCACCAGCTTCCATTTCTCAGCATCGTTACTCGCTTTCCCTAGGATAGTTCTTCTTTGTAAGAGTGTGCGCAGTGCACACAGCAGAAGGTCGCTTCCTTTCCATCGATAACTTCGCGATGTCCCCCTTCGTAGACTTTGCATCCACAGTTTGCACAAGTCTCAAGACTCGCTTCAATAGCCACTGAGACTAATTTGTCAAATCTCTTAAACAGTCTTGTACAAAGCAGTGTTCCCTCTTCGGTTAATTCAAAGATTTTTCTGTTTTTTTCGCCTATGGGTTTATCAGTGTGCATTACCAAGCCCTTCTCCTCAAGTTTTTTTAGAAACGGATAGACAAGGCTTGCGCTAACTTCCTTTCCTAGGCGCTTTCTGAATCTACTAAGGATGCTATAACCGTGATTTGGACCCTCGTACAAGATGGTTAGTATATAGAAACGCGAAAAGTCTACGATTAAGTCGTCAAATTCTGACTTCATTTTTTATCACTTTTATTGATATATCTTCTAAAGAAATATTTATATATTTCTAGTTTATATATCTTTTGCGGATACATCTTGGTGAACTACCGATGACCAACAAGAAAAAGATAATACCTATCAGAGGAATGCATTGTGCCTCGTGTGCCCAGACCATAGAAAAGGCTCTCAAAGAAACTCCTGGGATCACGGAGGCTAATGTCAACTTGGCATCCGAAAAAGCTTACGTAACTTACGATTCAAGCATAACTGGCGAAAACGAAGTTATAGCGGCAATCAACGCCACTGGCTACGAGGCTCGCTTGGAGACTAAAAAGACCATTCTCAAAATCGGAGGGATGACATGCGCGTCTTGCGCCCAAACGATAGAAAAGGTCCTTAGGAAGATCGAAGGCGTCGTTGAAGCAAACGTGAACCTTGCATCTGAAAAAGCTGTGGTCGTGTACGATCCTCAAACAATAGATTACGAAACCATAAGAAAGGCCATAGAAGCGACGGGTTATCAAGTGCTTGGCAGAGAGGAAGGTTCTGCCAAATATGAGCAAGCAATAGAGGAAGAGCAAAGAAAATTCAATGAAGCAAAGATGAGGATGAAGATTTCATGGGCCGTCACCATACCAATAATTGCGTGGATGATACCTGAAATGATCTTCGGAATAGCGTGGCCAAACATGACTTTGTATACAATCGGAACCATTCTATTAGCCATTCCAGCACTGTTTTGGGCAGGCAAAGAGACTCTTCTGTCTGCAGGAAAGAAAGTAGCCCACGGCAGAGCCAACATGGATGTGTTAATAGCTTTAGGTACATTAACCGCCTTTATCACTGGACCTGCCACGTTTTTCAGCCCCATTCTAAATTACGCAGGGGTTTCGGCGATGATCATGTCATTTCACCTTCTAGGAAGATATATCGAGGCGAAGGCAAAGGGCAGGGCATCTCAAGCCATAAGAAAGTTGCTGGAATTGGAGGCTAAGACCGCTCGAATCTTGGTGGATGGCAAGGAAAAGGAGGTACCTGTTGACGAAGTCACTGTGGAGAACATTATGATTATCCGACCAGGGGAAAAAATCCCCACTGACGGTGTCGTGATTGAGGGCCAAAGCTCAGTTGATGAGTCGATGGCAACGGGCGAGTCTATGCCTGTGCCGAAAAACGTTGGGGACAAGGTAATAGGAGCCACAGTAAACCAGCGAGGAATGTTGAAGGTAAGAGCCACTAAAGTGGGACAAGACACCTTTCTGTCCCAAGTCATTAGGCTAGTTGAGGAAGCTCAAGGGTCGAAGGTTCCCATCCAAGAATTTGCTGACAGAGTAGTTAGCTATTTTGTCCCGGCAGTATTAACCCTATCATTTTCGGCTCTGGTTCTATGGCTTATCTTTCCTGACCAAGTCAGCGTGGTCACAGCTTGGGCTCAACAATTCTTGCCTTGGGTCAATCTTAACCTTGGCGTCGTCACTCTTGCCATATCTGCGTTCATTTCAAGTCTTGTGATTGCTTGCCCTTGCGCCCTTGGACTGGCAACTCCTACCGCTCTAATGGTTGGAACAGGTATGGGAGCTGAAAAAGGTGTGCTGATTCGCCATGGTGCGGCATTACAGACTCTTAAGGAGGTTGACACGATTGTCTTTGACAAAACGGGGACCATCACAAAGGGTAAACCAGAAGTTACTGATGTAGTTCCTGTAGAAGGCTATTCGGAAGAAGAGGTTCTACGATTAGCCGCAAGTGTTGAGGTTGGATCAGAGCATCCCCTTGGAGAAGCAATTCTGAGAAGAGCTAAAGATGGAAATCTAGAGCTTTACAGTGGAGAAGCTTTCGAGGCTATAACGGGGAGAGGAGTGAAAGCGAAAATCAGTCTTTCTTCCCCAAAACTAGTTCTGGTTGGAAACAGAAAGCTGATGAAAGAACAAAAAGTGGATTATAAGCCCTTAGAAAATGTTTTGGAACGTTTCGAGCGGGAAGCCAAGACGGCCATGCTTCTTGCCGCAGAGGGAAAAATCGCGGGAGTGGTTGCTGTTGCAGACACACTTAAAGATGATTCAGTGCAAGCTATAAGAGAACTCGAAGAGATGGGAATCAAAACGACTATGCTCACGGGAGACAATGAACTCACTGCAAAGGCCATCGCCCAAAAAGTCGGGATATCCAGGGTTTTGGCTGAAGTCCTCCCAGACCAAAAGGTGAAGGAAATTCAGAGACTACAGGAAAATGGGGAAACAGTTGCTATGGTCGGCGATGGCATAAATGACGCGCCGGCTTTGACAGCAGCAAATGTTGGAGTTGCCATAGGAACTGGGACAGACATTGCCATTGAATCTGCTGACGTAACATTAGTTAGGGGAAAATTGTCTGGTGTAGTCACCGCTGTAAAGCTCTCACGAGCTACGTTTAGAAAAATCAAGCAAAACCTTTTCTGGGCCTTCTTTTACAATGCCGCTGCCATACCATTGGCCATGTTAGGCTTGGCTCACCCAGCTTTGGCGGAAATTGCGATGGCAACAAGTTCAGTCAGTGTAGTAACAAACGCAAATCTGCTTAGAAGGGCTAAAATTCTCCTTTCATCCCAAAACACGCGGAGGTGAGAGTTCATGGTGAAAGATCCGGTTTGCGAAATGGAAGTGGATGAGAAAACAGCGAAACACAAGGCAGAACATATGGGAAAAACCTACTATTTCTGTGAACTTGGTTGCAAAAAGAATTCGAAAAGAACCCCCACAAATAAATGAGAATGTAATGTAAATAGCGGAAAACAGTTTTCAATGAAGTGAAGGTATGAAATCTGAACATTCACTTGACCGTAACGAAGAAATGTAGCGTGCGTCCCACACAGAATCCAATGTGGGCCGGGAGAGATTTGAACTCTCGACCTTTCGGTTATCAGCCGAACGCTCCAGCCAAGCTGAGCTACCGGCCCCTGTCCATCAACATCAACTACTATAAACTCTTCAACTGTTTTTAAGGATTTTCGGAAGTCTTTTAATTACTTGCGGCTATTCTCTTTGTCTAAGAGGGCCCGTAGCCCAGTTGGATTAAGGCGCCGGCCTTCGGAGCCGGAGAACGGGGGTTCAAATCCCCTCGGGCCCGCTGAACTTTATTACCTAAAAGAGAACTTTCACTAAGAGAAAACATGTTGTTTTGGGGTTTGTGTGTATTCGAATAATGATATGAGTGCTTCATCGTAGACTCGCGTCAAAGTCCATGCTCAACCATTCAAAAACAATTTAACTATTGTTTCCCTAGAGGTGCGTGCAAATCTTCCCTATAAGAATTGTTATAAGGGTAAGTTGCCTAGTATTTGATTAATCAGATGACTTATTGTGGAATCCATAGAAGAACATGAGAAAAGAACAGAACATACGATTATTGCTTGGAATCTAAAACGCTGCTGCTTTGTTTGTATGGAGTGTGGAGCGGAATTGAGATCAAGAAATGCTCCATCAAATAGTCACAAATTCACGCTTTTCTCTGCTGAAAAATAACGGTTCAGTCTAATAGCTAAGGATGTAGTATCGGCTAAGGAAACGACTGTTAGGAATAGGACATTTTTTCTGTTCATATTTCTTCATGAATCTCTTGAGATTGAGGCAAAATAATTCTATGGTTTAGAACACTAAAAGACTTTTAGCATTTCAAATCTGCCTTATCGTAGATACGGTTATCTTACTTCTTTCCAAGCATGATCAAACCTAAGCCAAATAACTCAAAGGCAACGCCCAAAGCGATGAAACCTAAATCATACAAAAGTTGACTAGCACCCCAATCTTGATCGATGTTCATCCTAAATGCGTAGTTTAACGCAATAAACAAGCCAAAAACGAGAAAAACTATACCTATGGCCAATAGCAAATGCTTAAGATATCTATTTGAACTAGCGATAATCCCACCTCACCAAAGTCTTTAGCAATGGCACTAGATTAAGTTTAGGAAAAATCTAGACTCCCAAAGTTTGTTTCGTAATTGACTTCTTACAACATTGCTATTTACCGAGATACTGGTCTTCAGTTGAAAGAAGAGAGTCTTAATATACAATGTCGA
The DNA here is from genome assembly GCA_029881805.1 of Candidatus Bathyarchaeota archaeon. Lineage (GTDB taxonomy): Archaea > Thermoproteota > Bathyarchaeia > Bathyarchaeales > Bathycorpusculaceae > JAOULW01. The sequence goes on from JAOULW010000015.1 coordinate 17,861, forward strand.
TAATAATACAAGTAGCCTTTTGAGCCCTACGCCGAGGGCATTGGGTTTCCAAGGTTACTCACTTTACACTGAACTGGAATTGGTAGAGCTGATATCAAATAAGATAAGAATCAATCCCTTTCCTAATAGGGTAATGCAAATTCCTGAAAGAGACGTCTTCTTTTACAGAAACTACAGCTTTTTTGTCAGAAAAACTCTAAGAGAACCTTTGTTTCAACGTTTCCTTCGTTGGTTGCTTAAAAGAGAGAAAATCAATAACAGTGTGATTAGTGGCATTCAGATCAAGGTTCTCCCGTTCCAAAAGAAGAATGGAAATAAACTTGCGGGGAAATGGAACAGGCATGGCAACATACTCATTTTTCCAGTAAGCTTTGAACTCTACAGAAAGTTGGTGTTAAAACACGGAAAAGAAATCGCCAGGTCTTATGCTAAGAGCAGAGCTTGCGCCACTCTTATTCATGAGATTCTGCATGCGAAATATTCAAACGATGAAGAAAGAGTCAGAAGACTAACAGAGAGGTATTTCAGCATCTACGCCAGAAACCCGAAGACCGAAGACTTTGAGAGCGTCATTTTCGAAATTCTATTCGGTAGTAGAAATGAGGCTTAGAATTTATTCTGATGGCGCTTCGAGAGGCAATCCAGGAATTGCAGCGATAGCTTTTATGATTATGACTGAGGATGGCAAATTGCTGAAGAAATATTCCAAATATGTAGGAATTCGAACAAACAATCAAGCTGAGTATGAAGCTTTGATATCCGCCCTTGAATCTGCCTCCACATTGACTGATCACGAAGTAACCTGCTACATAGACAGTGAAATTGTTGCAAAACATCTCAACGGTGAATACCAGGTCAGAAATCCGAGACTGAAAGCCTCCTGGTTAAAAGTGCAAGAGCTAAAGCAGAAGTTTCAAAGAATAACGTTCAAGAGTGTTCCACGAACTGACATTTACATTGAACAAGCAGATCGGCTAGCTAACCAAGCTCTAGACAGAGTCAAAAACAACCTATAAACAAGCAGGTTCACAAACAACACTTTCATCAACGTCACTTCTAGTCAAGTTTCTGATTTACAATTAGATTAAAAAAGATTATAAACTCTAAATTTTATGATTTTGTTAGAAAGTTATAAACCTGGAAAACTTGACTGGGATTTGATCGTATGATTTATGAAAAGATAAAAAGCCGGAGAACTATCAGAAAATATGTGCAGAAAGATGTCCCAAAGGAAATGCTGTTAAGATGTGTTGACGCTGCGCGGCTTTCACCTTCTGCGGCTAACCGCCAACCATTGAAGTATGTAGTAGTCAACGATGAGGAGCTTCTAGAAAAAGTATTCAGCACGTTAAGTTGGGCCGGATACCTGCCGGATCATCAACCCAGTGAAAAAGAGATGCCGAGAGCCTACATCGTTATTCTCTTGGACAAGAATATTCTTCAAAAACCAGGCCATGACGCAGGCATAGCAGCGATGAGCATTTCAATGGTTGCTCACGATCAGGGTTTAGGTTCCTGTATCCTTGGTGCTGTCGATAGAGAAAGACTGAAGAAAATCTTGAATTTACCCGATAGTCTCGATATCATTCTGGTAGTCGCTCTCGGATATCCAGCCGAAAACCCCGTAGCCGACAAAGTTAGAGATCTAGACACAAAATACTGGCTTGACGAAAACGCGGTATTACACGTACCAAAGAGAGAACTCGAGGATATAGTCAAGTGGAATGGATACCAAAAGGATCATACCTAGACCTTTTCTTTCGATTTGATCATTAATATAGGAAAATCTCAAAAGAAATGTGCACACACTTCGTTAGAGAGAAAAGTGGCATGCCACATAGAAGATCAGGATATGGTTCGCATTCATTTCTTAATGAATATATTTGTAACAATAGATGTAGGAGGATCATGGAGATCGGTGTTGCGGATGGTGAAAACGCGAGGAATATGATAAGAGCTGCTTTTCGAAATTTCTCTCCAGAAGAGGTGGAATATTTTGGATTCGATCTTTTTGGAGGAAACGACGGTTCTTGGATTGAGCAAGTCAGGCAGAAACTGGAGGAGAACGGGTGTAAGCTTAAGCTTTTCTCGGGAGATTCTGTTAAGACTCTTCCTGAACTCGTGAAGACCTTGCCCAAGATGGACCTGATCTTTATTGACGGAGGCCATTCTTATGCAACAGTGAAGAGTGATTGGGAGAACTCGAGAAATCTTATGCATGATGAAACGGCCGTTTTCTTCCACAATTATGATTTCTCAGGTCCGAAAAGTGTTGTCGACTACATCAACAGAGAACAATATGCTGTTGAGATAATCCATACTCCATCAGACTGCGATGCAGCCTTGGTCAAAAAGAAGGTTTGAGACGTGAAGTTTTGCGATAAATGTGGTTCCTATATTAAGAAGACGAAAAACGGTTATTTCTGTCGAAAGTGTGGAAATGTGGTTCAAGCTAATACTGTAACTCAACTCACAGACGTGAAGAAGACTAATGATTCTAGCATGATTTATGTAGTGAATGATTCACACTATGAATACGTGAAAGTTTCTCAAACGTGCCCAAAATGTGGAAACAAAGAAGCGTTCCATTGGTTCTCTAGAGTCTCCGGCGAACACGCAGGTATTAGAAGGGAAAGAACTATAGAACATTCCAAATGTACAAAATTTTCGCACTCATGGACCAAAAGCTCCTAGTCAAAGCTATTGCCATTCAAGAGGTTGAGTACCAGTCTTCTTTAATCTTTCCGCAAGAAATCATAGCAAGCCACATTAGTGGGAATGGGCTTGAATCCTTTTGGCTATAAATTCTCCGCGAGCCTTCTGAACCTTGAAGGCCAACACTGAAATTCCCAAAAGAACAGCGACCAAAACAATTAAGTAAACACGATTTTTGCTCATAGCATTTCCCCATTTATGTTAGAAATCCCTTCATTGTCGTTTCGAGTTCTTATGACTTACGGAAGAAAATCCTACTCTAACGCTTTCAAGTCAGCTTTATAATAGATTTTATTACGGCAAACTCAATACTCCAAGAGAAAAACTAATTTGATAATGCTGGGGATAGTAAATTGCTTACTATGAGAATATCTTTTGATTCTGCCGCCGAATTCTATGACGAAACAAGAGGCCCACCCAAATCGGTTATGGACCAACTTGTCAAAACATTGATGGATGAATTGGATGGATACAAAACTGTTTTGGATGCAGGAGTGGGGACTGGACGATTTGCAAAGCCTTTGCAAGATAATGGATTCAAGGTCGTTGGAGTCGACATTGCGAAGAGGATGATCGAAAAAGCCGCAGGAAAAGGCGTAACCAACATGATTTGTGGCGACGTTTGTTTTCTTCCTTTTAAAGAAGACTCCTTTGATGTTGCAGTCTGTGTGCACATTCTACATTTGATCAGGGAATGGAAAATGGCCCTTCAGGAAGTTTGCAGAGTGACGACGAAGGCTATGATTTCAATAGACTACATGCGTAAAAATCCGGTTAGAGAAGCTTACAATAGTATACTCAAAAAATATGGGTACGAAAGCCGTCGGCTTGGCAAAGGAGAACGGGAACTAAAGAATTTAGTTAAGCCAAAATCTGTACCTGTAGCATCTTACGAAACAAGTGCAGATGAGCGACTCAACCATCTAGGCCAAAGAGCCTATTCAAGCCAATGGGAAATTCCAGAAGATGTAAACAGAAAAGTTGTTAGTGAGTTAAAAAAACAGTTTTGGGGTAGAAAGTTTCCCCAAGAACTGCACCTTCTAGTCTGGAATGTACGTGACTTGGAAGCTTATTGCGGTACTTTCAAGTCTGCCTTGTCATAGATGAAAATAGAAGTTGTATATGCTCAGTTCGACAGAGCACTGAAAACTGTTTATACAAAATAAATAAGGAGGCAAGTGTAACTACTGTCGTTTAGAGGGAAAATCATTTGTCTCTCTTCTTAGGCAGAGAAACGGTGAACGAAAACAAAGTTGAACTCCCTGTGAAGGCGTTTCACCGTCACCTCATGGCTCTTGGAGCCAGCGGATCAGGCAAGACTGTGCTCTGCAAATGTGTAATGGAGGAGGCTGTGAGAAACAATATCCCCCTGATAATAGTCGATCCTCAAGGTGACATTGCCTCCCTCTCTTTGAGAGGGAAACCTGAAGAAATTGAGAAACATGGCACACCGTTGTCAATTCAAGAAGAGTTCTTCGAGAAGGCAAGGGTAGCCATATTCACTCCTGCCAGTAGCAAGGGCATCCCGATCTGTGTTAACCCTTTGAGGTTTCCTTCAGAAGACACCCCACGTGAAGAATCGATCTCGGCTCTCGACATGATAGTTACGTCCCTTACAAGCTTTCTAGGATACGACTTGGATTCAGATGCTGGAAAAGGAGCCAAAGCATACTTGTATACGATATTAGAACATTTGTGGCGAGAAGGACAGACGATTAAAGACATGGGACACATGGCTGACATAGTTCTAAGGCCCCCAGCAAAAATCACTGGGACTCTTTACGATCTAGTAACCAAAAAAGAGCCCCAGGAGATTGCAAGAAAACTTCGGTTCCTTACGGTAGGAACGCCATCACTCATGTTTCAAATGGGGGTTCAGATAGACATTGACATGTTTATGGACCAGAGCGATGGGAAGGTGCCGGTCAACATCATCTATCTGAACACCCTCAACTCCGCAAACGACAAGCAATTTTTCTTGGCTACTCTTCTTAGAGAACTTTATTGCTGGATGTTGAAAAACCCTTCAGAAGATGTTCAGCTGCTATTTTATGTTGACGAAATTGCTCCATATATTCCGCCTTATCCTAGAAATCCTCCTCCAAAGGAAGCGTATGCTCTTCTGTTCAAGCAAGCAAGGAAGTATGGAGTTGGGCTTGTGGCGGCCACCCAAAACGTGACTGACATAGATTATAAGGCACTTGCTCAGGTGAATACGTGGTGCTTGGGGCGCATGATGACGCAGCAAGACATCGCCCGGGTACAGAAGATTATACAGTCAATAGCTCCTATGCGAGCTGAGATGATTTTGCAGAGACTTCCTAGCCTCCGAACTGGTGAGGTTCTTATGTTGTCCCCTGACTTTTATGATGATGTGGTGGGTTTTCAAGTTCGGTGGTTGGTGACCGAACATTTGACGCTGGATGAGAAAGATCTGCCCCAATGTTTATCCCCTGAATCGAAGATGTTCTTCGAAAAGTACTCGCTAGAGCAAAAAGAAGTCGCAGAAAAGCCTGTTGCGGTCGCTCCCTCCCCTTCATCTAAGAATCTAGAGCAACGAGTTCAGCTATTTCTCAACTCTGCAAGACAAGCCGTCTCATTAAATTTCATATCAGAAAACTTGAAAGTTAGTGTTGAAGATGCAAAAAGAATGCTTGTTGAACTCGGCAAGATCGGAGTTGTGGAAAGAGGCCGCGTCAAAGGCAGCACCGAAGACCTATACTGGTTATCGAAGTTCGGCTTCAAGCCCTCCATGAATATTATTGGAGAGATTCTGACAATTCCTGTGAGAATTACACAAGTAGAGGCTTGTAAGAAAGCCAAGTCTATGCTTGAAGGTGGAATCCTAGGGAAGAAAGAAGAAATCTATGATGCAGAGCTATCTCACATTCCTATCTGGAGAGTTTCAGCAACGCGCGAAACGAAAAAATTACTCTTTCTAAAGAAGAAAGAAATTGACACATACTACATCAACGCACGTACCAACGCTATTGTATCACTTGAGAAAAGAGAAATAGTTTTTCACAAGTTGATCAGACAGGATGTAGAAAAGCTGAAAGACTTGGATGATGATGACGAGATAACGTTTATTCCAAGACTACCCGGCGAGATAGAGAGTTTTCCGAAAATATCATTGGGGATAGACAAGGTTTGTCGAAAATTGAAAACGACGTTAGGTGTGAAGCCAGTTTCTGCGGAAATGGTGCTGTTGCCAGTGTGGAACTTAAAGGTGCAACATAAAAAAACGGCAGCTAAACGCACAATCATTATGGATGCGGCCACAAGTCGTATCTTGTCTGGACATTTTTGAAAAAGGATACAGCGAATGTCATAAAATTCATTTCTTCTTTCTTTTTTGTTCTTTTAAATATTTGACTAAGCTACCGAAAAGTATTCCAATGCAAATCAACAGAAGGTTGAGATGTATCAAGGCGAAAATGTAGCTCATGAAACCATTATCCTTTTTGTCTAAGAATTTGCTGGGTAACATTACTTATTGGTTTTGAAACAAGAATTCAGATTACGAATAATTATTTCAATGCTTACTTCACAAAATATGCTGAAGAATGAAGGGGAAAAGGTTCATGAGCATTTTGTCTCCGCTTCTATGTCAATTTGGTGTATGCAGGGTAGGCAGCTTCATATCTGGACAAGCGTTCGTAAAGCAAGAAGAATAATTTAAAATACAAGGTATTGTGATTCAAGCTCAAGAAGTGATAGAACTGAATGTGAGATATGTAGCGCTAGGCATGGTGTTTATATTCATCGGCATAGCGGGCCTACTCTATTTCCATGGAATGGTGATTGTTCAACCAGAACAAGGTTTTGTGGAAGCTGGAGCAGCAAAAAACCTGACTCTCCTTGGACTTTACATGGGCATGGGCTGCTTGGTTGTCGGAACAATAGGCGGATTCCTAATAGGCTACGCTGTCTATCTTCATGCATTAGGGCCTCCAGAAACATTACTTACCGAAACTTCAGGAATAAGATTCTGCCGACATTGCGGTTCAGAAAACAAAGACGATGCTCTTTTCTGTGAAAGATGCGGCAAGAAAATATCTGAATCTACATAACCGAGAAGCGACGTTCTATTGGGCGTACCTACTAGTGTGCCCTTAGTCTTTGAAAATGCTAATCTATCTGTTCGAACGAATGTGTCTGCTTTCATGAGTTGTGGGCATTAGATTCTCGTCAACCACCAAGGTCATCGGTGTTCTTTTTAGTTCTTTGATGCGGTTTTCAATGGTTGCTCGCATTTTAGTTCTGACGTTTTTGCCGTGAGAAGGAACTATTCTATCTATTCTTTTCACGAGAATAGGATCGCTAAGGGTGTTCCTAATCCAGTTTTGGAAGTCTTTTCTTTGAAGATGAAATATCAGACTTTCTAGCGAGATAGATTTTATTTTTTCAAGGAAGTCATATAGTCCTTTGGCGTTTTCCCCTATTGGCTTTCCAAAGGCTTCATAGAAATAGAAGGCTTCTTCATCCCTTACTGTTCTTAAGATCCTAATCGCTTCTTCGTCAACTTCTAAATTTCTGCGTCTTGTAGTTTTTCTTTCGTTTCGAATTTTCGAGTGCATTCAAATCATATGTTTGATATTTGAACGGCGAGATAGCTTTTATGCACTTGAAATTCAGCGTTGAAATACTTATTCTGACTTCTAAAGACCTAACGTAGCAACTTCAAATCTGCTTTTTCATGGGTTATTCTTGAAGCCTCTATTCCTTAGGGGTATAATGTTTGGTCAAAGATTAATCGTAAACTTCTGTCAAAAATTGAGCATTATTACATGCAGAATACCTTGATGAATGCAAAAGTTGATTTTGCATATAGATATCGACTTCATAACGTTATTAGCCCACTGCTCGAATTTAGATTATTTGAATAGACATGTCTCATGTTAGAATGGAATTAAATCTCAGGGAATATTTGCATGAGAAGGCCCAAGAGTCGAGGAACAATGAGAGACAGGGTTACTTGATGCTTGTTGCTGGAGTCACATTTTTTGTGGGAGGTGTATTGACAAACCTGAAAATACCAGGTGACGTGTGGTGGTTCCTAATCATTCCTTATCACGCAGATTTTAATGCTGGAGCCATTTTAGGTTTGAGTCTGATAATGAGTGGCTTGTGTCTAATGATTCTTGGAATCATAGTGGGATCAAACTACCATCGCGAAAGAGAGTGGCTCATGGAAGAATTAAAAAAAACATACATGAATGAATTGAGAAAAGCAAAGGCGAACGAATTAAAAATCCAGACCGAAAGCAAAAAGAAAAAGAGTTTCTCCTGAAATTTCTCTGACATTCACTCTGACGCATTCGAATCTGCTTTTCGTAGATGTTTTCAATTTCAACGAGATCTCGCAGCTCACGTAGAAGATTTTTGTAGAACTAAATTCTACTGTCGCTTGGCGTGTGAAATGGAAGGGCATTGCGAGAAGGCATTCCTCATTTTCCGCCTTCACTCTTTGCACCTGTCGGTTGTCAGAACACAGACAATGCTCGTGTATGAATACGTTGTTCTGAAAAATGCTCCCAATCGAAAAAGCATGACAGGGTGTCTAAATTATTGTGGGCAAATTTAGGCTCTTCCGACAGGACAAACACTCACACAGACACCGCATATTGCTTCTCCAAGAATCTTCTTATTGTGTTTGGTAACGGTGTGACATAGATTGACGTCTATCAAATTGTCTCGTTGAACATTCGAAGTCCAGTTTCTGCCTTTTAGGGCTCTCACTGGACAAACCTTTACACACAGCAAACATTTTCCACATTTGCTTTCAGAAATGGGTTGAGATGTTCTCAAAGGAGCGTCAGTCAATACAGAAACTAGACGTACTCGTGGTCCGTACTGTGGTGTGATGAGAAGGGCGTTTTTGCCAATCCAGCCTAGTCCAGCACGTGTGGCAACCATCTTGTGCGAAATTAATCCTTCCAATTTCTTGTCATTCACCTTTTGCGAGGCTGGTATCGGCAATGCTTTGTATCCCCAAGATTGGATAAGATTTGAAGATTTGATTGCCATAGAATCAAGCAGTTGATTTACTGTGCGATAATGGTGAGCATAAGTCGGCGTGGGACCGTTTCTGATTTCGTCTATTATAACGTCTGACAATCGAACGATAATGGAAACACCGATCTTCAGAGGCTCCACTCTTTTGGGAAGAACTCCTTCCAAGTCTGCAAAACCGACAATGCAGGCACCCCACTCCAAAACCTTTTTCTTCAGGTTCTCCGAGTTCATGCGAATCAGCTCTCCTTTGGAAATATCGATTTTATGCTTTGAGAAAACTAATCAGTTTCGGCATCAGTTCCGTTCCGTGTTCCAAGACGCCTAGACTTCCCTTTCTACATTCTCTCTCGGAGAACTTGAGAATGTTGTCGCCTTTGATTTTATCGCCAGATATTAACAGTGGAACTGGATCGTCGCTGTGAGCCTTCAATTTGCATGGTGTCGCGTGGTCTGCGGTAACGCAGACTATACAATTTTTCAACTCTATTTTTTGCAGTAGTTTCCCAAAGAAGTGCTTGTCGATTATAGAGATTAGTCGGGTCTTAAGGCTGAATTTTCCGTCGTGGCCTGGTTCGTCTGGACCTTTGATGTGGATGTAGAAGCAGTCATAAGAAGGCATTAGGTCACGGAGTTTTTCCACTCTGAGGTTGCAGTCTTTTTCTAGGTTCTGTGATGGAGGAGGAAGGTCAACAATGTGCATGCCGGTCAGCTTTGATATTCCTCTTTCAACCGGCATGTCTGTGAGAGAAACAAAGCGAACACCATATTTTTCGTTAATGTTAAAGAATTTGGGCAACAGATGCCCGGCATCTCTGGTGAGAATCACGTTTGCTTTCAGTTTTCCTCTTGCTGTGCGCTTTTTGTTGATTTTGTGTCTGTCCAAAACTACGTGGCTTTTGTCAACAAATTCGTTGACGAGTTTTGCAGAAGTCTTCGCTTCTTTAGAACCGTTCGTGGGTTCGCATTTCTTTAGAACCATTTCATTTTTGGGTTTCGCTACTCCCAACCCCTCAATTCTCTGGTAGGCAGGATCAGTGTTTGTTATTCTGCTTGAAAGGTTCTTTCGTTTGCTTCTTATGACCAAGACTGCCCTATGTCCTATTGTATTCTTGAATTCAAAATCTGCTGGATGCGATTCCAATTTCACATTTTCATCTACAGCTCTGCTTAGCTCCGCGGCTTCTTCTGCGGTTAAGTCTCTTCCTGCTCTCCGGTCGATGATCTTCTTTCCGTCACCTAATGTTGCAAAGTTGCATCTTAAGGCAAGGTCGCCATCTTCTACAGATATGTCGGCGCCGATGGCTTCAAGGATACCTCTGCCAGTGCTATGTTTGAAGGGGTCATATCCTAATACAGAAATGACTGCTACATCACTTTCTGGAGCAACGCCTTTTCCTACGGTATACATTAATCCGTTTTTGCCGTTTCTCGCAAAAGAATCCATGTTGGGCGTCTCTGCAGCCTCCAGTGGAGTTTTATTTGCCAACTCTTCGATTGGCAAGTCGCCCATGCCGTCTATAACCACGTAAATCAACCTTAGAATAATGGCGCCTCCGTCATTAACTTACGACTTTCGTTCTTCATCCTATTAGAACTTATCCATTCATATGTGTCACGGAAGCATGCTAGTTCGAAGACAAGAAGAAGGAGCTTAGCTTTTAGCGTCTTCTTCTACAACGCCAAAAAAGCACGGAATGCTATTAACGAGACATCCTAATGAGATTGAAATCAGTTTTCTGTATGGTCGTGTGAGTTCAAGCATGTTTATGAGGAACTACTTCAACCCTGTCTAGATAAGCGACTCGAAAGAAAGAACGTTTAGAGCAGTATCGAGCATTATGGAAACAATCTCATAGGTCCCTTTTCTTGCAGAGCGAACGTTCAAACTTGCAACTTTTGGAGCTTATGTCTTGTAGCGCGCTAAATCTCCGCACCTCTTTTTACGTCACGCGCCTATCAAAAATGTGGAATACAAAAGAGGTAAACACACCAGTCAAACGATGATATGTGCATGCGAGCGATTCCAACTAAATAATATCCATGTTTCTTCAAGAATCTTTTCACCTTATCCACGTTTTTTGAAAAGACCTCAATTACTATTTTTGGCTTATACTTGCTGATCGTTTCTTCTAACCCACAGAGAACTTCGTACTCCGCGCCCTCCACGTCTATTTTTATCCAGTTCACCATACCGATGCTGAGGTCCTCAAGAACATGATCCGTCACCCTGCCGTCCACCTCAACCCATCCTCTGCTCCAATTTGTCTTTGTACTATGCCGAGCAGTGGCTTCTCCAATAAACAGCTTTAGCTTGCAATCCATATTCCAAGCTGCTAAGTTAAGTGCAATCACATTTTCGAGTTTATTAAGCTCTATGTTCCTTTGTAGTGTCTGGTAGTTCAATGGATGGGGCTCTATAGCTACAACTTTCCCCTCATTACCAACGATTTTTGCTGCGTGTAGTGCATACTTTCCAATGTGTGCCCCAATGTCTACAAAGACTCCTCCGTTTCTTGGCTCCAACCATGGTTGCATAAAACTCTCAAACTCACGAGAAAGAATCTCAAGGCTCTCACGGTCCAGGAGAGAATAGTAAATGCCATCTATCTTGATGATAGTACTCTTACATAATTTCTCCATTATTTCTTCTACATTATCGCCCAATCCGAAAATGTTTTTTATGATAGCATTAGGAACTCGCAAAACCGCTATGCAAAAGATTCGTATCTTATCGCTAACACTATATCCTAAGCCAATCCTCTGGAGCCTCTTTACATTGTCTCCAAGAAATCTTGTGACCGAAAGTATGTCATCAGTCTCCTAAAATGAATAGCCTTGTAGATTAGTCGTGAAGGTAAAAGATTTATGAATCAATAATATTGATTGAGGATTAAGCATAGAAAAAAAGCGCTAAAAAAGAATGAACTTCGGAACGTATGATCCCATTGACTTGCGCTATCCAAATGCGATGGTTTTGCCCAAAAAACCGAGGGAAGCGCGAAGACCGAAGGTTTCTGCGAGTGGACCGGGGGGATTAGAACCCAAATGGGTTCAGGTTTAAGACATTTCTCAGCGCACACTAGTTTGAAGACAAGAAGAAGTATTGTCAATGAAATCGTGAAAGAACGGCATCGTTAAAGCTTACAGATAGAGAAAGAGTACCAGCTTATTAATTTCTAGTAGACGTTTAATCTCAACGACCTGAAAATGTAAAACCGGATTATTGACAGAAAAAGAGAGTTTGCGAGAGACACCTCTTTGATTGTGCCTGAACATAACCTTTAACCGTCCCGACCACTATTGAATGACCATCTGAAATGGGGTGGAAAGAAGGGAAGACCCTTATGGAAAAATCAAATCTAGCTGATTTCGTAGGTTATTGTGGACTATACTGTAACGCCTGTGGAATCCGTCAAGGAAAGATCAAAAACGCTGTCGAAAATCTACACAACATCATTGCCTCCTATGGGTTTGACAAGATCATGCCCGAGCTTTCACAATGGGAGCCACGTTTCAAGCATTACAACGAATTCGAACAGGTTATGAATGGGCTAGTCAAATTATTTGGCGACTGCACAGGTTGCCTCCAAGATGGAGGAGACCCAAACTGCAAAGTTAGGCCATGCGCAAAGCAGAAGAATTATCGCACTTGCACAGAATGCGACGAAGCTGGCAACTGTGAGAAACTGAATCCCTATCGCAAATACTATGAAGTTGCTCTCAAAAGCATCAAGCAACATGACATCAGGAAATATGCTGAAGAAATGCAGAAAAAGGTTGACAAAGGATATAGCACACCATAAAAGGGTACGAAAAAAGAGAGATTGCGGGAGATGTCTCTAGTAGCGTAGCTAAAAACTTCTGTGTGGTTTAGATTTTAGTTTAGCATTTTCTGTTTTGCTTTATTCCTAATTCTGATCACACTACAAGAGGCAATTAAATTTCTACTATTATAGCTCGTTTTAGGTTGGAAAATGAAAATGCGTACAATTTACGGAATTTTATGTTTTTATCTTGTGAAATTGCTGTCTTTTCTCTCTTTTGGACTCAATATGCCCAAAAATTTTTATACTCTTTTAACCAATTAGGAAAGGTGAATTAGCAATGACAACACCGATGCCAAAATTTGAAATCTATAAAGACACCGCTGGAAAATTCCGTTGGAGATTGAAAGCTCCTAACGGTGAGATTATAGCGGTCAGCGAAGCCTACGAGTCAAAAGATGGTTGCAACAACGGAATAAATTCTGTTAAGATGAACGCGCCAAAAGCTGAAATTAAAGATTTGGCGATGTAGCAACCGAAAAAGCTTCGCTCAACATCTCCCACATTTTTTGTTTCTACAGAACTGTCTCTAAGATTACTGAAGCATAAACCACGTCCTTCAAGCTGAATTCTTTATTACCACTAATTTGAATGACACCATTGGGAAAATGAAGAAACAAGCTCCATTTACCTTCCTTCTTTTCATAGGAAAAACCGAGTAATTCCTGCCTTTTGAAAAGCTTGAGAAACGCAAGTAACTCACGTTCGTAATTATGTTTCATAACGAACGCCAATTGAAACATCGACGTGAGCTCAAAAAGCGATTGTTTCTGGATTTTGAATATATCGGAAATCATGTATCAGAGTGACGTAATCATCTGATTGACTAAAAACGAAAGTTGGACTTGTACCCAAATGGGAGTGGACCGGGGGGGATTTGAACCCCCGACTTCCGCATTGCGAATGCGGCGTTCATACCAAACTGAACTACCGGCCCAGAACTTTCTTTTGGAAAAAAACGTTCACCAGGAAATATAGAGCTTTTGGTTTGATTTTGGGCTTCCAAGTAATCCAGAATTGAGGATAGAGCGTTTTCCATTTGCGTTTTTTCTCCTTTCTCCACGGTTTTTTGGTGGGTAATCAGGAGCGCATACGTTTGGCTCACTCACAAAACCCATAGGGAGTTTTGGAGATGGTGAAAGTAACCAAACCGCAGGAGTGAAGACTAATGAGGAGTAAGACTAAAATGGTGCTGCTTGCTTTTTTACCAGTGTGCTTGATAATTTTAAGATACGCGTTCGAGTTCTTTTTCTCAGGTGGGCCAGACGCAATTCCGCATGGCATCGTATAGTCGAGTACATTGAAGACGCAGCAGTCATCATGGGTTTGGGTTGGCTAAGAGTTTCTTTGCCAGCAATAAAATGGGTATGCCTACTGTTCGGTGGAGTATATTTCGTGTGCGGAGTATCCCCAACATTGCCGCAGCCGCTGCCGTGGATTATCAACTGGAGCATAATTCTATGTGTTTTCTACTTCGGGGCGCGGGTTGAGTACATCAGAACGGGGCAAGCCGAAAGGGACATGATGAGCAGAATAAAAAAGCAAGAATAAGTCGGCGGTGCAAATCCGCCTCAACTTTTCTTTGAGGGTTGTTAAGGTATGAAACTGAGAGAAAAAGCCAAACTTACAACTTTGCAAGAATTAGGCGAAAACTGCTTGTCATGGAAACAGCAGCTTGGCGCAAAAGAAATCAGCCTAGAAGGATTCTGCAGCGAAGTCTCCGTTCCAGAAGAGAAAAAGAAAGGGAGATGGTGCAACTCTCTGAATTTGGCAACTTATTTAAGAGAAATGGAAAGAAACTCGTAATTTTGAAGGTGATAGAAATGTTGGATATACCATCTATTTCAGCAGTAGTAGCAGCTGCAGGTGTGATAATCGGTGTTGTGCTGACTGTTATAGAGCTCAGAAACCTAGTAAAGCAAAGACAAAAGCCACGGCTAAAGGCAAGACCAAATCTGACAAAGTGAAATGATAGTTTATCAATGGATATGGAATTGTAGCAACAACACTTGCAGGAAGTATAACCAGAAACGCTGCTATCAATCCGATTCCCACAGCGCGTAACCATATCTGATGATGAATCCAACCCGAAAAATAAAAGCCTAAACCGGGCCACACAAAGTTGAGAGCAAAGGCAAGAATTTCTCGTGTTCCCTTCTTCATGACTCAACATCTTCTTTCATATTCGCCAAGAGAAAATCTGCTATTGTCTTAAAGGTCAAAGGTTGAAAATGCTCCTTCTCGAGTAAACTCACAACAAAGCTTTCGACATGCGCCGTGTTCACGCTTGGAATCTGTTTTATCACATTTATGGTTTTCATATATGAAGAATAGTTCTTGTGAAACGAAACAAAGACTCTATCGCAGCCTAAACCCATTCCATTCATAGCCATCAAAACTGCAGTGGGGTTTTCCTCTGCAAATTTCTTTGAAGTTTGCCTTAGTTCTTCGGTTTCTTTGGGTGAAAGTTGTCTTGCGAAGCCGACGAAAGTAATCGCCATAATCTCAAGCTTAAGTTTCTGAAAGTCCGGTATCATGGTGTATTCTTTGATGTATCCTTCTTTCTCCAATTTTGTTCTTGTTCTGGTAACTGTAGGTTGAGAAGTTTCAATGACCTTGGCCAAATCTCTGTCACTTCTTCGGCTGTCCTTCATAAGCTCACAGATCAGCTTCAATTCGACATCTTTAATTTCACGTCGTCGTTTGGCTTTCTTTTTATCACGGCGTTTAACTTTCTTTTTCTCACGTTTAACATACATGCGCAATTCACTCATGGTTCATCACCTTCAATTTCTAAATACTTATTGTTTTTTTGTGAACGAGTCAACGTCCATCTTCAAAGCCTCTGCCGGCTCAACCCACAAAAACTCTTGAAGCTCATCTTGGTCAACTTTTACTTCGGTGATTTGGGCTTCACACAGGAAATCCAAAAAGATAAAGTGTCTCGGTTCATGAAATTCCTCCGAGCAAATTGCTTCTTGCAAGTTTAGAAGCCTAATGGGCGTTATTTCCAACCCAGTTTCCTCCTTGATTTCTCTTTTCAAGGCTTCTTCAATTGATTCTCCAAGTTCTATGTGCCCTCCTGGCAGCGTAAAACGATTTTTCCACTTCGAGGGCTTAGCCAACAGCACCTTTTTCTCGTCGTTTAATATTAACCCTCCAACAGTAGGTTCAGGGCACCTGCGCTCCTTCTTTTTCTGCTCTCCCACAGCTTTACACATTAGATCCTTAATCGCTGGGCTGATTTCCCCAGGGTAATGAGGCTTAACTATGTATTTCCCAAAATTCTTTAACAATTCAACTGGAACATCATATATCGTTATGTGCACGTATCTTCTCTCTCCAGGACAGATCAGTTTTGTCCAATCACTCATGATTCAACCCCTCTATTTGTTTAGTTCCACAGTATTGGCACTCTTCTGAGGCAATTGGAATTTCCTTATCACATTTAACACATCTTTTCATAAAAGCCTTTGATGTGCGGCCGGCACGACTTAGCATTTCATGAACGCTCAGGGGCTTCTTTTTCGCTTCAGACAAGACTGCCATAGACAATACTAGTAATAGCAACGCCGGGATTAGCACGGGTAATGGCGGACCACTGGTCGATGACACAGGTCTCGTTAATAGAATAAAGAACAACAAGAATAGCGTGATTGAGAATACGAGAGAGACAACTGCTCCCACGGACTTCATGGCGTTTCTTTGTTCATAGCATTTGGAACAAACATGTAACTTTGCTGACTTGACTTCATAAACGTAGAGACAGTGACCACAATAGCTTTGGCTACAATCATTACAAAGGCCTACGGCCAAAAGATCTGGATGGTTAGGACATCGATGAGTAGTTCCCCCCAAATCAGGGGGAACAAGCACTGTGGCTCCACAATAACTGCATTTCACTTGAGCCGCTCCGGAAGGAATGAGCGTTCTATAAGGTGCTCCACAAAACGGACAGGCAAAAGCCTTCTCTTTCGTCACGCTGGTCACTAATTATGGTTTAACTTGAAGAGAGATTTAACAGTACTGTTTCAAGTATTTTGTTCTAAAAAATAGGGAGTTTAGACGAGTATTGCCCTTTTCTTACGAGATGGATACGTATATTTTCTTTTCATCTAATTGGGACTCGTGCCATTCAGCCTCGACTTGCTCGCAACTAATGTGTAAGTGAACCTTTTTGGCGCGGACCAGCTCCGCCATCTCTTTCAAGTAAGGCTTTAAGAGCTTGGTGTTTTCTTCTTCAAGCTCAGCTACGTGAACAGCGTTTAAAACGTCCGTCGGCGTGTATCCTAATTCTTTCCTTAACGCTTGAACTCGACGGGCTAAGTCCCGCATTAAACCTTCGCCAAGCAGACTTTCGTCGCGTTGTGCATTCAAAACTACTTGAAAGTCGTTCTCTGAGGCTGAAACCCAATCTTTTTGACTGACATATTCAGGCATTGTCTGAGCATATTCTACGGTTTTGACGTTTGCAAGTTCCAGCAAGAGTTCCTCGTTGTCCTTCAAAGCCTTGCAGAGCTTATCAGGAGCAACGACAACTACCTTGTTTAGCGGCCATCTTCTTTTCAGTTTAGCTGATTGTCTAGCTGAGTACGCCAGTGAGACACATTTGAGTATGGTTTGAAAGTCTTCTTCTAGAGCCTTGTTTTGCATTTTCTCTTCGGGGTTTGGCCAGCTCTCAAAATTCACTGACTCCGGCAATTCTGGGTTAAGTCTTCTGTAGACTTTTCGGTATAGTGCCTCACTCAGATAGGGCGTGATTGGGTTGAAAAGCGTTGTAGCTGTTTTAAGAGCATGATGTAGGGTCGCGTATATTGCCTGCCTTCTTCCTAGAGTTTCTGGGTCGTCTGTCCAAAGCTCTTTTCGAACCATAGGCACGTAAAGCCTGCTTAATGTTTGTATGACGAAATCTTCTAGAACAGCCAGAGCGAAATTGAATTCACACTTTTCTAGCCTTGTTGTGTAATCTTCTATTGTTCTTTGTAGTTTTGAAAGTAACCATAAGTCTGGGTTCTTGAGTTCATTCAATTGTTTTGCCCATTCAAACGTGTATTTTTGAGGATCAAAGTCATCAAATTCAGCGTTTTGTAAAAAGAATCTGCTGAGATGGTATAGTGTGGATAACACTTGATATGGGCGGCGGCTTAGTTCTTGAAGGTCGAAGTTTATGAAATCTACTGGAGAGCATTTTCGTAGCATGTAGAATCTGGATATGTCCGCTGAGTATTTCTGAAGGAGTTTGTTTGCCTCTATCATGTTTCCGAGGCTTTTGCTCATTTTCCTGCCTCTTGCGTCTTGGGCCAGACCTTGAAAGAGAAAAGCCTTGTATGGCGCCTCAGATTTTCCAGTCAGTATCACATGCTCTAAAAGGAGTGTGTTCGCCCATCCACGGGTTTGGTCTATTCCTTCTGTTAAGAAATCCGTGGGCACATATTTCTCAAATTCTTCTTTGGTGAATCTTGCGTATGGTGAAGCTCCACTATTGTGCCAAGTATCTAAGACATAGTCTTCTCTGCGCATCGTTCCGCCGCATTTTTCGCATTTGAATGTTACGCGGTCAACCCACGGTTTGTGCAGTTCAAAATGTCCCTGCGGTTTTTCTATGGCTTTCTCTATTAGCTCTCTTTTGCTTGAAACCAAAGTTTTTGCTTCGCATTGTTCACATTTCCATACTGGCAACGGTGCTCCCCAAACGCGTTCTCTTGATATGCACCATGGCTTTCCTTCTTTGAGGAAGGAGAGAAAACGGTTTTTGGGGCCTTCATAAAAGTATTCTACTTTCTCGGCTGCTTGTACGACTTTCTCGTTTATTTTTTCTGTCCTTAGGAAGTATTCTCTCCTAGCAAGCCAAACCAGCTTGTGGTGAGAGCGCCAGCATGTTGGATACTCGTGCTTAACGGTTTTGACTTCAACGAGCAAACCTCTCTTGCGAAGTTCTTCAACAACCATTTCGTCTGTGTCTCTTGCGAATATGTCGCTGAAGACTCCAGCGTCGGCTGTGAATTCGACTTCATCGTTAAAGGGAGCGAAAACTGGAACGCCACGTTTTTGTGCGGCGAAAAAGTCTTCTTCCCCGTTTCCAGGCGCTAAGTGCACGACTCCTGTAGCGGTATTTACGTCCACGAAGTCTTCGCAGATAACTCTGTGTACGAGAGGATGCTTATCCAATTCTGCTTGTTTTGGAACTATGTCTTTGAATGGGTATTCGTATTTTTTGCCTTCTAGGCTTTTACCCGGGACGGTCTCTGTCACTTCGTATTTTTCTATGTTTAGTTCTTGCATGACAGGTTCGACGCGTTGTTTCACAAGTATCCATTTTTCGTTGTCAACGCTGACCTTGGCGTACTCTGCGTCCGGATGAACCGCTAGCATTGTGTCCGTGATGAGTGTGAATGGCATCGTGGTCCAAACGAGAAAATATTCGCTTTGGTCTTCGGCCAGTTTGAATTTGAAGTATAGTGACGGGTCTTCAACTTCTCTATACGAGTCTTCGTAGCCTACTTCTGCGCTGCTTAGGCTCGTTTGGCAGCCTGGGCAATAAGCAACAACATAATAGCCTTCTTCCAGTAAGCCCTGGTCCCATGCACGCTTGAGGTACTGCCATTCTTTCTCAATGTAATCGTCGAGATACGTCCAGTAGGCTTTTTCTTGATCTATGAAGACTCCGAGCATCCTGTCGACTTCAACCCATGCACGTTGATATTTCATGATGGCCTTTTTACATTCTTGTATGAAGCGTTCTTCTCCGACTCGTTCAAGAAGTTCCCGCTTGTTCTTTACGCCCAAAAGTTTCTCAACTTCCAGCTCGACTGGTAAGCCTTGACAATCCCATCCTGCCCAAAATGGCATGTAAAAGCCTTGCATTGATTTCCATCTGTAGCGAAGGTCTTTCATCGCGCGGCCTCTCGCATGGCCGACGTGTGGAATACCGTTAAGGGTCGGTGGTCCTTCAACCCATCCTGTTATGCCGTTGTTGTTTTCCTGTTTAAATTCCATCAGTTTTTCTTTTATTTGATTTTCTTGCCAGAATTCGCGGATTTCTTTTTCAAGCTCAAGCGGGCGATATTCTATGTTAAGGTTTGGGATAGAATTAGTTTTGAATTTCGCGGTCACCTTGCATCACATTACACCCGCAAATACACCAAAATAGCATAAGGCACATATAACCTTTTTGAATTGATATTTAATATAATAGGCAAACTATCAAGCGTGTACTTTTTATTTCGGTTGATCGTATGATCCCGTCGGCGATGCCATGTTTGAAGCCGTAAAATCGCTTGGTACTGTTTCCAGAGCTGAGTTTCTACTGCCGAATTTGGGATCGCTTATTATGGGGCTTGCTTGGGGAGCGATACCCTCTACAAGTATTCTTGATTTGGTGGCTATGATGCTCTTGTCTTTTTCCATAATAAATCTAAGTTCTGCCATCGGTGCACAAGTCAATACGTTCTCAGACCGCGAATTAGATTCAAAGGATCATCGCAAGAAACAACTCGTCGAAGCAATTAATTCTTTTGGAGCATGCCTACTGAAGAAGGTGCTAGTCATCGAGTTTGCTCTTACTTTGGTTCTGGTCTTTGTATTCATGGCAATTCAGCAGAAACCCATTCTGCTACTTCTGTGGATAATTGGAATTTCCCTGGGATATGCCTACTCTGCCCCGCCTTTGAGATTGAAGTCGAGGTCTTGGGTTGCCCCAGTGACGCTTATTCTTGTTTTGGCCGTCTTTCCGGTGCTATTTGCGTATTACTCCTTTACGTCTGAAATGAACCCTTTCTTTATCCTGTCTCTCGTCGGGCTCGCCTTGACAGTATACGGCGTAATAATACCGACCGAGATCCGAGACTACTTCGGAGACAAAGCAATGGACATCGAAACAATGACGGTTCGCTTGGGACTGGCTAAGGCTTCATTACTAGGGATTGTACTGCTCACTCTAGGCGCAGTATTCACTGGGACAGCCTTCATTCTAGAGTGGACTTGCATGCAACACTCTTGGTTAAGTGTTTTTCTGCTCGCTATACCGGCTGCCGTCCTGTTCGTTCTGAGAAAAATCATGAAGCTCTACTCGCTCTCCAAGCAACTTGATCCTTCCAACAGCCAAAAATCTGTTGCAGAGGATATTGTAAACTTGTCTGCGCACAATCCGCAGTGGATAATGCTTGTTACGCAGACATATAGCCTAATGTCGATTATATTACTTGTAAGCAAGTTCTTATTCTGATCAACTATTCTGCATAGCAGGTGCGTAGTTTAAGCGGATTCGCGCGCTACAGAAATGAGTTCACCGCGTCCAGCGTCTTCGGATTCCGCAGATGATCATTGAACTTTGTGCATGTCTTCTGATTCTCTGTTCCTTCAGCCTTCCTACGCTTTGTCTTCACTCAAAATCTGAGTGTAGACTTATGGAAGCGTGGCGCTAAGAATTGCTGTTAGTGTCTTCAATGTTGGTGGAGGGTAGAATCCACCTTGCCACTATCCAACAATTGAAAAACCATCGAAGACTAGCGTGGGAGTCTCAACGGTGAAAACGGTCTTTTCCAAATCGCCGCCAACATCACGTAATTGCTTAAGTCCATTGTAGAAGTCTCCAGAGACCGATACCGGCTCCAGCGGCCATTTTTTCTCACAATCTTCGACTAAGAAGGCACTCTGTGCGACCGCGGAGAATTCTCCAGTTGAAACGTCACTGTGGAATATTCCTATGGGAATGTCAACTATCAATATGGCCTGTCCATCTATTGAGGCAATCAAAGCATCTAGGTTCTTATTTCCGGGTTCGACTGCAAAGTTTTTGAACTGGATTTGTGGCGAGGTTTCATAGGGAATGCTTGAGCCAAAAATCCGAGTTTGGCGAGTGCAGTTACCGGTTGATTCGGTGCCGTAGATTTGTGCATAGTAACTGTCAAATAGGAACTGTTTTATCCTGCCTTTTTCGATTATAGTGGTCTTCTGTTGAGGGTATCCTTCTGCGTCAATGGCCTCAGTGTTTATTCCCGTTGGATTTTGTCCATCATCTATAATCGTCAATCTTGAGTCAGCTATCTCCTGTCCAATCTTGTCCCCGAGTGGTGAAAGCCCTTCAACAACAGACCCTCCACTTGTGGACTGTCCCAGGCTGGCGACAATGTAAGAAGCTGCGGCAATAGGCACCCATATTGTTGGTAAAACCGTTGTTTTATTGAGTTTTTTTGCGTCAAGAAGACTGACAGCCTTTTGTGCAGCCTTTGTTCCTATGCCGCTGGTTTTTATTAGACGTTCGCGTGTAATATCGAATTCATAGGCTGTTCTTCGTTCTTCTTCCTTGACCGCGATGCAGGCGACTTCACACCCGTTGAGAGCTGACCTAGAGGCTTGTTGAAGTCCGTTAGTGTTTCCTACGGCAAATCCGCCCCATTCTGCGGAACATTCGCTTTCCACCGCGTGTATTCGCTTGTCAAATTCCTGTGCTTCTTTGACAGTGTCGCGGGCTATGTTAATCAGTGTTTCTTCGCTCAAATTCAATATCTCTTTTGTGAATACTCCTTCCTTGCCTGGCCGCTTAGGTTTGCAGAAGCCTTTGAATCGTTCGTCTTTGATTGAGACCGCCCGCAAGCTAGATAAAGCTTCATTGATGCTTCTTTTTATCCTTTCAACTGATATTCCACTTGACGAGGCGAAACTGACCATGTTGTCTTTGGCAACTCTAATCGCATTTCCCTCGACACTTCCGTCTGTTGCATCCACCACTCCCTGTGAAATTTTCACTTTAGTTGCATGTTCATAGAATAGGTATAGCTCAAACTCTGCTTTCCCATCAATCGTTCTAGCATACTTCAAACCCGAATCCACAGCAGAAAGCAGTTCATCTTTCAAATTCTCGTATTTCATACCTTTTTCACCTTTCTCTTTATCCGGCCTTGCCTCCGAACGTCACTTCCCTAATGACCAATTCCGGTCCACCCAACCCGCAGGGCAAGGGAAATTGACCGCCCTTTCCACACCCACCAAAGTATCCTGCTTCTAAGTGAAGGTCTTTGGTCCCGCCTTCAACATTGGATAGTAAATTGAGAATGTTCCCTGACAACGATACTTCGCGGATGGGCTCCTTAATTTCGCCATTTTGCACCCAATAACCCCGTTCCGCCTTGAATAAGAAGCTTCCATCCCCTCCGACCTGGCCACCTGAGGTCTGGATTGCGTAGACACCGGTATCCAACGATTCTAAAGCTTCCTCTTTGGTCAGGTCACCTGCAGTGAAGTAAGTGTTTGTCATCCTTGGTATTGGCATAAATCCAAAATGCACTGCTCTACAGTTTGCTGTTGGCTCTTGCTTAAGGTACTTTGCAGTTCCTCTATTGTGCAGGTAATGTTCGAGTACTCCTTCGTTCAAGATAACAGTTCTACTTGCTTTCATACCTTGATCGTCGTAGGGTAGCCATAGGCCGCCAAATTTTGAAATGTCTGGGGTTCCATAGTCTACGATCGTGGCGTTTTTGGTTCCGAGTTTTGCTCCAATTTTTCCTGCTAGAGGAGATTCGCCTACAACTATGAAGTCACCCTCACTGAGGTGACCGAACGATTCGTGTGCTAACACCCCCGCTAGTCGGTTCTCTATCAATGCTCTGAACTTTCCTGCCGAGCAGGCCTTCGCTCTTATCTGCTCTTTTGCATATGTGCCTGCCTCTTCTCCAATGTCTTCTGGCGTTGAACCCTTAGTGTTGAAATGTTCCAACCCCAGTGTTCCGCCTGCTTGCGCTCCTCCATTCACAAGGCTTCCCGATGTAGTCTTAGATGTAACCCGGCATTGCAGGTCAGCAAGCTCAAAATTCCAGTCAATCACTGAGCCTTCACTGTTTGTGAAGAGCTTCCTTCCGTAAAGTTCTCCGTATCGTCCTATGATGCTGCTGATGCTTTTTCCGCATTCACGAGCCTTATCGACGGTTCTGTTGACCAGATCAGTCTTGTAGCCCAGATCTTCAGTTTTCGGATGAGTCTTTACTTGGAATGTGTCCGATTTCTGACTTTTAAGTGGAGTTCTTCTATCGAAATCCAACTTCAGGGAAGCTGCATTAGCAGAGGCTTTGGCCATTTTGCACGCTCTGGTAACAGTTCGTTCCAATTCTTTGTCTTCTTCACTGGATGTAAACGAGTATCCAGATGCACCGCCATAATAGCAGACAATGCCAATTCCGGCGCGAGACCTTAGAATGACATCCTTCCAAACGTCATTAACACGGGAAAGTGTTCTCAAAGTCAGGTCCTCAAACCTTGCCTCAACAAATTCAGCACCTATTTTTTCCCCAAGTTCTACACACTTTTGAAGTTCCGTTAACATACAATCACCCTTGGACTTTCAGTACTCAGACATGTATTTATGTACGCATATTAACGCTGTCGGTCTGATAAGTATTAAAATCAACGCACATATTGTAATCACATTTTGTGACTATGGAGACAGCGTAGGCACTGTTCTAAAACGTAGCATTATAAGTCACTCACAGGCGAAATTGTCTGGAGATAGCCTGACAGTGAAAATCCAAACTCTCTTGCTGATATCTATCACAGCGTCTTTTGTTCTTTCTCTTGTTGCAACGTTAGCATCTTATAATATTATCAACCCTTCAGATCCAAGGATTCTTGATGTAGGGTGGCTGTACAGAGGTTGGCCGCTTCACTGGATGATAGAATCGTGGTCATTTTGGAGTCCACCACCATATCCTCATCGCTTTACCTTTCAACCAGTGAATTTTCTAGTCGATTTCATATTCTACGCGATTGTTTTTCAAATTCCGATGCAAATCTACATGTATTCAAAAGAAGCCAGAAAATCCCCATACGTCAAAAAACAGCCGAACAAATATCCTGCTCCGCACTAGGTAGATGTTTCTTTATGTGTTCTTTGGAGGATTATGTGTTCTTCTGCATAGAAACCTCGTAGACATTGGTTTGGTTGACGACTCTTCAGCGGACCAATCAAGAAGACATGAGAAAAAATGAAGCCTCCAGCAGAAGACGCTAGAAAAAAGATTGATGACTACGCGTACGCTGAGTGGTTTGAATATACAATGAATTGAGAAAAAGATTACAAATAATGCAAACAAAACGCTAAACTCGACTTTTTTTGTTATTAAAGTCTCTCTTCAGTCAAAAATGGGAAGTTTGTGGGATGACGTCGCCAATAGTTGCGTGTTTAAAGCCCCTTCCATCCCATTGGAGGCGGCTCAACATTTATTTGCCAAAGAAGTGCTATCAATTCACCTCTATGATGAACTTCCTCTTCGAATACATGGATTAGGGCGTCCTCGGCTGTAATTTCAATAGTCTTGTCATCATCGCCTTTTACCGAATACGTTTTGTTGAGCCCTTCAATAGGCAATGAGTCAAAGTAAACCTTTATCCTCTTCTCCACTTGTTCCATGTAAGCTCTCACTTCCTCAAAGGTTCCATATGCATCATATTTTCTTTTGGACCGAAGATTTTCTCCTTGCAAAAAATCCAACCAGTAATCAATCGCGCCTAGAGTATGGACAAATATGTTCCTAATTGAGTGAAAGCTCGCTTCCCTGTTCTCGGTGAATTCTTCCCAAGACAGTCTTGTAA
>JAOULW010000036.1 GCA_029881805.1 Candidatus Bathyarchaeota archaeon
ATAGTCTACAGAAGAAAACAAACTATGCAACGTTAGATTATCTCTTAAACAAACAATCAAAGACCCAGTTAAACGCATGTATAGTAATTTTCTCCCCGCGAATCCTCTCCAAACGCAATAAGATTCAATGCGCAGGCAACAGTTTGATTTCAGGATATATCGTTTACTGAAATATCACTGATATTTCTGTCATTTCACATAGATCGTACATGCATGCAATATTTGGGTGCCTGGATGAAGAACTTTAAACTGCCCTCCAACGTGCTCCGCGAAGACAATTCAATCTTAATCTTGAAAATCGTCACTATCGTTGCGGCAGTTCTGGCAGTTTTCCACCAAGATCTGACAATAATTCTGAATAATGCCTTAGTTAGCGAGTCTATGAGTCACATTCTGATCATGCCCTTTTTGTTCATCTACCTGCTCTATCGCAAAAGAAAAATGTTGAGAGCCGTCGTCTCCATCGAAAAGCAAGACAATCCAAGACAGCTGAGATACTTACCAACGATTGCCGGAATCGTCCTCTCAACAGCCGCGATGCTGTTCTATTGGCACGGTTCGTACACCTTCACACCCCTCGAATACCACATGCTTGCCCTACCCATCTTCGCAACTGGAATAACGCTTGTCCTTTTTAATCCTCAAACGCTTAGACAATTGGCTTTTCCGTTGGCCTTTCTCGCATTCCTGATTCCGCTGCCTTCAGAAATCCTTTACGGGTTAGGCTCAACACTATCCATCGTGAGCTCAAAAGTCTCATATGCTCTCATAAATTCACTGGGCATTCCATCTACCCTTACAAGCGAATATGGCAACCCTGTAATACAGATTACAAGGCCCAGCGGCACAACAATATCCTTTGCTGTGGACATCGCATGCTCAGGCATCTACAGCCTCATCGGCTTCCTGATATTCGCAGTGTTCATCGCCTACATAATGCGAGACAAGCCGTGGAAGAAACTCACCCTATTTCTCATAGGATTCGCGCTAATTTACATACTCAACATAGCAAGGATAGCTACGATTCTACTAATAGGCTATCACTACGGCGAAGAACTAGCACTGCAACTTTTCCATATGCTAGGCGGTTTGACATTCATTTTCGTGGGAACGCTTGTGCTGCTTGTGTTCGCAGAAAAAATACTCCGCACACAGATATTCACTAAACCATCACAAAAATGCTCAGCATGCAACCCAAGCAGCGAATCGAACCAAAACTTTTGCCTCACATGCAACAGGATTCTAAAGCCAGCCTACATCAGATTCCAGAGGACAGACATCATCAAAATGGCTGCAATAATTGTCAGCGTAATCTTGCTAGTGTCTATTCAAACCCCAGTTTTCGCTCTAACAGAGGGCCCTGCACAAATAATCGTTCACACAGCGTCAGGTGAACAGGGAAACACCCAGCTCCTACCACAAATCCAAGGATACACGTTAGTATTTGTATACCGCGACGAGGACTTCGAAGAAATAGCAAGACAAGACGCTTCACTTGTATACGCCTACGAGCCCCTAGACGACACAGAAGAACTTGTTTGGGTGACGGTTGAAATTGGGTCGGCAACCTCAATGCTTCACCCTTGGGAATTTTGTCTCATCTCTTGGCCGATTTCTCTTGGACAGCCTGCGGTAGCAACGCGACTAGATTTGAAAGACATC
Source organism: Candidatus Bathyarchaeota archaeon (assembly GCA_029881805.1). Taxonomy (GTDB): domain Archaea; phylum Thermoproteota; class Bathyarchaeia; order Bathyarchaeales; family Bathycorpusculaceae; genus JAOULW01. Next base: position 1,663 of record JAOULW010000036.1, read on the forward strand.
AGAATCCAAGAAAACCCACCAATAATCGCAAGGTACTTCGCATTCCGATGGGTAGAAACAAACCAGACAGAAGTAGTCCTGTACTGGTTCGAAACCGCTAGGTTCATGACAAACGGCACAGCTCAACAAAAGCGCCTAAAAATGAGTCTGATCACGTATCCAGACACACCGCAAAACATAACGGAAGCAGAAGACCTACTGCCCTTCGCAACAGCAATCACAAGTCATTGGCAACCAATCAAAACATGGACGCAAATATCCCTGCTCCTATCCCAAAATGGGGCGTACCTTGCCGCAATAACCACTGCGTTGCTGGTCCCGGTTACAGTTCTATATGCCCTAGAAAGAAGAAAACAAAGAAAAGCAAATGCCAAAGCCTACAAAAAACTCGCAAAACCAAACAAACAAATAATCGATGCCATCCTAGAAACTGAAAAAAATGCTCCACCCACACTAGAAGCTATTGCGACTACGCACAAAAACAGAACGGGAGAGCCCATTGAAGAGGAAAAACTGTTGCACAAACTTAGGGAACTAGAGAAAACAGATATAATAAAAGGTGATATCGCCAACATCAGAGACGAACCAACGATGATTTGGAAAACACAAATGGCCATGAGACGACCGCCAAAGACGCCGAAGAGGACTGATGCAAAAGGCAAACCAATGAATTTAGAAGAAGCTTGGGAAAAGGCTTTACAAGAGACAAAACTAACACCTTAATCAGAGCGCACAGCGCGCGCATAAAGTATTCGACCACAAATACAAGAAAGGAACGTTCCATGCAAGATCCTCAAAGGAAAGGCA
>JAOULW010000004.1 GCA_029881805.1 Candidatus Bathyarchaeota archaeon
AATCACATTGCTTTCATATTTAGGGGAGAAAACCAAAAATCTGCAAGAATGACCTATGCTGAACTGTACAAGACGGTGGCGCGATTAGCCAAATCATTGCGAGAGATAGGCGTCACTCCAGGCGACCGAGTAGTTGCATACATGCCCAATTTAATGGAAACAGCCATCGCTATGCTTGCCACCACCAGCGTCGGAGCCACATGGGCTTCTTGTGGCGCTGACCTCGGTGCACCAGCCGCAGTTGACCGTCTTGGCCAAATCGAACCTAAAGTCTTGTTCACGGCTGATGGATACTGGTACAAAGGGAAAACCTTTAGCACTTTAGCCAACGCTGAAATCGTTGCCAAAAGGATACCTTCACTTAAAAAAGTTGTCGTAGCTTCGTACGTGCAAGAGAAACCTGACATTAATGGCATCCCACATTCTGTACATTTCAACGGGTTCCTATCGTCAGAAAAGCAACTTGAAATCCAGTTTGAACAGTTACCTTTCGATCATCCAATATATATCATGTTCTCTTCAGGAACCACTGGCAGGCCAAAATGCATGGTGCAAGGGGTTGGTGTCCTGATCAACCACTTGAAAGAGCTAATGCTCCATACGGATTTGAAACGAGAAGACGCTATAATGTACATAACAAGTTGCAGTTGGATGATGTGGAACTGGCTCTTGAGTTCTTTAGCTATCGGTGCTAAGGTCGTGTTGTATGACGGCAATCCAAACTATCCTGACGAAGGTGCGATGTGGAAGATGATTCAAGATGAGAAAATAACTATTTTTGGCTGCAGTGCAAGCTACATCAATTATCTTCGAAGCCAAGGCGTCCAGCCTAAAAGGGACTACGATTTATCGTCGTTGAGGGAAATTTCCCAAACAGGGTCACCACTATCTGTTGAAGGATTTGAACATGTTTATGAGGCAATCAAGAAAGATTTGCATTTCAATTCTATTTCAGGCGGCACAGACATTAATGGCTGCTTTGCTGCTGGAAGCCCAACACTTCCTGTGCATGCCGGCGAACTACAAGCTCCAGCCTTGGCCATGAAAGTGAAAGCATATGACGAAAAAGGTAATCCTGTATACGATAAACAAGGAGAACTAGTCTGCGAAGCACCTGCACCCTCAATGCCGCTTTATTTCTGGAACGACCCAGAAAATGAAAGATACCTAGACGCTTACTTCAGATTTTACTCAAACAAAAATGTTTGGCGCCATGGCGATTACATAGTAATCCATGGCGACACAGGCGGAGTAACATTTCTTGGTCGTTCCGACGCTGTTTTAAAACCATCTGGAGTGCGCATAGGTACATCAGAAATCTACAGCGCCGTGGAAAAATTACCAGAAATCACAGATAGCTTAGCAGTAGGACAAGATTGGAAGGGAGACCAGCGGATTATTCTTTTCGTCAAACTTGCTCCGGACCAGAGTTTAACAGAGGAGCTGAGAGACAGAGTCAAAAAGACCCTGCGCTTGAATGCTTCTCCTAGGCATGTCCCAGCTTTAGTCATACAAGTGCCAGACATTCCGTACACCTTTAACATGAAGAAAGTTGAGGTCGCAGTGACCAACATAATGCATGGTAGACCAGTCTTGAACAGGGATGCCCTGATCAATCCAGAATCGCTTGACTACTTCGAGAAAATTCTTCCACAACTTCAAAGAGATTAGCTAGTTAGAAGTTTACGTAAACTTGGGCTTTTGCTTTGTGATTTGCTCAACGATTTTCCAGAATTCCTCTTCTGTGAAGCCTTTTCGCAATTCTTTCATCAGCTTCTTGATTTGGTAGAATGTCATTTGTGTTCCGCCCTTGTCTAGGTTTTCCTGCGTGGTTCTTATCTTTCTGATTATCTCGTTTATCTGCAATGGTTTGGCTTTAATTCCAGCTGATATTAAGCGATTTTCAACTAACTGTCTTTCAGTTTGCCTTCCAAGAAAGAATTCTGCTTCCCTCTCAACGATTTCCGGTGGAAAAGGCTCGTATATTAGAGGGTGCGCCAACATGCCATGAATGTGCTCATTTACCTCGTAAGAAAAAGCGTTTTCACCTATGATAGGCTTGTGGAATTGTATCGGTAGAGCGAAGCTTTTCTCAGTCAATTGTGCAATTCTATAAAGCCTATTCATGTCTATTCCCGTGTCAACATTATAGAGCAGTTCCAAAGCGACAACAACTTCCTCTAAAGGTGCAACTCCAGCCCTTTCTCCAAATCCAGCAATGCAAGTATGCACATAAGCTATGCCTTCCTCGACAGCAGCTAAAGTATTTGCTGTTGCCAAACCGAAATCATTGTGACAATGAACAGAAAGGGGGACATTACTAATAGATTGTGACAGACTGTCTCTAATGTGCGAAATTAGATAACGCATTGACAAAGGCCTCATAAATCCAACGGTGTCTGCAATTACTAGTCGATCAGCACCGGCCTTCAGTGCTGACTCAAAAATTTGCAAAATGTCTTGGAGCGGGGTTCTTGAGGCATCTTCTAGGACAAAATCAACAGTCACGCCGTGCTTTTTTGCATATTCGATACATTCGACAGTTTTTTCTAAAGCTTGCTCTTTAGTCATCTTCAGCCGATATTTGAGATTGAGCCCATTGAAAGGTGTGATTATTGGAATTTCTCTTATGCCACATCCTAAACAGGCGTCTATGTCGCTTTTAATTATGCGAGCTGAGGCAGCAATTTTTGCTTGTTGAAAACCTTCATTGACAATCCTCTTAACGTCATTTTTCTCTTCCTCTGAAAACGCTGGAAAACCAACGGTTATGATTGATACGCCTATTTCATCAATCATTTTAGCCAGTTTGACTTTCTCCACATAAGTCAAAAACACTGTCGGAGTCTGAACCCCTTCACGCAAGGTTTCGTCCCAAATGAAAACCCTTTCAGGAAGCTTTGGAGGCAAATTCTTTCTTAAGCGATTATAGTTTGCTATTAATCCTTGAGCTTCAAGTTTTTTGAATATCGTCTTTCTCATCAAACACACTTTCCAGTAAGCCAGAGCTGGACGCATTTTGTTATTTCGCGAGCATTTATATAAAAATTATACTGTATCTTGATGATAGTGAGGTCTATGGACCTATTTGAAGTTGTAGAAAAAAGGAGAAGCATACGAAAGTTTAAGCCTAATTCCGTAGCCGAAAAGGATTTGAAAAAGATTCTGGAAGCTGGACAATTAGCTCCTTCTGACGGCAATCGGCAGCCATGGTATTTCGTAGTGGTGAAAAATGAAGAGACAAAGAACGCTTTATCCACAGCGGCAAATAATCAAAAATTCATTACAGACGCAGGCGTGGTCATTGCTGCGTTAGCCGACTCTAGTGGATATCCAAGATCAAGCTCAAGCCAGGCAGAATTCCTTACATGCAGGACCCAATGATTGCTGTAGAACACATGGTCTTGGCTGCAGCTGCTCTTGGGTATGGTTCGTGCTGGGTTGGAGCTTTTAATGAGAATAGAGTTAAAAGAATTTTGAAGGTTCCTGAGAATTTGACAGTTGTTGCGTTGCTTCCTGTAGGAGTTCCTGACGAGAATCCTCCTGCAAAACCAGAAAAAATCTTTCAAGGAAGTGTTCTTCAAGGAATCTTATGGAATTCCGCTAGAGATGTAATCGCAAACCTTTTCTTTGTTCAATTTTTTTCCGTGCCGTGAAAAATCTTTTATTTCGATTGAGGCAACAATAGAAGAGGTGTTGGCATGGGCTATGACCGGGGCAGTTTGTGGCTTGGGGCTCTCATAGGCTTTCTCATAATCGTTGTTCTTGGATGGGCGCTACCAATAATCGCGCATTTGATTGGCGGATTCGTTGCCGGATTAATAGCTAGAGGCGGTCTAGGCAGGGGAGCATTGGCTGGCTTTCTCGCAGGAATTTTTGGTGGAATAATCGTTGCAATACTTTCGATCATTGGCTTGGTAGCATTAGGCGGACTCATGGGTGGGGTTCTAGGTGGACTGATAGGTGGTGCAGTGGGGATTGTCATAGCAATAATAGCGTTCGTGCTCAGCCTTTTCGGAGCCATAGTAGCAGCTATTGGCGGGCTCATCGGCGGAGCAATTGCACACTGATTGTTCTTATGGCGGCTCCACTTTTTCTCCAACGCTGTAAAGAAAAACGCGTGCCGATGATGAGCCTAAGCGGCTGAACTTTTTGCCCAGTTCTTTGATAACCGTTGCATAGTTTTGGGATTTGTCAAGACTGTTGAGGTAGGACTGGAAGGACCCGAACTCTTTCTTTATACTCAGAAACTGTTTTGCATTGTTGATTGTTGCTGTTATCTTTGCTCGGTTTCTCACAATTCTCGTGTTGCTCATGAGCCGTTTTATGTCGTTTTCGGCGAATTTTGCGACTTCACTTATGGGGAAGTTTTTGAATGCGGCTTCAAAGTTTGGCCATTTTTCGTTAATCACCTTCCAGCTTAATCCAGCAAAGAAGATGACTCTAGTCATGTTTTCAAAGTAAGCGTTATCGTTTGGGGGACGCCTGTCGCGGTACATCCATTTTGGGGGGCTCCAACTTCCCTCGCTCACTTTTTCACCTCCGTCAACCTTGAATTTCCCGAGTTTGCCTTTTTCTTTCCGTAATCGCATAGTTCTATGATTGGACATTCGTGGCATTTCGGGTTCTGAGCTCTGCACGTGTATTTTGTGAGAAGCCAGAACAAGCCGCCAGTTCTTTCTCCTTTTTCCCACGGTATAAAAACCTTAAGAGCCTTCTGGATTTCTTCGTATTTTGCGTCTTGCTTGACTAAGCCTAGTCTTTTTGCTATTCTTTCCATGTGAGTGTCTACAACCATGACTTCAGCGTAGGAATGCTTATGTGCAAGCAAGACGTCGGCCGTTTTCTTGCCGATTCCAGGCAGTTCCATGAGCTTTTTTCTGGCCTCTTCCTTTGGCAAGGCTAGAACCGAGGATACGTTTCCTTCGAACTTTTCTAGGACTTTTTGAGAAACCTCTTTAATTCTTTTGGATTTGATGTTGTAAAGGCCGCCGCTTCTGATGGCTTCTTTTATGTCTTCAGTTTTTGCTTTTGCCAAGATTTCAGGCTTTACTTCAAATTTTGCGGTTAATCCTTTGTAGGCCCGGATACAGTTTATTTCGCTCGTGTTTTGGGAAAGAATGGTAATTATCAAGTTTTTGAAGGGGTCTGTGGACGTTTCTTCTGGGTATTCGACGGGCCACCAGTAGCGGCCATATTTCTCCTCTAGCATTTGAATGTACTTCGGGTCGAGAGTTTTCATTAGCTTTCCTTCTACATATTAACAAAATAATGTAGCAGATTTTAAAATATAATATAATGGTTAGCAAGGGACAAGGAGGAGGTGAAGCTTTCTGATTAAGAGTGTTTATCATATTACTTTTTCAGTTTCGGATATTAAGAAGACTGTGGACTTTTACGAGAATGTTCTTGGTTTAAAGAAGACTGGTGAGTGGAGTAATTATGCTAGTTTCGATGTGGGTGGCGTGACACTTGCCTTCGAACTTAATGGAATGTTCCAGATGTACTTGCTCGTTGACAACGTTGATGAAGCCTATGAGAAGCTTGAGGAAAAAGGCGTGAAGTTTCTTACTGAACCTAAAGATCAGTTTTGGGGAGGACGAACAGCCGAGTTCGTTGATCGTGATGGAAACAAGTTTATCTTGGAGTCTTTCAAGAAATAGGCTTATGCGTGTCTTCTGTTTTTTGTTCTTCGCGAGGCATGTTGGCTAGTTCAGTGAATTTTGCACAATTTTGGGATGTTTTGGCGAAAGAGTTTATATAGAAACCTTGGAAAGTATTTGCAAATGAGTTGGTGAATGAACTTTGGATTTTGAGTTGAGTGCTGAGCAGAAAATGGTTGTTGACACGGCTTGTGACATAGCGCGTGATTTTGGTCCAGAGTATTGGAGAGAGAAAGATAAGAGGCATGAGTTTCCCGAAGATTTTTGGAAGAGTTTGGTCGAGGCTGGCTTTCCAGGCATAGTTATTCCAGAGAATTATGGTGGGGGCGGCATGGGAATGTTTGAGATGGTTTTGGCCATGGAGACTTTGGTTTCTGAAGGTTGCGGATTGGCTGGAGAATGGTTTTTGTGTTTGTCTTCTGTTTTTGGCGGCTTGTCGATAGCGAAGCATGGCAATGAACGCCAGAAGGCGGAGTATTTACCGAAGATTGCTAAGGGTTTGGAGTTTTGTTTGGCTTTGACTGAACCCGATGCAGGGACAAATACGCTAAAAATAAGCACGATGGCTGTGAAGGAGGCGGATGGGTATAGGGTTAATGGGCAGAAGATGTTTATTTCTGGTGCTGACAGAGCTAAGGGAATGTTGCTTGTTGCACGGACGACACCTTTCGAGAAAGCTGCTAAGAGGACTTTGGGTTTGAGCTTGTTTGTTGTGGATTTGCCGAATCCGGCTGTCGAGATTATCCCTATCGAGAAACATGGGATTAATTATTCGAAGACTTTTGAGGTTTACATTAGCGACCTTAAGGTTCCAGAGGAGAATCTGTTGGGCGAAGCGGATAGGGGTTGGTATCTTATTTTGGACACGCTTAATCCAGAGCGCATGAGTTTTTCTGCGGCTGCGTGTGGCTTGGGACTTTTAGCCATTAAGAAGGCTGTTGACTATGCTAAGGAGCGTAAGGTTTTTGATGCGCCTATTGGCTCTCATCAGGCTATTCAGTTTCCGCTTGCTGAAGCGAAGGCTAAGATTGATGCTGCTAGGCTTTTGAATTACAAGGCGGCTTGGCTTTATGGTAAGGGACAAGAGTGCGGTGCGGAGGCTAACATGGCTAAGGTTGCTGCGGTCGAGGCGGGTACTGAGGCTGTTTACCATGCGATGCAGACTTTCGGCGGGTATGGGTATGCAGTGGAATATGACGTGGAACGCTGGTGGAGAGAAGTAAACCTGATACGACTGGCGCCTGTCACTCATCAGATGGCTTTAGCGTTTATAGGACAACACGTCTTAGGACTGCCAAAATCCTACTAACACACGTAATGCATTATGAGACGCTGGAAAAGTGCAAGAAATGCTAACACTGTCGATTCTGAATAAAAGTTTGCTAGATTCTGTTCAATTGAGAGTTCTTTGGAAAGCCAGATACCGAGTATGATTTTAATGCTATCTTTGAACCTAACTTCCGGAAGGCTTTTCAGTGGGTTTACAAAAGTTAGGTTTTATTTTCGGCTTTTCTCACATGGATTTTTGCTTTCTTTCTTGCTTTTTTGAAGGCTGAATATTTATTGAGTAGCATTTCGAGAAGTGAATAGGTTTCTTTCAGAGAAGTCTCGGCATCATATACGAAAACTTTTTTGCATCTAAGAACATTAGTGGCTATCAGAATTATTATGCATTTCCTAAAAGTTTAGGGCGAAAGCTTAAAAAACAGTTGCGTCTTTTAGCCAATACTACCATTCGTGGTGTTCTGTATGGAATATTTTCCATGGTGGAATGAAAAACAGAAACAACTCATGAAAGAAACAAAATCTTTCGCCGATGAGAAGCTGCCAAAAGGTGAAGAAATATCTTGGACAAAAGCGTTTCCAAAGAATCTTTTGGAAGAAACTGCCAAAAGAGGATGGTTTGGCGCTCTAATCCCAAAAGAGTTTGGCGGCATCGGCACAGGAGTTACCGGCTGTTGCATCGTAGCTGAACAGCTTAGCCGCATATGCTCCGCCTTAACTGGAGCCTACTCAGTAACCATGTTCGGCGGAACTGAACAACTGCTAAAGTTTGGAACAGAAGAACAGAAAAAGAGATGGCTTCCAGGCATTGCGAAAGGAATGCTTGCAGCCATATGTATAACAGAGCCTGACGTGGGTTCAGATGCATCAAGCATCGAAACAACAGCGAGGCAAGAAGCTGACGAATACGTTATTAACGGAAAGAAACGTTTCATAACAAATGCTGGAGTAGCAGGAATCTACCTAGTATATGCGAAGATCAGTGACCGCTCAGAGGATAAGTCCAAATACAAACATTTGAACGCTCTAATTGTTGAGAAGAACACAGCAGGTCTTTCTGTTGAGAGGATAAATGAGCTTGGAGGATGGGTTGGGCTTCCAAATGGGTATTTAGATTTCAATGAAGTTCGGGTACCCGTTGAAAACAGAATTGGTCAAGACGGCGATGGCTGGAAAGTTCTTGTTGAAGGCTTGAACTTTGAGAGAACCCTTTTCGCTGCTGGAATGCTGGGTCCGATGAAGGAAGCCTTACGATATGCAATCGGCCATAGCCAACGGCGAATCCAATTCGAAAGACCAACAATCGACTGGGAGGTCAACCAGTTTAAGATAGCAGACATTATTGCCAAGCTCATGATTTCAAGGTTAACTGTCTATTATGCGGCTTACCTAATGGACTTGAACGCAGAAGCAGTTCTGGAGGCGACTCTGGCTAAACTCTACACTCCAGAATCCTATGAGCGCGTTTTGACAGATGCCTCTCAAGTCATGGGTGGAGATGGTTGGACAAAATTCTACCCCATTGAAAACTTCCTGAGAGATGCAAGGGTCAATCAAATAGGCGCTGGAACAAGCGAAGTGATGAGGATGGTAATATTCAGACAGGGACTGAAGACGCTAGAGGAAGACTTGAAAATGCCTGCTAGAACATTAGACAAAAAACTGAATGTCCCAATTTCAACACCAAAACCTGCTGTTTTAACAGAAACAAACGAGGAAAACGTGCTTTTGATCCTTGCCGAAGATTATCAGGTTAACCCCGGACTTTATATGAGCCGCGAGGACATCAAAAAGAGATTTGCAAACATAAACGACGAGCAGATAGACATGCTTTTGATATCGCTCGAGAGTAAAGGACTTGCCAAGCTCTACAAAGATAAAAAGGGAACAATCAAATTAGCGAAGGCAACCTATGCTGGGCTGAGAAAAGCAAGACCTCTAGAGTATTATCGTTGGTTCCCCGAATGGCTAGACAAGGAACTAATCTTCTAACAACCTTAACGGAGGTAATTGATACGCCTGAGTTTATTTCTGAAGGACCTAACGAATTATCTGCGAGGAGGAACATGAAATGAGCGTCGCAATCGTAGGAGTCGGTCAAACTCCTTTTTCCAGAAATTGTGGGGTAAGTATCCGAGAGCTGTGCTTCGAGGCTTTTAGGGAGGCCTTAGAAGACCTGAATCTTACGTCGAAAGAGATAGATGCTTCCATAATTTGCTCTGCCCCAGAGTATGATAAACAGAGAAGCCCAGCTGGATTGATATCTGAATATCTGGGCTTAACCCCCAAGCCAACATTCTACGCCGAGTCTATTTGCTCTTCAAGCAGCACTGGAGTAAAAGTTGGCTATAGCTTCATAAAATCTGGGCTTCACGAAATAGTTGCTGTGATTGGTTTCCAAAAGATGTCTGAAATATCTTCTGCAGAAGTGCAAGAAAGAATGGGGAGAGGCGCCGACACACAGTGGGAATCACCTTTCGGTACCATGATGCCAGCAGGTTACGCAATGTATGCGCGTGCTCACATGCAAAAATATGGAACCACTGAAGAGCAACTGGCGAAGATTAAGGTCAAAAGTGGGAAATACGCACTTTTGAATCCTCTGGCTATATTTCGAAGAGAGATAACGTTGGAAGAATGTTTAAAAGCCAGAGTCATAGCGAGCCCATTGAAAATGTATGATTGCTGTGCAAACGCCGACGGTGCCTCATGCGTGATTATGGCAAGTGAAGAAAAAGCTAGAAAGACAACAGACACGCCGGTTTGGGTGGCAGGAATAGGCGCCGCAAGTGACACCCTATCAACCACTGGCAGAAGCAACTTGACTGGTCTCACGTGTGCGGTTGACGCTGCAAAACAGGCTTACCAGATGGCTCACTTAGAGCCGAAGGACGTGGATGTTGCAGAGGTGCATGATTGCTTTACGATAGCAGAGATAATGGCGTATGAAAACTTGGGGTTCTGCAAACCTAGCGAAGGAGGCAAGTTAATAGAAGAATCACAAACGTACATAGGAGGCAAAATTCCGGTAAATGTCGACGGAGGATTGCTGTCCAAGGGACACCCAATAGGCGCGACAGGGGGCTCGCAAATCAGAACCATTGTACTCCAACTTCAAGGAAGAGCCGGTAAAACCCAAGTAAAAGGCGCTGAAGTCGGCTTAGTTCACAACATCGGAGGGATTGGAGTCTACGGAAATGTAACACTGCTCAGAAGGTGATTTATGTGAGCTTTGATAAATTTGGAAAAATAAGTTATCTTTCAGAGACTAAAGTAGCAGATTTTGCAAAGTATTTAGAGAAAGGAAAGATAATGGCGACGAGATGCAATACATGCGGAAAACTTTACTTCCCTCCTCAGGCTGATTGCCCGGACGATTTGTCAACCGACATGACATGGGAAAAACTAAGCGGAAAATGTAAGCTACTAACATACACCACTGCCCATTTCGCACCAGCTGGCTTCCAAGACGATGTACCGTATACAATTGCGTTGGCACAATGTGAAGAAGGCGTGAAAGTGTATGCACTCTTAAGCAGGAACATAAATGAAAATGAAATTTGCATAGGCATGGATCTCAAACTTACGCCATTACAGTTTCCTAACGGGAGAATTACCTATGAGCTGAAAAAGGCTTAAGGTTTAATGGATTAAGGTAAGGATTAGGTGTTTGCATGAGCGCACGCAGAACAATAAAATTTGGAATTGAAGGTCCTAGCTATCCATGGGAAGTCATACACGATGTCGTCTTGTTCGCAGAGAAAATCGGATTTGACTCCTATTGGATGCCTGACCATCTAGTGGCTACAGGCGTAAAGCGTTGGGACGCTCTGGATGCTTGGAGCACGCTTTGTGCCCTTGCAGTACAAACAAAAAGAATCAAGTTGGCAACTGGTGTAAGCGACACCTATCGGCATCACCCTGCTGCTTTAGCTCAAATGGCAGCAACCTGTGATACTCTTTCTCAAGGACGAGCAATACTCGGAATAGGCATAGGTGAGGCGATGAACCTTGTACCTTTCGGCATTCCTTACGACAGACCCGTTGAAAGGACGGTTGAGGCTGTACAGATTATCCGAAGATTGTTTACTGAGGACTTTGTTGATTTCAAAGGAAAATATTATGAGTTAAAAAAAGCCTTCCTACAGCCTAAGCCGGCAGTGCCGATTTCGGAAACTGCATACAGGTCTACAGTCCCAATTTTCATTGCTGCAAGTTCACCGAGAACCATGGAAGTAACAGCTCAATACGGCGATGGATGGTTGCCTGCAAATCTGATTCCGGAAGAGTATAAGAGCAATCTCGAAAAAATACGGCAGACAGCGAAAAAGTATCAGAGAGACCCCTCAGAAATAGAACCCGCTCATTTTATGTACACCGTGGTTGCTAAGGATTCAGAAACCGCTAAAAAATCGATTATGTTAACTGGTAAAATGATGCTACTATCAAGACCTCGAATACTTGAAAAAATTGGGTTCCAACCTCCCACACACGCCTTTGAAATGACGTTCAAAATGGTTTTTCCACGGGACGGAGAATCATGGCTGGCAAAATCCACGGAATTGCCCGACGAAGTCGTTGAAAAAGCACCGTTCGTCTTTGGAACACCTGATGATGTAATAGAAAAAATTGATAAATTCGTTAAAGCCGGTTGTCGCCACTTTGTCATGAATTTTCAGGTGCCACCAAGGATCTTGAAGCCAACATGCCAGCTTTTCGCAGAAAAAGTCATGCCCTATTTCAAGAAGAAGTAAAGCCTTCTCTCCTTCACCAAAATGATCAATAATTTCAAAGAAATCTCGCTGATGTAACACGTCAAAGAAGTTTATATAAGGCGTAGCTTGAAGTGAAGACATGAGCATGCGGCAAGTGATTCAGCGCTTAAATCTAATAGTGAGACCAGAGCAGATTTTAACAGATCCAGAAGACCTTTATGTATATTCGTTTGAAAAAATTTTTGAGAAACAAAACCCAGTGCCAGATGTTGTTGTGAAGACTTTATCGTCTAAAGAGACTCAGAAAATTCTTGAACTATCTAAGAAAGAAGGTTTTACGGTTGTTAAAAGGGGTGAGATGATTAAGCGCCAAAACTTGAATAGGCCGCTGGTTTTGTTAGATGATGCCCCAGCTCCAAAGCTAAAAAGAAACCCAATAAAAAGCGATGAGATAACGGAAATTCTAAAAGAAATTCGTGCGAAAGGTCAAGGAAGTCCTAGAAACTTGGCTCTTGCTATTAAAACCTTGTTTTTAGAGAAAAAATTCGACAAATGTAAAGAATGCAAAATCTGCAGCGGCTATTGCACAGTTTCACTATCCTTGAAAGAAGTCGAAACATGGTCTTCAAAAGGAAGAGCCCTCATAATTAGAGCCCTTCAAAACGGAGAACTTCTCACATCCAAAAAAGTCATTGACATACTCTACACATGTACAGAGTGCGGCTCGTGTTTTGCCCAGTGTTTTGAAGACCTTGAACTTAATGAGGCAATACTGGCAACTCGGCATCAACTTGCCGAAAAAGGACTGGTTCCAGAAGTTTTCCGCGAAACATCCAGAAACATCTTGGAAATAGGAGACCCAGGAGCGTTTTCTGTTGAACGCCGTCTTTCATGGATAAAAGGCACTTCCTTTCAACCTTTGCCTAAAAAAGCCGAAGTCCTCTATTGGGTTGGATGCATGGTGGCAGACAGAACCCCCAAAACAGCTATGGCATTTCTGAAAATTCTGCAACATGCAAACGTTGATTTTACAACACTTATGGAAAGGGAGGGTTGCTGTGGATATGTCTTGCTGGCAGCAGGACTTTGGAAAGAAGCGAAAAAAGTTGCAAACGAAGCCGCGTCAAAAATTGAGGAAAGCGGAATCCAGACTCTCGTCACACCATGTGCTGGCTGTTACTACACTTTCACAAGACTTTATGAAGAGGTTTTAGACGTTTCACTTCCATGCGAAATTCTCCACTCATCACACTTCATTGAAAACTTGATAAAAAATGGAAATCTTCACCTAAAAAGCCTAAATTTCAAGGTTAGCTACCACGACCCTTGCTCTCTAGGAAAACACAGCGGAGTTTTTGATATTCCACGTAACGTGCTGAAGGCAATACCGGACCTAACACTTATCGAAATGCCATTAAATAGTCAACTTGCAAGGTGCTGCGGCGGTGGAGGAGGACTTTGGTCTTTCAACCATCAAGTAAGCATAACCTCAGCGTACTTAAGACTAAAGGATTTGCAACCACTAAAGGTTGATGCATTGGCGACGGCATGCCCTCTTTGCCAGATGAATTTTCGTTACGCTTCAGTAAAGAAGTCTGTTCCCTTGAAGTTTTTCGATATAGTAGAAATTGTAGAATTGGCACTTCGTTGATGTTTTAGACGGTTGCAAGCATTTTCTTCATTAGCTCAGAATACTTTTCTGCAGCTTTTCTTCTCTTCTTAAGGTTTATTGTTGTGGCATTTAGATATTGCAAAGCTTGGGGTTCGCAATATTGGACGCAGCGGGGCTCTCCATTGCAAAGATCGCACTTCAAGACTTTACCTGATTTTGCGTCTAGGTTTATTCCACCAAGTGGGCAGAACATCATGCAGAGTCTGCACCCAACGCATAAATCATAATCTATCAGCATTGCGCCAGTTTTTTCGTCCTTTTTTATGGCGCGCATTGGACAAACAACCTCGCAAATGGGATTTTCGCATTGTTGACAAACCATTGGAACATAAAGTCCAGAGGTCTCCCATTTTACTACGTGGATTCTGGCTCGGGTTGGGTTACAGACTTTCTCGTGATGCAGGGAGCAAACAGATTCGCAGAGTCGGCACCCGGAACATTTTTCTGGGTCTATGAAAAGGATTTTTTGCATAATTTCTCACTCCTAAACGATGTGCGAAGGCTCCTTGTCAAGTCCCAGTCTTTCAAGTGTTTCTTTTTTGGGAGAGCCATTATGATCCCAACCATGCAATACGTAATACTCATCTAACATCTTCTCGAATCCATTCCTGTCAATCTTCTTTCCCTTTGCTATTGGAAGCCCAGTGGGTGTTGACTCTTTGAAATAGCGTTCTGGCAATGCGTCGTCTTTTCTTGAAAAGCCCTCTCTGAGATTAAACATTCTTTCAATTGTGTAGATTCTTTCACCTACATCCATTAGTTCGGACTCTGTGAATTTCATGTCTGTGGCAAGTTGAATTAGATTTTTGAATTCTGTCCATTTTGGGGCGTGCACAGCGCAGAAAACTGTTTGGAACTTGCACGTACCTATAGCGTCTGTAACAGCGTAAAGAAGTTCTTGCCACCATACCATGCGGCTTTTTCCTTCGTACGCTGTATAGTCGGACGATACAGGGGCGCCATAAATTTCCTGGAGCATTTCTTGAGGCAAGCCGTACAGGTCTATTGCTGGTCTACCTCTTAGATGGTCTGCTCCGCGGGTCGATGTGCAGATTCCTAAGGCCAAGCTTGGGGTCGGTCGTTCGTCTGAGTGGAGGCTGCTCATCCCTTTAATCTGTATGGCGTAATACTCTGAGCCCTTGCCAATCTTAGATATGGCTGTGTTGAAGCCGTCAGCCAGTATGTTTCCGAATCCCTCTCTATGAGCTATCTGTGTTATCAGCTGGAAAAGAATCTCTTCGTTTCCCCACTCAAGTTTCAGCCCAGCTGTGTCTTTCTCATCAATTATTCCTTTTTCATACAGCTCCATGGCCCAAGCGATAAGTCCCCCTGTTTCCAGTGTGTCCAGTCCATACTTGTTTACTAGGTGGTTAGCGACGAGAACAGTTTCCATCTTGTTACAGTCAACCATTGTCCCGAAAGCACCTAGCGAAGTGTACTCTGGTCCTTCTGCAAAGATTGGTGCGTATGATCCTTCTTTCAGAACGTATCGGTGTCTACAATGCACAGAACATCCATAGCACCCTGACATTCCGATGGTGTACCGATCCATGTTTTCAGGCTCTAAGTCTTCACCTTTCTCAAGTCTGTTTAACTGAAAATTTCGAGTTCGAATAAGCCCTGTCGTGTTTGTGTTGCTGTAAATAATCAAAGTTCCCCACTTTGACTGAGCCCTCGCCCATCGGGTTTCCGTAATCATGTCATTCATTTGTTTGCAATAATCAAGTAATTCGTCAGGATGGCTGAATTCGATGTCCATTGTTCCCCGGGCGGCAATGGCTTTAAGATTCTTTGAACCCATGACGCAACCCATGCCAGTTCGTCCTGCGGAATTTTTCATTCCAGTTCTTACATTTGCAAAACGAACCATGTTTTCTCCAGCAACGCCAATAACCAAGCTCTTGACTTCTTCATCTTTGACGTCATCTCTAATCATGTCTTGAGTTTCGAAAGTGTCCTTTCCCCAAAGGTGATTTGCATCGTGGATTTCGATGTTTCCATCATTTGCTAATAAATAAACTGGTTTTTCAGCCTTGCCGGAAATCATTAAATGGTCGAAGCCAGCCAATCTGAGTTCAGGTGCAAAGAACCCTCCAATATTAGAATCACCAATAGCTCCGGTTACAGGAGATTTGGCTGCGATGTCGCATCTTCCAGAACCGAGAGCTGGAATTCCACAAAGAAGACCTGTTCCGACAAGTAATATGTTTTCCGAGCTTAGTGGGTCTACCTCGGGCGTAAGATGGTTATAGAGAAGGTACATGTTTATGCCCCTTCCGCCTAGGTATAACTGTCTAAGCTGTTTGGGAATAGGTTTTGAAATGATCTTTCCTGTTGTTAAGTTTATGTACGCTATTCTTCTTTTCCAGACCATATCTCATCTACTCTTCTCTACTAAGCCACGGATTTTGGGTTGGTCTTGGCGAGGCCAAGAAATGCGATATCTGGTTTTGCAGTAGGGACACGCGGCTTCGTCCGCGCCAGCATTTACAGAGAATCTTTTAAGGCAGTTTAAGCATCTTACCTCACTCATTCTCTAACCCTCTTGATTTATCCTCCACCAGCTTGAATTGTAAGCATTAGAATATCATCATTATTTAACCTGACTTTTGTGTCCCTTACGACTCTTCCATTTATTGAAACAATAAATTCTGAAGGAACAGTCCTAGTTTTTGGGTCAACTAGTTGTTTGAAATCCCTCCCGTACTTCTTGCCCAACTGATCTAAAACATGCCCTAACGTCAAGTTTGAGTTTACTTCTTCAACAATCTCTCTTTTCCCAACTATTTCTCTAAAATTAGAAAGCAGCAAAACCCTTACTCGGATACTCATAAGTTTTTCACCGTGTGACATCTGAATAGCTCTTGACATTCGTCAAATATAAGCAATATTATTAAACTTCAAATTCTATAAATTATATACTGATGTGATATGGAAATCAGAAGATTACAGCAGATAAAGGGCGGAAGCTTCACATTATCGTTGCCAAAAGAATGGGTTGAAAAGCGAAGACTAAAGCGAGGCGAGGAAATAGTTGTTTCTAAAGAAGAAGACGGCTCATTAAGGCTTTATCCTGTAAAAATGGAACTAGAAGAACGCAAAGAAGTTGTTTTGGCTTTAGAAGATTTTCCAGAAGTCAGAGCTCTAGAATATTGCATTGGAACATACTATATACAAGGATGCAACAAGGTCAGCGTAGTATCAGAGAAGATGATTCCGGCAGACGTGAAAAAAAGATTGAAGCAGCTACGTGTGGAATTACCTGGAGTAGAAGTTGCCGAAGAAAGAGCAGACGCAATAAATTTCCAAGTAATAATGGATCCTGCAGCCTTTTCACTGGAATCGCTCATAGAGAAAACATCTTCCTTCTCTCTTCATTTGCAAGAAGACGCTATCAAATCCATTCTCAATAGTGACTTTCAACTTGCAAGTGAGGTGATTGAGAGAAGCAAAGAAGCATTAAGACATTATAGAATGACTATAAGACATGTTGCCTTAGCAAGTTTCAGTAAAGCAATTGCAAAAAAAGTTGGTGTTAAAGACTGCCGTGAATGCGTCACCTTCGCCTTGATTACCCGTGACTTGAACAGGCTTGTTTATCATTCCTCCTCAATTGCTGGACAATTTCTCTCTCTGAAGAGAAAGGCAAAAACAAGCCGTGAAATATTACATATGATAGAGGATATATCAAACATCATTCTTGGGATGCAGAGGGACGCAGTTCAATCCTTTCTGAAGAAGGACATTACACTTGCAATAACTACAATGGGAAAAATGAAAAGCGTTAGACAGAATGAAAAAACGCTTCTGACAGCCATTTTAAAGGAAGTAAAAGATGCAGATCTTGCAGTCGCTTTAAGCCATATCGCCCGAGACTTAAGGAGAATCGCTGGTTATTCAGTAGCCATAGCAGATGGTGCTATGAATCGGATTTTGGCTCCAGCACACTAAATTTCATTCTTAGAGCGAATAGCTTAGAAGTCTGGGGTTAAGACAACTCTTTTATCTAGCTTTCCGCTGTGGGCTTCTTCAAAAATGTTTTTTATTTCGCTCATAGGTCTAAGTTCTGTGAACGGTCGTATCTCGATTGTTTCTTTGAGAACTAATTCTAGCACTTTTGGATAGTATTTAGGTAGACATCCCCATGTGCCGATGATCTCAGCGTCGAACGCCATAAGTCGTGAGATGCTGTATTCATTTTTGAACATGCCGAAGCCTATTACAATTAGTTTTCCGATAAAGGACAAAAGGCTAAGTGCAATTGCTTGTCCTGCTGCGGTTCCGGTGACTTCAAATATTATCCAGCCGTAATTGCTGGGGAGCCCATGAGCCTTGCACAATTCTCGAAACTCGTTACGAACTGCTGCATCATCTTTCCCAGTTGAATTTATGACATGGTCAGCACCATACTTAAGTGCTCTTTCAAGCTTGGCTGGATCCCGAGCAATTCCGACAACTGTTTTGGCGCCAAAAGCTTTAGCCATTTGAGCCACGTAACTGCCTACGCCCCCAGTCACACCGACGACGACAACATTGTCTCCTTGTTCGAGCCCGGCTCTTACACATGCTTGATATGGGGTTGTCACTGCGTCGGCTATAACGGCAAGTTCGGCGAGGTGAAAGTCACCGTGATCCTCTACAACGCACAAGTCTTCAGCTGGAACAGGAATGTGGCTGGAAAAGCCTCCATAGATTCCTAGGCTGTTACCAGGCATTTTTTGCGCTAGGCATCGATTTCCTCTTCCTGCAGCACAGATTGGACATTTATTGCATGGCATAACAGCTGGGATAATAACTTCCTTGCCAATGTGTTTCTCTTCTCCAGCTACAACGACACCGCTTATTTCATGGCCTAGAGTGAGAGGAGGCTTGGTCACGGTGGGAACACCATCATAATAGTAGCCTAGGTCGGTGTGGCATACTCCGCAACCAGCTATCTTAACTAGGGCTTCTCCTGGTTGCAGGACTGGAACAGCAATCTCGGTTTTTTCTAGTTTGCCTTCAACTAGCTTACCAGTTTGTGGATCCTTTGCCCAAGGTTGAACCATTTGCCATGTTTGTATTTTTTCCGGAACATTCACAATTTCCACATCCACCCGGTTTTGAATTAGTACGTTGCACTTGTTCGCTTATAAAATTCACGTGCGACAGTTCCGAAAAATCATGTGAAAAAAGGGACAGGGATGATACAGAACCTTGACCGTGTCTAGCAAGTCTTAAATATATTCGAAAAAACAATTGCCGTTGATGTGATAAAAATGGCGGAAAGGAAATATGATTGGTATCCTGCAGAGGATCCAAAAGACTGGCGAATTGTCAAATATGATCCTAAATGGTACGATTATACTGCGTGCATTGCCATCAACAATGCCGAGGAAATGAATTCGTATGTCTTGGGCACTCTGAAAGAAATATGTGCTGCTTACGAGCGTGCGATGGGAGATGATGCTGTTCAGTTCATAGTAATGACCGGTGCAGGCGACAAGGCCTTCTGCACTGGGGGAAACGTGAACGAATATGCCGAGATATACAACAAGAGGCCTTGGAAGTTCTGGGAGTGGGGAGAGTATTATGGCAGAATCTTTGACCTAATAATGCACTGTGGAAAACCAGTTATTGCTCGAGTAAATGGTGCGGTAGCGGGAGGTGGCTGGGAGTTCGTTGCCTGTTGTGATCTTGCAATTGCAGCGGACCACTCAAGATTCATTTCCCCCGGTCCTAGAGTTGGCATGACCTCCATCGGAGGGCTTTCGCAATGGCTTCCTCTACATATGGGTTTGAAGAAATCTGCCGAAATGGTTCTTCTAAGTTCACAGATAAACGCGGAAGAGGCACTCAAGTACGGAGTAGTAAACACTGTAGTGCCTAAGGAAAAGTTAGACGAAAAGGTGAAAGAATACATTGATAGGATGAAAACTCTGTCCCCGTCGAGCCTATGGTATTATAAGGTTCAACATAACTGGTGGAAAGAACTGGTCTGGCGTCTTACATGGGAACATGGAAAAGCTTGGTTTTCTCTCAATATTGGGTCAATAGAGCCTAGTGAAGGTTTATGGGCTTTCAAGGAGAAGAGGAAGAGCGAAATGGAGAAAATTCGATCTTTCATCGCTCAAGGGGGAGATCCGAGGGTTCCTTACGGGCCATTTATGCGCAAGTGTAGCAAATGCGGTGCAGAATATCTTCCAGAAAAATCTAAGTATTGCCTAACATGCGGAGCGCAACTCGAGTAATTGCAGCCGAAGGCTGTCCCCTTTTTGTTATTGAAGTGCCAAGCTCTTTGCAAGAAGTCAACGCAACCAAAAATGCAAAGAAACAAGTTAGCCCTAGCCTTTTCACATGTTTTCTATTTTCCCTTCCATACAGGCTTCCTTTTCTCCAAAAAGGCCTTCAAACCCTCAACAGCATCTTCAGTCTTCATTAATCTATGCAGGTAGATGTCAGTTACACCATCTAATGCTTCTTTAAAGTTCTTGTCTAACCCTTGATAGATGGCCATCCTAGTTAATTTGAGAACAACAGGGCTTTTCTCTTTGAATCCCTCAAACATTTTTTTAGCAGCTTCCTCAAGTTCTGCCGCTGGGAAAACTTCATTTACCAGGCCAATTTGCTTTGCTTCTGTTGCTGTTATGGTGTCTCCTGTGAAGATTATTTCGAAGGCCTTCTTCTTGCCGATTATTCTTGGCAAAAGAGCAGTTGCGACAGTCGGTATCGCCCCCAGCTTGACTTCTTGTTGCCCGAATTGGGCATCCTGAGAAGCCAAAACTATGTCACAAGCGGATGCGAGTTCACATCCCCCTCCAAATGCGAATCCTCGCACTACTGCTACTGTCGGCTTGTTAATTTCTGCAAGTAGATGAAAAACTCTGTGGAAAGATTCTAGAGTCTCTTTGATTTTGTCTGGAAGATGGTCTTTTACGTCTACCCCAGCTGAAAACGCCTTTTCTCCTGCGCCAGTTATCACTAAGACTTTGACGGTGTCGTCTCTTCCAACATCTTCAAGAGTTCTAGCTATTTCCCGTAAGGTTTCAACATTCAAAATATTAAACGGCGCACGATTTATGGTTAATTTCGCAACTCCGGCATCTTTTTCATAGATTATGTTCTTGAGTTCTGCCATCACTCATACACCTTCGATTTGCAATCTTCTATTCTTTCAATATATAAGTTTGCAGTCATTAGTTTTAAATATAAATATCAAATTATTTATATTAGAGACAAGTAAATTATATAGAAAATAGAGAGAGGAAAACGCTTGCTCGAAGAAGTATTTGAAACCTTTAGGAAATGGATAGACAATAGACACGAATATGCTCGAGCTTGGAAAGAAAGAACCCAGAACAAAGTTGTAGGTTATTTTTGTACATATGTGCCGGAAGAAATATTATATGCAGCAAATATTTTGCCGGTTAGAATTCTGGGCAGCCATGAACCCCCTACAGTTACTGAACCATACATCTTTGCCATGTATTGTCACCTTTGCAGAGATTGCTTAGCTCAAGGACTCAAAGGAAAATTCAATTATGTCAACGGAATCGTAGAGGGACAATCATGTCTCCATTTGAGGCAAGCCTTCAACGCTTGGAGACTCCACATTCCCACAGACTTCGCACATTACATTTACATCCCTCATGGAGTTCAGAATCCCCATGCAATTCAATATCTTACTCAAGAATTTGCCAAGTTTAAAAAGGCCCTTGAAGACTGGACTGGAAAGAAAATCACCAATGAAGATCTGGACAGAGGAATAAGAATTATGAATAAAAACAGAGAGTTAATGCGAAGAGTCTACGAGTATAGAAAGTTGGATAATCCAAAAATCACTGGTTTAGAAGCTATGGAAATGGTTCTTTCAAGCCAAATGACGGATAAAGAAGAGCACAGTAAGCTCTTAGAGAGGCTCTTGGAGGAGTTGCCAAATCGCAAGCTTAATCGTAATCCCGGGGTCAGACTCATGATTATTGGAAGCGAAGACGACGACCGAGTTTTTATGAAAAACGTAGAAGCCTTAGGTGCAACCTTCGTAATTGATGAACATTGCACTGGTTCAAGATACCTCTGGGATGATGTGGTTCCAGATGAAGATAGGCTGTTTGCTATTGCTTCTCGCTATGTCAAAAGGATTGCATGCCCCAGCAAGGACTGGGCAGAGTTTACAAGAGTCAATCATGCTGTCAGGCTTGCGAAGGAATTTAAGGTTCAAGGGACTTTGGTAATTCAGAACAAATTCTGCGACCCACATGGAATAGAGATTCCGCCATTGAGGGATGCTTTAGGCTCAATTGGAGTTCCAACATACCCGCTAGAGTTCGATGTTACGGTCCCATGGGGACAGTTCCGAACCAGAGTGGAGGCCTTTCTTGAAACGTTAACTGGACTGGAGGAACTCTTCTAAGGAGGTGTAAGGAAAAATGGCTCAAACTAAAGAATATCCAACCGAACCATTGAAAATTTGGAATGAAGCTAAACAACTCAGAGGCAAATACTACGAGAATTACTTAAATGCCCATGAGCGAGGAGGACTGCGTTGGGCTGGAGGAGCTTGGGCCTTCAGCGCGATACCAGCCGGCTTAGGTGAAGATGTCCATTGTGTAACAGGAGAACCCTACGGAGCCACAATAGCATTCTTTAAGGACTTCACGGCCAAGTGCCACGACGCAGTTGAGGCAGCTGGTTTCCCCCGCACACTATGCGCTTATATGAGGAACTATTGGGGGTCCATCCTACTTGACAAATACATCCTTGCTGATGGAAGAGTAGTAGACGGCTATCCAACTCCAGACTTCATATGGCAAGATCACATCTGTTGTAGTCACGGAAAATGGTATCAGATCGTGAAATGGCTTGAGGAGAAGCAGGGCAAAAAAGTGCCACTGTATTGTATCGATGTCTCAGTTGGTTATCCCGTGGACAGACCCCTTGAAGATTACAAGATAAACTACATTCTTCAGCAACTAAATGATGGAATTGAATGGCTAGAGAAAACTACTGGGAGAAAATATGATGATAAGCTGCTTTGCGAGGCTGTCTGGAACGAAGTGAGAGCAACAAGGCTCTGGGCTCAAATTTGCACCTTAAATCAAGCCGTTCCAGCGCCATTAGATGAAAAGACCATGTATTCACTGTATGTTATGGGAACGCTCATGAAGCATCGACCTGAATGTGTTGCGTTTTATGAGAAGCTGAAAGCTGAAGTGGAGGACAGGGTCAAGAGGGGTATAGCGGCGGTAGCCAATGAAAGATTCAGGGTGATTACCGACACTCAGCCTCCTTGGGGTTTTCTGAAGATTTTTAGGGAAATGGAAAAATATGGCGTCGTCTCACTTGGTTCCCTCTACACTTATGGACTGATTGGAATGTGGGAGTACCGTCCAGATGGAACGTGGGTTCCAAGAGAGCTCCCGTCAAAGAGACCCCAGACAAGAGAAGAAGCCCTTAAAACGATTGTTGAATGGACTGTTAACAGGCCTGAGTGGGCGCATTTCTATTTGCCTGAAGCGAAGACAAAGATGATGCTGGACATTGTGAAGCAGTGGAAGGTTGACGCAGTTTTGCTTCACTACAATAGGGGCTGCGAAGGCTTAAGCGTTCACATAGCTGAAAACCGTCTAGGCTTACTGGAGGCTGGCGTGCCAGTTTTCCCCTTTGAAGGGAACATGGGCGACGAGAGGGAGTTTGATCTTCCTGGAACGTTAGCACGTTTAACCACCTTCTTCGCAAGCATGGGATTGAAAAAAAATGCGAGACTAGGAGGAAATTAAGAAAATGATAACAGCCGGAGTAGACGTCGGAGCCAAATACGTGAAAATAGTGATACTTGAAGATGGAAAAAACGTCCTTGCAAGAGCCAATGGTATTGTTGAATTTGATGTCTGGAAATCGGCAAACGACGTGTTCGAAAAAGCCTTGCTTAACGTTGGATTGAAACGCGAGCAAGTTGGTCAAGTTGTAGCTACAGGGATGGGCAGAAAAATTGTCCATATGAAACCTCCAATAGACGCTAAGGAAATTGTTCCAGAAGTCATCGCCGATGCTAAAGGAACCTACTATCTGATTCCAACCGTGAAGACAGTCATTGATGTCGGAGCTGAAGAAGGTAGAGGAATAAAGGTGAGTGAAAACGGGGGAGTCAGAGACTTTGTTATCAATGAAAGATGTGCCGCTGGAGCTGGAACTTTCATAGAGACTATGGCCAGGGCGTTGGAAGTGGGTGTGGAAAACATGGGTCCCCTTGCGCTAAAATCTATGAATGCCATACCAATGAACGCCCAATGCTGCGTTTTCGCCGAATCAGAAGTCGTAAGCCTCATCCACTCAAAGGTTTCCAAAGAGGACATAGCAAAGGCAATACATGACGCCATCGCAGGCAGAATAGCCTCAATGGTTCTGAGAATAGGCGTAGAAAAAGACGTAGCCCTAATTGGAGGAGTAGCCCGAAACCCAGGATTCTTGCCACCTCTAAAGAAAGAATTGAACACTGAAATACTGATTCCCGAATACCCAGAATGTGTTGGCGCCCTTGGAGCAGCTTTGTTTGCGTCTGAAATGGAGGGACAAAAATGAGCGAGAGATCTAGTGAATTTTGGAGATGGCGAGAATATAGGCATACACAACCTAACATGGATTGGAATCAAGCCAAAATAGTCACAGCTGGCATTGATATAGGATCTGTAGGCAGCAAGGCCGCTATCATACTTGATGGACAACTCTACGCTTACTCGGTCATGAGAACTGGCGGCGTAAGCGAAGAAACAGCATTTAAAGTAATGAATTGGGCTCTCGAAGGAACAGGACTAAAGACTGAAAACCTTCATCAAGTTGTTGGCACAGGCTATGGCAGAGTGAACATTCCCTTTGCTAACAAAACAATAACGGAAATCGCGTGTCATGCAAGAGGCGCCCACTATATTTACGGGCCATCTGTTCGGACCGTGCTCGACATTGGGGGACAAGACTGTAAGGCTATAAGATGCGACAATAAGGGAAAAGTCATGTCCTTCCTTATGAACGATAAGTGCGCTGCAGGAACTGGAAGAGGACTAGAAGTTTTCTCTGACCTAATCAGGATTCCAATCGAAGAGGTTGGAAAAGTTTCGTTGAACGTCACAGAAGAACCGCCACCAGTAAGCAACACTTGCGTCATTTTTGCAAAGGCTGAGTCTGTAGCTTTACTCCGACAAGGGTGGCCGAAAGAAAAGGTCGCCGCAGCATATCACCTCGCAATGGTTGACCGAATAATTGACCTGCTTACAAAAGTGGGAATCGAAAAAGACTTCGTAATCACAGGAGGAGTCGCAAAAAACATCGGCATAGCCACTAGACTCGAAACAAACTTGGGAATCAAACCTCTTGAGCCAGAACTTGACCCAATTCTAGCAGGAGCAATAGGAGCTGCGTTGTTCGCAAATGCGCTCTACGAGAAGCAGCTAGGACTGCGTTAAAAAAAAGGAGACGGCGAAATGCAGGCTCACTATGGGTATAAAGATGGTTCAGGTGACTACTTCATCATTATTGACACTGACAATTGTGACGGTTGCGGAAAATGCGTCAAGGCATGTCCCTACGAAGTTCTCGAACTTGTCGACAACGAATTTGACATTGAAGGAGGGTCAATGGCGACGGTGACAGAACAACACCGTAAAAAAATTAAGTACAGCTGTGCACCCTGCAAACCAGTTAGCGGTGAAAGAAAGCTTCCATGCGTTCTAGCATGTGAGACAAAGGCAATAACTCATTCTTGGTAGGGAAAAGACTATACCGAAAATTGTCAAACTCTTCATCAACGACGTTGAAGTTGACGTTGAGGAAGGCGCAAGCATCCTTGAAGCAGCCAGAAAAATAGAGGTTTATATCCCAACCATTTGTTATCATCCTGACTTAATTCATCCCAACAAAGCTAAGTCTATCAAAGCCATTTATCGTGGTAATGAAAAAATCGCAGATGACTCTCCAGAGAGAGAATTCGAAGGATGCAAACTGTGTCTGGTCCAAGTTGATGGACAAGAAACGCTTGTCCTTTCATGTTGCACATCGGTTTCCGATGGAATGAAAGTCTATACTGAAAACGAGCAGGTTCGAGGGGCGCGGAAAGTTGAACTGATGCGAATTCTAGCCAAGCACTCGCATGCATGCCTAATCTGCGCTCAGAAAGAAGGGTGCACAAGAGAGCCCTGTTCAACAAATGTTCCTGTAAATGAGCGGTGTTGCCCAAAATTTGGTGACTGTGAACTGGAAAGAGTTGCAGAATACATTGGAATAAGAGAAGATACGCCACGCTACACTCCAAGAAACCTTCTTGTAATAGACAATGAACCTCTTTTCTTGCGTGACAATAACCTATGCATTGGATGCACCCGATGTGTCAGAGCATGTCAAGAGCTTCGCGGCATCGGAGCCTTAGGCTTTGTTTATAAGAATGGAGAGGTTCTTGTCGGAACGGTTGCGCCGAACCTCATGGATTCCGATTGCAGATTCTGTGGAGCTTGTGTGGAAGTCTGCCCGACTGGAGCTTTACAAGATAAAGAATTAAAGGCTACAAAACGCGAAGTTGATCTGATTCCCTGCAAATACGCCTGCCCAGCGGAGACTGATGTTCCAAGATACGTTCGACTGACCTGTGAAGGAAGGTTTGCTGAGGCTGCAGCAGTCATAAGAGAAAAGTTGCCATTACCAAATGTTCTAGCCCACGCTTGTTCTCGTCCATGCGAGAGCACTTGCAGACGATCAAAGATCAATGAGGCTGTTTCAATTTGCGGCCTAAAACGTTTTGCAATGGACAATGATTCAGAAATATGGAAACAAAAACTAACGATTGCAAGACCGTCAGGAAAGAAGGTTGCCATAATAGGGTCTGGTCCCGCAGGACTGAGTGCAGCATTCTCTCTGGTCAGACTAGGACATTCAGTCACAATTTTCGAGGGCATGGATGAACCGGGCGGAATGATGCGGTATGGAGTTCAAGAGTATCGCCTGCCAAAAGAGGTCGTTGAAAAGGACATCCGTGAAATTGTCAATTTGGGTGTAGGAATCAAGACAGGCGTGGTTTTTGGGAAAGATTTGACAATTGAATCTCTTAAGAAGGAAGGTTTCGACGCTGTTCTTGTGGCTGTTGGCTTGCAGACTAGTAGGAGGCTCAGAGTCGAAGGCGCCAACTTGTCAGGCGCGACCAGTGGGCTGGACTTTCTGAGGGATGCGCGACTTGGAAAAGCATCAAACATACAAGGGAAAGTCTTGGTCATTGGTGGCGGCAATGTTGCAATGGATGTTGCCCTAGCAGCCTTAAGACTTGACGCCAGCGATGTTCAAGTTGTCTGCTTGGAAAAACGCGAGGAAATGCCTGCCTTTCCATGGGAAATTGAGCAGGCACTTGAGGAAAGGGTGAGGATTCACAATTCTTATGGAGTAAAGAAGATTCTAGGCCGGGACGGAAAGGTGACTGCGGTTGAGCTCATGCGTTGTCTCTCGGTCTTCGATAAAGATGGAAAATTTAGCCCAACCTTTGATGAAAAACAAACAATGACCATTGAAACCGATATGCTTGCTATCGCAATAGGGCAAGCCCCAGACCTTTCATGGCAAACAGCAAACCAGTTAAGTATATCTGAATCTGGAGTGGTCAAGGTGAATCCATCTACGATGGAAACTAACATTTCAGGAGTCTTTGCATGTGGAGACATTGCAAAGGGTCCAACCTCAATCGTTGAAGCTTTAGTTTCAGGTAGACAAGCTGCCCTCACCATCGATAAGTATCTTGGGGGGCGAGGAACCATTGAGGATCGGGTTGTGGAAGTTGAGAAACCGAATCCGTGGTTTGGGAAAGTGGAGAAGTTCGCCCACAAACAACGGGTTCAAATGCCTTCCCTTTCAGTTGAGAAGCGAAGAGGCAACTTCCTTGAAGTTGAACTTGGTTACGACGAGAAAATGGCTCTAGAAGAGGCGAATCGGTGTCTAAGATGCGACTTAAGACTGTGCATTCAAAAGGCGCCTCAACCTCCAGAAAAATGGCTGCCTCTCAAAGAGGAGAACTTGGAGACTGTTCCGGAAACTGAGGGCGTTTTCCAGCTCTTAAATGGAAACAAGGAAATTATCTACATAAAAGGAACAATTAACCTCAGAAAGGAACTTGAGCAACTGCTAGCAACGAACATGAAGGCAAAATACTTCATCTGTGAGGAAGCCAAAATGTACACAATGAGAGAGAGTGAGCTACTTCAACAATACATAAAAAAGCATGGAAAGATGCCTGAGCAAAACGTAGAAATCGAAGAAGACCTATATTAGTCTCGCTTTCACGATATCAGTTTGTAACTATGGTCGATGCATGTCTTGGTTAGAAATGAACAAGAAATGTCGAAAGAGTAAAAGCGAAAATACGAATCTTGAAAAGCAGGGTTGGAAAAAACGGTTTGCAGCCGACGAACCCGACCTACGTGAGGCAGTAGAACTCTATAAGTCACTTGGATATGAAGTCAAATTCGAGCCAGTTGTTTTCGATGAGAAAAGCGGAGAATGCAAAAAATGCTTATTGCATCAAAATTTTGATAGATACAAAACTATTTACATACGACCCAAAAAGAAAAGAGGGCGCCATTATTCTTTGACTTTACAGAATCTGTAGAAGATCCTATCGTCCTCTAGCTCAATTATTTTTAGCGTGACTTTGTCTCCAATTTTGAGGTCTTCGTATTTTGCGCCGTCGATTCTTGCCGAAATCAGTAAGCCTCCGATTTTTACTAGGCCTATGCAGAACGGTACATCTTCCACGAAGCCCAAAGGTGCGCCGAGCTTCATCTCAGTAAAAGCATACAATTCGCCGTCTACACCCAAATTTATCCATTCGAGGTTTTCAGAGAAACATTCAGGGCACATGATTCTTGGAGGCCACAAAACTTTCCCGCAAGCCTTGCACTTGGTTGTTGTCAACTTCCTCTCTTTGAGGTTCTGAAAGAACCTGTCAATTCTTGTGAATTTGGCGTCTTGCAAAGGATAGAAATCCAGCATGTAGGGAAGCTTAATCATGTTTTGGCGTTTTATTTTTTCAAATTCCACTGTCATTTTAAATCCCTCGAATAGGCGATAATGCTATGAACATTTGCAGCTCCGCTAAGGTTGTGTGCCACTGCGACTTCAGCGCCCTTAACGTGTCTTCCCTGCGGCACCTCTCCTCTGAACTGTTGGAAGATATCCAGTGCTTGCAGTATTCCTGTAGCACCTAGAGGATGCCCACAGCCGAGCAGTCCGCCTCTTGGGTTTACGGCAACCTTTCCCCCAATGTGTGGCTCACCGTTCTCAATGAATTTTCCACCGCTTCCTTTTTCGCACCATCCGAATGCTTCGTATTCCATGATTTCAGAAATCGTGAAGCAATCATGCAGCTCTGCTATGTCAATCTCGTCTCTTGTTATGTTTGCCGTTCTTAGGGTTTCTTGAACAGCCATCTTTAGCGGAACCCACTCGGTTATGTTGGCTAGGTTATTGATGACATTTCCAACACTTGCTTGTCCAGTTCCTACAATATACATTGGAGTGTCCGTGTATTTTTTGGCATCCTCAGCTGGAACTAGAATCACTCCAGCAGCCCCGTCTGTTATCGAGCTACAATCAAAAAGGTTCAGGGGAGGAGATATTACAATGGATTTGAGAACGTCCTCTACCGTGACTTCTTTTTGGAAATGCGCCGCAGGATTCATGGTGGAGTAATGATGATTTTTGGCAGAAACCAAGGCCATTTGCTCTTTCGTCGTGCCAAATTCCAGCATGTGTCTTTGAGCAGTCATAGCGAAAAAAGGTGGAGCTGAAAGTCCATTTACCCCATCCCATTCTCTGTCAAGGACACAAGTCATGTTTGTCTGAGCTTCGGTCATGTCCGGCATGTACATTTTCTCGACGCCGAAGACAACAGCAATGTCAGCCATTCCAGATCCGACACAAGCCCAAGCATACCGGATAGCAGCTTGTCCAGAAGCGCACATCAACTCTGTTCTTGCCGCGACCTTTCTGGGGGTTATCCCCAAGCACTCTGCTACCATAGGGGTGACATGAGCTTGAAAAACGAATCGTTCAGGTTGGGCAGCTCCAACTATCAAAGAGTCGACATCCTTTGGAGAGATATTGCCCACGTTCTCAAACATGGCTTTCCCAGCTTCTTGTACTAGGTCCCTCCAGCTTGCCTCTCGTCTGCCACATTTTGAGGCTCCGCCTCCGACGATTGCAACCTTTTTCATCAGAGATCACCAGTGAAAGACGACGGTTTCTATCTTCCTTTGTATTCGGGCTTTCTTTTTTCTAGGAACGCTGATACTCCTTCTTTAAAATCTTCTGTTGAAGCAAGTATTCCAAAAGCCTCACATTCGTGCATTAGCCCTATCCTCTGGTCTATTTCTGTGCTATTGTTAATGAGTTCTTTGACTAGTCTTAGGGCAATTGGAGGCTTGCTCATAATTTCTTTGGAAAGTTCCTCAATGGTTGATTGAAGTTTTTCGGGTGGCACTACAATGTTGATCAATCCAATTTTCTCAGCAGTCTTGGCGTCAATCATCTTCCCTGTAAATATTAATTCCTTGGCTATTCCCTTTCCAACTAAACGTGGTAATCGTTGTGTTCCTCCCGAACCTGGAATCAGTCCAACGTTCACCTCTGGCTGGCCCACTCGTGCGTTTTCAGAAGCTATTCTGATGTCGCATGCCATTGCGAGTTCCAAGCCTCCGCCAAGGGCGTAGCCATTGATGGCTGCAATCACGGGTTTTCCAAGTTCCTCAATTGTCAGAGTCAGCTTTTGCAAGCGTTTTGTAGTCTCCCAAGCTTTTATGGCGCTAATGTCCTTAACGGTTTTAAGGTCTAGACCGGCGCAAAAGGCTTTTTCGCCAGCTCCTGTAATTACTACGACTCTTATGTTGTCGTCCTTCTCTGCGTCTTGAAGTCTTGAGAGAAGTCCTAGAACAGTTTCTTCATCTAGCGCGTTTAGAGCTGCAGGGCGATTTATGGTTATGAGTGCTATTCCGTCTTTTTTCTCGTAAAGGGTGTTTTTTAATTCCATACAGTTTCACCAGAACCTTTGCTATTTTTTGGTCCAGTCATAGAAGCCTTTACCAGTCTTTCTTCCCCAGAGACCAGCTCGAACCATTTGTCTTAGCAACGGACATGGCCTATATTTTGGATCAAGGTCGTTTTGCAAAACTTCAGCTATAGAAAGAGTCGTGTCCAATCCAAGGTAGTCAAGAAGAGTTATCGGTCCCATGGGCCAATTCAGTCCAAGCTTTATAGCCTTGTCAATGTCCTCTGGCTCAGCTATTCCCTCCCAAACAAGGGAAACAGCCTCGTTTAGAGCCGGGACCAAAATTCTATTCACGATAAAGCCCGCGCAATCCTTTTTGACTATTACTGATTCTTTTTGCATCTTATTCGCGACTTCAACTATCGTGCTTATGGTTTCATCCGAGGTTTTCGCTCCACGGATAATCTCTATCAGTTTCATTAGTTGTGGTGGGTTAAAGAAATGTACTCCACAGAATTTCTCGGGTCGGGTTGTAGCTGAGGCAAGCTCTGTTATGCTTATGGAAGAGGTGTTTGAAGCCAAAACGGCATCTGGCTTTGCTAGCTTATCAACTTCCGAAAGTATCTCTTTTTTTAACTTCAGATTCTCTGGGACGGCCTCAATTATCAAGTCTGCGTCGGCAACGGTCTCTCTTAGGTCCAGGGTTGGATGAATCCTCGCTAAGGTTTCCTTGACTTCATTCTCTGTGATTGTTCCTTTTTTCAGGAATATTTGCAAACTGTTGTTTATCATAGACATTCCTTTGTCAAGAAATTCTTGTTTGATGTCTCTGAGGTAAACGTCGTATTTCGCT
The DNA here is from genome assembly GCA_029881805.1 of Candidatus Bathyarchaeota archaeon. GTDB lineage: Archaea > Thermoproteota > Bathyarchaeia > Bathyarchaeales > Bathycorpusculaceae > JAOULW01. The sequence continues at coordinate 31,178 of JAOULW010000004.1, forward strand.
ACTTGAGCCGCGACTTGGGCTATACCATGACCCATTAATCCGGCTCCAAGGACAGCGACTTTTCGAATTTCCATTTATAATCCTCCTTTAGAGATAGAGAAGAGATACCAATAGAAGTATATATTTTCTTGGATTAGTAATACCAAGTTCCAATGAAACACTGATTGATGTAAAAGGGTGAGAGAGTCATGGCTTGGTTGAATTTAGGAGAAATTTTGAGCACACACGCTAGAAAATATCCAACAAAACTGGCTGTTAAAGATTGGCGTGGCAGATCGCATACGTATTCGGAACTAGACATTAGGACTAACAAACTAGCTAACGGCCTGTTGAATATGGGCTTGCGTAAGGGCGACCGCGTTGCTGTCCTCCTTTACAACTCGGTGGAATTCATCGAAGTCTATTGCGCCTCAGCAAAGGCAGGACTGGTTGTTGCACCTGTCAGTTGGCGTTATATCGAAAAGGAGATTGAATACGTTGTAAATAATTCAGATGCCAAAGCCATGATTGTTCATGAGGAATTCGCAGACACAATAAACACTATCCGACCAAAACTAGAAAAAATCCTTAAGGATAGATTCATTGTTGTCGGTAATTCATCACCTAAAGGCTACATTAAATATGAGGATTTGATCAAGAAATCTCCAGATAATAAGCCAAATGTCAAGGTAGGCGACAAAGACACGTGGGTCCAGATATACACTTCAGGTATAACTGGCCTTCCAAAAGGTGTTGTTCGCTCTCACGAGTCTTACGTCGCTTTCTTCTTAATTAACTCTGTAGAATTCGGCTTCTCAGAGAAGGATTACGGAATGATTGTCATGCCCCTCTTCCATGTAAACTCAACTTTTTACGGGCTTCTATTCCTTTATACAGGTGCCTCTCTGTTTGTTGGCAGAGACAAGCGTTTTGATCCCGTCGATTTGTTGGACATCTTCGACAGGGAGAAAATAACCTTCACTTCACTTATTCCAACTCACTACAGCCTCATTCTTGAAATACCAGAAAAGACCCGCCGGAAGTTTGATACAACTTCACTGCGCAAGCTATTGTGCTCATCGGCGCCCGTTAGAAGCAGAATAAAGCGTGGAATCTTGAAATGTTTTCCCGGGGTCGAACTGTATGAGGCATACGGCTCCACAGAAGCTGGGCTAGTCACCATACTCAAGCCTGAAGACCAGCTTAGAAAAATCGGTTCAATGGGTAGAGAATGCATGGGAGCAGACATGATTAAGCTTCTTGATAATAACGGTCATGAAGTTGGAATCGGAAAAATCGGTGAACTCTATTCCAAGGGTCCAATGATGTTTGACGAATATTACAAGATGCCTGAAAAGACTGAAGCCTCATTTAGAGGCGAGTTTTTCAGCGCCGGAGACCTCGTTAAGCGTGATGAAGAGGGCTATTATTACATTGTAGACCGCAAGGACAACATGATCATCACTGGAGGTGAGCACGTCTATCCTTCAGAGCTTGAAGAAATACTCTCCCGGCATTCAAAAGTGCGGGATGTTGCAGTTATAGGGCTTCCAGATGATAAATGGGGTGAAATTGTCACCGCCGTGATCGCCCTAAAGGATCGTGAAACAATATCTGAAAAAGAAATCATTGAATGGTGTAGGGATAAGATGACGGGGTATAAGAAACCCAAAAGAGTGATGTTCATTAACTATTCTGATATTCCTAGGACCGCAACAGGTAAAATTCTGCACAGGGAGCTTAGAGAGCGCTTCGCCGAGTTTCTCCAATCTTGAACAGGCTATTCAAGGTTCTCAAGTAAGTCTCAAGTTTTGTTTTCACTTTGAATTCATCGTAGTTTCTCCAGTCCGTTGAGTCTACGTCTAATATTAGGCTCGAAACATCCGTCATCTCTTGAATTTTTTCCTTCACCATCGTTTCGCCTATTGTCATCATCCTGCAACCCCAGTTTGTTGGCAGTATAACACCATTTGCCCGAAAATCCTTCACCAAAGCTGCGATCAATTCTATCCTCCTTTCTATCGTGCAATTCGCCATATTTGACAAGTGTTTTCGAGCTAGGCTTTCATAAGGTTTCGAAGGGTTTAAGCCTCCAGCCCAAACATGTGAAAAAGTTTCTGCAACAACAACTGCTTTCAAGGTTTCTAAATACTGAAAGAATTGAAGGTCAAACCATAACGGAAGGTTGTCCCAAACTAGGCGATACTTCTCGTCTTCAATGATTCCGACACCCTGTTTGACCCTCTGTTCAAGCTCCGCACACAATTCCTCATAAAAACCTACCGCTTGCTCTGTTCCTGGAACGCACAGCATGAAATAGACTGCGGAAAAGGCTTCTCTCGCTCCCATAGGAGTCGGAACACTTTTCCTATATTCCTGAACCTTAAGCCAAAGCTCGCTCGTCTTGTTTGAAAGCGTCAAAGTCTTCCTGAGTTTGCTATCAACAAGTTTCATTTTAGAATACTTTTCTAGACGAGAAACCAGATCCTCAAGCTGACAAACATAATGTTGAACGTAACGATCTTCCAATTGCTCGGGACTTGCGCTGTCGACATTATAAGGGACGTCCAAAAGAAAGAGTGGTTTTTTAAAGATTCGACTGGCGACTTGAAACCATTTCATGTGCGTGTCACATGCACATGTCGAAGCGACCAAGATGTCCGGTTTTGGAATTCCTCCTTCAGGCAAATTTTCTCCATCAAAAAGGGAGCCGAGCACACACCTCGCATAGGAGCATAAATCCTTTGAAAAGCCCTTTCTTTCAGCCGATTCACATAAAGGCACTGAAACCTTTCTGGTGGCACATAGTGAAGCGTAGTTCTCAGGCCATACTGGAATTATATCCATTGCGTGAAGAATTTCCACTGGAAAGGTGGAAGCGACCCATGCTACAAGTTTGCCTTCCTCTCTTGCCTTATGAGCCATTTCATAGGAAGGCTTAACATAGTTCTGATAGAACCCTTTGAGCGTTGCAAGCCGTCTCTCACTCATTATATTTGTTCCTCCAACATCTCAATAAAAGCTTCAATCCTTGTTCTGAGCTGTGCAGTTCCGCTTAAGGAGTGGTCCCACTCAAGGCACAAGACTGGTAAACCATCCTCCTCTCTGAGTTCCTCAGCCAATAAAGGAGCATCAAAAGAATGGACATCGCAAAACTTCAGAGAAAAGATGAGGACGCCTTCCACATCAAAAAGCTTAGCCATCTCCCTTGTATGTCTAAACCTTTCCTCGGAAGAATACATGAAAGAGCTTGGAATCTTGTGCAAATATCGTTCTGTAATGGCCGTCATAGGTTCCTCCTCCTCATTGACCAAGTCCCAAAAGTACCGCGAACCTGTGCAAAGGTCATCCGCAACAACGGAGCCACCAACGCTCTCGATGAGCCTCAAAAGTTCCGAGTTATCCATGATACTGCCTGAAACAAGCAGTCTAACACCTTCTTTGGGTACGTCTTCCCGTGTGTCAATTTCCTCCAGCAATACTTGCAGGAGCTTGTTATGTTCTTCCTTCGGAGTCATCATACTTGACAAGACAATTTCAAGGGCTTCGCTCCCGAGCACTAGTGGAGGATTGCCTTTTCTCAGGTCATAAACCTGTCTTAGTAGCCTTCTGTTTTCGTTAAATGTTCTGATGGTACTCCTCAGATTTTCCTCGGAAATTTCAACTTTGAAGCTCTTCATTAGCCATTCTCTAAACTTCTCGAGTTCATCACGAAAGAATCTTCGCGAGTTTTCATTAGTGCTGTGGGGTGTGTTTATGAAATATGCTTTGGGAATTGTTGTGTAACGTCTCCAAAGGTCGTAAATCTTTTTTTGATTGTCGCAAGAGTGTGAAAAAACATATCCGTCTAAACTGCTATATTCTCCTTTGAGCGCGTTGTTGAAGCAGCTTTTAGCGAAAGAGCAAACATTTGTGGATACGTGAACGTCAGCTAATTTTGGAGGTTCAAGGCTTCCAAGAATTCGAATTGGAAGTATTTCGCCGGCAGAAATGATCTCTTCAGGCGTGTAGGAGCAAGTGTATCCTAGAACTGGCCTTTTTAGGCGTTTCCATTCGCTGATGAATTTGTTGTTAGCGGAGATTAAAGTTCTAATCAGTTTCAATGACTCCATTAAACTTCCATCTTTCAGATTTATTGCTAATGCCCGAGAATCGTATTAATACTTTTCACAATGTAGAAGTAGAAATCATCGCGTGAGATGTCACTTAAGCCTCAAAGAACTAGAGGTTCCAAACACATGAAGCTCTAACTCTACCTTTTCAGATAGCTACTCTCCAAACCCTTCAAGAGATTAGTCAGAGCATAATTAACAGGTGTCTTGATTCCGTATCGTTTTCCATAAGCCACTATGGCGCCGCTTAAGAAATCTACTTCAGTCATCGCCTTGTTCTCAACGTCAACCAACATAGAAGGCTTATGGGCCCCACCCTTCGCTAGATAGTTGACAAATGTATTGAGTGCATTTTCGCCGAAGTCATGACCATCCGCTTTGGCTACTGCGAGTCCCTCCTCTAACACTCTTGTTGCCAAGCCGCCCGTAAACTCAAAATCCATCGCTTCTTTCATTGTTTGTCGTGTCAAAGCGCAGATGGAACATAGAGCAGAGTTCAAGATTGCCTTCTCCCATATGTGCTTCTTAATATTGGGAGCCTCATCTGTTTTCAATCCGCAAGTTGTGAGTATGTCCGAAATCCGCTTAGTCGTCTCATCGGTTGTGTACAGACCATTCTTGAAAGCGCCAATGTAATTGGGAGGTTGAAACCAATTCATCCTTACGTCTCCGGGGTTTGCCAGGTTTCCAGCGTAGTTGACGATCACTCGATAGGCAGTGTCAATTTTCAAAGTCTCAGCAATCAGGCGCTCGTTATCTATTCCGTTTTGAAAGCTGACAATCTTCATCTTCGGTGTATACATGGGTTTAATCTCAGCCAAGACATTCTTCAGAAAACAAGCCTTTGTAGTGATAAAAATAATGTCTGGCTCAAACTTGGTCAGTTCAGTCAACGAACCTACAACTTTGTCAAATTTGAATGACAGTTCCCTGATCCCAGAAACCTTCATACCCTCTTTACTGATTTGTATGAGCAGTTCTTTGGCTATGTCCTCCAAAATCACGTCCATGCCGCTTTTACCTAAATGAGTGGCTAAAATCGATCCAACAGGACCCAAGCCGATGACTCCGATTGTCGGTTTATCCATGGTCACACCTCAATTTTACAGGTTGTATCTGTATTGTGCTGAATACCATTTAAAAAGATATTTGAGTCAAACCGTCTGTTTGCGTCGTAAAACAGAGTGAGTCGCGCTAGGAACTGTGATTTGAAAGAGTCACTTCCGCACTGTTAACAGCAGAGATCATCAAATTACATAGTATCAGACTATTGTTCGAAGGAGCTTTCTTTTTCGTTGTCTAAGATTGCCTTCAATATTTTCTGATATATCTTCATGTCGGAAACATTTACTAGTGGAATTTGGAGGCTTTTGTCGATTTCATAGAGCTTCTCGAATTTTGGGAATTTTGCGTAGCAGATTTGGCTTATTGGGAATTCCTTGTTTTTTATTTCTTGTTCGAAGGATTTTTCGTATACTTCTAGGCACAGTAGGTAGCCGTTTATCCAGTAGAGCCTGTTGACTCCGTAAGTTGTGGCGCACCATACGATGTCGCCGACGGAGCGTTTGTCTAAGCCAAAAACGGTGATTTTCCGTGTTGGAGCGATTTCCACATCCATGTTCTTTCACTCTTCGAACGGTGTGCTCAGCACCTCTTTAACTTTGCTGCTTATTTTTGGGCCTAGGCCGTATACTGCTTTTGGCCATTCGTCCACGTTTGTTAGAGCTTTCATTGGGGTTTTGTAGGATTTGAGGATGGCTGTGGCTTTTTCTTTTCCTATGTTGGGGAGGCTGGCAATGAAGTATATTTGGGCGTCTGGTGTGGTTTCTACTTTCTTGATTGGATGGACTGTTGGGATTCGCTTTTCTACGATTTGTTCTTGGCGGGCAGCAACGTAGAGGAAGTCGATGGTTTCTTTGTATGAGGTTGTATTGATTATTGCTATGCCGTTTTTTGCGAGGTTGAACATTGCTCCCCAGACGGATACGGCCTGGATTCTGCTGAACTTGTAGATTATTGGTAGATAGCCTTCTAGCAAGAGTAGGGATTTAGGATAGACTTCTTTTAGAGTGAACAGTTGGTCGAAGAGGTAGCGGCGAGTGAGTGTGTAGGCGAAGTCTTGAACTGTTTTGCGTTCCACTGCACACTCGTCGGATAAAATGTAGTCGCCTTTATCTAATGGTTGAATTTTGATTTTGACGTTACGTTCCCTGAGTCCTTTCACTATTTTTGAGGCTGTGTTGGCTTCGCGGCTGTCGATGATTACTGTTGGTTCTTGCTGGTCGTTTTTCTTTTCTTTTAGGTATGGAACTAGGGTTTCGGTTTCAGACATGAACTCAACTCGGTGTCAAGCTATTACGACATGAGAACTATTGGCTTCTTACTCATAAAACTTGAGCATTTATTGCATGAGGGTTTTGTCGTGTTCCCTAGAGCCGTAACTTCTCAAACGTTACGGTCGGCGCCAAAGTTTTTGTTTATTTTGGCTCCGCAGTCAGCCATGTGCTTTTGTCGTCCTTTGCCGGAAGGTCAAACGTGACGCTGTAGCTTCCGTCTTAACCGGACAGGTCTGGCAAACATGAGTGTTTAGAATCAGTTAACATTCAGCATCGCCGCACTAATTCTTAAAGTTTTTTCGAGCGAAGTACAAGTTGGCGCAGGGGTTTTCTATAGACTGAGCATTACTAGTCTTGCTTAGAAGCATTCTTCTTCCTCTGCGCAGTTTCTCTGCGCTTGTTAAGCTGGTAAATACCGCAGGCTATCATGAGGATGCCAATTGCGACTGCTAATATCCCCCAAGGCAGTTCAAGCAAACCGATGCACACAAGGACGGCTCCCACGAGAATAGGTACACCGACTGTGAGGCCTCCCCTTCTCAGCAGAAGACCCATGAGGTCATAGATTTCGGACTCCTCTTCAGTCAGCCTTTAACACCTCTTCATTTTCTTTCATTAGAACCCCATTAAAATCCATATCGAAAGTATGCTTAGAAGTATAGGAATGCTTAGTATGCCTCTTATTGGAGGGGGCCACACAAGGGCCATTGCAATGGAGAAACAAACCGTTGAGGAAGTTATAACAGCAGATACAAGCGGTAATTCGCTGAATGTTGCCCAAAGATCAATAGCTGATTTAAGCCAGAGAATAGGATTCACATAGGCAAAGGTCATGTAAAGAGCTAGAGAAAGAATGGGCAACATTCCCCTTATGTAGCTGTGGAAGACTTCACCTGTATAGATGTAGGCTGCCCCGATGGCGAGCATTGTCCCAATGAAGTCTCCCGTTGGCGGTATTTCTCCCGTCATGGTCTATAAGTACCCCAAATATCTCGCGAAAGACATTACCATTTGCCGGAGGAGAGTTTATTAAATGCTTCTTTAAAGTGAAACATTAAGAAAATCCATATCGCGAACCAAAGAACCCCAGTTAGCAACAAAAGGTTGTTTTCATCAAACCATGGAGCTAATGCAAAATAAGTGATGCTGAGAATTGCTCCTAGGAGAGAAATAGCCAATAACGTGAGTGATATTCGGCCTAATAATCTTCTAGCTCCGCGGTTTATAGGTTGTCTCGCCTTGCGGCTATACAAAACTTCGAAAGACAAGAAAATCGTCGTAGGCATAGCAATTGCAAAAGGTATCCCAAAATATATCAGGATGTGCAATGGCGATAAAGACGACTGATTTCTTCCGAAGTAAACAAACGCAGCCAGCAAAATGTATGTTACTATGAGTGCTGGGATTACGGAAAGATTAAGAAGATGCCGTTCTTCGTCAGGTGAAAGCTCTGTCGTTTTCATCTAAATCCACCCAAGATACCTAAGCAACGCAAGTATTGCAATGGAAAAGTCTACTCCACATTCCACATAGTCTATGAGGGTTCTGATGGGTCTGAGAATGGCTGCATAATTAATCATTTTTGTAGTTGTCAGCATTATGGTGGATATTGCTGGACTGAATATTAAGGTCTTCAATGCTTTGACAAAGGCTTCTCCGATATTAGTTGCAATTGCGATTAGTCCCATTAATATTTCAGCGATTCCAGCTGCAAGCATTTTGAGTGAGCCTTCGGTTGCTCTAAAGAATTCTGCCAAGAATAGTGCATAGTGAAACGCACCTTTTATTATTTCCGCTAATAGTCCTCCTGCCCAATTCCAGATTGACAGCCCTTTTGCTATAGTGTATGAGATGAAAACTCCCATAAAATCTAAAATTACTTCATCCCATATTTCAGCTACTACATTTGCAAATAATTCTAGTCCTTCCCAGTTCCATGTCTCTCCGAAAGGCAGTAGTGGGTTGAAGCCTACGTCTATGGTTGGATTCACGTTTATTTTTACACGCAAACGATACCATGGGTACCACCAGCTGAACTCGTGCCATATGCTGAGCCATCCGCCTTCTTCGGCTTCAGCCTGCATTTCCTCAGGAGTCTTTGTTGGTGTTAAGGTGTCTGTTGATGGAGGTGAAACCGTGAGGCGAGTGACGTTGCATGACGGCTTATACTTAGAGTAGATTGTTGTGCAGACTGGATAGGTGCCGTTAGACGTTTGATGATAACTTGTGACGCTGCCTGCCATCCAACCTCCAAAAGCAATTTGAATGTCATACGTGGTTGCGGTGTCATTTTCAGGCAGCAAACTCATCTCTAGATAGAAAAGACCCATTTCGTCTGTACTAATCCAGGTATAAACGCTTCCGTTAACCGAAATCGTGAGTTGCAATCCCCCCTCTTCATGGACATTTTCGAGCTTTCCATAGAATACGTGCACATTGCTTGTGTCTTGTTTCTGCACAATGCAATTAAGTCTGGTTTCCAATGATACAGTTAAGCTAACATAGCTTATCGCCACAATGTCCGCATTATCGACCGTTACGGTAAAAGCGTAATATCCATTATTTACGTTGTAATAATGATTTGACAAGACCGCATAACCACGCGAGTTAGCCCTAATGATTGTTTGATTATCACCAAACAATCTTAGAAATGATCCAAAATAGAAAGCATTACCACGTACCTTGAGAGAGTTTGTCAAACCTTTGCTTGAGACTAATGAATAAAATAATCCATACAGCAAACCAAGTGATGCCTGAGAGAAGTAATGTGGTTGATTCACTAATCCACAGGAACTGTAAGCTTTTGAATAAAGTTGCAAGTGCGATAAATAGTGCAAAACCTGTTGTCGTGAGGATTGTTCGTCCAACAAAACGTTTCAAGTTAAATGGCTTGTTCGTTTTTTTCTTATAGAGCATTTCAAATGAAAAAAAGATAGTATCTATTATAAGTATCCAAAAGGGTATTGCGAACCATAAGAAATCCCAGATTGTTCCCAGAAGATTGTTATGTAATGAATAAACGAATACAAATAGGAAAACTACGAAAATCATGCCTGCAGGAACTAACGACAGATTGTATAGATGCATTTCCTCACTTGATCTCATTTTCATCCCACATTCCTTTATATTCTCCCAAGATATCTTAACAATGCCAGTATCGCTATGGGAAAATCGACAAAGACCGATTCAACGTAGTCCACTGGAGTTCTTATGATTTGAAGGGGCGCAGCTAGAGGTATCATTCCATTAGTTGTTAACATTATAGCTGCCCATGCAGGACCACATATAATACTAAATAAAGCTTTGACAAATGCTTCACCTACATGCGTGGCTAAGGCTATGAAACCCATCAAGAAATTGGCGATTGATGTTGCTAGCATCTTCGCAGGATCATTCCAACCTATCCACAGAAACCCATATTGAACCAATGCCTTAACTCCTTCTGCAATTAGTCCAGCCGCCAAGTTCCAGATTGATAACCCCTTTGCTATAGCGTACGAGATAAAGACTCCCATGAAGTCTAATATTATGTCTTCCCATATTTCCTCTAGGACACCAGCAAATGTGTCCAGTCCTTGCCAGAAGTATGTTTCCCCCCCTGGAAGTATTGGATTGAAACCTATGTCTATGACCGGGTTTATGCTAATTTTTACATGTAGGCGGTACCATGGGTACCACCAGCCAAACTCGTGCCAAATGCTTAGCCACTCGCCTTGTTCGGCTTCAGCTTGCATTTCCTCCGGAGTCTTTGTTGGTGCTAGGGTGTCTGTTGATTGCGGCGAAACCGTCAGGGACGTGGTGTTGCTGCTTGGCTTATACTCATAGTAGAAGGTTGTGCAGACGGCAAGAGTGCTGTTAGACGTGTGATGATAACTGGTCACGCTCTGCGGTTCTTCACCCTCAAAAACGGCTTCTAGAGAGTACGTGGCTGCTGAAGCGTTTTCAGGCTGCAAATCCAGCTTCAGGCTGAAGAAGCCAGTCCCATTGGTTAAGGCAGTTTCTCGCACTGTACCGTTAACAGAAATTTCTATAGGCTTATTGGCGACTCCTTGGCTGTTGCTCAAAAGCCATCCAGAAAGAACATGCAAAGTGTTCGTGTCTTCTTTCTCCACGCTAAACAGCAATTCTGTTTTGTTCGAAACGGTTAAATCGAAATAGTTTATAGCCAAAATTTCTCCGTCATCAACAGTCACCAAGAAAGCGTATGGCCCCTCACTTGGAGTAAAACTATAACAATGATTTGGCAAGACTGCCCAGCCAGATCCGTTTGTTGTCAATGGGTCACCAATAAGAGAAGTAGAGTTGTTGGCAAAAGACTTGTAAAACCTTACCGTAGCACTTGCCCAGGGGCTAGAAGAACTCATATTAGTGACGTGGGCCAGCAAAGTCACGTAATCGCCGGGTTTGAATTCTCTAGGTTCGACATTCAGAAACACGGAAACACGCAGATTCTGGACGACTGCCACGAATCGGGTCTCATTTGAACAGTCATAGCGTGCGTCGCCCTCAAAAACAGCAACAAAATCTGGAGCTATATCTTCAATTAGTGAAGTATCAAGAACTCTCGCACTCCACATTATTCAAATGCCTTCTTAAGATAAGTGCTAACCTTTCTTGTTCTTGACGTAAATGCAACTAAGACTGAGGGAATGCTTAAGCAGATGCTTAACAAAGGAAGCTGTATCAAATATGATAAATGAGAAAAAAGCACGTCAAATAATGCACATAGAGCGTACGTTACTAAAACTGCTTCACCGAAAAGGAGCATGCCTATGAAAACATTTAGTGGTCTAAAAGACCGTTTCTTGACTCGCTTATAAGCAAACTCAATCAATATGGTTGCTGGAAAGAAATCAACAATATACACAAAAAGAAGTACCATTTTCACAGCGGCGAAAAGCGATATGCCTGATTTCCTCGCTTCAGAGGTGATATATTCCATGCCAAAGAAGGAGGTGGCAGCAGTATAAATGAACCAGGACATAAAGAGGATTAGGCCTTCGCGAACCCAGAACTTTTCTTCTTCCGTCCACTCTCTTCTTGACATGTCCGTGCTCCCCTATTCTCTGATAGTTTTGAGATATATAGCTTGCACGGCAATACTCCTGTTCACATTAAAAATGCCACATGAAACGATTCAATAACAAGGCATCTGCAAAATGACTATTCAGAAAAGTATTAGATTTCTCAAAAAAAGTCCAATAAAAATATGGGGGCAGGAAGGTTTATGGTCCTTTCTGTGTGATTTCTTTGACGACACCGGCAGCTACTGTTGTGCCCATGTCTCTGATTGCGAATCTTCCGAGTTCTGGAAAGTCTGTGTAGTTTTCAACGGCTATTGGATGAAGAGGTTCCATCTTCACTAATGCTGCGTCTCCAGTCTTCAGGAAGCTTGGTTTTTCTTCTACAACCTGTCCTGAACGTGGGTCAATCTTCCTCACTAGCTCGGTGAACCTGCATGCGATTTGCCCAGTGTGATAGTGAAGAACTGGTGTGTATCCTGCTGCTATTGCTGTTGGATGATAAATCACGATTATTTGCCCGATAAATTCCTTGGCCACTGTCGGCGGATTGTTGACAGGTCCTGCAACGTCTCCGCGGCGTATGTCCGTCTTTGCCACGCCCCTCACGTTAAATCCTACGTTGTCGCCCGGTTCAGCTCTGGGAATTCTTGTATGGTGCATCTCCAAAGACTTGACTTCAGCTTGTTTGTTAGATGGCATGAATATGATCACGTCGTTTTCTTTGAGCACTCCGGTTTCAACTCTACCGACTGGAACGGTGCCTACACCTGTGATGCTATAAACGTCTTGAACTGGAAGCCGCAATGGCTTGTCAAGCGGTTTAGGGGGCAGTTCAAAAGTGTCCAAAGCATCAAACAATGTCGGTCCCTTATACCATGACATTTTTTCGCTTTGCTTAACAAGGTTGTCGCCTGTCCATCCTGAAGTGGGCACAAACGGAATCTTCTCAACCCTGTAACCCACCATTTTGAGCATCCTTGAAACCTCATTCTTGATTTCATTGTATCGCTCCTCACCCCAGTTCACCGAGGCATCATCCATCTTGTTCACAGCCACAGCCAACTGGCGAACACCCAAAGTGAAAGCCAAAAACGCGTGCTCTCTCGTCTGTCCACCCGGACCGATGCCTGCTTCGAACTCTCCTCTCTTCGCCGAGACGAAGAGTATGGCACCGTCGGCTTGGCTTGCGCCTGTAATCATGTTCTTAACGAAGTCTCTGTGACCTGGCGCATCTATGACTGTGAAGTAGTATTTCTTGGTTTCAAATTTCAAGAATCGAAGGTCTATTGTTAAGCCTCTTTCTCGTTCTTCTTTCAGGTTGTCGAGAACCCACGCGAACTTGAAAGTTTCCTTGCCCATCTTTTTGGCTTCGTCTTCAAAAGCCTTTACTGTTCGTTCGTCAACTGCTCCCGCCAAGTACAGCAAGTGCCCTGTTGTCGTCGATTTTCCATGGTCTACGTGTCCCATTATTACTAGATTTAAGTGGGGTTTTCCGGTTTTACTCAATCTTTTTCCTCCTTATTTTTTCGAATTTTCCTCAAATTTTAGTGAATTCGTTTACACAACTGTTCATTCAATTATTTATCCTTTATGATAACACCAGAGAACAAATATTAAAACCAGTTTCTAAGATTAATTGGACTAGGCGAGTCAGCTTTATGCCAACAAACCTTCCTCCAGACGCCAAGAAAAAATGGGTCGAAGTTGAAGCCACAAAAAACCCTAGAGAAAAGCTTCAACGAATGGAAGAATTTCTGAGCTTAGTTCCAAAACACAAAGGAACATTGAAGCTTCGCGGTCAAGTAAAAAAGCAAATGGCAACAATGCGCAAAGAAATGGACGAAAAGAAACGGAAAAAAGCTGGAAAGGGCGGACCAAAATACTTCCTAGAAAAGGAAGGCGCGGCCCAAATAGCACTTATTGGCTTGACAAACGTCGGAAAAAGTAGCTTGCTTGCAGCAGTGACAAACTCTAAGGTTGAGGTTTCCGCAAGTCCCTACACCACGAGGGAGCCTGTGCCGGGAATAATGAATTATGAGGACATCCAGTTTCAGCTTTTGGAAGCTCCCGCTGTGATGGAGGGTTCTGCAGAGGGAAAAGCATGGGGACTCCAAACCTTAGGTCTAGCACGGAATGCTGATGGACTGGCTTTGATAGTGGACTTGTCAAAGGACCCTATCGGACAGTTGTCCCTCATCTTGGATGAGATGGAGAAATCCCGGATATTAGTCAGCAAGCCCAGAGCTAGGGTCGAGATTGAAAGGAAGTTTATGGGCGCTGGCTTGCGGATAATCGTGCTTGGGAGGTTTGTCGACTGCAGTTTCAGGGAAGTGGAAGAGCTTCTGAAAAGCTACCGTATTACAGACGCTGTTGTCAAAATTTCTGGAGAAGCCACCTTAGACGAGGTTGAGGACGCAATTTTTGAAAGCACCGTCTACAAGCCTGCTGTTGTTGTTGCAAACAAAATTGATTTAAAGGACGCAGAAGCAAATTTGAGATTGTTAAAGGCTTTTGTTGATGACAAGTTGCCTGTAATAGAGGTTTCATGCGAGAAAAGACGTGGGTTAGAAAGGCTAGGAGAAATTCTTTTTGAAGCGTTAGGCATCATGCGCATCTATACTAAGGAGCCTAGCCAGAGAAAGTTCTCCGAAAAGCCATTCATTCTAAAGAAAGGCGCCACAATTTATGACTTGGCTAGGAATATTCACAGTGATTTTAGCAAACGATTCTCTTTTGCAAAGATCTGGTCGAAACGTCTTGTTTTTAGTCCGCAAAAGGTTGGTTCCAATTTTGTCCTAGAAGACGGAGACGCTATCGAGATTCATGCAAAATAAGCGCTACTATCTTGAGGATTGGGCTACCCTTTCTCTTTCGTTGCGTTTTGAGACCGCATAGCTTTTTATGTCGTGGTTAGCTGCTAATACAAGTTCTTCTGCTAGGCATTCTTCGGTCGAACGGGGATTGTTTATTGAAGCGTGTCTTGCTCCTTCGCATATGTTCCTTAGAGCTAGGTCTACTCTTCTTTGGGGAGCAACATCTATTGAGAGGTGGTAGACTACGCCGCCGTAGCTGACTCTAGTGGTGTCTTCGCATGGAGCCGAATTTTCTACGGCTTTGACAAGTATCGCTATTGGGTTCTTGCCCGTGCGTATGTTTATTATTTCGAAAGCGCTTCTGACTATGTTTATGGCTCTGGCTTTTTTGCCTGCGTTTTTTCCCGGTCGCATAAGGTTGTTTGTCAGTCTTTCTGCGATGTTGACGTTTGCTTTGCGGAACCGTTTATGCTCGTGTCTTCCCATGCTGTGCGGTGATACGACTGGTTTGAGACTTATGTATCGTTGCAAGCCAAAATCTTTCACTTCTACTCCTTCGAAGCTCCATTTTTCGAAAAGTTTGATTTCTTGTTTCTCACCCAAAGTTTTCACCGCGCTGGCTTCTGTTTCCTTCCGTACACGAGTTCGTTTAGAGACACTCCGTTTACCACTATAACTTTCCATCGTACTCCTGGGATGTCGCCCATGCTTCTTCCTCGGGAGCCACCTATTCCTTCAAGCAACACTTCGTCGTGTTCATCGATTATGTTGAGTGCGCCGTCTCCGGGCAGGAAAGCTGTTATTACTCTTCCGTTTTTTATGAGCTGGGTTCTGACGCATTTTCTTATGGCACTGTTCGGTTGCTTGCTTTCGATACCGACCTTTTCGAGCACTATGCCACGTGCCATTGGTGCGCCTTTAAGCGGGTCTGCCTTAACGTCTAGCATGAGCATGCGTCGTTTATAGTACATATTGCTCCATCGGAATGTTTTTCGTTTTTCTACGAGTTTTCTTGCGGCGAACTCGCCTCGGGGAGATTTTGAGCCCATCGTGCTGTTTTTCCTTTCGCTACGTCTAATCACAACACTAATATTTAAACTGTAATATGCAGATTCGTTGATGGATCTATAAAACCTCTATTGAAAATCTTCTGCAATTACAGCTTTTTGTCTTTGAACAAATCTTAATTTTTGAATTATTGCAGCTACGACGGCAGGTATCAAGATAAGTTCAGAGTAAGAAGCGTACCAAATGAAAAGGAATGCGAAAGGTAAAAAAAAGGGATAAGGATAAAGCCGAAGATGCATATGAATAATAGGGTAAGAAAAAGATATTTTGAAAAGTAATGCAAGACGTCCCCTTCCAAAAATCCCTCCGGAATTGCTTTGTGAATCGAGTAGCCAAGGATTGCGCCAGAAAAGTTGATTAACAGAAAGAAGGGGAACACGAGTGACAAAGTTTCGGGGTAAGAGATGGGAAATATCTCCATTTGAAAGAACGTGACTTTCAACGGGGAAAGGATGAAAAAACTGCTAGAACTGCTAGGAAGAATGAAAAAGGGGAAGGATAAGATTAGGAAGGGGGCAGTGACTAGAAAGGTTAGTCCATCGTAGAGGACAATCAGTCCGCTAGAAAGTAAAGACATTAGGGTCGTTAAGGCAGCCATTATTGGAATGTATGTCAATTTGCCTTTTCCAGCTAGGTGATAGGCTATGTATAAAGAAAGAAACATTTCTTTTTCTAACATTAATTAAGCGAGGAAGGATTATTAAGTCTATTGTCTTCTCGCTTAGTCTACTTGTAACATTGAAATTTAAATTGAACGTGTTACAGCTAGAAAATGAGTCCGAAATGAAGATTTCTATAATTCTTCCATAAACGTTTTGAAATCATCAAAACTTTCTATTGGTTCTCTTCCTGCCGACTGCACTTTTGTGGATTTCACAGCGTTTTCAACCATCTTTGAGAACTACCACTACTTCATCAAGAAACACTCATTAACAGGTCAAGCTACACCACATATTCAGACATAGCAAAAAGCCTGTTTGTAGCGGCGATAGAAATGAATACTTGGCGCCTATTGACAACAAAAACTCACAACGCTTTCATGAATATGGCTGTTGACGAAGCCATATTGAGAGGTAGAATAGAAAACCTCGCTCCCAACACTGTGAGATTCTATTGCTGGAATCCATCAGCCGTCTCCATCGGAAAATTCCAAAATATCCAAAACGAAGTACATTTAGACAACTGCAGAAAACACGGCGTAGATGTTGTTAGACGCATAACAGGCGGAGGGACGGTTTATCATGACGCCAAAGATGAAATCACCTACAGCGTCGTTGCCGCTAAAGAAGATTTGAAGGCTAAAGACATAGCTGCTGTTTACGCAAAAATCTATGCAGGGTTGGCGAAAGCCCTAAAAATCATGGGCTTATCGGCGGACTTTAACGAAGGCAACAAAAAAACATGCCCAAACCTAACAGTTAGTGGAAAGAAAATTTCTGGAAGCGCCCAATCTCACAAAAGCGGAGTCGTTTTACAGCATGGCACCCTTTTGTTGGACGTTGACCTAGAGGAGATGTTCACTTTTCTGCGTGTTCCATGGGCTAACACGTGTATGCAGGTCGTAAACGTAGCAAAAAACAGAATTACATCAATAAAACAGGAGCTTAAGAAAGATGTTCTAATAACAGAGGCACAACAAGCTCTAATTGATGGATTCCAAAAAGCCCTAGGCATCCAACTTGTGAATGACGAATTGACATCCTACGAGCGTGAACTTGCAGAAGAACTCAATAAAGAAAAATATTCCACAAGAGAATGGAATTTCCATGGCAGAAGCATCCACGAAAAGTAGAGAAATGATGCAGAAGCAATGATTTGACTCGACTATTTCAGCTCATTCGTCCGCGTGGAATGGTTCATCTTTTTTCTATTCTCCATTTTACACCTTGCGGCGTGTCCTCAATTAATACGCCCGAAGCTTTGAGCTGCTCTCTGATTCTGTCTGCAGTTTTCCAATCTTTGATTTTCCTGGCTTCTTCCCTTTTTCGGATAAGTTCTTCAGCCTCTTTGGGTAACTCTTTCTTGATAGATTTGGCTAAGTCTAACGCGAAAATCTTGTCAAACTCCAAAAGCAGTTCGTACTTATCTCTGTCACTAACTTCCTTTTCCTCTCTCAAAAGCTTCCAGACAAAAGTAAGCGCCTTCGGCATATTCAAATCGTCATTTATCGCCTCTAGGAACTCCTTTCTATATTCTTCCGTCTTTCTTGACGGTCCCTTCTCTTCTTCAGGGTTTTCCCTTAGTCTTTGCATGTGTTCCCGCAACGTAAAAAGGGCATTTTGAGCTGCTTGCAGACTTTCCTTTGTGAAGACTAATTCTGACCGATAATGAGCGGTTAAGCATAAATATCGAAAAGCAAGTGGGTCAAATCCTTCATCAATCAAATTCTGGACAGTAATTATGTTTCCTTCTGATTTTCCCATTCTGACTCCCTTGCCGAAGACTAAGAAGGCGGCATGTAACCAATAGTTGGCTAGTTTTTTTCCTGTAGCAGCTTCTGACTGAGCCATCTCGTTCGGATGATGAATCGGTATGTGGTCTATTCCGCCGCAATGAATGTCAAAAGTTAAGCCAAGATACTTCATACCCATGGCGCTGCACTCGACGTGCCAACCCGGAAAACCCACGCCCCAAGGCGAATCCCACTCCATATGCCTCTTTCTATCCTTAGGGGAGAAATGCCAAACGCCAAAATCTGTTATGTTCCTCTTCTGAGTGTCAAATTCTACCCTTGCGCCAGCCTTAAGACTTTCATTCAAACTCTCAAAATCCATCCCAGTTAGCTTACCATAATCTTTCATCTTTGAAGTGTCGAAGTAAACGCCCCTATCAATTATGTAGATGTAACCATTTCCCTCCATTTTTCGAATAAGCTCAATCATATCCGCAATGTGATCAGTTGCCCTACAGGCAACTTTTGGCTTGAGTAGGTTGAGTCTTTTTGCGTCTTCAAAGAATGCTCGAGTGTAAAACTCCGCAATCTCCCAAGCAGATTTTCCTTCCCTTCTGACCCCAATCTCCATTCTGTCTTCACCAGTGTCAGCATCAGAAGTAAGATGCCCAACATCCGTGATGTTCATCACATGCCTCACTTCGAAACCATTAAACTCCAAAACTCTTCTGAGCATGTCCTCAAAGAGAAACGTCCGAAAGTTACCCACATGAGCATACCAATAAACAGTTGGGCCACAGCAATACATACTAACTATGCCCTTCTCCAAAGGAACAAACTTTTCCTTTTCACGTGTCAAAGTATTAAAAAGAGACAAATCTTGATTCAAGGTTCCCACGTTCACTCGCCCTAAGAAATAACGGCGAAAAATATTTAAGGATTTTACCTCTACTGCCAGATTAATCGTACTTCTTAACCTTTATCATTTCCCTAAAGTTTTTCAGATCACTGGCAATTTGCTTGAGAAAGTACAGCTCCTCCATCGTTCTCTCAAACTTCGCAAACTCCTCTCGAACCTTCTCAGCGAACCGCTCCGTCTCATTCACAGTTCCCATTTTCTCTTCTCACCGACTGAAGCGGAGGGTCTTCATCGCTTATCGGCTAGCCGCCGAGCCATTCCGTCATCGAGGAGAAAGGAGAAGGCTTCGAAAACGGAAAAAACCAATTCAAGGCTGCAAGCGGCATAGCCTTCAACCTTAGCCCTCCATACTTCATCGTAAGACTTAAGATACATGCCGTCTATAAAAAGGTTGCTGATTAACACTTGTATACAAACATGATTTTGTGGTTCAGCCTATGGCCAGAATACCTTCCAAGATGTTCTTTTCTGGGATGTTTAGTTGTCTGGAGAGCCAGGCTTTCAGCAGTGCGGTGGGTTTTGGGAGTTCGCCGCTGTATGTTATGATCTGGTTGTTTTTAAGGGCGTCTACCTGGAATGTTTTTTCTGCTTCTCTGTGGAGGAAGGATAATGTTTGGGCTTGATGGGCTAGTGTTTGGAAGTCTTCCCATTGTTTGCATCGCAGGATTACTGGTGGGCCTCGCATTTCTCTAGCTTGTGCTTCTTCTGTCTTTGGTGCTGTTGTTGCGTGTACTTGTATTGCTGGGGTCTCGTGTGAGGCTGATAAATACGTGATCAGATTGGCTATTTCGTTTTGTAGCGTCGTTATTCTTTCTTCAACCTTCTCTATTTTTCCACTCAATTCACCTGTGTCGCCTAATCTTCCAGCTATGCTTCCCAACTCGCTTATTAACCGGTCTAAGTCCTTTTCATGCTCCTTCAAGACGTTGACTATAAAATCTAGAGCTTCTAGCGCCTCGTCTTTTGATGGAGCTTTTCTGGACATTGATTTTCTCCCTTTTTCTTCAACTTATTAATTGGCTTCTTTATAAATAAACGTAGCGAATCCTCAAAACTTATCCTTGTGAAGACACATCTATACGTATTGAGAATTAAAATCATACTTGGAGAAATCTCCCGCACAAGCTCCCTTTTTTCAGAAATAAGATCTTGCAGACGGTCTCTAGTGATTGATTTACTGCAGTATGGATGTCTCCGACAACGGAACTCTGAGTTCTGATTTATAACTTACTTTTCACCAAACTAAGAATCAACAAAACACAATGCTTTGAAGAACTTGAAAAGGACGTGTGGGAATACCAAATAGGTGGCTATCAAGTATTATCCAAATGGCTAAAATACAGAAAGAAGAGGAAATTGTCACTTGCGGATATAAAGCATTATTGTAAGGTCATAACTGCACTCAAAAAAACAATTGAAATTCAAGATGAAATAAATAAGTTATATCCCGATGTAGAAAAGAACATTGTAGAGTTCAAAGAAAGCACCACTCAGGGCAGTTTAGACGAATATAATCACTAATTCATTACATGACGAAAAGCGATTCTAATTCATAGAACTCAAGAAAGCTAGTAGAAGAAGCCACCGAAAAATTCGGAGAGAGGAAGCCATGAGTGAAGTTAAGAAGTGTCCTAAATGCGGCGGAGAAATGAAGAAATCGAGATATTTGGTTGGACGGATTGATCCCATATGCGATATAGGGCTTCGTGTCGAAGATGGCCAATGGGGATTAGGAATTATGGTTCTGCCCGTCTATTGCTTAAATTGTGGTTTCATAGAGATATACAAGAGAATGAAGAAAAAGAAGGAATAGCCATGTGGTTTCAAATAGAAATCCCTGCAAATTATGTAGCCCAAAAGCAGATAATAAGACACTTGAGAGTTTGGATTCAAGCGTTGGAAGAACATAAAAGGATACAAGGATTCGCTTTCAATCATTATTCTATTGAAGGTACAGTTGCTCTAATAATCCGCTTTGACTGCAGAGAAGAAGCTTTGGTTAATATCAAGAGAGAATTGTCTGAAAACCTTGAAAAAATGGATATTAAGTGTGAGTTAAACGAAAAACCTTGGGAATCTCCAGAGCACATCAGAAAGGCTTACGAATTTGGCAGTAGATGTGCCTTCCTTATGTTTAAGCTTATAGAAAATGGGCGATTCTCTGAAGACTACATATCTGATTTTCTCCAGTCTCAGGATCCACAATCTGACAACGCCTTGTATTTCCAAATCAACTCCAATCATGGTGTAATGAACTCCTTAGGTATCCCAAAACGACCAAACGAGTGGATAGTTCATTATTGGCTCATTGGAGAGTCTTTTGGACAAATGCTTCAATTGGATTTAGTTCCTAATCTTAGGAGAGTAACACCATGAGAGAACTTCGCAAAAGAGGAATAGGCTTTATATGATCATACAACTTCGGACTTTTGAGTTTCTAATCAAAAAAGCGTTAGCTTTGCTTTATCATATTTCCTTTAAATTTGTGCACATTTCTTTCTTCAGATTAAAGCTGCTTGAAGTACTCACACGTAATCTAGACAACGAGTAGTTTGGGGGAAATCCTTGGAGCCTGAGTTCAAAGCTTCAGTTGTCCAGCTGATTTTAGATGGACACGTAGAGGAAGCTTTAGAGTTACTTGCGAAACATTACAGCGTTAATTTGCCAAAGATAAAAGTTGGCTTGCCGAAACATCGCAAGAAGAATGCTATTGGTTGTTACACTGCAAAAAACGAAACAATCTATGTGCTCAACAGTGATTTGCTTAAGGAACCATCAATAATTCTACATGAGTTTTACCATCACCTACGCACATCCATAGATAAGACGAATAGAGGAACAGAAAAGTACGCAGCCAAATTCGTCAAGGAATACATCCAAGCATATAAATCATGCTAGAAAGGTATTGACCACGCATATAAAAAAGCCCTTTCAATATTCCTTTATCTTTTTCTGTTTTCTCGATAAAGGCTTAGCGTTTTCCGCACCGGAAGGATAGGCTAATAGTTAAAAAAATAGCAACTCATGTAACATAACAAAGGCTACTCTCCCTTACGTTTAGACCTGATTTTGAGAGACTTCTTTAATTCCTTTACCAATGAAGGTCTTCTTTGTTTGAGTATTGTTTCGTAATCTTTTGAAAGTCTCTTTTCCATATCATTCAAAATTTGCACTATGTTTTCTCCCCTTTGAGCAATTTCTTTTAATTTAATTTTGAAGTGTTGAAGACAATCATGATAAACTGAGATGACATAGTATTCAAGGCTTTGATCGTAGGCTTCCTCGTTTTCTCCAAATTCAAAGACATAGTCCATGTTCAGCAGGTACTTGGCCACAGGGACATAAAAAGCACAATGATATACATAACCGTTGAACAAGCAATATACCAGGAACTTGAGGAGCATTTCATTTCTAAAATAGCAAAAACTGCGGAAGAGGCAAGAGAATTGGTGGACTTGGGTTTTGAATACGTCTGCACGACCCCGGAGAGCATCATGCTGTTTAGGAAGCGAAAATAGTGAAAACAGTATTTAATTCCGAAAAACAATACCTTATGAGAATTAGAACTCATATGGGAGAGTTAAAATATCTGGTTTCTAAATGAGTAGGATACCTACACAAAAGGGATGCCCTTTCCCATGCAAGGAATTAAGTTCTCTGACAAGGAAGAAATTGTCAGCTTTGTTTCAGAAAATGGCATAAGAATCCTTAATTTATGTCATATTCCAGAAGATGGGCGACTAAGAACTTTGAGCTTTTCAGCGTCGGATAAAAATAGAGTCTATGAAATTCTGGACTTGGGTGAAAGGGTTGATGGTTCCAACCTATTCTCCTTCATTACGCCAGGGAAAAGTGACATTTACATAATGCCCAAATGTGACAAAGGCCTCGTCAATCCTTTTTCAACTGTTCCCGCACTAAACCTGTTGTGTAGATATTTGGACGAAAATGGCAAACCGTTAGATGTTGCTCCAGAAAACGTCTTGACAAAAGCAGAAGAGAAGTTGCGCTCTTCCAAGGACGTTATTCTTAAAGCTTTGGCTGAACTTGAGTTTTACATAATCTCTAAGCAACAGAGTGAAATGCTTTTTCCAGGCGCCCCAGAAAAAAACTATCACGATTCTTCTCCTTTCACAAAGTTCGAATGGTTACGAAATGAGATTCTTGTTGCGCTGACCAGCAGTGGTATTGGCACGAAGTATGGGCACAGTGAGGTCGGCAGGTTATTGTGTAACGGGAACACGCTTATGGAGCAGCATGAGGTGGAGTTTGCTCCGCAGAATTTGGCGGAGATGGCTGAAACCATAACAATAGCAAAGTGGATCATTAGAAACGTCTGCGCAAGACATGGCATATCAGTCTCATTTTGTCCTAAAATAGCGTTAGAGCATGCTGGAACAGGAATGCACATTCACCTTTGTGGACTAAAGAATGGAGAAAACGTAGTTGCAAATCATGATGGAACCTTGACCGTTGAAGCCAGAGAAATGATTGGTGGAATGTTGCGGTTTGCGCCTAGTCTTGCGGCTTTTGGAAATCCAACACCACCGTCATATTTGCGTTTTATCGCGCGTAAGGAATCCCCAATGCACATTTGCTGGAGCGCCAGAAACCGCCTAGCCTTGATTCGCATTCCGTTATGGTGGAGTTTCAAGAGAAAAGGCACGGAGGAAAGGGATGTGTGCAGAGAAACTTTTGAGTATAGGGCTCCGGACGCATTCGCAAGCGCATACTTGCTTTTTGCTGGAATAGCAGTAGCAATAAATTACGGGTTGAAAAATTCTAAGGAGTCATTGGAGATTGCTGAAAAACTGCACGTAGAAGAAACTGCTGGTAGAAGGAAGAGGTTTAAACTACTGCCGCGTTCCTGCAGTGAGTCAGCCAGAAATCTGCGAAAAGACAGGAAGTTTTACGAGGCAGACGATGTTTTCCCAAAGAAGGTGATTGACAAAACCATAGAAAAACTGAGCGCATACAAGGACGAAGACTTGTGGAAAAACTTGGCTGAAAAACCTGAAAAAGTTGAGAGTATGTTGCGCCGGTACCTGCATTACGGCTAGCCAACTTCTATCTTTGCATGAGAAATGCTTATAGCTTGTCTTTAACGGTTAAAGCTTCAGAAAATGTGCATTAATGGGCGGGTAGATCAGCTTGGAATGATCGCCACGTTGGCATCGTGGAGGCCGCGGGTTCAAATCCCGCCCCGTCCACTCAACTTTCTTTGGAAAAGAACCTTGGCTAAGAAACTGTAAGCTTGTTTCCAACAACTCTATCGCTAACTCAATCGCCTGTCTCAATTTTCTTTAACCTAAATCCCCACACACCATATCCTACTAACGCTTTACCCATGGCCATTTCTCTGCTGCATTTGGGGCACTTCTTAACTTCACCCATGGCTTATTTCTTCTTTCTGCCGTGCTTCACAGTATGGGCACTCTTCAGATGCAATAGGAATCTCGTTTCCACATTTGACACACGTCTTTAGGAAACTCTTGGGTGTGTACCCAGGGGCTCTGTAATCTATGACTGCTATTCCACAGTTTTCGCATTTTAGCGCTGGCACGTTGTCCTGCGACCACAATGCACTGGGCATAACATAATCAGCAAGAATCATTCCTAGTACATGCTTTCTATTGCTCCAGTAAACGCCTCTGGGAGCATTAAAAAACCCTTTTTCAAGTTCTCCACCACAGATAGGGCATGTTATTATAGAAGCTAGCTTGGAGAACACTTCATTTTCGCTCATAAGTCATTTACTCCTTTCTTTCAACCGACTTAGGTCTTTGTTTGAATCTTTTAAAATCTGCATCGTTAACAAAAAGACACTCTCCTCCAAGTTTATCCTTTATACATATGAAACACATGGTTCTTAAAGTTTTAGACAGAGACTTTGCATGGAGCGATAATTTTCAATAACCAATTTTGGACCAATCAGCTCCTAAACTAAGTGAATTAAGAGGTCACTTGATACGGTGAGAAAGAGAAGAATCTGCAATTGTGTAGCTTTATATCTGATGCGCCTCTTGGATGCAGCAATGCAACATGCACTTCCGCAGATTATTTGTTGAAGCTGTATGGAGATTAGGCAATGTGCTATCATATGAGGCGATCTGAAAAATAGCGGAAGAGAGAAAACGACTCCAGAACGAGCAGGAACTTAGCGTTGCTGTCGAAGTCAACCAAAAATTGCGCATATTCTAGGAAACTATGACACGAGTTAAAGCTAAATAGTGCAATAGAATCAAAGTTAAATGGGTGTATCCAATTGCCTAAGTGTCCAAACTGCGGTAAAGTTGGCGATTTTTTCTATTGCGCAAACTGCGGAACTCTCATTAGAGAAGCATGCCCGAGTTGTGGCACGTGGGTAGATGTAAGCATGAAAGAATGCCCTAAGTGTGGAAAACCTAATCGACTTCATCAATAGCTTGGCTCTATTTGATCAAAGGCTTTATGACGCACACAAGCTTTAGCTGCGCTGCATTCAGCGATTGTCTCAACACTTCTATAGTGAAAAGTGAATGCCGATATGAAAGCAATGTCTTCCAATGTGGTGAGATGCATTCATATAGAAAAAGTGTGGCGTCTATATTTCCAAGCATCTGGAAATGAATAAGGAATTATCCACATGAAAGCGTAAAGAAAAGATTTTAGTAAATCAAAGCCAGGGCTGACCCTGTTAATAGTTCTAGTAAATACGCCTGCCTGTTTCTCATAGGAAACCTTTCCATATTCTCCTAAAATCCTTGAAAACTTGTGGTCTTCTGCCACAGCTAATTCTGGATCGTACAGATGTCCCTTTTCTGCACAAATTCTAAGAGCTACTTCACGTAGAACAGCGATGCTGAATCCTGGAACACTTGGACCCGAGATTGGGGTGCCCCTTATTTTTATGGTCGGGATTTTTGTCGAAAACCAAACGGTGTAGTTCTCTCCCATGGTTCCAAATCTGCGACTGATTTTTCGAGTGTCATTTGGTCTTGCAGAAGGAGCTGCTCCTACAATGTTCTTGCTTCTTAAAGCCTTATACATCACCTCAAAATAGTTGTCATATTTGTCAAGCTTTGCAGTCACGTATTTGAGGTCCAACTCCGTTCCGCTAGAAAATCGGGTATCTATATCCTGAAACACCACAATGGTTCCTCTTGCAAAAGAAAAACCCAAATTTCTACCGATTGTAGGGGAATCCCATGACTTGTACTTGATCTTTCCAGATTTGTAGAGTCCCGACCTATATTTCTGGTAGATTTCGTACGCTACTAAATTGGAATCCCTCAATTCTGGAAATTCTGCGTTTCCTCCTGCGTCAACGATGACGAATTCTACTTTCTTGCCCATCTTCTTCTCGAAGAACTGCTTAGTCGTTTCCCAGTTTTTGAAAGTCTCTTCGAAGAGTCTTTTGTCTTTCTCGTTTTTTGCAGTAGTTATGACCGAGAAAGTTGGTTTTGCCATGATAAGACAAGAATGCACTAGATTCTTAAGCTTTTTTCAATGCCTGCCTGTGCCGATTGCTTTGCTAAGGTAACTTCAAGAAGCTCTCTGCTCTTTCTAGCTCAACTAGCGCCTGCACTCGTTTTCAGAACATACAGAGAGAGTATCGAGAAAGCCGCGAACAAAATCCCTGAAGTAACGAATACAGGCAAATATCCTACGGACTGCACGACAAATCCTGCAACCAACACCGAAGAAAACTCGGCAAACCTCATAGGAATGTTGAGCAATCCTATATCGACAGAGACCGTTGCTCTATTCTCTGTAACTCTTGCGATTATAGACTCGAAGACACCCAGCCCAAGGCCATTTGCGACGGCCAGTATTAACAAGAGCGCAGGGAAGTAACTGCCCGAGTTTGCCAACAAAAACGTTGCAAACAAGGCGACAAGACTCTGAACGACAAATCGCCCGTTTTTTAAGCCAATTTTTAAGGTGCAGATTGCCACCAAAAAAGAAATCACGTTGTAAAGCATAAAGACAATGCCAATCTCAATATAGCCATATCCTAGTTGTTGAGCC
Source organism: Candidatus Bathyarchaeota archaeon (assembly GCA_029881805.1). Lineage (GTDB taxonomy): Archaea > Thermoproteota > Bathyarchaeia > Bathyarchaeales > Bathycorpusculaceae > JAOULW01. The sequence goes on from JAOULW010000004.1 coordinate 57,831, forward strand.
ATAAAAACTGGCAGGAGCAACGCTCCTAGAGGGTATAGCGCAAGACTATAGAACAACATGGCAAATGAGACAAGCCAGAATCTTTTGCTTCTACCTCTTGGGTCAAGCAAGGTGAGTGCTCTTTGATTCTTTTGTTTTAAGTCCATCTTGTCGGCGCGCAGAAGCAACACAGCAGGAACCCCCAGCACAGAGGCCGCTACGATCAAAATGCCTAACGTAAATGAAAACCCCATGTAACTAATCCCGATGCCAGATACTGCACTGCCAATAGCATAGGATAATGATATGACAGCAGATATTCTAGTAGCTTCCTTTCCTCTTTGTTTGGGTGATAATGAAAAGATAGCAGTTCTATTCACTGCCCAATACGAAGATTCTTTCATCGCTTCAACGATTTTTCCTAGAAGAAAAGCAAAAGTAGAGTTTGCAAGAAAATATATTGTAGTTGCAAAAAAGGTTCCTGGCCAGTTCACTAGCATGAAGAAAGGGGCCCATCCTAGCTGATCTGCGAGTGCGGCAAATATTAGCCGAACAAAAAGAAATACCAGAGGTAGAATGGATATTACGAGACCAATCTCTGCTAGGTTGACGTTTCTCTCCAGAAGCAACAAAGGAATTGCTAATGCAAGTCCTCCCGTTACAAAGTAGTTGAGGAACGTTACTGTAAACACTCTCTTCATCTATATTTCCGCCAACATCACCGATTGAAACTGCACAGGCTTATTTCTGTTTTCCTCAATCAACAAAGTAACGCATTCTGCCTTTCTTCTTTTTTCTGTGAATTAAAAACGGGTACGTTCGCTGAAATCTCATGGGGTTGCATAAAATTGAAAAGCGGGTAATTATTTGCCGTTAAGAAAAAGAATGGGGCTCAAGTTTTCAACGAGTATTATTGACAACGGCGAAACGTAAACTGTAAATACGAAAGTGTCGTTATGCAATTGTGTGATTGGTGTGAAGTCAAAGTTCACGTATGTTGGGATAAGAGTAACGAATTTGCAGAAATCCATTGATTTCTACACAAAAATACTTGGCATGAAAATAGCAGGCAGGGGCAAAGTCGAGCAGACTAAAGGAGAAACTGTCGCCCTTCAAAGCGAAAATGACAGCTTCATTCTAGAATTAAACTATTACGAAAAAGATAGCCCTTACAACACTCCATACACCGTGGGAGAAGGACTAGACCATCTTGCTTTCAAAGTTGACGACCTCGACAAGGCTCTAGAAGAAGCTCGGTCAGCAGGACATCGCACTCTATTACAACTGAAGGCAGATGGCGGCCGATGGGCCTACATAGAAGATCCAGACGGGATCTGGATTGAGCTTTTCTAAGCAGAAAACTAACTATATATCTAAGTCGTTTCTCTCCTTTCGTGGTTCCAGTAGAGACTATAATCCATCATTATATCGGACCTTTCCAGTCGAGTCATTGTTCCACACTCTTTCTCTGCTCTTGCTGTGCGTTTGAGAAAAAACATGCTTCTAATGTAATCTTTTTATATTCTAGAGTCGTTGATAGCTGAAGAAGACCATGAATCAGAGACATAATCACGCCGTCGCTTTCTCTTGTCTAGTCTGTACACTCCTTCTTTACTCTTTTGCTTCCTTCCGATTCTTAACGGCAACAAACATCGAAAACTCTGACTTTCTTAAGTATGAAGTAAATGATGTATTCGTCGGAAATCTTACACATATTATTCGAATCAATAATCTCGCAAACAGCAGAGTTGCTGGCGGGAAACTTCTTGTCCCTCTAGTCCAGAATGAAACCACACGTCATTATGCTTTCCTTCGTAACATTTCTTCACCGATCGGTTCACCAAATATTTCGAATGATGATTCTGGAAACCTGTATGCTTACTGGAGCAACATAGTAATCGATGGAAAGCAGACTTTGACCGTGGAAATGAGCTATTATGTGTTTTCTTTCAGCACACGCTTCCTTGTTAACTCCAGCTTGATAACAGAATACAACGAGAGCTCTAGCGTATATAAGAAGTATACGCAACCAGAAGAGCTGATGCAGTCAGACAATATACGGATAATCAGTAAAGCCTTAGAGATCACCAGCAGCGCAAGGAACCTACATGAAAAAGTCTCTGAAATATACAATTTTGTGGTTGCGAACCTGCGATACTCAGTTCAAAACGAAGAAAAAGGCGCAGTATGGGCTCTAGAAAATGGTGTTGGCGACTGCTCGGAGTACTCCTATCTCTTTGTTGCCTTGTGTCGCGCCGTTGGAATTCCGGCCAGGGTTCAGGCCGGCTTCGCATTCCACTCCATAACAGAAACTCTAGAGGACGGACACATGTGGGCTCAATATTACTTAGAAAATTATGGGTGGATACCAGTGGACGCCACATGGCGACTGTTCGATGCTATGGATCATAGACATTTCAGTTCAATTCAAAGCATACCAGGGGTTATATCATATTCCAATTACGTCTTCAACTACACCACGGGACCAGAACCAGCAGACGAACAAACTGTCCTACTCAAATCACTCTCACCAAGCGTCTTAGACGAAGGTTCTTTTGGAGAAGATGTAATGAGGACTGTTCAGAAAATTACACAAGCAAAACTTCCACTTTTTATAGGAAGTATCTTGGGAGCATCCATGATTTTTCCCTCAGAAATAGAACAAACTAGAAAGGCTTTCCTAGAAAGCCAAATTCACCTACAAAGCGCCATTGAAAACTGGAACACACATCAACAGGTTGCCCAGTCACACATTGCCGACGCCCTCGAAACCGCCGAAAAGGCTTCAAGCGGAGCGTGGATGCTAATTGTCAAGATTTTTTCCATGGTCGTCGGCATAGTCATAACCATCATGCTTGTCGCTTTGGCTTTTCTAAAACGGCGCCAAACAAAACAAGAAAAGGCTGTTAGCCAAACAGCGTAAACCATATAGAGTTACCAAGTGTAAAATATTAAATGAGAGAGGCAACTGTCAGGGAAGCTTCACTAAAACTCTGAAGAGGGGTCAGATGCAAAAGTCTTACTCAAAACTGCTGGGAATAGTCGGAAAACCTAACACAGGCAAATCAACATTTTTTACTGCGGCAACTTTAGCACATGCTGAAATTGCAAGCTATCCATTCACGACAATAAAGCCGAACAGAGGCGTCGGATACGTGCGAACCCCATGTGTGCACGAAGAATTTAACATTAAAGACACTCCCGTTAACTCTCTATGCCTAGACGGCATAAGACTAATCCCCGTAGACTTCATCGACTGCGCAGGACTTGTGCCAGGCGCATGGGAAGGAAGAGGCTTGGGGAACCAATTTTTGGACGAAATCAGAAAAGCAGACGCATTGATTCACATAATTGACGCCTCAGGAGGTACAGACTGCGAAGGACGAATATGCAAGCCAGGTGAACACGACCCCTTAGAAGACGTGAAGTTTCTAGAACATGAAATAACAATGTGGATGGCAAACATACTTAAAAGAGACTGGGCCAAAATCGCCAGAACCGCAGAAGCTGAAACAAGCGACCTTTTGTCAATGCTGGAGGAAAGATTGAGTGGCTTGGCCATAAAAAGAAGCCATATATTCGAAGCCGTAAAGAAAGCAGGTTTGAACGCTGATAAGCCCGCATCTTGGAGCGAGGAAGACTTCCTAAGATTTGTGGATGCGCTGAGACAAATTGCCAAACCAATGCTAATAGTTGCGAATAAAATTGACATGCCAACGGCTGAAGAAAACTTTGAAAGACTAAAGAAACTGAATTACTTGGTGGTTCCTTCCTGCGCAGAAGCAGAGCTTGCCTTGAGAAGAGCGACAGAAAAGAAGCTTATAGATTACAGACCTGGAGACTGCAACTTTAGGATGAGCAACCCGGAAAAATTAACTGAAAACCAAATAAGAGCGCTGGAGACCATAAGAGAGAAAATCCTGCTAAAATTGGGTTCTTCAGGTGTCCAGGACGCAGTAAACATGGCTTTCTTCAAACTCTTGAGCATGATTACAGTCTATCCCGTTGAAGATTTAGAGCATCTGTCAGACCACAACGGAAGGGTTCTGCCAGACGCCTATCTTGTCCCTTATGGAACAACAGCTCGCCAGCTCGCCTACATAGTTCACACAGAATTAGGAGAAAGCTTCATCTACGCAGTAGAAGCACGAGAGAGGAAAAGAGTTGGAGAAGACTACATCGTCAAAGATAGAGACGTCCTTTCAATAGTAAGTGCAAAGAAAAGAGCCTAATCCTATTACGTCCCAAAACGCCTTTTGCGTCTTTGAAACGTTCGGACAGCCCGTAAGAGGTCAATCAGACGAAAATCAGGCCAATAAACATCCAGGAAGCATAGTTCACTGTAGGCTGACTGCCACAGGAGGAAGCCGCTCAGCCTTTCCTCTCCGGAAGTTCTGATAATTAAGTCCGGGTCTTGTTTGGTCATGTGCGACGTGTACAGATATTGTTCAAACATTTCCTCGTCAACGTTTTCAGGGTCTAGCTCGCCTTCCCGCACTTTCTCCGCAATTTTCCTCGTTGCATCAACAATTTCTGCTCTTCCACCATACGCGAAGGCGATATTTAATAAGTGCTCATCGTAGTCTCGTGTTGCATTTTCCACGTCCTTTATGAGTTGTTGCAGACTTTCTGGTAACAGGTTTACTCTACCGATGACTTTGACCCGCACTTTGTTCTTGTAGATTCGCTCGTCGGTTAGGATTTCTCGAAACTTTTCCTCGGCGATCCGCATTATTTCCTCAATTTCGTTTTTTGGACGCTGAAAGTTTTCAGTGGAAAAAGCATAAAGGGTTATAGACTTAACATTGAATTTCAGACACCAATCGAGCAGATTTTCAACTTTCTCAGCGCCCACTTCATGACCGAACCATGGGTTAAAAGTCTTTTCAGAAGCCCATCTTCTGTTTCCGTCCAGGATTATTGCAATATGCTCAGGTCTTACGTCATTCTTAACCTGATACCAGAGCCACTTCTCATAAAGTTTGTACGCCCCTAAAACGGAAAGAACCGTTTTAAACATCATTGGAACCTCGAGTTTCTAAGTGCATGTGCACATGGACAATTGCCCTTGCGTTTCACCGGTAAAGCCTTAATGGTCTCAATTAAAAGTTGCTGCATTCTCGGCGTTATTCGATTGGATATTTCTGAAACTTCTAGAGGCGTCAGTTTTTCCTGTATACCTGCAGCCATATTCGAAACAAAGCAAACATTTGCGTAACACATTTCAAGTTCCCTTGCAAGCACGGCTTCAGTAGTGCCAGTCATTCCAACGATGTCAAAGTCTAACCGCCTAAACATTTCGATTTCAGCAGGCGTCTCAAAACGCGGTCCTTCAGTGCAAACAAGCACAGCCTTGTCCCTTACAGGTAATCCCGTTTTCTTTCCATCATCAATTAGTTGTCTGCGGATTTCAGGGCAATACGGCTTAGAAACATCAATGTGCGTCACAGGAGCTTCATCATAGAAAGTTGTGGAACGCAGCTTAGTGAAGTCGACAAAATCGTGTGGAACAACGATGTCGCCTGGCTTGAAATCGCGGTTTATGGCGCCAACAGCATTTACAGCAAAGATTCTTTCAACGCCAGCCTTACGTAACGCGTAAATGTTTGCCTTATAATTTATTCTATGCGGCGGAACCGAGTGATCTGGACCGTGCCTAGGCAAAAACATTACTTCTTTATCGCCTATCTTGCCCATTGATACTGTTGGGGCAATTCCATATGGCGTTCCTAGGCGTAGTTGTTCGGCATTCTTGAAAAAGCGTTCGAAGCCTGTTCCACCGATAACTGCAATTCTAGTCTTCTCCAAATTCTTCAACCTGCTCTTTTGTCTCTTCAAAGAATCCTCTGGCCGACCTATGAAGGACAAGTATTACCAAGATTGAAGCTATGCCTATCAAGATACCAACGACTATGGAGAAAATGAGTTTCTCGTAGCCCAATTCAGGTCTGATCAGCACGTCGGAGGTTGCATCGATAATTTGTCTAGACCATGCGGTTGAAACTATCAAGGCAGCGTTACGCAACACTCTGACATCGCGTTCAAGATACCAGCGTATTGCCCTGCCTAGAAGCATTACACATATGCCTAAGACTATAAGGGTATTTGAGTCTTTGATGAAAAAGCCGATAGCTTGCGGCAAAATACCAAGGAAGCCAGCCAAATCTTGTGGCATCGTAATATTCAGTGCAACTGTCGTCAATCCCAAATAGGCTCCAATGCCAATACATAGGACTCCTGCAACTGCTGCAAAATTTGTAGTCTGCACTCGAATGGGCGGCGGAGAGTACTCCTTAATCCATTGGTAGAAGTTTTTGGCTAATCTGTCAATGCCAAAGCCCTTTCCAAGCATGAATGTGCCTAAGACAAAAATGAAGGCTATCCAAAAAATATCAAGTAGATTGAAAATTGTAAAAATACTTAAAATTAGAAAGAGCAAGCCCGGCAAGCCCAGTGCTATACGAGAATACCTAGGATTTTCTATGATCATTCTGAGGTAGCGCCTAAACAGAGCAGCTGTCTCCTCGATCGACTCACTGTGCTTAATAACTATTCTTCTAACCGATGACACCGGTACTCTTGACTCTACAAGTGGCAGAACAGCTTCGTCAGAATAACCGTCAGTGACAAGAATGACCTCGTTTGCAGAAAAGGAATTGAGCAATTCGCCAAGTTCGACTACTATTTTCCTGTCTGCCCCGACTCCACCCAGCTCATTGCCAGATATCGTTGCTATTTCAAAAACTTCTTCAGGTTTCTTTTCATCTTGCAGGCGGTCGTGGAGACGAATTGCTTCAAACATAGCGTTTGCGTCTGGTTCCTCTGGATCTTTTAAAGCCAAGTCTACTGCAGCAGCAAGATTTTCTTTCCTTCCGACCAGAGGAGTTTTGACTCCAGTTTTGGATCCTAAATCTCCATCTCTATCCACACATAAAATAAGAATTCTCTTTTGTTCCTTCTCTGTCATTTCTTCTTTAGCCATCTTGCCATGTGTTCTCCAATTTTATATATTTAGGATTCACTTTAATCTTGTGTTGTTATTCCCTTTTCCGCAAGGAGTTGGAACTCTTCCCACGTTAGTTTTTCGCCGCGTTTCAATTTTTCCCGCGCTTGTTTCTCAAGCTTTTCACGAAGAGCTTCTTGGCTTTTCCTCTTTTCTCTTTCTTCTTCTTTCACTATTTCATCTTTTAATCGCTTCACTCTGTTTGAAATCTCTATCATTTCTTCTTGAAGAGGCTTCGCCTTTTCTTTTGTTTGCAGAAAAAGTTTGTGAAAGTCGTCAGCCTCCACCTTGAGCCTTTTTGATTCATCAACTTTAGCCAACATTTTTTCATGAATTCCCTGACTCATTTTTTCAGTCTGTATTATTTTTTCGTGGCAAAGTTTAGCTTGCGCTTCAACTGCTTTGATTTCAGCCCGCAAATCACGAATTTTCTTTTTCAGTTGCTCGAGTTTTTTATGGATGTTTAATTGTGTCTCCAGCTGTCTGACCCGTTCGACAAGTTCCTTTTCTTCTTCCAGACTTTGAGGTATGGTTTGAATTTTCCAATCAATATCTTCGACTTCTTTTTGTAGAGATTGAAGGCTCCTTGAGGGTTTTTTCTTGATTAAAGCGTCGACTTCTAAATGTAAATTCTTTATCTCTTCAATTTTTCCGTGAATTTCTGTTTTTGCTTTTTCCCGCAGTTGTTTTAGCTCTTTGACTTCGTCGTTTAATTTGTCCCGTTTATTTTTAAGTTCAAATATTTCAGCGCGCAAGCTCTTGAATTGCTCATCGAGTTTGTTTCTTTTTCCTGCCCACTCCTCTGCTTCTCTGTTTATCTTGTTCTTTTGTTCCTTTAGCATAGAGAGTCTCTTGGTTGATTCTTCGATTCCCTCGGCTTTCTGCGGCTCCGGCATTATGTTTCCTCTTTTCTTCTCCTCTAGTTTAGTATTGTATTCCTTTTGTTGTGATCATCTGTCTCGGATACTTGATGCCCACAATTTCATTTACAAATTCCGCTCTGTTCATGAGTTCTTTTGGGGCGAATCTTCCTGTCAAAACCACGTCTGTTTTGTTTGGAATTTCGTCCAAAAACTTTAGAACGTCTTTCACATCTAGGAGCTTGCAGTGTAAAGCTAGGTTGATTTCATCCAAAACTAGCAGATTAGGTTTCTTTTCATTGACGACTTTTTTGGCAAATTTCAGGGCATTGCGAGCTAGTTTTCTATCGCTTTCAGTTAAGTCGCTCAGTCCGTGCCAACCTTTACGACCAAACTGGTGAATCTCATAATATGGTGCAAGCATTTTCCGAATCTTGTATTCGCCCGTATTTTTCCACCATTTCAAGAATTGGATTATGATTACATGGCGCTTGTGTCCAACAGAACGTAGTGCCAAACCTAAGGCATTAGTGGTTTTTCCCGCTCCTGTCCCAGTATAAAGGTAAATGTAACCCATGAAGTTTCCTCTGTCTCAATTTCTTTTTCCTATTAGATGTCGTTATAAGTTTTAAATAGTTTAATGATTCTTGTCTCTTTGGAGAAGTCTCGGATGAAATATGAATACGAAGAGTTGTTAAAGAGGGCGCGTTCCCAAATCCCAGACATTGTTGCGAAACATGAGCGTTTAGAAGTTCCTAGGCTGCAGCATTCAACAATAGGTATGCGCACGCTGATTCACAATTTTAGAGAAATCGCTGACACGTTAAATCGTAATCCCCAACATTTATTGAAGTTTCTGACAGGGGAATTGGCGACGGCGGCAACCACGCAGGGTTCAAGGGTCATTTTCCAAGGGAAATTCAGACAAGATACTCTTGAAAGGCTCATCCAGAGATACGTGGAGCGCTTTGTCGTATGTCCGGTCTGCAAGCGCCCAGACACAAACATTGTAAAGGAGAAACGCCTATCTTTTATGATATGCGAAGCGTGTGGAGCAAAATCCTCTGTTAGACAGCTATAAGAGTGTCAAGACATTGGAAGTCTACGTGAACCTTAGGAAAATAGGCAATAATGTTCTTTTGGCCATATGCGATGCTGAAATACTTGGAAAAACTCTGCGAGAAGGAAAAATAGTTTTTTGCGTCAAAGAAGAATTCTACAAAGGCGCTAGGGTAAATATTGAAGAAGCAGTGGCCATGATTGAGAATTCTACGATAGTCAATATGGTCGGCAAAAACGTGGTGAAGACAGCCATGGAAAAGGGGTACGTACATCCGGAGGCCGTGCTAAACATAGAAGGCGTACCGCACGCGCAAATATTGAAAATCTGAAGCTTAAATACGCATCTAAATAACTATACTTTTAAAGAAGATGTATAGTCTCTCATAAAGACGTATCTGAGGTGCTCAATTGGGTGAGAAGAAAGTCCTAAGTGAAGGGGAATTGAGTGAGATGACACGCCCATCTGGAAATGACATTTTAGGCGTAGCCATTAAACTGCTTGGCTTTAATCGTGTTCTGGTCAAGTGTCGAGATGGAAATGAACGTTTGTGCCGGATCCGCGGCAAAATGAAGCGTAGAGTTTGGATACGCCTGGGAGATGTCGTTCTAGTTTCTCCATGGGATTTTCAATCTGACAAGCGTAGGGACGTGATTTGGCGTTATACTAGGGCACAAGCGGATCTGCTCCGCAAAAAAGGGCCCTTAACGATTTAGTTCTTGTATGATTATGACTGGAGAATGAAGTTTGTCTTTTCGGAGTCGTGTTGACAAGAAACTTCACAAAAAGGAGAAGAAGTATGAAACCGAGCGGTTGATGAAGGAAAAGCGAAGCGAAGAGTACGAGGCTTTAGAAGAGGTTTTTGACCGCTCAACTCTTATGTTGATTTACGAGTTTTTGAACAAGGGCACAATAAGCGAAATTCACGGTGTCGTCAAGGCTGGAAAAGAATCGCGAGTCTACTGGGCAAAAAACGAGAAGGGAGAGGAGTTAGCGATCAAGATTTACTTGACCGTTTCAGCAGAATTTCGTAAGGGCTTACTTAAGTACATTGAAGGGGACCGAAGGTTTAAAGGCGTTAGACGTGATACACGTTCGCTGATTTTTGCTTGGGCTTTGAAGGAATTCAAGAATTTGGAATTAGCAAGGTCTGCCAAAGTGAGAGTGCCGAAGCCTGTTACTGTGAAAAATAATGTGCTCATAATGGAGTTTGTGGGGAAGAATGGTGTAGGTGCTCCTTCTATGAAGGAGTTGCGCCCAAAAAATCCGGGAAGAATCTACGAGATTCTCATGGATTATTTGAAGAGGCTTTACTGCAAAGCAGAGCTTGTTCATGGAGATTTGAGCGAGTATAATATTATGATTTGGAGGGGTCGTCCAGTGTTGTTCGATATGTCGCAGGCTGTTCTGCTTTCGCATCCTATGGCGGACTTTCTTTTGCACAGAGATTTGAGTAATTTGAACAAGTTTTTTAGTAGGTTAGGTGTTAAGGTTCTTTCAAATGAGGAATCGTATAGGATGGTTACAGGTCATGGCAAAGCCTAGCTCATTTCTGAGGATTCCTAAAGAGCGCGTCGGCGTGCTAATAGGGGCTGACGGAAAGGTTAAGAAAAGCATTGAAGACAAACTGTCGGTTGAGCTTCAAATAGAAAGTGAAACAGGCGGCGTCACAGTTATGCTTACACAGAAAGCTGAAGACCCAACATTGTTGTTTAAAGCAAGGGACATTGTTACAGCCGTTGGAAGAGGTTTTTCTCCAGAACACGCTTTTAAATTAATCCGTGATGAAGACGCCATGCTTGACGTTATCGATTTGCGAACCATATTTGGACGATCTGAATCTGACCTAAGGCGTATTAAAGGGCGAATTATTGGGATGAACGGCAAGACCCGCAGACTGATTGAGGAGCTGACAGACACGAACGTGGCTGTTTATGGGCACACTGTGAGCATTATTGGAAATGTTGAGGAGGCTAAGGCTGCCAGAGAAGCGATACAAATGCTTGTTAAAGGAAGCTTACACAGCACAGTCTACAGATTCTTACACAGAAAGCGAAGAGAGCTCAAAAAGAAAATGCTCGAAATCTGGGAGAAACCACCAGAAGAATAGTAGGCGGGCTCTTTCGCACTCAAGATCCCAATCATTCTAGCTTCATAGGGGCCAGAGTCGTCATCGCCCACCATTGTAAACCTAAACCATCGACTTAAATAAAAAGATAATGGAAACATACAATCGCGTGCTAAACACAATGCCAAAACACATCAAAATTGTCCCACTGGCTGCTGAAAGCCTCGGCGTCAGATCAATGTGCACATACGTCGAATCCCCAGACACAAAACTACTTCTAGACGCAGGAGTTTCGCTCTGCCCAAACCGCTTCGGCCTGCCTCCTCATCCAATGGAATTCAAAGCGATAGACGAGTGCCGCAGAAAAATAGCAGAAGCCGCAGAAAAGACAGAAGTCACAACCATAAGCCATTACCATTTCGACCATCACACGCCCTCGTATGAAGATTGGCTGTGCAACTGGACAGCAAGAGACGAAACAGCAAGACAAATCTACCAAGAAAAGACAGTTTTAATCAAAAACCCAAAAGAGAACATCAACTACAGCCAAAGACGTAGAGGATGGGTCTTCCAGAAAACTGGTGGGAAACACGCCAAAAAGCTCGAGATTGCAGATGGCAAAACCTTCATCTTTGGCGAAACAGAAGTCAAATTCTCAGAGCCAGTTTTTCATGGATCAGAAAACTCGTTCCTCGGATGGGTTTTAATGGCAACCATAAAATTTGAAGATGAGAAATTCATGTTCGCTCCAGATGTACAAGGCCCGATGTCACAACACACGCTCGGAATAATCAAAAGAGAAAAGCCCAAACTGATAATGATTGGTGGACCGCCATTGTACTTGGCAGGGTTCAGAGTTGATGAACAACAAATCCAAGCTGCGCTAAAAGGCTTAGAAGAAGTCGTCAAAGTTGCACCATGCACCTTACTGGAACATCACATTTTAAGAGAAGAAAGCTGGAAAGAAAAAGCGAAAAGTGTTCTTGACAAAGCAAATGAAACTGGTCACAAAGTCTTAACAGCAGCGGAATATCTCGAAAAAGAAAACAATTTTCTAGAATCTATGAGGAAGAAGTGTTTCGCCGAAAATCCGCCCTTAAAAGAATTTCAAAAATGGATGCGAGCAAACGATGACGCTAAAAAGCATGTTAAGCCACCTATCTAATTCCCAATCAGACTTTCTAGCTCAACTAAATCTTCTGCTAGACGCTTGTATCGTATTCCATGAAATGGGACAGTTATCTCATTCTCTACGAGCTTAGAACATAGCTCTGTCATGAGGATCCCTGAATCAGCTACGCCGCAACTGGGGCTTCCGTCAACACCTATGACTACTTTTGCTTTTATGCCGCCTTTTGAATATTCGCGGATTTGCTGAAGAATTTCTTCGGCGATTTTTCTGCAATGGCTTCTAAACTTCGCATTGTCATATTCATGCTTTGTCCGAGTTTCGCGCAATATGCCTGCATACATCAGTTCAGGACAAGGCATTTGAATAATGCCCACGTCTTTGTGCATCAAAAATTCCACAATTTCAGCTGTTGTGCCTGACCTTTCTGCTAATCCTGAAACGCGGGAGTTTTGATTTAGAATGCAGTGGGCCACTAGAGCGATTTTTCCGCTTCTCTTGTCTTTCTGCATGTTATTTTGCATCCATCAGAGCAAAATAGTTGAGTCTAATCATGTCTTGAAAATTGTTTGGAAACTATCCGCTTTTGGTCTTCTTTTATTGCTTCAATCATGTCTTGAATCATGTATTCTTCTGTGGTTAACGTGCCAATGGCGTGATGGCTTCCGTTGGTAATTGATGCTACTCTTTTGGTCACTACAAAGCCGTATGTTTCTCTGCCGTACATGTGAGGGTTTGTGTTTACGACCATTGTGTGAATTCCCTCGCGCTTAACCAACCTTGAGACAGACACGACATCTTTGATGGCTACGTCCTCGTATTCTCTAACGATTATGCGAATTTCCTCTATTTGCCGAACCTCACCGGTTTCAAGGCTTCTTTTGAGTGGGACATTTGCGCTACCATCGGTTATTATTACCATGACGGGGACAGTTGAAGGATCTCTTCTTTTGGCTTCTTTCAGGACTTCCCAAGCTTTCAGCATTCCAGCAGCGAGGGGGGTGAATCCACTAACGCGCAAGTCTGTCAGTTTTTTGGCCACTACTCTTAGATTGGTTATTGGATGTTGGACGACGATGGCCCCAGTGTCTTTTAGTGCAACTATTCCTATGCGATCTCTAAATCTGTAGGCGTCTTCATGAAGTTTCAACAGCGCTTCTCTCACCGCGTCCACGTTTAGAAGCATTGAGCCGCTCAAATCAACTACAAAAACCATTGTTAGGGGCGCTTTGTACAATCTTAGTTGTTCACGTATGTCCTGGATTTGTATCGCTAACGCTATGTCTGAGGGTTTTTCGCGGACTTTCTGCTTTCTGGCAGCTTCCCGGATGGACGCTGGTAAGTGAATGTCGACTGGTTTTCCGTGAGGGACTTTCCATCTGTAGGGTTTGCCCTTATGTAGTGTTGTCAACGTTTGGGCGCGTCTTCCCGCATAGGCACGCTGACCTTTCGCCTTGATTTTTCCCATTTTTAGAAAAAACTTTGATGGAGAAACAATTTTTTTTCTCAAGCTGCCGATTATTGAGAGGCCTTCAGAGACTTTTGGCTGTCCGGCGGCGCTCCTAACTGATGGAATTGCTTTTATGTCACCTTTTTTCTTTTCAATGGTTTCTTTGTATGTGTCTCCCCGTAACTTGTCAGAGCCTATTTGCACCCCATCGGTTACAGGTGCTTTTTTCGGGTTTTTCCTTAATCTTTTGCCAAATCCGAAGAAGATGCCGCCCATGAGACGGGTGAAACGAAAAAGACTTTCAAACCATTTCGCCCTTATCTTATTTATCTTGCTCTCTTTTGTTACGTTTTCCTCTTCTTTTTTTGTGGCGTCTTTTTTGATCCAGAAGAGCGCTTTTCCTTTAAGCGTTTTCTTTTCTTTCACCTTTTCTTCAGTTGTTTCCCCGGTTTTTTCGATGTACCTGAGCTTTTTTGCTGTTGTAGTGAATACTTCTTTAATTTCTTCTGGGGTTGCTGGTTCTAGAAAGCCGCCTTCTCTTGTCCTGTGGCTAAGGGCGAGTTCCGCGGCAACTAGAACATCGTTAGTGCTTACCTCTGCTCTGTTTTCGAATGCTGCTAGCGTTGCGGCTGCCTTTGCGATTATTATGTCTGGACGCAAGCCATCAACTTTAAGGTCTAAGCATGTTTTGCAGATGCTTTCGAGAAGATTTTCTGGAACAGCAATCTTTTCTAGTGCTTCTCTCGCTTGCATTATTCTTTTTCTCAGTTCTTCTTGGAAAGGCTTGTATTTTACATAAAATTTCTTAGGGTCAGCCTCAAACTCCATATTTCTTTTGACTATTTCCATTCTGCTTTCGACGGATGCTATTCTTTCAACTGTGACAGATAGTGAAAAGCGGTCAAGGAGTTGTGGTCTCAGTTCTCCTTCTTCTGGGTTCATCGTTCCAATAAATATGAAGCGGGAGGGGTGACTTACAGATATTCCCTCTCTTTCAACTATGTTCCATCCCGTGGCTGCCGCGTCTAGCAAATCGTCCGCTATGTGGTCTGGCAACAGGTTTACCTCGTCTACGTACAGAATGTTTTGGTTTGCCTCAGCCAAAATGCCAGGTTCTAGGGCTTCTATCCCATATCTTATTGCCTTTTCTACATCTAGACTCCCGACGACTCTGTCTTCTGTAGAGCCTAAAGGCAAGTCAACAACTAGCATTTCTCTTTCTTCCATAGGCAGGTTTTTTCCGCTCCTGTGTTTTTCGCTGCATTTCGGACACATGTTTGAAGGGTCGTACGGACTGCATTTGAAAGGGCAGCCTTTGACAACCGCTATCTTGGGAAGAACATCTGTCAAAGCTCGCACAATTGTACTTTTTCCCGAGCCTTTAGCTCCTTTTATCAGTAGACCACCGATTTTCGGATTGATCGCATTTATCAAAATGGCTAGTTTCAGCTTGTCCAATCCAACTATGGCGGAAAATGGAAAAACAAGCCTTTTCCTCTGCATAGATTGACGGCTCCATTCAAGAGATAGTAAAGGCAAGCTTCAACCTATTAGTTTGTTGCTGCACTGCTCTACCTAGCGCCGTTTGTAAATAAAAAGCCCGCGCAATTCTCATGTATGCTACAAGCGGATTGAGGAAACTTCAGGTTTTATCGTTAAAGTTTAGTAATGTCGATTTCAGCAAAAGAATGGATTTGCCTAACTGTCATACTGGAGAAATAAGACAAAGACATGTTGGTTTCTTCAATGAGGAAACAGAGAAGGCCATAAAGGAATCTACGACGAGGCACCTGAAGTGTCAGAGAACTTCAAAAAGCAAAAATGAGAATCAGAAACGTCAATCATTAGTCTTTATCGTACTCGATGCTTCATAAACTATAAGTCAAACCGCCAACCCCATTCGAATTAAGATGCAACATGAAAACATACTTGGACATTCTAGTGGAAATTCCTTGCTTCAGATGTCTATTCTGGGATCCTATGAAAGAAAGTCATTTGCGTTGTAATCCGTTTGAATGCAAAGAGCTTGAAGAATGGCTTTTAAGACAGATGGAAACCTACGAGCAAACTGCTGAGAGTTTGACATTCGCTAGCAAGCAAAAAGAAGCACAAACTATCTAAGCAACAGCAAAATTAAAGTCACTAGGACTGGGCACTGCAGAAACGCCTAGTGAAGTACAGCTATTACTCATTTTCTCTAACTCTGTTCACCTATAGTTCAAAATTCGCGTTCATGATACCTTGTTGGACTGGCGCAAAAATTAGCAACGCCTAAATGACACGCATAATTAAACATAAATAGAGAACAGTTTCATTAAACTTTACAAGGAAACGATGGAGAAAGGTAGGAATGAGCCTTGAGTGTTGGATATGAAATAGTTATCCTAGGAATGCTAGTTCACGGAGCAGCGGCCTTCGGAGTGGGGTTTATGTGGAGTTTGATGCCCAAGAGGGTAATCGGTTTGTTGGGATTTGCGCTTTTTTACATTGTCATTTCTATATGGTATACAGCGACGTTCAATTTCCAGATGCTGATATATAGCACGTTCTTTGTCTCGTACGTCATCGTTGGATTGGTTGGCTTTACAGTGGGTACTTTCTGGCTCGGTATAAAGGGATATTATAGGAAGTATCAGCGAGGGCAGAAGGGAGGTGTTGAAACATGAGTGAAGAAGAAAAGGAGAAAACATTTGAAGAAGGACTAGTAAGAAGAGTTTCAAAAATAGAAGAACATTTACGTTACATTACCGTTGCTTCAATAGCAAATCTCTTTTTCCTGCTGATTTTGCTAATTACGCTGATTATAAAATAATGTTTTGAGACGAGAGAATAAACCATGAATGGAAGTGGATTAACAGAGAATTTCACATGGAAAAGGGACGACATCTGACGTGGAAAACAATACAAAAAGACAGAAAACAAAACCATAGTAAGCCTATATCTAAGCACAAAACCTTAGCCCATCCGGGCGGGGAAAATTCGCTTGGCGCACGTCTATGCGAAGGTTGATTTGGCGTGGTCTTGGCGGGCGGCCCCGCTCGCGTCGCTGGGAGCTAGGCGGAAAGCCAGGTGTCGCTTAGGGAAGGTGCATGTGCGTGGTCGGTCTGATTCGATAGGGGGCAACAAGATTATATTAATGGTTCCGCTTTCCAAACATGGCTTGGGAATAAAAGCCATGAATAAAAAGATAAGCTTGGTGCTGATATCTGCTGGAATAAGTATCCTTCTTATGGGCTTTTTTGTGACCTTTTTTTGGATGAAGGGGAACATTGGGGAGGGAGATTATGATGTAGAAGGAGGAGCCACGCTCATATTATCAAGCGGGTACCTTGAAAAAGGTGACCGAACTGAAGGTGGTTTCACGGTCAGCGGTGGAAACGAAGAGGTAAAGTTCTACATCAAGAATCCTTCCGGAGCCACCATTCACGACGCCGGGATCGTGAAGAGCCAGTACGACTGCGGTTTCACAGCTCAAGAAACTGGGATATACAGTTTCTATTTTGAGAATCTGGAGACCCTTAACAACAAGCAAATACGTCCGAATTGGCGGTCACCCTATGAACCTATGCTGAACCTTTTTGATAAAATAGGCTTGTTGACGATGCTGGGAGGCATAGCAATTCTAGTTTATGGATCGCGCACTTTCAAGCATGCATAGGTCATTGCTTATACATCTTTACTCGGTAGACCGCTCTGGCTTTTCTCTTAGGGGGCAATAAATAGCCCTGCACGCATGGTGCCATGTAGAGGAATGTGGCATCATGAGCAACAAGGTGTCCACCTGCCTGTACATCGACAGGGAAGTCTTGAAGGCCGCTCGTCAAATCGGGTTGAACGTCTCAAAGGTCGCGGAAAACAGCCTGATCGAGGCGATAGGTCGCCTATGCGACTCGAAACAGGAAGCCGGCCTAATTAGCCAAGCGCCAAGACTTGTGGAGGGCCGGGGCCGGGATTTGAACCCGGGCGCTAGGCTCCACAGGCCTATAGGCTACCAGGCTACCTCACCCCGGCCACTATTCTGCTGACTTGGGCTACTTTTTATGATAGCCTTGCTCATTTACGTTTCCTCAGAAATATTAAGCCTTCTTTTTGACATATATACTCGAATCCGACTTCAAGCAATGCTTTAACCTCTTCAGGCTTCTCAGCTACTTTAACTGTGAATTCATCGCTTCCAGATTCAAATAGTGTGCGTTCAATGTTGATGTATATTTCTGTGTTTCTCAGCTCTTTATGGCCCAGGAATTGCTTAACATAGTAAGGGTCTTTTGTTTGATGATAAAGCATTGTAGCCTTCCAATGTCTGAAAGTATGAAAGTTTATCCTTAACAGTCTTGAATTTTGAAGTTTTGCAGCTAAACGCTTCCTTGCCTTTGAGAATGTTGTTTTCATTGAGTTTATCGGGCCGTCTCCAAACACTTTTGGGCTGTCTCTCGGTAAAGCGTTCAACATTGCTGTTAATTTTTGGCTTACCTTCCACATTCTCGGGTTTGAACCTTTCTCTGGATTGTTTAAGGTTATGATGTTCTTTTCAAAGTCTATGTTAATCCATTCAAGCCTTTTAGCTTCACCACGTCTCATAGCTGTTTCTTTTAGTAGCTGAAGGAAAGTAGCAAGTTTTTTGCCTGTCCCTGATATTAAAGCGTCTAACTCTGCTTCAGATGGTATGAAAGGAAACTTTTGGGTTACATTGCATTTCGGTTTATCCCATTGTAAGCCGTTTAACTTAGCGAATAGGTTGTAAGCGTTTATCACGTTGCGTTTTCTGTTTTCACTCCATTGTTTCTGCTGTGCTATGACTTCTTTAACTGATTCCGGATTAAGTAGTTCTGATCCTCTTTCGGATAGGACTTTTAAAGCGGTTCTGTTAAGTCGAATCGTAGCTTCTTTATAGCCTTGCTTCTGCATATGGAAGCAGTATTCAACGATTTTGCCTTTGATGTCTGCTTTAAGCTGCTCTGTGCCGCCCACACTCGGCCTTTCATTTTGGGTTGCGCTTATGGCCAAGTTTTTCGCCTCTTTGTCTAAGACGCATACTCGGCGTTTACTATTATAGGAAGGAAAAGCATTTAAGCCTTTTCCTACAGTAGTAACTCTATGCGAAGCTACATTTTCACCCCCAGAGAGAGGCGAGTCGTCAAGGCTTTCTTGAAAAGCGAAATCCCGATTAGCGATATGTCTATCCAGCAAATCCGATCCAGAGTCAAAAGTTTTGGCAAGCTTGCCAGTGACGTTGAGCTTTATGTTAGGCTGAGAGAAGCGGCATCCACAGTTTCGACATAACCATCTCTGAACAGAATCGCCATTATTTAAGCAGCGTAAGCCGTCTTTGTAAAGGCTCTTTGAACCACACTCAGGACAGCTCCTAGCGTGTATGTGTGTTGTTGAATGTGAGTGAGAGAGTGATATGTGTGCGTTGGGAGTGAGTGTGTTTGTTTCGTTCTCTTCTCTTCTACCTTCTAGGCTCACCAACGCTCACCACATCACACTCACTCACAACAACACACACATTCACACGCTTCAGACAGTGGAAACGAGTCTTGGGCTAATTCATCGGCTCGGCGCACACGACTGCTACACACACTAACTAACACACATTCACACACTAGGCTTCACCATGTCGCCGTCAATCTTGATTTGGCCATCGTCCTCGATGACCCTTAGATATTCCATGATTCGTTTCTTGCTCAATCCTAGTTTATACTCGATTTTGGAAATTGCCTTATTCAATGGCACTTCTCGCGCTTGCCCCTGATTTTTCATTCTGTAAAACTCTGCATGGAGATAAGAAGCAATGGACTCAAGACGTTCTCTTTTCGCATCGGCTCCATCATTTCTAACCAGATTGACCACTTTCCTTCTGGAGAAATTCTTTGAGAGCTTCACGGATTACTTGACTTATGTTTTTGAATTTGCCATCTTTGATTAGCTGCTCGATCTCTTGTCTTTCCCTTATTGAAAGTCTAAGACCAATTCTTTCTTTGTACTCGGGTATCATACTTATCGGTTGAACCCATGTGTGCAACGTCTATAAGTACAGGCAACTAATTAGTAACTAATTAGTGAAAGAATTTGACGGAAAAGTTAGACAATTTGAGCAGAGATGTCCTTTCACTCTTAGAGAAGCATGAACCAGATAGACTTAGACATCACGAAATCTGCGATAGCTTATGGTCTTCTTACCCGTACAATTACAAAGATAAGAAAGTTTTTGGTGTAGCGGTCACTCAAAAACTCAATCTTCTCAAAGCTAAGGGTTTAATACTCCATGAAGATATTTGGTATGGAACGGTTAATTCTAAACCAATTGAAAAGAAGCCTTCAAGTGAAAAGCCTTCTAAATTAGGATTCTTGTCTAATTTGTTAGAAAAGAGAGCAGAACATAAGAGGGAAAGAAAAAGAGAAAGCCTGATTCTTCGATGCCAAGTGGATGTCCAAAAAGAACTGAGTATGCTTGATATGGATGATCCGACTTATGAAACTACTAAATGGAACTTAATAAAAGAATACGCAAACCGCTATGGGTTAGACACAAGCGAGATTGCTGCAGGGTTGGGCGGGCTTTAGACATAAATTTGAATAGTGAATGGTTGCGTTTGGTTTTGCGTTTCATGGAAAAGACTTGACAACTTTTAACTCAAAAAACTTCGTATATTTAGAATGGTTCTTTAACCAAGTTTATGAAGGGAATTTAACGCTTTTCCGAAAATAACCTACTCGAAAATCGAAAACTTTGGCTGTTGTTTGCTCATGGATTATTTCTCCTATCGCTCGTAATCATACATAAAAACTGGAGTTTCTATGATAATTCCGTATTTTCGTCTATGATTAAGCATATACTCAAAAGTTTCGCGATTAGTGCCTTCAGGCATGAGTTCCCTATGGATATACTTGTCTTTCATCAAACCATAATCAAACAGCCTTAGGGCACCTGGCTTGTGAAGAGCATTCAGCAAAAAAGCCCCAGCTAAAGCATCTCGGGCGTTCTTGAGATTTGCTTTCTGAAGATTAATACCAACGTCATGTTTTAATTCGTTGTAGAAATCCCACCAATTAGGAGCTGTATTTTCACATTCGAAAGGTTTAACGACTTCTCTATCAGGTATGAACTTGAAAGTAACTATACTGGTAGATATACCATATAGGTTGTCAAAAGCCTCCACGCCTGACTCAATTATGCCTTTTCGTTCTTGAGCGCGTCTGAGAATCTCCTCACACTTTTCGTTTCCCAAGAACTCCGGAAAGCGTGCCATTTCTTTAAAAGCAGAGTCAATATACCCTCCGATACTTAGAATTAGACTAAGAAGTTTGAAGGAGTAAGTGTCCTCATTTCCTTTCAAGTAGGGAACATATTCCAGAAAATTCTGGAACTGACGCTCCAAATCCAAGTAATACTCCCAAAAGCCACCGTTTTCAAATGTGGGTTTGAATTTCTCCAAGTTTGTGCTTTCACTCATGACTCAGCACCTTCCTTTTTTTCTGCTCTTCTACTGCTTTATGCATCAAATCCTTAATGGCTGCAGCTATCCCGCCTGGATAATGAGGCTGAACAACGTACACGCTAAATTCATGAATCAGCTCTTCTGAAAGGCCGATAATGGTTAGATCAACAGAATCTCCAATTCTCCTAATCTTGCTCATGCCTAATCCTTCTTTTCTGATTTCTCTGTGTAAAGCTCCGTGTACCCACAGACTTTGCATGAGAAAGCATAGATCTTTCTCTGTCGCCCTCGAAACCAGAAGCTTTCAGAATCGGAGAATCTGACAGGCATATAACCTCCAGGCCGTATGCAACCCTGCTCCATTTCTCCATCACACTTAGGACACTTCCTGACTTCATTCATGGCTCATTCATCTTCCTTCTTCTTTCCGTCAACTATTATTAATTCTTTAGCAGAATGGGGCACCTTGACTGGGCATTTTTGCACTAAAGAGGAAAAGTTACTTACTTACACACCAACTAACAACAACGTAGTCTGTATGAAGATGTATGTATACACACCAACATACAACAACAATAGAAACTTCATCTTTTTACTTACTAGTAAACAAATACCATGGTTCTTTAACTAAAATATAGTTTAGTTAAAAGCTATTCGTTCCTTAACAAAATCTTCAAAAGGGGCAAAATTCTATACGTGAAACTAGTTATATAGTATATTGTATATAGAAGGGGCATTAAAAAACAGACAGTTGAAACTATACCTTTCTGTTGCTTATTCGTTCTGTCATACTCGGCATTCCTTCAACGTAGTGAACAGCCGTCTCATATCTGGACCAATCAAACCAATCTTTAAGCTCGTGTGGTGTAAAGCCTTGCTCCGCTAATTCAGTAGCGAGGCTGTGCCTGAACCAGTGCGGATAAGCGTTATGATCTAGGGCCTTCAGTATTTTGTAAGCGTGAACCCGGCTCATTACGCCTTCTCGCTTGAACTCGTAGCGGTATTCCTTCTTGACTTCATTCGTCTGCTTGTCCTTCACCTTGACTATTTGAGTGTGGGGATAGCTGCGCCCAGGGAACAGAGGCATTTCCATTTCGGCGAAGTCTTTAACGTAGTCTATTATCGGTATGGCAAAGGTTCGCTGGGACTTGACGCTTACGCGCTTAACCTTCTCTATTTGCTTGGCTAGTTCCGTTCTGCTTTTCTTCTTGAGGACCCTGAACCTCACGTAAAGGTATCCCTGCTTAGTGTACAAGTCTCGGCGTTTCAAATCCAACACTTCAGAAATGCGTTTGCCGAAAAGGTAGAGTATGCACACTAAAGCCTTAACCATGCCGTAATGAACCGTTATCTCCTCACTATGCTCACGTCCTTCTTTGTCCTTGCCCTTGTAAAGGACAGGCCTCTTAGAGACTGCTAAAGCGTCAACAAACTCGAGCATACGCCTAACGTCCTGGCTTCTCAAAATATCCTCATGCTTAGTCTTTACAAACGGCAACTTTTTCAACGCCTATTCTTTACATATGTATATATACGGCATTTCAACGAAGATTCCGCCCCTTTTAAGTTTTTTGTTAACGGGTTCTGTTAACTCTTAGGGTCTTAGACCAGTATATGGATAAACCTTATACGTTGCAACAACAGAGTTTAGGTAGGATATTTGCCCGCAGAACAGACAGCGTCATTAGCCAAATCTTTTGGTGCGGTAATGACCTTGCCAAAATCAAAGTCATTTCCACTATTCCAACTTCAGCATTGATTAAGCTTTAACTTTGTTTTCCTCATAAACAGTGTAATTTCACCTTACACTCAGCGCGTCTTCTCTAGGGTAAAGACAATCTGCCTGATTTTATTATTCTATGAAGCAAACCAGGTTTTTTTTGGCAAAATGATTTACAAAAGCAATAGGAATTTGTACAATAATTTAAATTGATTTGTGTCTATTCCAAACTTGCCTGGCATTTTACTGCGTTTCGCTCGGGGGTGAGCACCATAAAATTATTCATTTATTATGACGCAATTCTTATTATCTTACGAGTTTTAATCTTACCAGCATGGTATCTGAGAAGGCGCCTCGGCTTGTTCAAATTAGTTGGTGTCCAAACTGCAATGTTCCTGTTTTGAATGAAGGCCCTTGTAAGAACTGCTCGTCTGAAACTAGAAGAATTCCAGTAAATAGTTCAAGATTGAAACCTGTCTTCTCTGAAGAAAAGAGATTCTACAATCAAATTATTGATAAATCTCTGAGCACTTCTGACGACTTACTTCCTTCAGATGAATGTTTCATCTCTTGTGGATCAGTTGTGGTGGATGGACAAAAAGCGTTTCGAATATCATTCACTGAAGGTGAATGGAAGGCAAAGGCATTCGCCAAATACGTGGTTGGTGACTTAGTAGGTTCAAACCTAGAGGAGGTTCTTAGAGCGAATGAGCATTTGCTTAAAGAAAAAGAAGCTGAAGCTGTAAGTTTTCTGGAGAATACATTCGATCAATATGATCTTCCAGCAGTCGTATCGATGAGCGGGGGCAAAGATAGCGTAGTCGCTCTCTCGTTGGCTCTAAAAGTTGACAACAAGATCCCTGTTGTTTACATGAACACGACTTTGGATTTTCCGGAGACGGTTGATTATATTCATAGATTGTCAAGGGAATGGAAACTCGATCTTAACGAGATTCTTCCTGAAAAGAATTTTTTTGATTTAGCTAAGGAACTAGGGCCTCCAAGTTCAATGATGCCTTGGTGCTGTCAAACCCAAAAATTCGCCCCCTTCAACAAATACTTGAACGCTAATTACCCTAAAGGTATTCTCTCAATTGAAGGATTGAGAAGATTCGAATCCGGGAAGAGAATGAACTATAAAAGGATTTCGCAAAATCGAGCGATTCCGAGGAAGAAATCTGTTTGTCCAATTCTGAATTGGACATCGCTCGATGTGTGGTTATATATTCTATGGAAAAAGATACCCTTTAACCCTGTTTATGAATTTGGATATGACAGGATTGGTTGTTGGGCGTGTCCTCACAAAGGTATGCCATCATTTAGAATGATGGAGCACACTCATCCAAGACTTCTTGGTAATTGGAATGAGTTTCTTCTGAGTTATGCTTCTAGCAATGGAAAAGACAAGGAATGGGTTCTGAATGGAAAATGGCGACTCAGACATGAACCATATGAGAAAGTATTGCTTCATTCGAAGAAACTCTGCGGAGCCGATAATTCTCTACTTTATGAGATAAAGGGTGATTTGAACTTACGCAGAAGCAAGGAATTTATGAAGGTCTTCGGAGAATCCAGAGGAAATAACAACATTCGTATAATACGAGGACACGATATTCAAATCTCAATTATAGGTAATAGTCTAAGAGTGACTTACACAAACAAATTGATGGCAAGGTTATTTGAAAAACAATTAATGAAAGCAACTAACTGTGTCGCATGTGGAGCGTGTGTCGGAGCTTGCGAAGCCTTGAAAATCGAAGACAAGATCTTAACCATTAATGAAAGAGAATGCACTCACTGCTTAAGATGTACAAGTTCCAAGTACTTGAGAATGAGTTGTGTTGCTCTCAACTACCGGAAAAAGCGTTTTATCTGGAAAGAAGGGGCAGATCTAGCATCGAACGACTAACCCCTATTATTCTTCCTTCCGCATTTTTCGTAAAACATCCATCACCGATGTACCACTCATGGCTATCTTCTTGAGAATACTCGACTCAGCCCCTGCATGCCAACTCATTCGGGGTCTTATCGCAATTTGGGATATTGATTCTCTTTTGTCGTCGAAAAGCAAAGCAGCACCCTTAAGATCTCTGGGCAATTCGTTTAGGCTGTCTTTTACATCAGACTTTAGGTAAGTATGATGTATCTGATTTAGACCATCAATATCTGGTTTTGCTGTCACTCTATGGGAAACAAGGATATCGGATTGAGTGATAGCCTCTGAAGAAAGTTTTCCTGGGTTTTGAGTAGCTAAAACAATGCTGATGCCAGGATATCTGCCCTCTTTTATTGCGACTTCAAGTGGATAACTTGCAGCTGTCGAATGTGCAGATGGCAGAAATTCATGCGCTTCATCGATAAGAATCCAAACCTTGGAGGCGATGTTCGATTCTTCGCTTGTACTTCCACTTATTTCTTTGAACTCTTCTGCTTTCCTTCTTTCTAATCTTATGTCCAGTATCTTCTTGGTCAGCAAGCCCGCGACTAGGGCTCGAATGCTCCATTGCTTTGTTCCATGTTTTAACTCAGAAATATCTATGACTGAAATTTGCCCAGGCTTTAGGAAATCTTCTGCTTTAAATCCTTCTACACTAAAGATTCCCCAATTTTCAGCTGCCCGCAATTTATTTTCAATCGCCCTCATTGTGTTTTCAGCATTATAAGGATCAGAATTAACTTCTGTAATGATATCAAAAATATCCCATTTTGAGGTTCGTTCGGTTAATTTGCTAACAGCTTTAGTTATTGCTATTCCCATTGGCTGATTCTCATCAATTTCGAAGGTCAGACACCAATCTTCAGGGGTAATATCAGACGGATGGAAAGCGAAAGTTTCAACTTCAAACTTGTGCTGCTCCTTAAGCCCTTTGGGAACAAACACTTTGACGTCAAATGCCTTTGGTTCCATGCCCCACTTTTCAAGCAATTTTTGTTGCTCTGTTCTTCGCGCTGGAAATTTTAGAGACCAGAAGATTCCCATCGTATCAATTACTATTGTTGCAATTTCCTCGCGAACCTCAGGTGGAGATTCAGCAATTCCCTCCACAATATTTCCTAAAGTCCATGACTTACCCGTTCCCCTCTTGCCACAGATTAGTATTACATGCGCTTTGTCTACATCCAAGTATATCGAATCTTGACCTTCAGTAAGTAATTTTCCCAAGAAAATTGATGCTAATTCTCCTACTTCCTCACATTCTCTTCTGTCTCTTCCAACTACCCATGGGATTGTCATTTTCACCACAACAAACCAAATTTTTCAACTTCTTTGAGGAATTTTAAAACCTCCTCAGGTTTAAGCTTACGGCCCATTTTTTCACTTGATATTAGAGCTAAGACCGTTTCAAAAATTTCTTTTCTTTCATGTGCTTCTTTAATTTCTTTCAAAATCGTACTATAAGGCTCTTGTAATCCTTTCGGGATGCTTGCAATGATACTTTTTACATTTTCTTCGTTAAATCTAGTGATGTGTTGCATAAAGGCTGTTATATCTTTGATTTGTGTTCCTGGGACTTTTATTTCTAATTGTTGCCATACTCCGTCAATATAACTTTCTGCGAATAACTCATATTTTTTTGAAAACTGTTCTTCTTTTTCCTTCCAGAAATCTTCCTTAAATCCCACGTTATATACATCACAGAATTTCTTAATGCCAGCAATGCTCGTCTTATATTCTACAAATTTGGTTTTTACAAGGTGTTCATGAAGTGTCCTTTTAATTTCACTTTTCGCATCCATGTTCACCGTATGAAGAACAAGACACCCATACGATTCATTAATGGTTAGACTTCCAAGAAGAGTGTCTGATTTTTTCTTTATTTCTCTCTTGTCAAGTATGCCAGCATCTCTTCTTGTCATAATTTCTCGATACTCATGGTAGATCTTTCTCGCTCCTGTAAGAAATTTCTGATATTCTTCCGTCTTTTTCTTACACACATCTATTTTATTCGTCTCTGAGAAAATCTCGTCGAGCTTTTCGATTTCCTCTTTGATCATATCAAGTAATTCGAGGCAAACATTGGTCACAGCATCATTGTACTGAATGCCAGCTCTTTTGGCATAGTCAACAATACCTTCGCCTCCTTCAACGTATCCTCTAGCTATGTTAAGTGCCTTTGTGACTTTTTCAAGATTCTTTATAGGCTTTAAAAGTTTAATATAATCTTCAAAGTTCAAAGACGTTAAGTTTGAGAGTTTTTCTGTCGTGGAAGAAATATTAGGAACCACTGACATTTGTCCCTTAACTACTTCTATCCATTTAGAAACTCTCTTGGCCTCATCGCTCAGAACATCTTCCATCTTAGACCAAATGTTCATTTCCCATTGTTTCTTTATTTTCACTCTTTCTTCTTTAGTGCATCCTTCCGACTCAAACCATGCATCAATAACCTTTTCAAGTCTTTCTTTTATTTTATCTGGCAATGGTAAGAGAGTCTCTTTTTCCATAGTTTGCGTCTGTTCGTTCCATTCTTCACCATAAGGATTCTTCAGCCATTCATTAAGTGAAGGGTACGCGCAAAGCGCTTCTTTTATCATTCCTAGAGTTTTCATAATTGCGGTAGATAAGGCATCACACCGTGCATGAGCAGTCAATTTTTGCTTAGTTAAATTGCTCTCTTTCTCTTCCAACATAATTTGCTTAGCTTCATTCACCAAAGCCTTCTCCATTCTTCGTTCAATTATTTGAGCTATTTTCTGCAAATCCTTTAGCTCACTGCTTTCTAACCTTAACTCGAAACCCTTGTCTGTTAGAAATGCAATGGTCTTATCTATTTTTTCAATATCTTTAAGGAAACTTTTAGGGTCGACTATTTCTTTAAGTAGCTTGTAAGTAAATCTATTATCTTCCATCCTTCTCGCGAGTACAAGAGAGTCTGGGAACATCTTAAAAATTAAAAAAAGCGCAAGATCCACAGTTTCTACTAAGCTTCTGGTTTTCTTAGCCGCGAACTTTTGAACATTGAAACTTAGTAACGTTTCTTCGAGTATTTCCGCTTTGAATGGCTCGCAATTTTCCAAATATGATTGAAAAATATCATTTGCATCTTTCGTTTCATCTCCCACCATACCAAAGAGTTCTTTAAACTGTTTAGGAACCATTTTCCCGCTCATGGAGACATCGGTTTTTAGATATATCTCGTCGATTTGTTTTCCATGGTATCCAAAGAAACCGGTGGTTATTAATCCCGCTGCAATTTTCCTATTTTCATCATCACACTTAATAGCTCCAATTTTCGCTACCTGATCGAGTAAATTTAGTAAGTCAGTATTATCAACCCATTTTTTCTTCTCGAATATCTGGGGCCAGGATTTTTCATCCCTAATCATTCCAATTGGTAAATCAATCTCCCATACTCGATTAAGTACAGACTTTAACAAAGGATCGACGAGCATAGGATTAACTATGATATTTTTCAATGAGTTGAGCGAGAGATCAAGATGTTTGGCTTTAATGTCATCAAATTCCTTTCCAAAAAAGCTTGGCATTTTGTCTAGTGCAAGGATGTAATCTATTATTTTTTCTCCTTCGAATCTACTTTCAGCTGGAAACCTTTCTTCTCCATGTACTGGATAAAGAAAGAGTAAATCCGAGAACTTAATTTTGTCCTCTTCCCATATTATATCATAACCTTCCCTCGCTACTGTATTTTCACTTCCCAATACCTCTCCATGAATGGCAAAGATTCTTTTCCACTGCATAGGATCAATTTTAGCTCTGGTTACTTCAGACTCTGGTGCTTTTAAACCAAGAAAATCTGGTAGAGGAGGTCCATAAATGCATAGAATAAGCCCAAACTGTAATTTCTTATTTTTTTGCAGCACCCTTTTAAGCTGAAGAGCATCTGCCTTCAACATGTCTTCGGAGGGCTTGAAATGTCTATAGTCCCTAAACAACACGACACCCATTATTTTTCTTTCAATAGCACCTCCGGTCATTGGATCAAAAGAAGATGAGACCGTCCACATATTGTCTTCAACGTATTTCTTCGCTTCCCATCCCCACACTTCAGTTATAATGTAAGGTGCTAGTCTTTTGTTTTCCATTTCCAGCTTTACGGTAGGACGTTCCCCTCCTACGCTACGAATTACTTCTTTAATTCTATCTATAACCTCTGGCCGAGGAGCAGTTAGTCGAACTTTTTCACCGTAGATTTGAAGCGTGTCACCTAAGCTTCTCATAACACTGTCAATTGTTCTATCTGGAAATTTCTCTTCTTCCAATTGCTTTCGGAACGCTACAAGGGCAACCTCAGTGCCAGTTCCAGCCAGTTTATAAAAGATTTCCAAAAATCTTCTTTCCAAATGGGTTCTTTCAAATTCTAATGTTGCGAAATTTTCTCTGTTTACGATGTATACATTTTCTCTAATTTCTTCGATGGCGCCAATTCTTCTCATAGTTTCTAGGAATATATTAAATTCATACGCTTCCGCCTCAAGTAAGAATTTTTTCCGCAAAGCGTCATAATCAAATTCTTCAAATTGAACAAGAATAGCTTTTACCCATCTTTCAAGTTGCGGTCTTTTTCGTTTGGGCAGTGCCCTTTCCAACATCTGGACGCAATAGTTATAAAAATCAATTTTTATTGACTTGTCAAAGTAGTTTCTTATCACATACTCCAAAGTACAAATCCAATCTTTCTCGCCTGTCTCAGAATTTTTTATATAATCCTCATAACAAAAGTTTAGCACAGCCATACAATTCCTGAAGTTGTGATAAGAATAATGTGCTACAAATCGTGTTGCATCCTGGTCTTTAAACGGGCTATATTTTTCTTGATTCAATCTCTTAAGATGTTCCATTATCGCTTCGTTAAGATCTTCAAATTCTAAGTTGGGAATTGACTGTGGTCTAAAGGCCTGACGAAACATCTCGGTAAAATTTACCCAAATTTTGCTCGTGCATGCCACGATCACTTTTAACCCCTGGGGCGTAAATTCTTGCACCAAATGTTCCCGAAGCTCTGTTTGCGTAATACTCTTAAGAAATATTCCATATCGTTCCATTTCGATTATCTTTTCCATTTCGTCGACATAAAGAACAAAAATGTCAATGTTTAGCTCCTTTCTAAGTCTGTTTAGAAAAACGTTGAGGAACGAATAAAATTCTTCTTGTGTAAATACTTCCTCTCTTAGAATTCGGCTAGAAGCACTTTCCAATACTCGCCTTCGTTCTTCTAGCTTTTCATCCTTACCAGTTTTCCTAAGTTTTTCATCGATCTCCTTTATCCACTCATCGTGAGTCGCAAGTTCTTTAAACCTTGGTTCAATTATTTTCCTTTTTGTTTCTTTTATCAAATTAACGACTTTTCTAGCAAACTCCTTTTGTGTACTATTAGCATTCTCGCTTGTTGAGACGCTTTCATAGATTTTTTCTAATTGAAGATATATTTCATTATGGAAGATTTGTACGTAGTTTACTTCCATTTCTTTTGCTGGTTTCTCACCCAATTTGCGAAAAACTTCTTGTAGGCTAACATAACATACGACTTTATCTGTATCAAGTTTGAACTTTTCCGCTAAGTACTTCATTAAACGTGTTTTTCCTGAACCTACATCACCGACTATAGAGTGCGATGGCCAAAAACCTCTGGTAATGCATTGATTTTCAAAAAAATCCCTAAATTTTACCATGGACCCGGACTTGGCAGTCCAAAAGGTTACGACGGGTTCCGGCTGAGGTGTAAATGGATTATCTAATTTTATCGTCATAATGTCTCCATTTCATCTAACATTTTTAATATATCGTTCCAACTGAATGTCCTTCCTTTTGAATATTCACCACTTATTTTATCAAAAAACTCAAGGATCGTTCGTTCTTGAAGCTCAAACTTTCCAGCCACTATTTCGCAAAACGTTTCTTTGTCTTTCTTAAAATCAATCAGCTCATTTAAATAAACTCTTTTGAAGAAAAAGGATGTGATTACTCTCTCCGCTTTCTTCCATGCGTCATCATCACATACCGCAATAATGTCTGCAATTTCATTTTCTATTGGCCATCTTGCCTCCCGCCAATTCCGACAGATTTCCAGGTGATCAAGCACAATAAACACTCTTTTTCCTTTTTCTTTACAGATGGAATTTATTTTACTCATTTTGTTTAATATGGAATTAATTTCATCAATTTCACTAAAATTAATGTTAGGTAATAAATCCTTAACCTGCTTGATGTACTCTTCCCAATTCACATTGACTCGCGGTTCGGGGCAAATAACGGGAGCAAATAGGTCTAAACGCACAAATTCCAACTCTTCATTAGTCACATTTTTAACCAAAAACTTGATTACTTCAGTTTTACCAAAACTGTCTGGTCCTATGAAGGCTATTCCCCATTTGCTTGAGGATTTCTCTACATCCTTGATTTTATTCTTTAAAGCTTCAAAAGCTTCTCTCTGTGGTGAAGTTAATTTCATAGCAGCTGTTCACCTTTTAAAGTAATTGAATAAATCAGCGTATTGTCAGGTAATCTAAGCCCTATTGCATCTTCCTTTGTTTTTTGACTGTACACTCTAATTTTGCCCATGTTACGTAATATCAGTGTTCGCATAATATAGTCAAACATCTTTTCATTTATTCGAAATTTTTTACAAATGGAAGATTTTAGCTCATCAATTGGAACCATCAACAGAGTAACATCCCGTCCAATAATTTTATTATACTCTTCAAAAACCGCTCCCTTAAACTCTGGATAAGAAATCTTAACTTCCTTTTTGGAGATTCCCTGTACCTTTCCAGCCTCTTCGCTTATCCATTTAGCCTTTTTCGCAATAGCCAACAAAGCGTTCAAATGTGACAAAGAATACCTCCATTTTT
Source organism: Candidatus Bathyarchaeota archaeon (assembly GCA_029881805.1). Taxonomy (GTDB): domain Archaea; phylum Thermoproteota; class Bathyarchaeia; order Bathyarchaeales; family Bathycorpusculaceae; genus JAOULW01. Next base: position 89,353 of record JAOULW010000004.1, read on the forward strand.
CAACTGGTTTCCTTCTTTGTTCCATTTCTTTCTTTTTCTCTAGAAAATAGTCGGGACGATTCGCTTTCGCACAAGCTAACATGTCTTCACTCAATCTTTCCTTTAAGACTTCTTTAGCGATGGGGACTGAATATTCATTTATGATAGTGATCAACAATTTGAATGGAATGTGAAACTCGTAAGCCCTTTTCGCAACGTACTCAAAAATCTTCTGGTCACTTGTCACATCGACATTTAGAATATCCCCATCTACTCCAAACTCGGTGCCAGCACCCGCCTTTATCACATCAGCTGTTTGTTTCCCTTTTTCTATCCAAATTATCCCACTTTTTCTTAAGAGCCTAATAGGCTCGTTAAAATGCTTGGAACTAACGTCTTTGGTAAAGCCATATAGTTTGCTAAATTTCTCTCTAACATCGTCCAGCTGCACTACATACCTGCCATCTTTTTTCTTCACCGATTTTTGTAATGATTCAATTAATACTGCAATTGTGCCTGGCGCAACAAGTTCATATGACCAGGTAAATTTCATGTGTTCTTCTCCGCTCATTTCATAAACCCCTCACTATTTTTCTAATCGCACTAAGGGTATAAATAGTTCGCACATCGATATCCCGCCATGAATCCCTCCATAGTATTTTTTCCTTTCTGGTCGGGCAAACATGCCAACAGTTGGAAAAACAATAAAGTCAGGCTTGATTGTCAAATTCCTTTTATTTTCTTCTATCTTTTTTTCCTCAAAAACTATTTCATTAGCCTGTTGTGAAATCTCTAGAGCTTCTTTAATCTTCTCTTTTTTGTAGAGCCCACTTTTTAATAAAAAGATTGACATGAACTTTCTAGATGTGTGGCCCGGGATGCAAGAACCGATAAGCCGATCATCTTCAGCAAATAATTCACCTGTTCTATGCTTTGGTAAACATGCAAATCCTTCTACTGAGCCCAGTATCTGATTTATTCCCTTAAATTCGCTTGTTCTTCCCAAGGCAAGTCCGTGATCTGCTGTGATGATGACAACTGTTCCCTTTTTTAGCTTATTGAAACCATTAGAGATGCGATTAACAACACTTTTCCAAAGGTCTAGGTATACCTCCCAATAATCCTTTACAACATCATTGAAAAATGCAGGCGGGTAGGGTGTATTGAGAGCTTGCAGAAAAGCGTCCATTAAATTAACTTGGGAAACAACGAGGTCATGAGTTCTGTCTGAAAGAGCTTCGTCTATTGCACTCGCATAAGCGCCAACTTGCTTAAAGGCGGCGTTGCCTTTAAATAGATACGAAAGAAAAGTCGTTTCTGAATTTGCGGATATAAGAAGACCTCTTTTTGAGGTTTGCCCAAGTGCTTTATCCCACGACTCGGTCGGTCTCTGAAGGTTGCATTCTTCTAATCTTGGCCTCCAAATTACTGATTTACGGTTCTGTTCGTTTAAATGAAGGATGCTGAATATCTTTGCTTTATCCTCACCCTTATTAGGCACGAAAGAGTCGTCGGTTGCTCTTATAAGAAATGAATCATCATTGAGGAGCTTCTCTCCAAAAAATAAAGCAATATGGTTAACTCCGGTTACTGTTGGGATGCATGAAGACAAAATTTGAGCATTCCCCTTTTGGAAAAGGTTGACGAAGTACTCTGAGAATTCTGCAAGTTGCTTCGATTCTTTGCGAGCTATCTCTAAACATGCAAAAAAGGAATGAATGAAGCCAAGTCCATCAAAGATTAAAAGTATCACTTTTTTGTTTTCCTCTTGCAGTTTCTTAACTACATCAAAAACAGAGGTTATAGGCTGAAAATAGTCAAAATAATGATTCCTGCTTTTCTTTAACTGCAGACCGATGTATTTATCAAATACGCATTGATAATCAAAAAATCGCGATGGTTCACGTTTAAAGAGCTTCAATGTGTTAACGGAGCAAAATGTCTCAAATGCTTTCCTAAATAGGCTGGAATCAAATTGATCTTGTTCAATCTCTTCTTCAATTCTTCTTTTAAAGAAATTTAGTGGATTTCCTGTTTCCCATTGATTGATGAGTTTGTCAATTTCAATGGCTAACGAAGGGCGAATAACTATTTCATCTATCACTGCTTTCTTAATAAAATTAATAACATCTATGATTTGGTCACAGTGTTTATTTCGGAGTAGTTGAAGGAAAGCAATTTTCTCTTCAACACTAAAGATCGGATAGCCAAACAGTCCAATAACATATGGTAATACCTCCAATATTTCGTTGGAATCCATGTTTTCTATTTGTTTCAAGACAGGGAGAAGATCATCCCATATCTGAGAAGCTGCGATTTTCTTTGTTGCGTAACGTGCTGTTATGGCTTTTAACTTGGTGCGCGCGCTGTCATGATATAACAAAAGTAGCTGTTCGAGTGCATCAACTTCATTCTCATCTTTAGCCAGTTCATTAATGTTCTTGAAGAACTCCTTGACTAAGTTCAAATTTATTCCTAATTCGAGGGCTAAATCATATTCAAGAAAATCCTTGTAGCCGTACAAAAGCGAGTTAATTTTTTCCAACAGTACTTTGGCTTTCACAGAATTAAGTTTGGATGAATCAACTTTCGTTCTTTGGTAGGAAAACTCGAGCATCTTTTTGAGTTTCCAGACTACATAAAGCGATGATACATCCTCTTTACTGAAACGCCACAGTCCATAACAGGTATTCATTCTAAAGGCATACTTTGAGACAAGTTTTTCTACATCGTCTCCCAATGGAAGTTTCTTGATTCTACTTTTGACGTCTTCCAAAAAATCTTGGATGACGTCTCCAGTTTTGTCAAGTGCACTAAGAAATATTAGAGCTGAGACCTGCTTAAGAGGAACCGATTTCTCGAGCGGATAAATATAGTCCAGTAAATAAGCATCAGGCTTATTTTGGATGTCAGTCGTGATGCCGAAACCAGGATAGACTACTGCGCCCATCTGGTATGCGTCATGCAGAAAAATGGCGAGTTCTAAGGGGCACTTAAATTCGCTTACGTAGGAAGTGATATCAATGTAAATATAGTTTTCTCGAAACTGGTGTCTCATGTACAAGGAAAGAGGATAGTAGATACCATTTAATCTAACCAGATCGAAAAACTCTTTTTTCATCGTCAATGAGAATTTTGACAAGCAACCTTTACATTTTTCAATTTTTTCTTCAGTGCAATACATTACTTCAGAGCAAAATTCCATATAATTTTTGAGCAAAATTAGCGAAATTACTAGATTAACTAAAGTGCTTTCCTTCATTTCCATGATGTGCCTTATACAATATGGTAGTTCGTTGACCTCCGAAAATGCGTTTAAAACATCGTCATGACTTAGTTGAGAATCATGACTAACTGTTGTTAGATCAAGGCGTTTTGGCAATTTCTTTATGATTCTTTGAAAATCTTCTATTTCTTGCCTCTTTGCATATTCATCAGATATAAAGAGGAAAAAACAGGCATAAGGAGAAACGATTTCTCTTCTAATTTCTTCATCGGCTGGATTGAAAAATGCTGTTATTTTGTTGCGTTGAAGCCAAGATGTCAATCCCTTTACAGTCTCAATCTCTGTGATGATTACTCTTTTCTTTTGCCATTCTCCTTTAGCTGCTTTCTTGATCGCCCTATTGAGCGGAGATATTTTTCTCCAGAAATCGTGGACTTCAAATATTTGCTTTGCTTGATTTAGAAGTTCTCTTCCTAAGTTCACTCCACATCGTTTCCGAATCATTTTTATCTGCTACCCTACAATAATAATAAATGATATCTCATGAAGGCCCATATGTGTTTACCTTTACGACGAGTTATCGAGTTTCAATTAATTCTTTGAATTTCTTCAATTGGTGCTGAATTTCTTCCTTCATCGTGGGATGAATTTCTGTTTGTGTAAACATTGCTAGGAAAACTTTTCCGTAGTCTGTCGCAGGTTTTGATGGTACAAAAGTTGCTCGAAAGATTAGTTTACTTTTGGTTTTGGATATCTCTATAAAATCTATGTAGTCTACCCACGTGCCTTCTAACTCGACCTCCTGAAGTGAAGCGTCCATTCCAGCTGCTTGGACTTCAATCTTTGTTTTCTTTGTAGTGATATGGATTGGTTTGGTGAGTTCAATCTCTTCAAATGTTTCCACCCAAATGTCTCCTCTTTCCGGGTCAACTCTCTTTAGCCAGAAATGAGTTTCGTCAATTCTTCCAGCAGACCCATTAAGCAGAGTTTGAGATATCACGTCCATATCTCTCCAAAACTCCCAAACCTTCTCCACAGGTGCATTAATAGAAATCGTTTCAGAACATTCACCTACGCTTTCATCCTTCTGTCCTTCTTCAAGGGTTGACAGCACGTCTTTTTTCCAATTCATCATCATTTCATTGTATCGCTGAAACAATGAAACATCTTCTGAACTGATTCGTTTATTTTCTATGTCATCAGCTATGCAATTCAGAACATGTTCATTAGCCATAATTCGCCAAGTGTCGCTTTCAACCGAAGCTGTTCCAGTTTCAAGTTCTTTTCTAACTCTTCTTAACGCTTCAATGGTCTCAGAATGCGGTTTTTTCTTGCGGGTCCAAAAAGGCATTTTTATAACCTCCATCTGGTAAAACAAGTTAAAAAAACTCTCATTTTGCTTCTGCACGTGCACATATATCCGATTACCCCACTACTATGATGTCTTTCAAGGCGATGATTTTAGGCCAGTTTTTTGGTGGTTCTTGTTTGTCGTTTTCCCAGCAAACTATGAAATCGCATTCTTGAGGTGGATGCTTATGTGTTTCAAATTCACTAGCGAACAGTTCCAGTTCGATTTTCTTCTCCTCTCCTCGATCATTTAGCACATTCACATCCGGGAACCCCTGCTGTATTCTCTTGATATAAGTAAAGCCTAGTTTTCTATGGTGCCTTGCAAAAAGATACAGCACCTCCTGTTCAGTCCTCGGCGCGTACAATAATCCCTCTCCAATTAAAGGTTCAAAAGATGCAGTAATTCCTCTAGTCAGTTGAGCAGCCCTAGGCGAAAGCTCCTCTCGAAATGTCGAGTAAAGAAACTTGGCAAAGTAGGCGTTATGCCAATTTCGGGTCTCTTCAAGACTGTTCTTGAAATTTAGCAGCAAGTTGTTTAACAACTCATATTTCTTGCCAATTGTGGATTCATCATAGACCTCCCCATATCTACTGTTGCTCTCGTTTTCCAGTGTAGTTCTTGTAATACCCAACATTTCACAGAATTTTTCAAGATCGCCTGTCCTAAAGGCATATATATCAATGTCAGGGTAAAAGCAGTTTATTATCTTCTTTGCAATGTGTTTGTCGCCACCCCACATCTTGATGTTTTCCCATGGAGCATCGACCTTCTGATGCAAGGGTTTAATATCATCAACCGCGATTTTCAGAAGCCCTTTGAATTGGCTGATGTTGTTTGCAGCATTCTCCCATACACCAGCATGTCCAATATAGAGGTGCCCAAATCCCTTTAGCTTATGCTCGATCCAATCAAAGAAATATCCTGGATGCCCAGGATTATACAAGTCATCATGTGTAATGTTATTGATTAGTTGAGGGTTGCTTCGCCAAGGATATCTTTGATTGAATTTTCTTATGAGTTCCAATGCCTCATCAAGCTTCTTTTTCTGTTTGGAGTCTGGATCAAAAATTCGTGCTTTCTCAATTATCTCTTCAAACATACTCAAGCAAGTCAACCTTCAGAGGAGAAATTATCATGTTCTCAATAAGAGTTTTTCTTTTGCACAGACAGGCATCATCAATTGGAATCTCTCTAAGTCTGAATAACAGAGAAAAATGTATACTTATCAAGCACATAGAGACAAAAACCATTTGAGCCAAGTTAATACTAGGTGATATAGAGGTGGTTATCCTGAAGAAGAAATACCCTAGAATAGTATTCAGGCTTGGTCGAAGGAAGACACCAAAAAGTAGCCGTGTATGGTTGGCAAGAAAGAGAGATAATTTTTCAAGAAAGTGGCAAAGGAATGGAAGTAACATTTTGAGAAATATCGAAAGGAATTGTGGCCTCCATTTCCCAAAGAAAGCAGTCGAAGAGGGAATCGAAGTCTACCTGTATAAATGGAGAAGAGAAGATGGAGACTACTTAGGCGACATGAAGGAAACCGAGCCTTTAAGACTAAACATATACCTGAAGAAACGGAGCACGTGGAGAACTGTCAAAAGCACCTTGATTCATGAATTGGTACATTGCATAATGTGGCAAACTTACTACTTTGACTATAGAAGGAGAAACCCAACACTTTTTGAAGATTACTTTGCCGATGAAATGATAACATGCATAGTCGAACATATTGTTCTCGGAAGGAAACCCAGTCGAAAAATATGCCGTGAAGCTTTTGATTATGCTCTTAGCGAAACTAAGCTTCGTCTTGCACGCGTCGAGCATCCCCAAAAACTAGCAAGGTCGCTAATTGAGTTCACTCGAAGTTATAAGAGCCGAATCCGAAGCAGAAAGTCTAGTATTCTGGAGGAGAGACCGCGACTACTGCGAGAATTACCAAGTCCGCTGCCTGAAACAATCTAGACTTTTCTCTAAAGGATTCCGACTATCTGGAACATCGCCTATGAACAGGGACCGGAAAAAAGAAGGGTTTGCGTGGGTTCAAGTGGAGACATCTCCATTTTGACCGAGGTTACCTCACCCCGGCCACATTTTGTTGCTTTCTAATTTTTAGATGAGCAAGGTTATTTAGATTTCTGAAGTCAGATATACTCTAATGACGGGTCAGTTTCGCCAAGTTTTCTCCAGTATACGCATTATATTAGCCCCTGCGGCTTTTTCTATTTCTTGATCAGAGTAACCATGTTTAATCATCCACCTAATTATATTGTGAAACTCCGACGGATTTTCCAAACCGTCGACATACTCTACTTCTTTAAACTCTGGCAAAGCTTCCCTAACTGCTGATGTTGCAAGTTCCCTAGCGAAAATCTTGTGAAGTTCTACATGGTCTCCGAAAAGCGTGTCCGGGCCAAAGGCTACATGTTCAATTCCTATCAGATTCGTTATATACTCAAAATGCTCCATGACGCTTTCTATGCTATGCTTCATTCTGTTCATTGTCAGGGTTGTGTGTGGAGCGGCTTCAACACCTATTACGCCACCTTTCTCAGCAAGTGCGTGTAAAGCCTCGTCTGCGACCATCCTTCTAGACGACCAAAGAGCCCTAGCGCCGGCATGCGTTACAAAAACCGGTTTTTCAGACGCCTCTATGGCTTCTAGACGTGATTTGTCGCTGACATGGGCTAGGTCTATGGTTAAACCCAGTTTATTCATCCTCTCAATCGCTTCATATCCTAGGTCCGTCAATCCCTTGTCATGCTTTTCAGCTAGTCCAGAACAAAAGACATTACCATGACTGTACGCGAGACCCATGCATCTAATTCCGAAACCGTAGAGAACGTCTATCTTGTCTAAATTAGAGCCGATGTCCGGTATACTCTCCATGTGCAATATTATAGCTATCTTTCCATTTTCGTGAGCTCTCAATACATCTTCGACCCTTTTCGCGAGAAAAACGACGTCCTGATGATCTAAGTCGGAAAGAAACATTCCCACCTGATAGATTATGTTCTCCCACGCCCAAGGGTCTTTGGATTCAATGCTTCCGACTCCATCGTACAAGGCTTCGAAAACAGCGTCAACACCAGAAGCAGCAAGACCTTCATAACCGATAAATGTTCTTCCAGACCGAATACAATCAATTATAAGGTTTGGGTCTTCAGGGTACAACGTCGTATGGTCATGCAGTGAGATCACAATGTACTTTTCAAGTATTTTCTCTAATCTTTCCTGCTCTATCCTTGAAAGCTGGATTATCTGCGACTGTACTCTGCTCACTTGCTTTGCGAGTTTGTAGACTCTGTAGTCTTTTCCTGGTTTCAAGTATTGAAAAGACTTGTATCCATCATACATTTTACTTTTTCCCATATTAACACACGGCAGCTGAATACTAGAGTCTTTTGAAGTATGATTTTTGGATTTATTTACGTTTTCTAAAAATCTTATGATGCGTTTTTGAAGAATAGCATATAGTGTTTCTAAGATGCCTTCAGGTGAGTTTTCTGGAAAATTTAAAGGTCTTATTCCTTCAGTTGGTGACGGCTGACGATGTATGGCCATAGGGACTATGGCGAAACATACAAGCGAACGCTGGGGTTGGGAGACATTAGCGGGTTAGAAGTGGTCTGCGGACCGTAGAATGTGACACCGCCGACATAGTTTTCCTTGTTTATGAATAGCAGAGTCTGTACATTGTCAAGCCTTTAATAGAAGCGCTTTAGCTTTTAGCTGACTATAAGGAACAACAATTGCCTAAAGGAGGCAAATACCAATTGCAGCAGCAACAGCCAAGGAGAAACATTCACCTTATTCTATTGGGCTCAGCTCACTCACTAAACCACTCACTTTTTGTTGTAGCGCCGCCATTGTTGACTTTAATCATGAGTGACTTAGGCGTCTCAAATTCAGTTATAGGCGCTGTTTCAACGGGTGCTTCTATGCTGTACGGCGTTGGAGCTCTAGCAGGCGGACTTCTAGGCGACAAGATTGGAGAAGCAAAAACAATAATCCTATTTCTTATATGTTCAGGATTTTCCACATTCATAATGCTAGCCGCCTGGGCCACAAGAAGCATATACGTTTATACTTTGGCCCTAGCCTTAATAGCCATTTGGGCAAGCCTTTACCATCCAACAGCAAACTCTCTCATTTCAAAAGCATTCACTGGGAAAGTTTCCGAATCCATGGGACTGCATGGAGTTGGCGGAACCTTAGGAGTAGTGCTGACTCCTACAATGGCATGGTTACTAGGCTCAACCCTTGGATGGTCATGGGCTTTTGCAGCATTTGGCTTGGCATGCATTCTACTCGCACTCTTCTTCGTCAGATTTTTTGGAAAGACAAAAAGCCAAAACGAGCATGGCGGAACAATAATCAATGTCTTCAAAATTCGAAAGCTTTGGACGCTTTTGATCTTTAACGTATTAACAGGGCTTTTCATGAAAGGCGTAGAATTGTGGTTCCCAACTTACCTTCAAAACAACCGACAGATTGACCCAATGTGGGCTTCAATAGCTTACACAACGCTTCTGGCTTTCGGTGTTCCAGGACAATGGATTGGAGGAAAAGCCTCCGACAAGATTGGTCCAAAGAAAGTCTTGATAGCTGCCACAGTAGGCGTTTGTGTAAGCCTTCTCTCTCTTCTGCTCATTCCAGTATACATTGTTGGAATAGCCCTATTTCTCTTTTTATACGGTTTTTTCTTCAACTCACATCAACCCGCTTTGACTGCGCTGACTGGTTTTCTTACACCTCAAGTTCAGCGAGGAGCAGTTTACGGCGTATTCTTCTTCACATCTTTCGGTTTAGGCTCTATCTCCCAGTTCATAGCAGGATACTTGGCAGAATTTTACGGTTTAGACGTGGCTTTTTACGCGTTAACAGTTTTCGCCTTGGCTGCTCTCATATTGTCTTTCAAAATTCCAGACAAAAGAGAAAACAGATAACATGTCATGTGAGCATTGTTAATGAAAGAAATCTGTAGGCTAATCCCCCTAAGAAAAGCGCAAAAGCAATGTCAACAGTCATTATCGCAATGGCTCTTTTCCATCCAAATTCCCTCTTGCACGCGGCAATAGTCGCCAGACAAGGAATGTAAATCATCGTTACCAACGCAAAAACAATCATTTGAACAGAAGTTAAATCCTGAAGCACCATTCCCTGCTGTAACAAGACATCTTGTAATAAAATGAGCGTTAACTCCTTACGCAAAATCCCAAACACCAACGGAATGCTAGTCACTGGAGGAAGCCCAAGCCAATCACTCATTAGCGGACTTGCAGCGACAGTAATATAATCAATAACGCCTAAAGCGTCAAAAGCGACTATTACTAGGCTTCCAACGATTATTATCGGAAAGGCTACGTAAACGAAATCTCTGGTTCTGCTCCAAGTTTTCATAATAATATTCCGGAATGACGGTCTCCTATAAGACGGCATCTCCACGATTAAGCCTACTGGTTCACCTGGCACAATTTTGAACGCAATTCTCCCCAAGATGAAGACAAGAATAAGATCAAACGCGTACAGGGCCAAGGCAACATGTAATCCCACGAATCTCCCAACCAACCCGAGAATTACAACTGTGCGGGCAGCACACGGAATCAAAACAACCACGAAAGCGGCTAAGAAACGCTCCCGCTCAGTTTCCATAATTCTACATCCAATACACGCTGGAACGCTACAGCCATAACCGAGAATTAATGGTATGAACGCCTTTCCATGCAAGCCAATCTTATGCATCAAATTGTCCATCAAAAAAGCGGCACGCGGCAGATAACCACTATCTTCCAAAATCGCTAAGAAAATATAGAATGGCACAATATAGGGCAAAGCTATGGTTATTCCAGCAACTATTCCGGCCAGAATTCCATCAGTAATGAGATTAACAGCAATTTCAGGGAGAAACAGTAGAAAAACGCTTTCAATATAGGCTGTGAAAATGCCGAAAACATAGTCTAATCCCGCGGAAATGAAATTTCCACCAAGAAAGATTAAGGCAAACATTGACGCCAAGACCATGGCAAGTATTGGGTATCCCAGAAACTTGTGCGTAGTCCAAGCGTCTAGTTTCTGCTCCAAACTTACTCTTGGAGGAGTCTCGACAATGGTTACTGCATTAGCTATTTTGGTAGCAAGTCCATATCTTTCAGAAGTTGTGATGACGGGTGAGGATTCTCCATGCATTTTTTCCAATTCTCCAGCCGATTTTTCCGCGAATTTCAAAACCTCTTTTCCATTCTCATAATTTTGAAGCTTGCCAGCAACATCAGCATCTCTTTCCAAAAGTTTGATTGCAATCCATCTTGTAGGATAAACAGTGCAAAGTTGCGAAAGCTTGGAGCTAGCTAGTTTTTCGATAGCTTGCACTCTTTTCTCGATTTCTCGACCATACCTCATTTTCAGCGATTTGCGTTTTTGCTCTCCGTTCACTGTAGCTATGACTGTTGAGAGGAGCTCATCAATTCCACTTCCAGTTATCGCGACTGTAGGAACGACTGGCACTCCTAATGCCTTAGAAAGCTTCTCGACGTCGATCTTCAAACCTTTCTTCGCTGCAAAATCAACCTGATTTAGAGCCACTATTATAGGCGCTTCAAGTTCTAGTAGTTGCATTGTAAAATACAGGTTACGCTCGAGTGCTGAAGCATCAACAACATTAACTATGACATCTGGCTTTTCAATGGAAATATAATCTCGCGAAACAATTTCCTCCATAGAGAATGTGGAGAGCGAGTATATTCCTGGCAAGTCGATTATGTGGATTGTATGGCCTTTAAAATGCAGCGTTCCTTCAGCTCTTTCAACGGTTTTTCCAGGCCAATTTCCCACAATCTGGTTTAGACCTGTGAGCTGATTGAAAATCACGCTTTTTCCTACATTGGCATTTCCAGCTAGTGCTATCCTCAATTGGTTAGGCATCTGCTTCGTCCTTCAACGGTGTGACAAAGACTTTGGAGGCCACACCATAACCAAGCGCAAGTGCTACTCCCCTAACTTCAAGCTCTACAGGTCCGTGAAAAGCGCACTTTCTGAGAACTCTGATTTCGATGCCTGGGGTAATTCCCATTTCAGTTAGTCTGCGTACAAGTCCAAAGCCTCCCATGGCTTTTGTCACAATTCCTTTTTCACCTTCACCTAGGCTTGTCAGAGAAGTCACACCGCCATTAGATTGTGCACCTCGTGCTCGCCGATTTCTCCTATTTCTGAATCGCATTTGCTTTCCTCCTGAGAATCTTGACCCAGACGTCTGAAGCAGCATCATAGCTCAATGTGCACTCTCTCCCGGACACGCATAGAATCATGCTTGATCGCAGACGTTTAGCAACATGAACGGGTGCGTCGAGTCTAATTCCTTTGCCTGCTAAATGTAGCAGTTTCTCTTTTTTTTCATCCGTTATTTTTGCCACCCTACCCTCCTCGTCTAAGTCCATATCAATCAGCGGAAGGCACTCTTCTTCTTTCATCTCGCCTTCTTCCGTGGGTATAGGATTTCCGTGCGGACAAAACTTAGGATGACCTAGGCGTTTCTCCAAAAGCGGAACCACGTCTTTTGTCAGGGCATGTTCGAGCCTGCAAGCGCTCTCGTGCACATTGATCCATTCAACATTCAAAATGTCCGTAAGCAACCTTTCTGCAAGCCTATGCCTTCTGACAATGTCTAAGGCTAGTTTCTGACCTTTCATTGTAAGCTTCACCCCTCTGTAAGGTTCATGTTCAACCAAACTGTGTTTTTCCAAATGTTCTATGGTGTTGGTAATGGATCCTGGAACGACCTGCAATTCCTCTGCTAACTCCTTTGTTTTGGCGGCACCACTACGTTTCTGAAGCCTGTAGATTGCCTCAATGTATTCTTCAGCTTCATACGAAAGAGAAGCTTCCATTATTTTGTCTCCCGTGAATGTACGAGGTCTCGTAATTTCTTATTTACAAATGCAGTGGATAAATCTTTCGCATCGACCGAACATGAACGAAGCTTATAAAGAGACAAAATTCCTAGAAATATTTTGTGAAAATACAAACTGTCCATGATTGAAGCAATAATTACTTGTCTCAGATAAATTGAAAAGCTGAAGGATTGGGAGGATTTCTATGGTTTTTGAAGGAAAACCTTGTCTCTCTTCATTCTTTCTCTGGACGAAAGCGGAACGAATGCACAAAGGTTCGCATTAAACGTTTAAATAACGGATATCCTGTCAGTCAAAAGACGTTTAGAATTTAAACTTGCGTGTATAATGCCGTGCTAAAATGCTGTAGGAAAGCCCGAACTTTGGTCTGCTAGAAAAGGTAAGTCAGGATAGCGTTAAGGATTTTTCTGTGTACTTCTTGTTTTAGCTGCCTTTTATATGGGATCGATTTCCATGCTGGAAGTTCTTTCAATGGGAGATCGCCTATTCTGATTATGCCAACAGTTTTCTTCTCGTAGTGGTTAGCCAAGGCATATAATACAGAGAGTTCCATATCGACTGAAGAGGCGTCTTGTTCTTGCAGGCGTTTCAACAGTTCTTTTGTTTCTGAAAGAAAGAACGGTACTGTGGCATGAGTTTCGCTGAGAATTTTTATTCCAAGGGTCTTGACTTCTTTTTTGACTATGTCTTTCATTCTTTCCAGTAAGTCAGTGTCAGCCTTTGCTGGAGCTTCACGCGGTGGAGAGATTTCAAGGACCTTATCTGGTCGGATGCAGTCGGTGGCCTGTTAATATCTGCAGATTCTAAATGAGTACCTACTCCTCCGCCAGTTCCAACAAATATTATCTCTTCCGCGTTTTTGCAGTGGCATAGAATGTAGCTTGAATCTGCAAAATTCGATGCGCCGATTCCTCCTGAGCCGAAGAGAACATGCTTGCTTCCTTTCCGAACCAAGAAACTGTTGCCAGTCTTCTCAAGCTTTAATCCTCTATCCGTAACTAGATTTCGGAATTCTCCACAGTATTTTTCAAACTTAAACGGAGAAATTACTATTTGAGAAGGCATTGAAGTAGGGTCAAGTTCAAAAACAAATTTTGCTGCCCATTCAAGTGCTTTACCCTGTAATTCGCCATACACCATTATTTACTGCTCACCTAAAACTTGGATTATTATTGTTCTTCTTCGCGGGTGGACGTCTGTTTCCACAAAGACTAGCGACTGCCACGTTCCAAACTCCACTCGTCCATCAATTATTGGGAGAGTCTTGTCAGGTGGCAAAAGCGCAGATCTCAGATGTGCGTGGGCGTTAGAAGGATGATTATATGATCCGCTTTTTGGGATTAGTTTCTCGAGCAGAATCTTGATGTCCTTTAATAGGCCGTATTCGCTTTCTGTCAGAATTAGTATTCCAGTGGCGTGCGGCGCAAACACGTGGACTAAACCATTTTTCACTCCTGATTTAGAAACTGCTTCCTGAACCTTGTCGGTTAGGTCTATGAATTCTATTTCACCTTTAGTGGAAAAACTGTAACTTGTGTTGACAACTTTAAAGCTTGACATAAGTGGTCTTACTCCAGAAGCATGATCATTATTATTTCATCTGTGTATTTGCCATCTTTGAAAAACTTTTGAGGAATTCTGCCTGTTTGCTTAAACCCCACTTTCTCGTAAATGTGGATGGCAGATTTGTTGTTTGCGAAGGCAGAAAGCGTTAAAACCTTTAAACCCATAATGCGAGCCTGTTCTATCAAAATCTTCATCATCTCAGTACCTATTCCAATATCTCTAAAACCATCTCTAATCGCTATGCCTATTCCCCCTACATGCCTTTCATAGACACTCTGACCTCTATCAATCTCAGAAGTCGCGACAAGCTTATCCCCGACTTCCGCAACCAAATGAAATGCTTCGCTTTCCCCCAAACTGCTAAGCGCCTTAGACAGCCATTCCCTCTCCTCCTCCAGCGAGACTTTTCGTGTCATGACTACTCTCTCCTCAGCAAGTGAATTAATCAGATCCAGCAAATCATCTAGGTCTTCCCACTTGGGCGTCCTCAAAACCACTTTACGCCCGTCTTTAGTAGAGAAGCTTCGGATAGTTTTTCCAGATTTCATAATTCACTAGTAACGCCCTGAACGTTTAATACTGTTACCATTTTTTAGTCTAGCAGACGCCTAAAACGTGGAACTCTGTTGATGCTTTTGTATACAGCGACTTAGCCTTGTGTTTCTGGAGAATATTGGTGATACATAAAAAGTGTACGTAATACCAACCTCACCAAACTCACTGAACAGTAAAATCTTAACATAACAAAGCCAAAAAAATCATCTACTTAGCCTACAGTATGTGCAACAAATGCATACCTTCATGAAAAATAAGCCAGAAAAAGGCTCCTTCGCTGACCCAAACGCACAACGAAAAACTCGGTGAAAAACTTCAAAACGAAAACTAGCATTTAAACCCGTATACAAAAGCATCAACGAAAGTTACTTATTTTTCTCGCCTTTCCTTTTTCCCTGACAACCTACTAATTCTTTCCTGTGTTTTCTTCCTTCCCTTTCTCGTTCCTCCGTTCGCTGTTGGCGCATCCGTATCCAATAATATACGATCGCCCTTCCTCTCGTAGCCAACATAGAAATCAACCCTAAACCGATAAGGAAATTCCGAATTCGCCTAATTTTTTCCTTCAAGCCTGAATTCAATGACAAAGCACGTTGCCAATAAACTATTTGACGACATTTTGATAATAATGTTATGGCCACTTGATAATTCGCTCCTCTCTGTTGCATAGAAAACATCGAACAATAACCGAAGTTGCAAGCTGTTGCTTCGCATGGAGTTTTTCGTCGGTTTTTATATGAGGCCACGGTAAAGTCCATAGGATTGGTTAATTAACAAAACAGAAAAGGCTAAAACAGGCTCTTTATATCATTTTAAGCCGAAAGCAAGCCAAAAAATTTTTGGTCTAGGGGAGAAGTGGAGAGCACTCTTGGTCCGAATGAGTTCGACCAAAAACAAGCTAAAATATTAATGATTTCAATCAAAAAGGATTTTGAAAGGGTTTAGATATGAAAAGATACATTTCGCACTTTTTTCACTCTTGTGACTATGTTATCATTTTCTTCATATTGCCGATTTTGAAATAACCTCTATAATAATTCATGACCACGTATTTTGGCAGAGAAAGGTACTAGTAAAAGGTGTGTTATGCTTGCTCCTTGACCATTTTGGAAGCGACGTTGAGATACTTGAAAGAAACGTCAACGGTAGAAAAGTCAGCATAGAATGGGATTGGGGGGACTTCAAAAGTACTGAAAGCTTTCCGGTCGATTCCAACCTCATAAACTGGGTTATCGGACAAGAACAAGCGTTGAAAGAATGCTTTTTATGCCTTGATGAATGGGTCCACAAACTCAAGTGGCTTGATAAAACCAAATGGTATGAAAGCTGGAGCGACCCGGAAAAGGCCAAACCATCAGCTAGAACAGTAATAAGTCCAGGACCCTACCTTCTCCTTTTGGGAGACCCAGGGACGGGCAAGTCCTTAATTGGTAGAGCTCTGGCTGAAAAGCTTACACAAGTTTACAAGGAGAAAGCAATAAAACTCTTTGACATGATCTGCTGGAGAAACACTGCACTACCAAGCCAACCTAAGATCTCGATTCACAAGACTGGGGAAGGAAAGAAAATCTTACAGAAGGAGCAACTCAAGGAGCTGAAAAGAAAGTTCATAGCGAAAATAGGGCTCAAGGCGCTACAAACATTTTTGGTGTTAATGGGCTTACTCCTGATATCCGTGGGCTTTTACTTCATGTTCCAAGCTTGGCTGACGTGGGAATCAAATCCGATGTATCTAGGGGAACCTCTTCAAGATTACTACTACCATAATTTCCTGGACTACCTGATTGGAAAATTCGTTGGTCTAGTACCGCTAACCTTTATTCCAGGCGGTAGCCTCATCTTCTTCGGCGTCTTCATTTGGTGGTTTTCGAAGCTCGGCGGCTTAGGGAACATGAAAGGCATTTCAGGCGCTCAACAGACAGATGTTCCAAAACTAATAGTTGACAACAGCTCAGGGCATGCACCTTTCGTGGATGCAACAGGACACAGAAACGCTCAACTCTTCGGCTCAATAGCCTGGGACCCTTACCAAACTGGTGGCTTGGGCACTCCTGAACACCAGAGAGTTACTGCAGGAGACGCCCATAGAGCATCTCTAGGTATCTTGTACATTGATGAGATAAAAAATCTTGACCCCGAAGAAGCCGTGACCCTATTAACGGTGCTTGAGGATGGACAGTTACCAATAACTTTGAGGGGCAGATGGCATGGAGGAGACACAGCCGCTATGGCTGTTTCGACTGAACCCACGCCAGCCATAACATTCCTAGTGGGCGCCGGAAACTTCGACAGCATAAGTCAACTTCACCCAGCCTTGATGGATCGCATCTATGGCTATGGCAAAGTCGTTCGAATGAACAACGATATGCCGAACAGTGTAGAGAACAGACGCAAATATGTACAGTTCATAGCCCAAGAAGTCAAGCGCTTCAACCTCATTCCCTTCCGTAGAGACGCATGCCAAGAAATAGTCGAGGAAGGCAGACGTAGAAGCAACAAAAAAGATGCGTTAACAACTAAATTCAGACCACTAATCTCAATCATCAAAACAGCCGCAACGCTTGCTATAAACGAAGACTGCAAAGTTGTTGAGAGACGACACGTTCAAGAAGCCATAGAAAACCACTGCAAAACTATTCAAAGACAAATATTGGAACATGAAATCAGCGAAAGAGGAAAGCTCCTAGAAATAAAGCCAAAAGGAATCAAGCTTGGGCAAATACACGGTTTAGCCGTTGTCAAGGATCCCTACAGCGGAGAAATGACCGGAAGCGTCCTAAATGTCAAAGCCCACATGGTCAAGCGCAGCGAACTTCCAAGAAAGTATCCACTTAAGGGCTACTATAAAGTAACAGGAGTTGCTAAAGGTCAGAGCTTCATTTCAGACAGTATAGCCAAAGTTAGAAGTGTAATCCTCCAAAACTATGGATTAGACATAGCACAAGACTATCTTACGCACATTGACTTCTCCCAATCTTATGGAGTGGATGGACCATCAGCAGGCGTAACAATGACCATACTCTTATGCTCGCTTATTGAAGGTAAACCGATAAGACAGGATGTGACTGTTACGGGGGAAATAAACTTGGGCGTGGGAGACTCAATTCAAATAACTGCTGTAGGCGGCGTGTACGAGAAGATCAAGGCTGCTGAGGCGTGGGGATTTAGAAAAGTCGTTATCCCAAAGAAGAACTTTGAGCATTCCATAGACGTTAAGGACTACAAAATTGAGGTCGTGCCAGCATCTACATTAGACGACTACCTCAAAGAATGCCTAGTTGAAAAACCAACGCTCACTGTTCCAGATCAACCCCATAAACGAAGAAAAAGCTAAAGCTCCCCTATTTCTGAAGGAAAAAACGTTTAATTCCAATTATCACCTTCTAGAGATTGAGGATAGTATTAATGGTGAGAGAGGTTGACAAAGTAGAAATCCGAAGGTGGCGCAAGAGAGGCTTTTACAGCGAAAATGTTCTCGTAAAGGTTCTACAAAAAAATGGGTACAAGGCCGTAAGGGTTCCCGTCAGCAACCCGAGCCTCAACCCTCTACCAGATGTAATTGCTAGAAAAGACACGCACGTTTACGCCTTTGAAGTTAAAAATGCAAGTTATTACGCCTATTTCCCGAAGCAACAGATTGGAAAACTGTTTAGATTTCTAAACGAGCTTATTCCCGTGGAGAATAAGTATAAACATGCGGTTCTTGCTGCGCATCTGGGTAAAAAATGGATCTTTAAAGAAATGCGCTGGGAAGACTGGGAAAAGGATAAGCTGCCGGACAAAGCAAGAATCGTAAAACGAGACAGAGGAAATGTCAAACTAAAGAAAGTAAGGAAGCCAGAAAGATGAAAGCCGCGGTCGCTGCTTCTCTTCTGTGTAAAACTTACCTGACCGAAGACGCAAAAGTCGAAGTCTTCAAAGATTTGAGCTTCAAAATTGGAAAAGGCAAATTTGCAGTGTTAAGCGGTCCATCTGGCTCAGGAAAAACGACGCTCTTGAATATCATAAGTGGTATCGATAAGCCCACAAGCGGAAAAATTGTTGTCTTTGGAGAAGACTTGAGCATTAAAGATGAGGATTTTCTGGCGAATTTCCGCTGTTTCAACATAGGTTTCGTGTTCCAATCTTACAATCTTGTTTCCACGTTGACTGTGGCTGAAAACGTCGCTTTTCCGATGGAATGGATCCAAAAGCAAGAGAACTACATGACGAACCGCATCGAAAAATTATTGGAAGTTGTTGGTTTGCAGCATAGGGCAGACCACTTCCCATTTCAGCTAAGCGGCGGTGAACAACAGCGCGTAGCCTTTGCCCGAGCTTTAGCAAATGACCCACATTTGTTTCTTGCTGATGAGCCCACCGGAAACTTGGATGCAAAAACAAGCCTAAAAATCGTTCAGATACTGCAGAAACTAAAAACTGAGGAAAAAACTGTAATTGTCGCAACCCACGATGAGCAGATATTCCGGCTAGCGGATCAAAAGTTGTGTCTCGAAGATGGAAAGCTGGTAAACCTAAATGAGTGAAACCTTCTTTCCAATAAACGATTTGCTGCGTAGGAAACTTCAGACAAGCCTGACTATTATTAGCCTAACCCTTTGCGTTGCATCAACCCTCTTTCTTCTTCTTTTCAGCGAAAAAATAGGTTTTGGGATATCATTGATGGTTGAAGGAAAGCTTACATCCAGCTTTTCAAGTGTATTTTCACGCTTTATAATATTTGTTAGCTTTTTGGTTTTTACTGTTGGAGCCTTGATTATGTCTTTCATGATTTTTCTAATGATTTCGCAGAGAGTCAGAGACATTGGATTGATGAAGGCTGCAGGATGCACAAACGATTTGATTTTTGGCTATTTCATGACCGAGCTCCTGATAGTCACATTTATCAGCTGTGGTTTGGGAGTGGTCTTGGGAATTACCGCTGATTTTTTCTTCGCTGGACTACTAAATACTTTAGGTTTTCAAGTCTTACAAGAACCACCTAATTTTTGGATTGCTCTTCTAGTATTTGCGCTATATTTTGTTCTCGCATTGATTTTAGGAGCAAAACCCGTCCTTGATTCAGCCAAACTTGAACCAGTCAAGGCGTTTTCTCCAACACACTATCTCGGATTAAGCAGAGAATCCGGATTTGAGGTTTTCTCAAAATTAGGTTTCGCACCAAAAGTAGCTATGAGGAATCTATTCCGCCGCAAGTCAGGGACTTTTCAAATCATAGTTTGTCTAACAACAATTTTCATCTTGGTAACTGTATCCATCGCGGGGGGAATAATTGCAAACCAAACAACCAAAGACTGGGTTGAAAAGGCCGTAGGCAGAGACGTAGTTCTAATAGCACAGAAAGATATGATTAATCAATACGAACTATCATTGGCAAAATTCCACGAAGTGAAAGAAGATTCACACTTTGATTATTCAGACGAAAAATACTCGATACCAGAAGACATCTTGAGCATTTTAAATTCGACAGAGGAAATTACCGATATTGATGAACGACTAGTTCTGAAGACGCATGTTGAAGAAATTCAGACATACAGAATTATCCCAGAGACAGGAGCCACAATTCCAGTGGGTGATGACCGCGAAGGAGAATCCCTAATAATCGGTATAGAACCCGGAAAAGCACTAAACAATTGGTTTCTAGAAGGCAAATTACTGCATGAAGATCAAAGCTTTGAAGCCATGATAGGGGATTCTTTAGCTCAAAAAATGTTCTCCACGCCACTAATCCAAGGAATAAGACTGTTTGACACTGATTTTGCTGTAATCGGCATTTGCCTGGACCCTATTGAAAATGGAAACGTCACTTATGTGCCATTGAAAACTTTGCAGGAAATCACTGGTAAACCAAAACCTAATGGTGTTATGATTAAGATTGATCCCTCAGCTAACCGTACACAAATTCTAAGCCAGATAAAAAACGAAATTGGAAGCATAAATTTCGAGTTTGAGGTTTTGGAACTTAACGAAGTATTGGACAAAAATCTTGGTTTTCTTAGTTACATCTGGTCGTCAATAATGTTTCTGCCTCTGTTCGCTCTGGCGTCAGCTTCCTTGTGTTTGATTGGATATGTGATGCTTGCTATAGCTGAACAGCGTCAGGAATTTGGTGTTTTAAGGGCCGTTGGGGCAAAACCTAAGACTATCATAAAGATCGTTTTGTGGCAAAATTTCTTAGTCCTGCTTTCAAGTTGCGCTATCGGAATCTCGTCAGGCGTGATCATTACTTTGATGATTTTGGTTTCAAAGCCACTCGTTACAATCTATGCCACTATCGAGATAACCGGATGGTTGCTAATAGCTCTGGTCATTTTGTTCATTTTAGGCGTGTACCCTGCGGTAAGGTTTGCAAAGAAACCAATCCTAGAAATCATCGCTTGAATAGAATAATCGACCGAAACAGATTTAACGCTTCACTTGCATTTTTGAAAAGGCATTGCATGGGGTAAGTTTATGGAACAAGTTCAAGGAATAATAGTCAACTATCGTATAGGCCCTAAAACTCAAAGGTCCAAAGAGTGCATAATCCAGTTTGCACATGTAAGTTCTCTTTCTGAAGCTGGCAGACTCATCGGCAGAAAAGTAGCCTGGAAAAACGAGAAAAACAGGATTGTTGGAAAAGTTGTGGCTTTACATGGCAAAAAAGGTCTAGTTAGGGTCAGATTCAGAAAAGGCGTGCCAGGCCATGCCTTAGGCGCCACAGTCGAATTAATTGGCTAAACGCTTTGAAAAATGTTTGAGAGAGTCTGCGTAGACTGGCAGTTGACTTAGAAAATCTTGCAGTTGGAGCACTGGAACAACGGGTACATTGTCATAAAATTTGAATCTACCAAAGACAAGTGATAATACTGCAGGGACGAGTCTAACATTACCCCATGAAGCGCATTCAATTTTGCCATAAAACTCAGTCAGTGATTCGGCAAGAGCGGACGTTCTTTCTACTTGTTCCTCGACCACCTTCTTTAGTTTGGAACGGTACATTCCATGATGCCAATGCTTACAGTCAATGCACACGACTATCGGTCTTTTGCATCCAATAACGTCTATTTCCCATCTCTTTCCAGCGTATTTAAACCGTAAATTTTTCTCAACAGCATATCTGTTCTGCTGTAGCGCAATTGCAGCCATGTCTTCGAACTCCTGCCATTGAAGAAAACTACTTACATGTTCGAGGTCAGCGCCTAAGCTTATGGCTTTCACAGCTAATTTGAGGCGTAGTGCGCTGTCTGTTTCCACAATGTTTTTCCTTAGATAAAGTAGTCCATCATTTTGCAATTTTCTAAGCAATTTTCGAGCAACTTCTGATGGAAGCCTTGCTGTCTTGTTGATCAGTTCGTGTGAAACAGGTCTGCTTTTGGTCAATTCTAGAATTACGATAATCAAATTTCTTTCAACACTCATTAATCAAACCTCCAGAATTATACACAATGATTGTCAAAAAAGAACCGCCTCAGAACTTTGCTTAAAAACTTTTCTATCAAGCACTGAGGGTGAAAAGACTACAACAGACACAGTGTTCAGAACAAAAAAAGCGAGCAAGCGTGTAAGGCAATTGCGAATGATTTAAATCGAGCTGTAGAAAATTTAGTAGAACCTAAGAAGGGCTTCACATGAAAGAGAATTACATTTCTAAAACCCCAACATCCAAGGCCTTATACGAACAAGCCAAAAATCTTCTCCCAGCCGGGGTCTCCTACGGGATCCGCTTTTTTGAACCTTATCCCTTCTACACAGCCAAAGCGAAAGGAAGCAAACTTTACGATGTTGACGGAAACGAATACATCGACTTCTGGTTAGGACACACCGCACTCATTCTTGGACACAGCCCACCAGAAATTGTAAACGCGGTCAAAAAACAGCTTGAAACCGGAACCCATTACGGAACATCCCATGAACTAGAAATCGAATTAGCTAAACAAGTCACAAAAATGGTTCCAAGCTCCGAAATGGTACGCTTCACAAACTCAGGAACAGAAGCAAACATGTACGCCACACGCTTGGCACGCGCTTACACTGGTAGAAGCAAAATTGCCAAATTCGAAGGGGGATGGCACGGAGGCTATGATGCACTTCATGTAAGCGTTAAATACCCTTTCAATGTTCCAGAGTCAGCTGGCTTAACAGCCGGAGCAGTTCAAGACACTATTGCCTTACCCTTCAACAACTTGGAGGGAGTTAGAAAAAAACTAAAGAACGAAGAAGTAGCCTCTATAGTAATTGAGCCAGTTTTGGGCGCTGGCGGAGGCGTTCCCGCAGAAAAAGAATTTTTGAAAGGACTTAGAAAGTTTTGTGATGAAAAAGAAATTCTGCTAGTTTTTGACGAGGTAATAACTGGTTTTCGATTGGCTCCTGGAGGAGGTCAGCAATACTTCGGTGTTACGCCAGACATAACTGTTCTCGGAAAAATTCTGGGGGGAGGCTTCCCAATAGGCGCCTTGTGTGGCGGTAAGAAAATCATGGAAAAACTCAACACACGTGTACATGAACGTCCACATTACTCTTTTCATGGTGGGACCTTCGCAGCTAATCCAATAACAATGGTTGCTGGTTTAACGACGCTAAGAATTTTGGAAGATGGGCAGCTGATAAATAGCCTTAACAAGCTTGGAGACAAAATAAGAGAGCAAATACGGGAGATTTTTGAAAAAAACGGCACAGACGTTAAAGTTCCTGGAGTTGGGTCTCTTTTCAACATCCACTTCACAAAAGAAGAGATAAAGGATGCTAACGCCGCATTTAGGGCAAATAGGAAGAAACTTCTTGATTATGATCTAAAATTGATTGAAAATGGAGTTTTCTTCCTACCGACCCACACCGGAGCCTTAAGCACTGCACATTCTAAGGCGGAGATAGAGAAGTTGCTCTCGGAAACAACGAAATATGCTAAACAATGCAAAATAGCATAAAATCATCTTTCCTTACGATTAAGCGTGCGTTCAGCTTTCTTTAAATCTAAAGGAGTATTCACGTTAAAGAATGTTTCAAGTTCAGGGTCCAACTGTTGCAGGACAAGGGTAGAGACATAGCGCACACGATGCAATCTGTCCACCATAGACTGCATGGTCAATCTTCCCGCGCCAAAAGCGCTTTTGGCAGCCTCTAAAGCTGATTTTGTACGGTAAACCGCATGCAAAGGCTCGATGTAAAAGTTTGGCCAGCGAGGAATAACCGCATTCTTTTCCAAGCATAGGTCAAGCAAAAGCAGAAGAACATCCCTAGACATGAGAGGAGTGTCGCATGGGAGAAGAAGCGAGTAATTCCCATGTGCCTTTTCAAAACCAGTTAGTGTACCCACCAGCGGACCCCGCACATCACCCGCATCGACAAGAACGTTCACACCTGAACCAACAACTTTCGCAAAGTCTTCAGCCTGAGCCTTCGAACTGACAACTACTATTTTTTCCTCAGCAATATTGCTGACAATGTCTAAAACATGCTTCACAAGAGGCTTACCCCCTAATGACACTAATCCTTTATCTTGTCCAAATCTGCTAGAAAAGCCACCTGCAAGAATAATTGCCGATCTTTCCAATAATGGATTTTCCCCGTTTTTTCCGAAGTGGATTGTATTGAGGATATTTTTGCTGTTCTATAAGTCTTTTGTAAAGAATATTACGAAAACGGAATAGGGCATATTACCAAATTTACAATCATAATTTGTAGGAAAAGGGAGACAACGATGAACTCAGAAATTAGAGAATTAAATCGTATGATATGCAACCAATGCGACGAAAAGAATTACGAAAAGTGCAAAAGCTGCAAAGTCTATCAACTGATAAATAAAATAGCAACACAATGACAACTACACTAAACTGTTGTCAATTTTGTTTGCAAGCTCATCTAAAATTTTAGCGAAAGAATGATCCGGTCTTTCTTGAGTGAAAATGGCGTTTCCTTCTGCCTTCGAAATGTCGCAGAAGCACGGTATTATTCCCAAAAGCGGAACCTGATAAACATCTTTGATTCTACTCTGCACTTCATCTCTCCCTGATTTTGAGGAGAAATCATGAAGGACTTTGTTCAGAACTACCTCTGTTTTCTTTTCAAACAAATCGTAAAGTTCCCTTAACATGCGCTTTGTTCCATCGACGTCTGACCTGTCACAGGTCGTTGCCACAATCACGAGGTCAGCGGTTACAATGGCGTTTATTGAGGAATACTGCAATCCTGGACTGGTGTCTAAAACTAGATAATCAAAGCCTTTAGCTTCCAGAAGGGAATTTCTAAGAGCCAACAGTCTTCCTAAAGCCCGCATCTCCCATTTTCTATCCTTCGCAGACATGTTTCTAATTGCTTCTGTCGTTGGATTAGCCAATCCCACAAAAAACTTGTCTTTATCATGAAATCGGTCACTTAAATCAATTAATACCTTGTCAATTTCACATGTACCATTTAAATAGTCATTCAACCAACACTCTGCTTTGTCAATTTTCAGAATCGTAGAAAGGCTTGGCGCTCGGAAGTCGAGATCCATCAAGCACACTTTTTTGCCACGTTTCACAAAAGTTGCAGCTAAATTTAGCGAGAGGAGAGTTTTTCCCGTTCCGCCCTTATATGAATGGACTGCTATTATTCTAGCCAATATCATCACCCTTGAGTATCTCTGTCTACGTAAAAGTAGGCTTTCCTTCCCTTCCTTTCTTTTTTCACATGGCCCATGATCACTAGTTGGTTAAGATACGCGCTTTCCACTGCCCTAGCTCTCTTCGTTTGCTGAGCAACCTCCTCTGCTGTTGCACGGCCGAGTCTGCAAACTGTCATAGCCGTCTTTCGAAGGTGATCAGGCATGGATAGCAATGTCATAACATCCAAGGGAGCCTCTGCAGGAAGCATCTGAATGTCCTTTTTACCATGCTTTTGCAACTCAATCATGACTTCCATTTTCTCATTTAGTCTTTCAAGATTTTCCCTGATTTTCTCTAATATTGACAAAGGTTTTTTCCCTAGAACTTCCTGTCTGGCCACTCTGATTCCCCATGGTGTTTTGCGCGTGTACACTAATGGTAAAGAAAATAGCGTTTATTAAGTCTTGCGAAACGTCCATAATGATTATGAAAACAAACGCTGGCTACTTACGGTAAACATCGGTTTTCGCCCAATACAAGCCTAGGAGCATTATTGCAACTATTGTGAAAAGAAGCAGTGTTGTGGCATACGCCGCAGCTTGTATGGCCATTTGTTCGAACATGTTTGATCGTAGCAACTAGAAGGAGATTGCAGAATAAAAGAGGTGTTTCAAATTCGAAATATTCTTAGATGTGAAAGGTTGTTTTTTGGGAAAACGGATAGAATTAGTATGGGACCGGTGTTCTGTTGCGGGCTTCTTCCACTATTGGCAGAACCTGTTTCAGTTCTCTGAAGTATTTCAGCACTGTTATGCCTCTTTGAGTTACTGCGTAGACCACTCTTCGCTTGCCAACTGTCCGCTCTTCGACGAGATTCTGCTTCATTAGAAAGTCTAAGTATTCCTTGAGGACACTGCAGTTAACATTAGCTTTATACATAATGTGAGTTAGCTTTAATGGACCACGATGCGCTAATACTTTGAGTATATCTATATACATTTCAAGTTTGGAGCGTCTCATTACCCAAACCTCTTACGGGCATATTCACTTTTTTTATATAAAGCTTTTATGGATTCAAACTATGGCTTTTTCCTATTTAGTCTGCATTAGTAGCTCCTTTTCTTTTGTACTCGAATTAACACGTTTATTCTATTTTGGAAAGCTGTGACCAGGTCATCTAGCAATATTTTTTGCAATTCTGTCGAGAGTCCCTTGATGTTTCCTTTGAAAACCTTTGCCATTCTAGTCTCTAACTCTTTCCTTTGTTGTGATGTTATTTCTTTTTTCAAGAGCTGTCCTCCATGTCAACGCAGAGAAATAGGGCACTGATATTTAACTACCTTATGAATACAGAATATGAATCCAGAATCCATTTTTTCTGATGGGATAAATGTGGCATTCTAAAGCGTCTAGGCACGTTTTGTTGCTTTGACATAAAAAAAGAAATGAAGTTTGAGATTTAAGGACGTGTCATGGTGGAATTGTTTGTCCATAGTTCAATGCTGCTGCTAGTATGTCTTTTACGTCTATGAAGTCATCGTCGTTGATGTCAAGGTTCGGTCCGAATTTAGGATCCCCCGGGGAACTTCCGTAGGCTAGGGCTATTGCTAACAAGTCTTTCACTTCAACAAAGTCATTGCCATCTACGTCACCTGTAATGCCAACGTAGATCCAACCATTAGTAAGCGTATTGTCTGCTGTCTCTATTTCTCCTATAACAGGCCATGCATAAGCTCTTAAGCTATAGTTGCCATAGGCGACGCCTTCAGTGTCCCAAGTGTACGTTGTAGTTGTTGAGGTTCCATTTGTTACTGTAACACCTGGTATTGTGGCTATAGAACTTGCATTTGCGAAGAGTTCTATTGTTGCTGTTTCAGTGAAGTACCCGATGTTTTCAACCGTTATATTTATTCTTGCGTTATTTCCTCGGCCAACGATTGTCTTTTGCTTTGCTACATCTCTTGTGGCGATGTCGTGTGGAGGTCCGTACCTAAAGAAGTAGGGGTTTGCTCTCAGTAGCCAATATTGACCCCTTAGATAACTGTCAATTACGTATGGGCCTGAGCAGGTTAGGTTGCCTGTCGTTACAAATTCGCCTTTGTTTTCGACTTGTCTGGGCGCTATAGCTTCCCATATGTGTTTCGGTATTATCGGCGTGTCTCCAGCCCATGATAGAGCCCATACGGATTGAACGGTGTAGTAGATAACGACTGTGTTTGCGTCTGGTGTTTCAATGTGAGGAGTCAGTGTGTCTATGCCATCGATCGTCTCCACGTAGGGGTAATAGGAAGGAGAATTAGCATCGTACATGTACTTCATGGTAAATGCGACATCAGATGAATTGAGAGGTTGACCATCAGACCATTTCAAGTTGTCATAAAGCTCCAATGTCAATTTCGTTGCATTGTCTCCTCCATAATCCCACGTCTCGATTGTCCATTCTTTTGCCAACCATGGAATAAAGAATCCAGTGAACGGATCTAACATAAGCAATGTGCTATAGAGTTCATCTTGTAAGTAAGAGTCCCAAATAGAGTATACTGTTATTGGATTTATATGATCAGCATCAGACATCCATCCGTAACGTAGCACACCTCCCCTTGTAACGTCTCCTGGATGTGCATTCAGGCATGTCCAATAATCGTTTATGCCGGAGTCTATCGTTGGTATTATCGAGTTTACAAAGCCGTTCCAGGGTCTATCCCAGTATGGTTCCTCACCGCCATGGTGTCCATAGTTAGCCCTATAAGCTTTTGAACCAGCAGAGTAGTACACAGGGATCAGCGGTACCTGATCCATGAATACCGCTTGAGCTTCTTTGCACGCATTTATTGCAGTAGCTTCATCTGGTGCAAACTTCATTGCTTCCACCCAATAATCATACGTTGCGTTCATGAAAAACACATTGTTCATGCACCAAGCGATTTCTGGTGTGGCATATTTGCTGTGGTAGTAGTCGTACAGAAATTGCGGATCTGGGAAGGGGCCCATTCCAGCTGTGTATAGGTGATATTCGTATTTTTGATATGCTTTTTGCCAACAGATTGATCGTTGGGCAACCACATATGTTGTAGGGATTCCTATCGCATTCAGGTCCGCGTTTATCATGTCTCCTAGGGCATTCCGAATTGGATCGTCTTGCCTTGCGTAGAATTCCAGACTGGGCAACTCGTAGATTGTAGCGTTCGGAGCCTTCCATTCCAGCTGTGGATCACCGTCCCAGTTTTCATATCCTGCCGCTGCAAGTATGTCCAGTGCAGTATATGGATCGTACCAATATTTGGTAGCGTCTGGGTTGTACCACTTCGCCCATTCAGACCATATTATGTTATCCATCATTTCGCCAGCATAAGCCCTCAAAACAAGTGTGTAGAAATCTTCGTAGTTGATCAGGTGAGCTATGGCTTTTCTGAACTGATAGTCGCTTGTTGGCCATCTCAAATTATTTATGTCGATATCGTAACAGTCATACATTGTTAATGGTTCTAGCACAAAATCGGGATCAGTCTTTAGCAAGTTGTATGTGTCGTAGTCTAGTGGCCAATCTATGAAATCAACAAGTCCGTTGCGAAGAGCCTGAACCTCACTTTCATAGTTGCTATAGATTATGAATTGAAGATAATCGACTCTTGGCCCCCATTTTTCGTACTCGGTGGAACCGCTAGCCTCACTTGTAAAGAAATTGAAACTCAGTACTGAGATCAGCAACATTGAGATCACTAGCATCTTCTTGAAACTGTTCACATTTATATATGTCAAGATACTCTCCCTTCTCGTCTACAATAAGTTAAGTCAAATTTTGATTTATACTTTGTGGAAGTCTGTTCTATAATCATGAAGAGAATAACAAAGATTTGATGATGTCGCCTAAATCATAAACTACGGAGAAAGCATAAATACAATGCTTTCTGAATGTAAAAAGTGAGGGGTAGGATGGGTCTGCGAGAATACGTGGCTAAAAGGGCTGTTTATTCTATTGCATTAGTTTTGATTGTCATTACGATCAATTTCGCCATCTTCATGGTGAGAAGCCCTGTAGAAATGTTTGCATCTGAAAGAAGACTGCGCCCTGAGCAAATCGAAGAACTAGAAATACGTTTTGGATTGCTTGAACCGCTCCATATAAGATATCTTAAATATCTTCAGAATCTATTGACCTTTCAGTTTGGCTATTCCTATCGCACCGGAGAATCAATATCTGAAGAAGTCTCTTCACGTTTATCTAATACGCTAGCATTGTGTGTCACTGCAGAAATCGTTGCAGTTGCACTTGGATTACTTCTTGGAGTCGTGGCAGCCTATGAAAGAGGAAAGATTGCAGACACGTTCTTTTCAGTATTTTCAGTAGTAACACAGGGATTACCGGTCTTCTGGATAGGAATGCTTTTGCTCTTCATATTCTCCTACAGCTTGGGCTGGTTCCCACTAGGTCATTCAGAACCTCCAGAGTGGGCTATTCACGGTAGACCCGATAGCTACCTAGTGGAACTTGCCGTCCGATTCTGGTATCTTCTCTTGCCAGCCTTGACACTAGTCATAATAACTGTTGGAGGATACGTTCTTCTGACGAGAGCATCGATGTTGGAGGTCTTGAGCGAAGATTATCTGGTTACTCTCAAAGCAAAAGGATTGAGTAACGTAAAGATACTCTTTAAGCATGCATTGAAAAACGCTTCATTGCCTCTGATAACACAAGTCGCAATAGCTTTTGCTTTCACTCTTTCAGGAGCACTAGTCACAGAAACAATTTTCTCATATCCTGGACTGGGAATGTGGATTTGGACATCGATCGAAGAATGGGACTATCCTGCACTACAAGCGATTTTTTACATTGTCAGCATCTGCGTCATTGCCGGTAACTTCTTGGTAGACATGATTTACGGAGCAATTGATCCACGAATACGATATGGATGAGATGACAATGTCCTCTTGGTATAAATCAAAAGTCCTGCCTCGATTCATGGAATTTCTCAACATTTTAAGAGTCGTGATTCGAAACAAAAGAGGAGTCCTAGGCATCGCAATCCTTGTTCTATTCATTTTTCTAGCTATTGGTGCGCCTTTACTCACGCCATATGATCCTTTACTAATCCCGAAAGGAGATAAAATGTATGCTAGTCCTTTCACCCTTCCTTCATGGGTCAGATACTTACCGACATATGGGAATCTGAGTGAAAATCTCAACCCCATTGAAGGTCCAAGCATCTCGACTAGTGCTTCATTGCAACAATGGGAATTCGCAACAAACGCATCAAGTGAGTACGTTTCGCTAGAGTATTCACCTGATGAGGGAAGCCCTGACAGCGGTCCAGGCTGTATCGCCATAAACTTGAGACGAGGCGAAATTACGTACGAAGAAAAAGCAAGAGCGGTTTTGACTAAAGGGTTTAACTACCCATATTTAAATCCACCTAGCAAATGGGTCGGAAAATTCTATCTCAAGGTTGAAGCTCCTTCCAACATCAACATTACATTAGCTGATCTTAACATCACAGTTTTCATCAAGCGAGCTGATGGCGAGACAATGACTTTGTGGAATTCCACAGATGGTCTCTTACACCGACTTCGCCCCAGAGTGCTACGCGGAAACTTTTCTATGGGAATTTGGATTAAGCCGAGTCTGTCAGGCAACTGGACAGCAGGAACGGTATACCCTAAACTTATAGACTCTGACATCCTAGATGCGGAAAAAAAGGTATTCTCTGCAGCCACAAACTATACTTTCGGTATTGAATTTATGTTTGGCGAATTTGTGTCGAATGTAACAGTTTACGTAGATGACTTTAACTTGAAACTGTATGGTGAGGCCTTCGGTCTACTTGGAACGGACAGATTTTCACGAGACATATTTTCTCAGCTTTTATATGGGACAAGGATATCACTCCTTGTCGGATTCCTAGGAGCTGTATTTTCTACAGCTATAGGATTGTTTGTCGGAATGATATCAGGATATTTTGGTGGCCTTATAGACGAAATAATGATGAGGATAACTGACACTTTTCTCGTAATACCAGAACTCCCATTATTGTTAGTGCTAGTGGCTGTAGCTGGACCATCATTATGGATCATCATTCTATTGATTTCCCTTCTTGGGTGGATGGGGTTCGCGAGGATGGTCAGGGCTCAAGTTCTTAGTCTTAAGGAACGACCGTTTGTCGACGCGTCCAGAATCCTTGGAGGAAGTGAGCTTTACATAGTCTTCAGAGTTTTAGCCCCAAATGTCATGAACTTAGTGTATGTTACACTAGCTATGTCAGCACCAGCAGCTATCTATTCGGAGGCGTATCTAAGCTTTTTGGGTCTCTATCCCTTTGAAGTAATGACATGGGGGAGAATATTACACGACGCTTTAGAATCTACTGGTGGCGTTTCAAAATGGTGGTGGGTCCTACCGCCTGGTCTATGCATAGCCGCCATCTCCATATCATTTATTTTCATAGGGTACGCTTTGGATGAAGTATTCAATCCGAAACTTCGTGAACGATTCTAAAAGAAGCATCAATTCACACAAACTGCTGATTAATCACCATCTTTCACTATATTCGACGCCTTCAAAAAAGCATTTATACCAAAATCAACTTCAAACTAATGTCTGCAAACATTGCAAGAAGGAAACCTATCAAATGTCTCTTCTAAATGTTGAAAACCTAAAGACCTACTACTTCACAAAAAGAGGCCCTGTCAAGGCTGTAGATGACGTCAGCTTTCAGGTTGAAGAAGGCCAAGCCATGGGACTGGCAGGAGAATCCGGCTGTGGCAAAACAACGGTCGCCTTATCTATCATAAAAGTTCTTCCATCTCGAGGAAAAATAGTTGGAGGCAAAGTATCCCTCAAAAATCTTGATATTACAACTATTCCTGAAAAACAGATGAAGAACGTTCGATGGAAGAGAATATCCTTGGTATTTCAAGGAGCCATGAATGCTCTTGATCCACTTTACAGTCTTGGAGACCAGATAGTGGAGGCTATATTGACTCATGAATCAAAAATTAACAAAAAAGAAGCAATGAACAGAGCTGAGAAACTTTTACAATTAGTAGGCATAGAACGGAACAGATTGAAGAGCTATCCCCACGAGCTAAGCGGTGGCATGAGACAACGCGGACTCATAGCTATGGCTTTGGCCTGCAATCCCGAACTCTTAATTGCCGACGAACCAGGAACGGCCCTCGATGTCATCGTCCAAGCCCAAGTACTAAACATCATGGAAGATCTGAGAAGGAAGCTAAACTTAGCAGTGATTTTGATAACACACGATTTGTCGATAATAGCCGATACTTGCGATAAAGTTGCCATAATGTACGCAGGAAAGGTGGTGGAACACGCAAGCGTTTCAGATTTGTTTGAAGAACCTCTACACCCATATACGCAAGGGTTGATACAAGCCTTTCCAAACATAAAGTCAAGAAGAACACGCATGAGATCAATTCCAGGATCCCCACCGGACCTCTTGGATCCACCTATGGGGTGCAGGTTTCATCCTAGATGCCCTTATGCCAAAAGTCTTTGTATGGAAAAGGAACCTTCGGCACAAATGGCAAAAAGGGAACATTCTGTCGCATGCCACTTGTACCATGATACCTGATTGAAAATGGAAGAAATGAAATGTCTGAAGATAACGTAGTAAAAGTGATAAATTTAAGAAAATGGTTTCCTATTAGAAGAGGTTTTTTCCAAGCTTTGCTTTCTAGGAAAGAATTATTCGTTCGAGCCGTAGATGGGATAAGCTTCGATGTAAGACGAAGAGAAGTTTTTTGCCTAGCTGGAGAAAGTGGAAGTGGAAAAACAACCACCGGAAGATTAGTCATCAGAGTAATTGATCCAACCAGTGGACAGATTTTTTTCAAGGGCAAAAACATCACGTCACTTACCAGAAAAGACATAAAGCCATTGCGGAAAAAAATGCAGATGGTTTTCCAAGACCCTTATGAATCACTGAATCCGAGAAGGACTGTACGCGATATAATAGCAGAAGGTCTACGCATTCAGAACATTGTGAATGGCGAAAAGGAAGTGGAAGAGAATGTGACAAAAATCCTCGAGGATGTTAAGCTGGTGCCTCCAACGGAATTTTTGCTGAGGTACCCTCATGAACTAAGCGGAGGACAAAGACAAAGAGTTGCAGTCGCAAGAACATTCATACTCAATCCCGAGTTCGTGGTTGCAGATGAACCAATATCAATGCTTGACGTATCAATAAGAGCTGAAATTCTGAATCTGTTCCTAGATCTTGTTGAGAAACTTGACGTCTCAATTCTATATATAACTCATGACTTAGCCACGGCTCGTCATATGTGCCATAGAATTGCAGTAATGTACCTCGGCAAGATAATGGAGATAGGAACATCTGAGCAAATTGTTTATGAACATTTGCATCCCTACACTAAAGCTCTTATATCGGCAGTTCCAGTGCCAGATCCGAAATCTCGACGAACCAAGTTAATAGTGAAAGGAGAGATCCCGAGTCCAATAAACCCACCTTCTGGTTGCAGATTCCACACGAGATGTCCTGTTGCTGGCGAATCTTGCCACCAGAAAGAACCAGAGCTAGTTAAAATAGACAATGAACACTACGTGGCATGCCATAAAGCCATATAGACCTTCAGTGTTCAGACTTCTTTGATTTTGTTCCACACAGGATTTTAGTAAAATCAGCAAGCTTGCGTTATCTCGTCTACAATCCTAGGATTTTCCTTACCTCTTTTGGCGTAGCTATTTCGCGTTGGAGTTCCTCTGCAAGTCGTCGAACTCTAGCCACAAAATCTTCGTTTGGAGTCAATTCACCTTTTCTGTAGTAGATATTGTCTTCAAGCCCTACCCGAACATGTCCGCCCAAGATTATTGCCATAGCAATTATACTTAATTGCCACCTTCCGACGCTTGCCACACTAAAAGTGGAGCCCTCAGGGAGTTGGTGACACATGTGCAATAGGTTTTCAGGACTAGCTGGAATGCCACCGTCAACGCCCATAACTAACTGAAAATGTGCTGGTTCTTTAACCAGCCCTTGCTCAATGAGCTTGATGCCTTGACGAATAAAACCCACATCAAACGCTTCTATCTCTGGTTTAATGTTTGCTTCTGACATTTTTTTGGCGAGAAATGTTATTGTTTCCCATGTATTCACGTAAACAATCGATGGTCTGCGTCCTGCAAAGTTTAGCGATCCAGTCGTGAGGCTAGCCATATCAGGCTTTGTCTTTAGTGGTTCGACTCTCTTATCATCCGATTTACCCGCTACACCGCTTGTTGACACCATAACAAGAAGATGCGTCCTTTTGCGAATCTTACTCACGGTTTCTTTAAAAACATCGTAATCTGAAGTGGGGTTTTCATTCTCATCTCGGCAGTGGACATGGATGATAGACGCTCCTTCTTGCTCGCACAAATAGGCTGTCTCAGCGATCTCGTGGGGCGTTACTGGCACATAGGGCGTATCCTTCTTGCGCGGTACAGAACCAGTCGGAGCAACTGTGATGATGAGCTTCTCCATAACACCACCTGCAGACCTACAAACTACACAATGTACTAGTGAACACTGACCCTCTGTGTTCTTCGGCTCTCTTTAACGTTGACTCTACGCCTTTTCATCATGCTAATGAATTCGCTGTAAACTTTCTTCTTTAGCCCAAGTCCTTCCGGCGAAATTACACCCTTTTCCTTTATGGTTTTCTTGGCTAGAAGTTGAGCCACTACTGAGGTCGTGTATGCTGTGGTCCTTGCCATGGCTGTTACATTGCCCTTTTCGTCATAACGGTCCAAAACATGATATGTATATGTGACCTTTTTGTTACCCTTTAATCCTACAACTTCCACGAGCATAACCACAATATCGGGAACTTCAGGTCTTTTCAACTTCTTTTCTAGGAGAATGGCAGCTATTTCTCTGGGGGGAATTTTGAAGTTCTCAACTTCGACAGGTTTTTCATCAAAGAATCCCAGAGTTTTGAGCAGTTTTATCTTTTCAACGTGTCCAGGATAGCGAAGGGATTTTTCCCACATGTCCTTTACGCCTTTAAACGTGTGGAGCATTGTTCTCAGTCCGTCTGTGTAGAAAGCTTCCAGTTTCCCGACGCCCGGAAACGTTATCTTTTCAAGACCGCTCATAGCCTCCACTTGGATTACCTTGCTTTCCTTGACTATAGCCACTTTCCTCATGTACATGTCTATAAGATCTTTAACGGACCATGTTACTACGTAACCCAACGGCGGTACAGGCTTTTCTGGCAAGCCTCCATTTAACATATGAATACTTTCGACCCGGTCGAGTTCGCTCACAGCACGGCCAGCTAGTATGCTACCTAATCCTGGGCTCATTCCGCAGTCTGGTACAATGCATACTCTGGCTTTTGAAGCGTCTTTGTTCAGTGCCATTACATCCTCGGGCATGTAGGAAACATCGACCATATCCACTTTCGCCGAAATGGAAGCCTTACATGTTCTGTAACCCATCCGTCCAGGTAAAGCTCCGACGGCCAAGTCGAATTTTTTAATGGTGTTCATCAGTAGGGTACGATTAGTTGCGTCCGTCTGCGCCCAAGAAACATTATCCCGATTGATTTTTGAGGCGGTCCTCTCGGCTCGGTTCTTGTCGACATCGGAAATGACGATTTTTGCCGAGGGCAAACTTTCTGCCAAGTCTTTGGCAGTCACCGAGCCTATGTTACCGCAACCTAACACGATTATCTTCATTCTAAATCCCTAGACTAATTTGCCGTTTATTACGCTTAAAACTTGTCATTCATAGAAGTCGCTCTCAACTAGATGAGTTAATCAAATAAATTGCGAATATGAGACTCAAGGAGTCAGGTTTAATTACAGTCCAGTAATAATCAATTGGGGTAACGTGGCAATGTGGCAACTACAGTCTGAACAGAAAAGATTCACGGTTGGAAAAATATCAATTGGTGGAAAACTCGGCGAAAATCCAACAGTATTAATAGGTTCGATTTTTTACCACAAACAGAGAAGTTTAAACTTCGAAGAAGAAACAGGAGAATTCAATCGCAGCGAAGCTGAAAGGCTCATAAAAACACAAGAAGAATTTTCTGACAAGACAGGCCTACCATGTATGCTTGATGTGATCCTACCTTCTAAGAAATGGATAGGCCAGATTATCGACTTCATAACTTCAGCCTCAAACGTGCCAATACTTGTAGACGCTGCTTCAGCTGAAATTAGAATCGCTGCGTTGGACTACGCCAAGCAAATAGGAATCTTGGACAACTGTGTTTACAATTCGCTTAACCCAGAATCGAAAAGTGTAGAATTTGAGAAAATCAAAGAAACAAAACTCAGGGCAGCTGTGTTGCTAGCATATAACTCTAAGAACATGGGAGTGTCTGGTCGAGTAGAGGTTGTAAAGCATCTTTTGCCTTTAGCTGCTCAAAGCGGGATCGAAAAAATGCTCATGGATACATGTGTACTAGACGTGCCAACTTTGGGTTCCGCATTCAAGGCGATTTTCGATCTCAAAAATGAGCTAGGATACCCAGCTGGATGTGGCGCTCACAATGCCATAGGTACTTGGAAGGGGTTGAAAACCAAAATGGGTTTGCAGGCAGTTAAACCATGCGCGGCTGTAGCCAATTCGTTGATGGTTGCGGCTGGAGCAGACTTCATAATCTATGGACCGATTGAGGAAGCGCCCTATGTGTTCCCAGCGGTTGCCATGGTGAATGCAGCCTTTGCTCAACTTCTTATTGAAAAAGGAACGATACCTTCACCTCTTCATCCGATTTTTAGAATTGCATAAATGGTGCCTAGACGTTTTCTATTCCTTTATGTTTAGAATTCTCTTTGCAACTCTTACAGCTTCTATGGCGTCTTCGCCATAGCCATCTGCACCCGCTTCAGCAGCCCATTTGGCCGTTACTGGAGCGCCTCCTACGAGGACCTTGACTTTATCTCTTATACCAGCCTTTCTCAAGGCTTCAATTACGTCTCGTTGAGCTGGAAGGGTCGTCGTTAGAAGAGCAGATAAAGCAACTATATCAGCATTGGATTCATTTGTTTTGTTCACAAAATCTTCAGCAGAAACATCTTTTCCAATGTCAATAACCTCAAAGCCGGCAGTAAAAAGCATCATGGCAACAATATTCTTGCCAATGTCGTGGATGTCACCTGCGACTGTTCCGATCACAACCTTCCCAAGTGATTCTCTTTTTTCCTTCGTCTTTTTGATTAAGGGCTCCAAAATCTCAACAGTAGCTCTCCTCGCAGCATCCCCGGCAACCACTAAGTGAACCAAAAATATTTCACCATTTTCAAATTTCTTGCCGATTTCCTTCAAAGCCTCAGTAATAGCATTGACCACGTCCGTGGGGTTTTGACCTTGATCAATTAATTTTCTTACGGTCTCGACGAACTTGTCAGGGTCGAAAAGTAGAAGTTGATCTTTGAGAGTTGAAGAAAGCATACTCATAGTATTTCCTCATACGTTTTACTCTTTACAATTTGGTTGCAGAAATTTAAGCTCTTCCTTACACGCATCGACTCTGAAAAATCATAAATGGTACGTCGCACAAACATAAAATAAATGACGGGAAGCTGCAAAAATGTGGCTGAAATTTTTGAGTCAGGAGGAAGTTGAAAAGATTCATTTAGCAAGCATAAGGATCTTGGAAGAAGTCGGAGTTCTAATTCATGATTACGATTTTGTGAAGTTTCTTTCCGACTCAGGTGTAGAGGTTGACTTAGACAAGAAACGAGCCAGAATACCTGCGGCTTTAGTCAGTGAGTGCATCAACAGCACACCAAAGCATGTGGTCTTTTATGCAAGGGATCCAAAGCATAATGTAGAATTTGATAAGAGGAAAATCTATACTCATCCTGTGGGTGGAGCAGCTAGTGTAATTGA
The DNA here is from genome assembly GCA_029881805.1 of Candidatus Bathyarchaeota archaeon. GTDB lineage: Archaea > Thermoproteota > Bathyarchaeia > Bathyarchaeales > Bathycorpusculaceae > JAOULW01. The sequence continues at coordinate 127,368 of JAOULW010000004.1, forward strand.
CCTTGATTCTGGAACGATCCGACCTTCAACTCGAAAAGATGTTGAAAACCTAACCAAAATTGTGGACGCGTTGCCGAATATTCACACAACCACCATGATAGTTTATCCAAGTGATGCCCCAGAACATTTGAGAGATATTTACGCTGTAGAAGCTATACTTCAGAATACTGGCAAAAATTTTGACGCGACGCCTTACACGGATGAAAGCTTCCAATTTATAATCGAAATGATTGAGGCCGTTACGGGAGAAGAAGATTTAAGAAAAAACCCAATAATTACAGTCAGTGCTTCGCCTACAAGCCCGCTACAATTCTCGAGCGATGTCACAAAGATAATGACCAGAGCGACCAAACATCATATCCCAATCGCCGTACTGCCTTGTCCTCTGGCAGGAGCGACCAGCCCAGTTACTTTAGCTGGAACATTAGTACAGCAGAACGCAGAGATGCTAGCTGGAGTGACAATTGTGCAACTTCTAAATTCAGGCAATCCGGTACAATATTCTCCTCGGTGTATACCTTTAGACATGTTAACCGGTCAAGCTTGCGCTGGAATTGAAGCAGCAATAATGTCTGTAGGCTGTGTCCAGCTTGCTCAATACTATGGTTTGCCCTCTGACGTCTATGGACTAGACACCGATTCCAAAACCTTGGACGAACAAGTTGCCATTGAGAGAACTATGAGTGGTCTATTACCAGCATTAGCCGGGGCCAATGCATTGTCAGGCGCTGGGTGTATTGAAAGCGGAATAACCGTAAGTTATGAGCAATTAGCTATCGATGATGAAATTTTCGGAATGATATTTAGGGCAGTTAAAGGTATAGATTTTGATGAGGAGAAACTCGCGGTAGATGTTATAACAAAAGTCGCTCAAGAATCATCAAATTTTCTTCAACAAAAACACACGCTTCAAAACTTTCAAAGCGAATACTTCATGCCTAAACTTGTTAATAGAGTTGCTCGGTCTCGCTGGGAAAAAATGGGCAGCAAAAGTATGGTGGAAATTGCTAAGGAAAAGGTGAGGAAAATATTAGCTGAACACCAACCTCTACCAATTGATGAAGAGATAAAGAAAGAAATTGAAGAAATAGTGAAAAAGGCAAGCAAAACTTTAGCGCCTTAGAGCAGTTTTTTGACAGACGGAAACCTGCTCAAGTCTCTATGTGGAAAGTACATTGCGGAAGCAAATTCTGTTTGAAAATCTGGTTCGGAAGCCAGCTCCACGTAATCTGTTTTCTGACTAATAGAAGTAGCTACGTATCGAAGTTTCTTGGAGATCAGCGCCATTCTTGCTCCCGTCCCCGCTGCGTTTCCGACAAAATCTATCAATTCTGTAGGAACGTCGGGTATCATGCCTACTAGCTTGGCATTTATGGGGTCGATGTAGTTGCCGAAGGCTCCAGCTAAGTAGAGTTTTTTGATGTGACCTAGTTCGATGCCCTTTCTCTTCATTAGAATATGACACCCAGCGTAAACTGCCGCCTTGGCTAACTGAACCTCTCGAATGTCTTTCTGTGTGACCATAATGTCATGTCTTGCCCCTTCTTCTTTAGACACGAGTACAAAGACTTTATCTCCGTTTACTTTTCTCAGTCTAGGTGAAGGAGAAAATTCAGTAAACTTTCCATTCTTGTCAATAACTCCACATTTTAACAGATTCGCAACAGCGTCAATTATGCCTGAACCGCACAAACCTATTGGTTTGGCGCCTTCTATTGTTTGATAATTTACAACATATCCTTCAGAGTCAATCTGCAGTTTTTCTATGGCGCCCGTTACCGCCTTAACACCACACTTGATATGAGCGCCTTCAAAGGCAGGACCTGATGCGCAAGAGCAAGCCGTCAGTCCATGTTTATCACCTATTATTACTTCGGTGTTGGTTCCTATATCCAAAACCATTGACAGCTCATATGTTTCATGAAGCCCTGTAGAAATTATGTCTGCAACTGCATCTCCGCCCACAAAACCCGCAATTACAGGAAATACGTACACGTTAGCGGCAGGAACCACTTTCAAAGACAAGTCCCTCGCTTTTAGATTGATTGAACTGCTTATGGCAGGAACATAAGGCGAAAGCCCCAGATTTTTAGGCGATATCCCTAGGAGGATGTGTTGCATGGCTGTGTTGCCCACAACGGTTATTTCGTAAACACTTTTTGGGTTTATTGCAGATTTTTTGCATGTTTGAAAAATTATGGCGTTCAGGCAGTTGACGACAAGTTTTTGCAGTTCTTTTAGTGAGCCATCTGACTTTGAGGCATATGAAATTCTGGAGATTATGTCTTCACCGTGCATTATCTGTGGATTTTCCATAGATTCTGTAGCGATCAGTCCCCCGTTAAACAAATTGGATAGGTAACCTATTATTTTGGAAGTTCCGATATCAACTGCTACTCCATAGGCTTTTTCCGACGTGTTTCCCTTATCAATAGAAATGATTTCTCTTTCGTCCCAAATAGTGATTGTTACTTTCCAATTTGAGTTGCGAAGGATCTCCGGCAGTTTTTTTAACAGTTGGTGGCCAACTTCGATTGTTTTAACTCCATAGATTTCCTTTAAGACATTCTGAAGCCGTTGAAAATCCGGTCTGACGTCACATAAAGAAGGCTTGGGAATGCGAACGAATACTTTCCGAATTGCGGGCTCAGCTGGAACGGGTATTTCTGTCCCTTCTATGAGAATTTTACGAGTTCTTACGCGGCTTTCTTTTGGTAAATAAACGATAGCATCGCTGACAGCCGAGCATGCACAAGCAAGTCGACAGCCGAATTTACGCTCAGAACTGGACAGCAGTTCTTTCTCAGCCTCGGTAACCGCAGAGAGGCTCGATGAATCCTTAACGATTATTTTACATTTACCACAGACCCCTCGTCCGCCACATTCTGTTCTTATGTTTAGACCTGCTTTGCTTAAAGCGTCAAGAATTCTCGTGCCTTTCTTGAACTCGGATTTTGTTCCGTCAGGTTCAAATGTGAGAATTACTGTTTTTCTTTGACCCTTTGTCATGAAGTTCGCGGCTCACGTTTCATGATTTCTGCCATGAATGAATTCAGTTCTTTCTCTTTATCTGAAGTCAGTGGCTTGATGTGATGCTCTGTGAGTATTTTGTCCACATGCTCCTTAGCTCTTTTCAAGGTGTCTTTGGCACCCATACTTTCCCACCTCGGCTTACCAATCTTGTCCAAGACTGGTGATGGAATGTACTCTTCAATTTGGAACCATTTAAGGGTGTGTTTTTCAGACAAAAAGTGTTTCCCAGGACCTACCTTCTTTATCAATTCAAATGCGAGGGTTTCGTCACTGACATTAACGTCTTTCATAATTCTCAATGCCATGCCGCAGATTTCGTTGTCGATAACCAATTTTTCAAAGCTTTGGCAGTTTTCAAAACCAAGCATCCCAGGTCCAGTGATACAATTGATGCCTGCCAATGTTCCTGTAATCAACCCTATTGCAGATTCAAGTCCGGTCTGCACGTCGATTATTTTTGTTTCGCTGATACCTAAGTAGGCGCCTGATGGAATATGGTACATCCTAGCTATTTGAGCATACGCTGCAGAGAGCATGACTACTTCGATGTTGCCAACGCATCCAGTCCCATACCTCATGTCCATTAGTGAAGGGGAGCCACTGTAAACGACTGGTACGCCAGCATTCACGAGCTGAGTCAATACTAGTCCGGAGAGAAATTCAGCGTTGTGTTGCACTAGTAATCCAGCAAGTGTCGCGGGTGCTGTTGATCCCAATTGGGGCGCAGGTATTATTTCGATAGGTATGTTAAATCCAGCTGAGTCTATGAGGTTTTGAGAGGTCAACTTACTCCATTTTAGAGGTGGTGATGGACATACGTCTATTAGTAAGCAAGGTCTTTTTCTCAGAGCCTCTTCTCCACCTACAACTATCTCTAGCATATGCTTCATGTCGTAAAGACCCTCAATTGTGAAAGCGCCAGCAATTATTGGCTTCACAGAGTTTTTGAGTATGATGTAGAAACGAAACCTGTCCACTACTGCGTCTGGCACGTCGCTAACGGTCATTGCTGTGCTCTGTGCGTGGATATGCTCGAGAAAGTCTGTCAATCTTACAAAGTCGGCGAAGTCTTTGGAAGTGGGGCGCCTCATATTCATAGTTTCTCTGTCCAGTATGTACAAGGCGGTTGAACCTGGGTTGAAGTAAATGTTTCTGTCTGCAAAGACTAGGTTGTGTTCTTCGTCAAATCCATACAATTTGACCTCTGAAGGAACCTTCTCCAAGGCTTCCTTGACGAGTCCCTCAGATATGTAGACGCGTTTATTTGCGAAATCCACATTTGCTCCTGCTTCAGCAAATATCTTCATCGCATTTTCATTTTCTATTTCAACACCTACGGTTTCAAGTACTTTAGTCGAGGTCGCGTGAATTGTCTCAACCTCGTCATTTGAGAGAAACTCGAGAAATTTTTTAACCACGATTTTTCACCTATCTAACGCAGGCTATTATTTTCTCATGTTAGCAGGTTTATCAACTGGATGCCGCAAAACCCTTCCTGGAAAAACGCCATTGTGTTTTCCTTTCTCCACCACGATTTTTCCATTCACTAAAACATATTTTATGCCCAATGGATACTTGTGTGGAAAATTGGGCAGAGGAAAACGATATGGATGGTGACTTGTAGCTCTGTCTTTGATCCTATTTGGGTCGAGAATGACGATGTCCGCCCACATTTCTTCTCTTAACAGGCCACGGTCCCTCAATCCTAACCTCTGAGCAGGAAATGATGTCATCTTCCTAACTGCTTCATGCAACGTTAAAACTTTCTTTTCTCTAACGTACCTCTCTAAGATATATGGGTATTCACCGTAGCTGCATGGCGAATAGCCATTGATTTTTCCAAGAACGCCGTAAGGGGCTAGTGCTGCGCCGTCGCTGCAAATCATCATTAAAGGATGCCGCAGCACAGTTCGGATGTCTTCCTCTTCAATGTAATTAAAAATAGCACTTACCTCGCCTCTCTCTTCAATTATCAAGTCAAAGTACACGTCAAAAGGGTCAATACCCATCATCTTCGCAATCTCTTTGATGTTCTTTCCAATAAAATCCTTGTTTTTCTTGCAGTGGAAAAGGAAGATTCTGTCCCATCGACCATGTTTTACTAATCCACTGTATCCTGGTCCTGGAAACTTATCCTCAACAATCTCCTTCTTAATCTTGTTCCGAGTCTTGAGGCTTTCTAATCTTGCGACCATTTTCTCGTTTCCACCAGCTTGAGCCCATTGAGGAAGCACCATACTTAAGGGGGGATTGAAATCTGTGTGGGCATCATTATCGAAAGTAACGTCAACTCCTCTTGCCCTAGCCTTCTCATAAATCTCGGACTGTTCTTTGAACCTTCCATGGGCTCCGTATTTTGGACAGTTGTGCGACACTTGCACGGGCACACTTGCTTGCTCTCCTATTTCTATTGCCTCTTTCAGGGCTTCCACTATTGTCTCTCTTTCACCTCTTATGTGCGAGGTGTAAAAGCCGCCATAATCTGCTACAACTCTACAGAGTCGAATTAACTCTGAGGTTTCTGCGTAACAGCCTGGTAAATATACTAATCCACTAGATAGACCGAAGGCCCCGTCTTTCATGGATTGTGCTACTAAGGTTTTCATCTCTTCCATCTCCTTATGCGTTAGTGACCTATTTTCTACTCCTATGACGGCGGTTCTTATTGTTCCGTGACCCACAAGTGAAGCGACGTTCAGAGACGTTCCTTGCTTCTCTAATCGATTCAGATAGTCACCTAAAGAACACCAGTTCCATTCTACTGATTTGGCTTCTAGTCCCCACTCTTCCTTGAGAAAATTCAAGGTTTCTTTTCTCACAGGTGCTGCACTCAAACCACAGTTGCCGATGACTTCGGTCGTTACGCCTTGTCGGATTTTGCTTTCTGCTCGAGAATTTATTAGCAGCGTGAGGTCCGAATGTGTATGTATGTCAATGAAACCAGGAGAAACCACCGATCCACGGGCGTCTATCACTTTTTCTGCCTTGGTGTTTCCCAACCGTTTAATCTCTGCTATTTTTCCCTCGGAAACTCCAACATCTGCTCTGAACCAAGGATTTCCAGTGCCATCAACTAGAAGCCCGTTTTTTATGAGAATGTCAAAAGCCAAAAGCCCCCCTCGTTTACTATCAATCATAGATTCTTAAAGATTTTTTCTCTCAAGTTGCTTCAGAAAAGCGGCGTTAAAACTTAAGTGTTACTCTTGCAAACTATAGAACGATTAGAATGGTCGATTTTCAAAAAGTAAGTAAGTATATCGACGCTCATTTAAACGAGCATGTCAAGAAAATGCAAGAGTTCTTGCGTCAACCTAGCGTTTCGGCAGAAAACTACGGCGTAAGAGAATGTGCTCAACTCTTAAAGAGCTATCTGCTGAACTTAGGATGCAAAGACGCGAGGTTCATAGAGACAGGAAGCCTCCCCGCAGTTTACGGTGAATACAATGCACAAGCCGAAAAAACTTTATTAATCTATATGATGTACGACACTCAGCCCTTCAAGGGCGAACAGTGGACCAGCCCGCCCCTAGAAGCCAGCCTAGTTGACATTGCGCCTTTTGGAAAATGTGTCATTGCCAGAGGCGCAATAAACACGAAAGGACCTCTGGTGGCATTTCTCAACGCGTTGGAATCTATTTTAGCCGTTGGAGAAAAAATTCCTGCAAACTTAATGTTTGTGGCTCAAGGCGATGAGGAATTAGAGAGCACTCATTTTGCTAAGTTTGTAGAGGAACATAAAACAATGCTTAGCAAGGCAGATGCGCTCTTCGGACCGGATGCGAGTCAAGACCAACAAGGGAAGGTGATAATGTCACTAGGATGGAAAGGAATCGAATACATTGAACTAGAGTGCAGTGGCAAATCTTGGGGGAAAGGACCAGCAGAATTCGACATACACAGCAGCGACAAGTCGTGGGTTGACAGTCCGGCTTGGCGGATGGTTCATGCACTGGCGACTATGACTTCGATAGATGGAAATAGAGTTTTGATCGATGACTGGTACGACAATGTCAGACTCCCAACCGGCGAAGATCTCGAACTCATAGACAAATTAGCAGAAACACTAGATGAAGAAACAATAAAACAAGAGATGAAAGTGAACCAATTTATAAACGACCTGCATGGAAAAGAGCTTCTTCTGCAATACCTCTACTCCACGACCCTTAACATTGATGGAATCTGGGGTGGATACACCGGTCCAGGATCAAAAACTGTGCTTCCTCACAAGGTCACAGTCAAAATGGATGCACGACTTGTTCCAGATCAAAGTTCAGAAGAAGTCATCTCAAAGATTCGCAAACATCTTGACAAACATGGCTATGCTGACATTGCGATCAGATCTTTAGACCCTTATGAATGGTCCAAAGTAAGTGTAAAGGAACCGATTGTTCAAACTGTGATTCAAGGATACCGAAGATTAGGATATGAACCTGAAATTTGGCCTCACAATGCCTCCAGTGTTCCATATCATCTTTTTAATCGAAAACCTCTGAATCTGCCGTTTTGTGATGGGGGACTAGGACATGGCGGAAGGGCTCATGCACCAGATGAATACTTCGTCGTCGAAGGAAACGAAAGAGTCATGGGGCTGGCCGGATGCGAAAAATCTTACGTGGCAATACTTGATGCTTACGCTCAATATAGGCAAATAGAATGAACAAGTAACATTCTATTTTATTGCTTCGGCCGCCTTGTTTATTGCTTCAAAAGTTATATCAAGGTCGCTTTTTGTGTGGGCTAGAGAAGTGTAGTATGTACGGCCGGGTCTGACGTAGACTCCATTATTTATTAGCTCTAGGTCAAAGTTTAAGCGCTTTCTGGCGTCTGCTTTCGCAACGTCCCTATAGTTCTTGAACTCTTCTTGACTTGAAAAAAGGCATTGAAACATTGAAGTTAAACCCATTACGTGTCCATCAATCTCATTGTCTTCGAAAGTTTCTCTCATGCAGTTTTTCACCTCATCCGCAATCCAGTTTATGTGATTGTAAGTTCCACTTTGCTCTAGCACTTTTATCGTTGCCAAACCGGCAGCAAGAACGACAGGACAACCATTAAAGGTTCCACTATGAAATACATGATCGTTAGGCAGTTTGGTCCCAACAGGAGAAATCAGTTCCATAATCTCTCTTCTACCAGCAAAGACTCCTATCG
>JAOULW010000037.1 GCA_029881805.1 Candidatus Bathyarchaeota archaeon
GTGTGCATAGAATTTCTATCCAACCAACCAAAATCTTAAGTGTCCTTCTTTTGTTTTATTGTTTGAGGCGTGTTGATGGAAGAATTATGGTTAATAATTGCTGTTGGAATTATCGCAATTGCTGTCGCTATTGCTTTCCTAACAAGGAAGAAAAAACAAGCAATTCAGGATGATGCTCTTTTGACTCTTGGAACCACGCTTGTGATTCTTGGCATCATATTCGGTGACGACCGTTTAGTGGGATACTCTTTCATTGGAGTTGGAGTATTGTTGTCGATTATTAGCGCTATTAGAGGATTAAGGAAGAAATGAATTCAGCCAATTTGGTTGGGGTAAAGTTTTATCCCCAAATCCAAACCCAAAGTGGAAGTAAACTGTCTAGTCTGCCCACCAGATAAACATCCCAAAGACCTATGGTGCAAAGCGCGCGCGGAAAAGAGTTTTATGCTAAAATAGTGCAGTATAGTTTTTTGACGAGTTCTTCAAGGTCAACAAGCAGATTTGCTCTGTGAGAAGCTAAGACAATGGCTGGACTTTCACGTCTAAAACTTTCCATGACAACCGCAGCTATGCTTCTTTTCCTAGTGTTTTGTTTTTTCCTAGCAATACCTCTCTACATTGTTCCTTTCTTGCTGGGCATAGGATTTCTAGTTCATCCACTCTACGTCGTTGCCTTCATTCTGATTTTGTTTCTTTTGCAGTTTCTAACTGGTCCATGGATTGTCAAACGTTCAGCAAAACTCAGATACCTACAACCCGAGGAAAATCCTTGGCTCGAAGAACTCGTGAGAAAGCTTTCAGATAGCAGTGATATTCCCATGCCCAGATTGGCAATCGTGAAAGACGACGCGCCTAACGCCTTCGTGTTCGGAAGGACAAAGAAAGGAGCAACCCTTGTCGTCAACGAGGGCCTCCTTACAAACTTGAACGGAGAAGAAATTGAAGGCGTAATCGCCCATGAACTTGGACACCTAAAACACAACGATTGCGCCGTGATGACGACGCTAGCCGCGATACCCATTCTAATTTATGCAATTTTCATGATGCTTGTCAACGCAGCATTCTCATCGAGTTCCTCATCCTCGAAAGATTCTAGCGTAATCGGCGAGATAGTAGGGCGTATACTGATTCTGATTGCTTCACTTTTTCCCTTACTCTTCTACGCGCTTTCCCTTTTGTCTTTGCGGAGTCTGAGTCGCCTGAGAGAACACTACGCAGACGCCTATTCGGCTTATCTCACACAATCTCCACGCAAACTCCAAAGTGCTTTAACCAAGATAACCTATGGTCTATCTCTCAGGCCCAAGCCTAGGTCAGATTTCGGAATTAGAGTGTTCTACATCGGCGATCCTGCTGCAGCCAAAAGGGAATTTGAAGGGATAATTGAACGCAAAGAAGAATACGACTTGGACGGCGACGGCGTTCTTGACGAAAGAGAGCTTGAGCTGGCCATGGACGAGGAAGAAAAACAGCTTGAAGGAGGAGGTCGAATATTCAATTATCTTCAGCGAAGCTGGAGAAGAATAAACCTACTATTCTCCACTCACCCACGCACCTATGAGCGAATCCTTCTGCTAAAAGAAATAGAGAATGAAATGGCAAGCGGTGATTACACTGACAAACAAGTCTACAAACACATCTAAGAAACTCGAGCGTACTAGAAGTACCTTGCAGTTATTTTTTCACATGGTTTTCCTTTCAACCTCGCAACATAATCGTGCGCACGCGAATAGCGTTTGCATGCATCGCGCCGCGCTTAAAAGCGTTTTTCGTTGATGTTTATTCGGTTTGCATGCTATTGACTCATAGGATAAGTTGTCCTATTACTGCCAAAAAAGGTGGGGAATGCGGGAGACGTCTCCACTTGCATGTGTAAATGGGAATTTGTATTACAGATTTGACAGTTTGCACCACATTTTCTGGAGTTTCTTTTTCATTTCCTCTTTCTGAAGAGCATCAAGTCATCTTTCTGGCGTACGTATTCAAAGCCTGATTTAAGGAGTTTCCCTGCCTCTTCTGCTGATTTGGCAACTGCTGAGTGGTATTTCCCCTTCAAAGCTGATGCATTGTGTGTAGACCAAAGTGCTTTCGATGTTTTTGTGACCAAGCAAGTTCATAACATGCAGTATATCTTTGGTCTTATGATATTCCATTGTGGCTCTCCAATGTCTTAAAGTCTATAAGTGTATCTGCATTATTCTTGGATTTTGAAGCTTGTTGGCAACTTTTTTTCTGGTAATGCAGAAGACTCTCCTGCAAGATTATTAATTTGCTGATGTTTCTAAATTTTCATCTCAGCCGTACTGTAATACTCTTTTACAC
>JAOULW010000002.1 GCA_029881805.1 Candidatus Bathyarchaeota archaeon
CCAGCCAAAAAAGCCACAATCGCAGCAAGGAGGTAGTCACGATCAAATGACGCCATATTTTCCCCATGCAATACTTCAATTGAAACATAATATAAGATTTTCTGAAAGAAGGCAAATTCCAAAAATACAAGATTGTTTCAAATTTTAAACTTCTTTATCCAAGAGTGGAGCCTCGGGCGGGATTTGAACCCGCGACCACCGCCTTACCAAGGCGATGCCCCACCAGGCTAGGCTACCGAGGCACTTGTTATTTTGATAATTGGAAGGAGATTTAAGGATTTTTAGGTCAATATTTTTTAGGTCAATTGGGTCAATGTTCTGGTCATTAGCTAAGATTTCAATTACGTGTTTAGGATTCTGTTTATGATATTCAAACTTGAGTTTACCATCAACTGAACCAATATAATGCTTGACACGATAATAGTTTTCACTTAGATGCTGTAAGTATCCAATCCTATTGCAGACTTCACAGACAATCTTCATTCTGCTTTTCACCTCCTTACGTTTGACCAGCTCCTTGGGTCAATCAGAAAATATAAGGACCATTAAAGAACACTCTTCAAAGGTTGATACATCTTATTTTTCCATTAGAACTTGGATATGCTTTAAAACACTTTTCAAACCTAGAAACCCAGCAAACAAAATGCTCTATGAAACCTGAAAACAGCTTAGACCTAATACGTTTGCCTAAGATAAAATTCAAAGAACAAAAGTGCTTAGACAATAAGATAGAGGGTCACAACATCTCATTCCAGCACAAAACCACATTGTAGAAAACCTTGATTTAACTCTTGTATTCAGAACAGATTGTTCCCGTCAAGTAGATAGGACAAATAGGATATACTATACTTGATAGCATGATACTTAGATGCAAAAAAGGGTTGTCTTAATGGTTAAGACATGGTCAATTTGTGCTCAGTTTTTTCTAAATGAGGCAATGTTTAATAAGGACAATATGTACTATAATTAGTGTATATGTACGATAATTAGTGTATAAAATAAAATGGAGAAATTATATAAAATGGTAAATAAAGATTATTATAAAAAGGTTTTCAGAACAATTGATGAGAAAGAAATGAGGCAATGGAAGGCTGCTCCTAAGAGTCTCACTACAAAGCTGTTTGAGGATTTTCTACTGTCAGATGATGGAATGGTAGAGGTTAACATTGACATACTGCCAAATCCTAAACCAAGAAGTTCATCAGAAGTGAAAAGCACAAAGCAAGACAGCTTTGCAAGTTCTTTCTATGCATGGAAAAGGAAGAGGAAAAGTTACCTTAAGTCATTGGGAATTGATGTTCTTCTCATTAGAAGAGGAGAAAAAGTTGCTCTGAAAAAAAGCAATAAGAAAAGGATAAAAAATGAGTAGCTCAAAACCTTATTATTCTGTAATAACCAAATATTCAATAAGCAACAAAGAAAAGGCATTGTTGGGAGAGCAGGCATTTGCTGAAGCTCTTTCAGGATACCCTGTTTTCATTAACATAGCTTTTGGGAAGAGACAGAAAGATATCGATCACTTAGTTCTTACAAGTAAATCAGTTGTTATGAATGAATGTAAGAATACTAAAGAAAGTTTTCGTATTTTCTATTCATGGTTTCTGAGCCATGTAGTTGATAGATTTGCTGATGGACTTCCAATTGCTCAATACTATGCCCGTGCATTAGGCTACCCAATCAGAAATATAATATTCACATTAACTATACCCTATCTTAATACTGATATGATAGTTAAGAAAGCACTAAAGGGTCTTAGAATTCGTGTGATTCAGACTGAAGAGCAGCTTCTTAAGGAAAGAAACAAAAAGCATTGGTATGCACCAGTAAGGAAGCAATTTCTGTCTGTTATTAACAACCAAGCAAATAATTATAGAGATAAGATAGTAGATGATGAAGAATCACATTTTCTTTGCAGTCAATCATTTATGGTGAACTGTATTTGTGATTTGGCAAGGAAATTTTTGAGGTCTTAGTTATGGACATTAATACCATGTATAGGGCATCTAAAGTTGAAAAAATGCTAGCTTCTTTATTCCAGAATGATCTAAACTCAATTAATATTATTCCTTATGAACAGTTAATGGGAGAAGTAAGAAAGATTCTGGCTGATTTTATGTATGAATGTCTGTATCCAGATGTAAGAAGATACAAGGTTAGCGTGAATCAATCAAGAATTGGGGCTCGAAGATACTTGGATATATATACAGAGAATCTTTTCAGTTCAGCATTGAATTTGAGCAAATATCATAATACGGGCAAATATCCATTGCCTCATATTATATTTCATGGAACAACAACAAAATTCCTTCATAGAATCTTAGAAAAGGGCATTAACCCCTCGATGGCTGGTCAATGCTGGAGTGAAGATAAAGAGAAAAAGATATTCCTAACAGATAGCCTCTATGCAGCAGAATATTATGCACTAAATGCTACTCAAAAATATAGAGGAAACCCTATGATTTTGGTGTTGGATGCAAAAGGTCTAGGGCCCAAGTTGAATGCCGGACCTGAAAGATTCCAAAGAGATCATTCAACAGTTTTCGACTATTATACTCAATTCTGGTCTGAAGAACCCATATCACCTGAAACTATTGCTGAGATAATCATTCTTCCCAAGAATATATCATTATACGCGATCTTCACACAAATCATTGATTACTATTCTAACAAGCCAAATAAGAATAACTGATCGCCCCAAATTTCTGGTACTTTTTTGGTGGTTAACATACAGACATTTACATACAAAGAAACGCAATATCTACGATCTCTTTTAAAGAGAAACATCAGTAGCCATTTTGAGAATAATACTACTCCATTAAGCAAACCGATGCATGTCGATGAAAGAAAGCTAAGAAGTAGAATAAGCAAGAAATGTGAAACCTACATATCTGAACTGGTTTTAGCTGAACTCGCTGGACTGCTACCTAGTAAAAAAATGAAAAAATCCAAATATAGAACAGTCAGTGAAGCAATCGCCCAATTAGGATATGGTATGCTCTTATTGTATATGCAAGAATCGTAAGAACAAAATCGTTAGTACTTCAATTGCTAGTTTCCATTTCCTGCAACTAGCACTTCTCTTGTCTTTCGTTCATTAACTACACTAAATTCACTATTTGATCAAAGCTAGATTCTTTGTTCAGATACATCGCGATAACAGGTATTTTTTTCTCATAAATCTCCATCCCGTTACCAGGTATTTTAATGATGGTAAGTATCATTCATTAGTTGCTTAGAATCTGTTATACCTGTTGACAGTTCAATGTTGAGAAATTGGCAGATAAGCTTCTCTGAACCAATTAAATCCTTTTTAAAACTTTGGATTTATAGAATTGTTGACTTAGTTAATTTAAAATATACGTAGAGGATAACGTAATAAAATATGTTTGAAACAGCAATAGATGTAACTAGTAAGGAACTTCAAGCAAGAGTAGGTAAATTCTTATTTTACGACAGAATATTGGATAATTTCTTACCTATACTCCTTCTATTCGCAGTTTTAATACCAATATCAATCAATTATGTTATAGAATTGATGGGTTACAGTGTTCCACAAAACTGGACTGGAGTTGAGGTGGCTATTGGAGGTTCTTTCACTTATGTTCTCATGAAAATGTTGGTAAGGAAAAGGAGAGAGTATCATGTGGAAAGTGATGAATGGGTAAGATTCTATACATATTCGATCTTTGTTAACTTGCAAAACTATGACAAGACAAGATCTCTTGGGGTGAAAAAGAGTTACAGGAAGAAGGCTCTTAAAAACTGTAGGAATTTTGTTTCATCTTTAGAAGAAAGATGGGTAATTGGTAATCTGAAGCCAATATTGCAGCTTGTAGGAAACTCCATTTCTGACCTTAAAAAGAATCTACGATACAGAGTCATTCCAGCTATCAAAGATGGAGATGAGGAATTATTAAAGCAAGTGAGTCAGATAATATACAACTTTCTTATTTCTTCCAGAGATTTATCAATTGAAGGAATAAACGAAATAAATAGGCAGATGTCTGAAAGACTACCTAGTAAAGAACCTCTTAAACTAGGACTTTTAGCAAAAGGAGCAAAGCTAATAAAAGCTCATGGAGCATTAAAACATTCTCTTGCTCTAATAACAATTGGAATTTCCTCTTTTATAATTGGGTATATAGGCTGGACATATGGGGTACCCGTTGAGTATGCTTGGATGGGAGGTATTGCAATTTTTGTATGTTTTACTGGGATTTATTTTCAAAAGTATGGCTAAAGAAGATTAGTGTAAAAATACAGAAAACTTATAAAACAACCTAGAAAATAAATTGGAATTGTGAAAGATATGCCAAAAGACCCATTTGGATTACCTAGTTTATATCCAAGCCAACATAAAAGAGATTCAAGAAGAGCTTTTAACCAAACTCAAAAGAAGGCTATTCTCCATCAGCAAGATTATAAATGTGCAAAATGCCATGAGAAACTTGACCTTAGAGCTACACATTTTCACCATGAAAAGCCTTGGGCATCTGGTGGAAGAACTATAACCGAAAATGGAAGAGCATTATGTTCAAAGTGTCATGATATCCTATCTCATAAGGAACGCCTAAAGCAGACTGATAAGAAGAGAAGGAAAAAACCATTAAGCGTTTTTGATTTACCAAAAACTAAACTTCCGAAAGACTACTTCTGAACTGTTCCTATCCTCAGGAAACCGTTATTTCTGAAAAACAACAAATCAAATTTTGTGAACTTTTCTTTCTATGGAGTCTTTAGAATGTTTGTGACTTCCAAAATTGAAAAGATGAAGAGAGCCAAGCTTGAGTCTTCTAAAAGGCTGGATACCGAAGCTCCCTCCTTGAGTGCACCACTCAAATCATGAAACTTCTGGAGGTTCATTTAAGAAGCACAAAGTTCTTATCCTATTATAGAGAAAGGAAAGTTACACTTGGCGATATTATATGTCTTTGATTGAAAACTTCAAGACATACACGCTCGATTTGTTTCTAGAAGATGCCACTAGACAAGTAGACAAGGAAAAACGTAGAGTCTATTGTGACGTCCTTATTTCTTATCCCAACATTTTTGATTCATTGCCAAGAATCATGGACTACTACAGTGATCGAAAAAGAAGTCACTGGTCAGTCAGTATATCGCCATGTGCCGAAGAAGATTTCTATCTAGTTAGCTTTTTCCCAGAAGAAGTGGAGACTAAGGAGAATCCTCTATTCTTTTTCTGGAAAATATTCAGGGACGATAAATACGTTACAATCCTTTCATTTTCTCTTCATGGCTACATGGAAATTCGGAGAAGTCTGGACTCTTTTGTGAGATTCACAAGAGGTCTCTGGTTTGCTTGGGTGGGCTCCCGTCTTCTGGAAAACTTTGATCTTTTTGTTACGAGAGTGCTTGGAGAACGTGCAAATATTCAAGCAAGTTTTCAAACGGCAGAAGAGAAAGGTAAAATTCTACCTCGAAAAGTAAGGGTCTTTCCTCTACCACCTAGAAAGTTCGTTCCTCTAGAGGACATCCGAAAATGGGCTAAAGACCGATATATCAAGGAGGGGGGAATTCAGACCTTTTCTAATATGAGATACAAAGTAGTCTCCGAGCAAAAAGGTATGGACTTTACATTTTCAATGACTGATCGCTCAAGAATAACGTTTGAAAGGGGAGATTTCACGCTATTTGTAACATTACTGCGTCCTTTGCTTGATGAAACAAGACGAATATTGGATGTCTTGAGAAGAAAGTCCTACACTACTAAAAGAGAATCTACAGTTCTTGGCAAGAGGATCGAGATACAAAGTTTTGATCGGATCGAGTCCTTGGTATTCAGAAGACCAAAAGAAGCGGAAAAATGGTATGGAAAGATCGTAGATTTGTTTAGTTCAGATATTCCTGAACAGAGACTTCTAAACTTCACGCTATTATCAGGTAATCCTTACTTCCTCGTCCATATTGTTGACGCAGAAAACAGTTCTTCAGTTTATCTGTCTGCAACTAGTGAAGAACTACAAATAGTCCCAGCAGAATCGTCCACGAAAGAGGGGACAGTAGCCAAAATAATCGACTTGCTTCAAGCGGAAGTAGATCCATCCATTTCGGTTTAGTGAGGGTTAGCTTTCAATGGGTAGAATGACCCCTCATGAATTTCTCATAAATGTGGTGGGTTCAACTGTTCTGAACATAGTCCCCTTCCCTACCGCACCAATAGCTCCTTCAGGAGTCCTAGCGAAGGATTTTGGTTATGAAATTAGATTACCAAAATTTGGAGAGACAGTCCAAGACCTTATGAAGAAGAGAGGGGCAAAAATACCTGATTTGCTTCTGGTAAACGAGAAGGAAAAACTATTCATAATCGTAGAATGCAAAAGTGACTTTACATTTGAGATGGAAGAAAGACTTTCGAGGCAGATATTATTCTACTCGTCTGAAGATTTCAAGGAAATATGGAAAGAGATGTTCCCAGACCTAGACAACCTCGAAATCTGGGTATTCTCTTCTAAGAACTTTGTTGAGAAAATAGCCAATTTCATAAGTCATCAGGAAAAAGACAAGGGTCTTGCAAATATAGTAGTCTGGGGAGTCGAGCTTAGAAAAGCAAGAGAAGAAGCACGTATCCAGAAGTTCTATGGAACCCACATGGACAGCAAATTGAATGAACAAATGGAAAGTGACGAACTTGTCTGTTCTCCACCACGAATTGACCTTTTAGTTGATCCCACTCTAGCATATGGAGAAAGAGTTTTCAGAATTGGCAGAAGAATCCTTGGTTTTATTGCTTCTTCCTACTTGAGTGAAAAAGATCGAATAGTGACACTTCAAGATTTTAGGAAAAGACATCCTGATGCAATCATGACAGATAGAGAATTGAAGAGATGTTTGAGATACTTACTGAAGCTGATTCCTGAAATTGGAGAATTTAACTCAGCAACGGGAGAACTAGTCCTAGCAAAAAAACCTTCCTTGGATAAGGTCAAAAATAAACTTGAAAAAATTCAGGAAATGAGTGAAGAGGAGATCAAATTAGACCTAGCAAAAATAAGCAAAAAAATGCGTGTAGGTATGGCTAAAGTCCCAAAAGCCAAACAGAAGACTAAGATTACTGAATGGCTCCCTAAGAATGCTATCTCGGAAAGTTCTTGTTTGCCATACTACGATCTTCATGTGGAAGCTCTATTGGGAAATTCCAACTACCTTCTCATGCTCGCCTAGTTTTCTCCTTCTTCCATGCATGCATTGATGTTGAGAAAAGCCAAGTAATCTTAGAAAGGAAAAATGTCCATCTATTGCCTACTAGCAGTCATAATATACAGAAAAAAACATACTGCTCAGAATCATACTTGGTATTCTTCCTTATAACTCCATGCTAATAACCGTTATAAGCATGGAGATTAAGAAACATGGATGTCAAGCTATGTTCTTTCCAAAATAAGGAAGACTAGCATGTAAGTTACACACTACAGACTTCTAGATAGTGTATTTAGTTATTTGGAGCTAGGAAATAGGAGATTTCTATGGATAGTGTTGTCCGTAGTTTAGTGCTGCTTTAAGTATATCTTTTACTTCTATGAACTCATTACAATCAACATCTAGGTTTGCTTCATATTTAGGATGACCTGGATAGCTTCCATAGGCTAAAGCAATAGCTAACAAGTCCTTAACTTCGACAAGACCATTACCATCAACGTCACCTGGAATACCAACATAAACTGTGCAGTTCAGAACGTTATTCGCTATGTTGCTTTCACCCTCTATTGAAGCAGAATAAGCCAGTATTGTGTAGTTGCCTTTAGAGAACTCACTGGTGTCCCAAACAAAGCTGATTATTGCAGAGTTTCCACTTGTCAAAGTTATGTAATATGTTTGTACTGTAGTTTCGTTAGCATAGAGTGTAACATTAAAGCCTTCAATCTTGTTGCCTTGATTTGCAACTGTCATATTTGTTTTCAAATCAAACCCATGTGCAATAACAGTTTTAGAAGGTGTAACATTCAATACTGCAATGTCAGGTGGAGCCCAAGGCTCTATAAGTGGATAATTGTCTTGATTGTTTTCATTAATAACATAGGGTGTATCTCCTATTCCATCATTGTCAGCATCTAACCCAATGTAGTCACTCCAATAGTTGCCACCAAAAGGATAGCCATTATCCCAAATATTGTTGTGATGTATGAGACCAGTCCATTCAAAGGCAACGTTGTTGAAGCTGTTGTGATAGATTCTGTTGTAGTTGGAGTCTTCAATGCGGAGATGAGCATCCAAGAATAGATTCTTTGTGATGTTGTTGTACCAAGCCCATAGATTGATTGCCCTCATGTTATCAGAGAAAGTGTTGCCAATGATGTTGTTGTAATTCGAGTTCAGATGTATTCCTTCATAATTGTTGGACAGAATGTTATCTTCTATGAAATTGTACCAGCTACTTCCTATGAATCGTATGCCCTTGTTATTGCTACTCATTTTGTTTTTTGAAATGGTGTTGTTGCTTCCAGTATCAATCCATAATCCATTTTCCCCATTTTCAAATGTGAAACCTTGAACAACGACATTGTTTGCCACGACACTACCAACATTTCCATGACCGCTTCCATCTATGATGGTCTTATCTCTATTTTCTCCAATCAATGAAACAGTCTTGTTTATCACAACATGTTCATAGTATATCCCTTTCTTGACAAAGATTGTGTCTCCATCAATTGCAGTGTTTATGGCTTGTTGTATTGTTGGATAATCATCAGGAACTACAATTGTTCTTGAACTAATCACTAAACCAGTCTCAATCTGTCTTTTTTCAGTAGTAAAGAAGTATTGAAAAGCCAAAGCAACGGATAGAGTATAAGATAGCAAAATAGCCAGTAGTATCACTGAGACCTTCATGTATTTCATTCAGATACACTTTGATATTTCATTTGTATCTTAGTAGTAGTTTTCTCCCCAAACAGTCAAGGTCCAATTGTATGTGCCAACAGTTGCATATGCTGGAATCTTTATTCCATACCAACTATCTCGGACCTCTCCAGGCTGTGTACGTGTTCCATTAAGAGCTCCTAAGCCCCAATTTGGACCTGAAGCTCTGTCCCACCATTCCTGAATTTCATTTGTCACAGTGTTCAATGTTGAATTCCAATAGATGTCAATCCAAACATCACCTTCATTTCTTATGAAAACCTGCCTCCACAGAATCGTCTCTTGATTTGGATGAGTCATATTTCCAAAATCAATAACGTCTAGAAGTTGTGTACATGCTGCATCCTTGTAGAATCCAAGCTGCATTGTCGGTGTTGAATAACTCTGTAGTATTACTCCAGCTGCAATGTATTTTAGCTCTGTGCTGTAGAAATACATGTTAGCAAAGACAGGCACTGCAAAAGCATATACTAAGAGCAAACTGACTATGACTATTTTTTTCCTTCCTAACATATTTTCTTTCTCCTAATCTACAAATGGTTTAATTAGAAAATATCATTTATGGATAATTCTTCTATCTGTTATTAGCGTATGTTACGCAAAATGTTCTATGTGGAACATTGTATTTGCTTATAGAAGATTTCTTCAAAAATCAGATAAGCAGACTGCTCGTAATATCTCGAGTGTGTTCGAGAGGAGAAAGGGAGGTGATATATATATGAAAATAACACCTTCTGGATTGTTGAATGTTATCTTGATAACTATGCTTGTGGCTGCACTGTTTTTAGCAATTGCGAAAAGTCCAATTGAGCCTTATGATCCTTGGGTGGACGCAAACGATGATGGGTTTATCGATGTAAAAGACATACTTTATGTGGCTCTGCGTTATGGAGCCAGCGGAATCCCAATAAACAAAACAGAGCTACTGGAATTAAATTTGAAAATCTTCAACCAGCAAAGCCAATCAGGTCTTCTCCTAACGCTACCATATGCAGCTGCATATTTCCATCCACAATATCCTGTCAATTGTTACGCAATTCTTCACTCATTAGACATAGATTCGAGCCAACCTGGGAACCAGCAATCAATTTTTGTTCGTGAGAATGCAACAATTTCTATAAGTGGTACATTTCAAGTGTATAGTCCAGACGATGCACCAGGAGACTACGCACAAGTCTTCTTCATATATTCTTGGACACCAAGCTGGCCTCCGCCTAACTCCACCTATTATCAGACATTATACATCGGCTATCCTGGTATCTATCCTGGTGTGACACAACCATTCAGCTTCTCCCTTACCCTTCCAAATGTTGAAACAAGGGGAGCCAATTCTGTATTCTATCTGTACTTCTGCGGTACATTTGAATATAGTATGCAGAACGCTGTGAATGCCTATACAGAACCGTTATGGATGCCATATGCTGTGATTGTAGTTGGTCCATAAGATCATCACCCAATCTACAAATTCACAAGACACATTACCTCTTCCTTTTTTCTATCCAAAATCACCTAATCTGACACTAACCTATACGATATTTATGCCGTCAAAAGAAGAAATTAGATCCTTTTTTTCTTTATCTATGTTTGATTTTGAAAATAGAAAAAAGAAGTGTTAGTTGATTATTGATTGTTGCAGGTTGCTTAATGCTTTCAATATTCTGTCTCTGAGTTCTGATAGTTTTGGACTCCAGTAGTGTTTAATGAATATTGATGGCGGAATACGTCCTTGTAACAGATTTATTTCAGGTTCTAAGATTCCATGTTGTAATAGATAGGTTCCACAGAAATCTCTTAACTCATTTATTCTACATTTCAGTTTGTTCTTAAGTAATCGTTTTCTGATCATTTCATATGTTATTGGTTCGTTGCTAGCAATTTCTCTGACCAAGTTTTCAGGTACTAATGATATGAAACAATTCTTGGTTCTTCTAATGAAATCTTTAGGATACTTGAAATGCATTAAACAATCAAGATTATTATCGTAGTATTCGGACAACCTATTAGTTTTAGCTAATTCAATTATTCTGTTAAATGACGTTATGCCTTCTCCTTTTCTAAGACCCGAATACAACAGATATTTTAGAAATACTCTTTCGTTATCTCGTAGAATAGGTTTGGCTTCATTATACCATTTTAGGATATCAGAGCTATTACCATTCATTATTCTCAAGAAGGCACTGAAAGTGTTTGGAGTTGATAGTCTAATGCCATAGTTTTTTAGTCTAGATTTGAAGCTGTCATAGACCCCTAAATACTTGCTAAGAGCTATCAATGCTTTAATTGCGTGGTCTCGAATATGAGGAGACAGTAACTCTAGTTCTCTAAGATCTCCACATAGCATATGTGAATATTTTCGAGAATAATTAAAGATGTTATAAGCATAGGTTTTAGAATATTTGTTAAATAGCCAGGCTCTGAAAGCAGAAGAATCAAAATTACCTCTTACCAAGGCGATGCCCCACCAGGCTAGGCTACCGAGGCACGAACTTTCTCTCTGAAAAGAACGTTTATCAAGAGATTTAGAGCTTTCGGAGTTGTTTCGTGGTTGAACATACTCGAGAATGCTGGCTTATAAAACTCTGTCCCTCGAGCCCGTTAATAATGTGTAGCTTCGGTATGGGAAAAGAAATTATCAGAACTTGAGACTACATATGCAAATTCTCAGTAACGAAGCAAAGCGCGCGTGGCGCCTTCTTACATCAGTCATACAATGTAAAATATTCTCACATAATAATAAAACAACTGAGTAAGCGCGTGCATGAAATGCGTAAAAATCGTGAAAGATGGTATTAGTTTCTTAACGTTTTATCTCTATTTGCATTTATTGTTAGCTTTCGGTTGCCTAGAGATAACACAGATCTCGCAGATTGGTGGGTGTTACTATCTTTCGGACTGCTTTCCGATTACGCAATTTTATTGATTTTGGCTATCAAAGATTAGAAAGTTTCTCTTTATAATCTCTCTCACGTGCTAGCATGACTTGAGAATGTCTTGATTCTCTGGAACCTCGTTAGACCTTTACTCTTGATCTTGTCGGCATCATCGTGTCGCTATCATGAACGCCATGGATTTTTCCAATTGTTCCGGAAACAAAATCCGCGATCTTCTGCGTACTTGGCGCAAGCATGTCTCGTTTAAAATCTAGCACAACTAGAACATCATATTGTCCTGGTATCTCATGCACTTCCTTTACTTCTGCAAGTTTGAGCAAATCTTCCATGACTTTCTGCTCTTTTCCCAATTCTACCTTAAGAAGTACGAATGCTCTAACAGTTCGTTTCAGATCTTCAACAGGCATGGTTACAAACCTCTTAACCTAAGAAATCTAGTCTTCTGCTTTTTAAAGTTTTACATGCATTTGGCCCGATAGTACAGTTGATTGAAAAGAGCAGAAGGAATTAGGCCTAAGGTCGGAGCTCACAGACTCCTTGAAAGGAAGCTGAACTAACACCTTCAAGTTTTCCTTATAATAGCTTGGATTTTGCTTAGGTTTCCCCTAGTCTTGAAGGTTAAATAAATATAAAAGAGAAAGCCATTTCAACATCTAGCTCTTGCAGTTGCGGGGGTGTCCGAGTCTGGTCAAAGGAGACAGGCTTAGGACCTGTTGCCGTAGGGCTGCGTGGGTTCAAACCCCATCCCCCGCACTACTTAAAATTGCCTGTTTGTGCCTATTTTTTAGCGGTTTTTCCTAAATAATCCCAAATTATTCCCTTTTGTTTTTTAGTTGGCTTTTGATTTCGGAAGAAGGTTTAAATTCTCGGTTTTTCCATTATTCATATGGAAGTGAAAGCCGTGGGGCAGTCGAGGAAGCTGATTTTGGCGGCGCTAGGTGATTATAAGCCTAAGAGTCATCGGGAGATTGTCAAGGCTACGGGGATTGGTGGCAGCGCCGCGTATAATGCCTTAGCTGCATGTTGGAAGAAGGGGCTGGTCTTGCGCACTAAGAAGCCCATCTACGAGTTTGAGCGGATTTTTAAGGGCAGGGGCGGCATGACACAAACCACTAGGCCTTATCATCTCTATGTTTTGAGACCGGAAGGGGTTGACTCCCAGATTATTGATGGGCGCGAGTTCGTGAGGTATGCAAAAGAGTATCTTGACGTGAGGGGCGGAGGAAAACACAGCAAGGCGAAGACGGTTCTGGAATTCTTTAAGAAGCACAGAAATCGAGCATGGTTCTCCAAGGAGGTAGCCGAGGCTTTGAGGGATAAAGGGGTAAAGCCGAGCGATATTATGTCTAACGTGCGCCGGTTTGAGAGGGAAGGATTAGTCTATGTCAGGGGTTATAAAATGGACGAGCGGCAGACTCCTTTCAAGGAAGGCTACTTAATTACCTGGATTGATTCAGACAAACCTCGGGAGCAAGCCATAGAAGAGGCCATCCAAAGAACAGAAAAAGCCTTAGAGGATAGAATGTCCAGCAGCCCTCTAGTCGAGCGTGTCCATCAAATTCGAGACGTCATCATTGAACATTCGAAGCTCAAGAAGCTTGTGGGTTTCACCTACATTCACGATAGGCTTGGCTGCACAATCCACGAGGCTAAGCACGCCATGTCTAGGGCTTTGCAGCTTTATCCCGACTTGAAGGAGATCAAACTTTTCAACGCTTACCGCTACTATTACCACACCTGCATCGCAGAAGAGGATCTACAAGCTGCAACTACCATGAAGGAGAATTATATACGCATAACCAAAGGAAGAGCTAACCGCATTGGTCACAACTGGGAAGCAGCGTCCGAATGGTTCATCGACAAATTCACTACTGGAGCTCATTTCTTGACCCAGAATCATAGAGCCGACAAAATGGATCCAAGACGTATCACATTGCACTTACTGAAAGGCGTTGGCGGTCGGAGGATGAGCGCCGAAGTGGACCGTGTTTGGGAGGTGACGCCTGGACTTTTCGTTCCTACTACCACGTATGTGCTCTCTTGTAAGTGGGGTTTGGTGCAGAAGCGTGACGTGGATGACTTTTTAGATGTTCTTCGATGGTGCAAGGAATTCGGGGTCGATACACCTGATGGGAGACAAGTGAAGCAGGGAGTCGTTGGAGTGTTTGCTGGAAGCGCCTTTGACCCCAAAGAAAACGTTAGGCTGAAGGACGAATCCACGATAAGCTTGGCATCCTACACAGCAAGGATGAATATGCAACTTCTAAAGGGCGCTGACTTCAACGAGAGGTTAAGGGAAAAAGGGTGCTCAGCAAAAGTTACGGTTCAGAAAGTTTGCAAGACAGCAAGGGATGAAGATGAAGTGCGGGCGGTTTTTAACGCCATCTGGAAGGATCCTGAGAAGGCTGAAGAGATTCTTGGAGAGGTCATGGAAAGGAACAAGGATGTCTACGGTTTCGAAAAGATGCTGGAAGAAAAGGAGTCTGCTAAGCACATAGACTAAATGTGCCTTAGGTAAACCTTATATTTTCTTATGCTTTTCTTAATAGTAACCATGTATGGTGAGTTGTATGGGTAAGAAAGAGTCAGATTACGCTGTTTACAAGATTCCTAGGGAGCTAGATACGGAAGTAACCAAGATTGTGGGGAAGCACGGCTACCGCAGCAAGACGGAATTCGCTAAGGATGCTATTCGGCGGCTTTTGCTTGAGTACGGAGGATCTGAAGAAAGCAAGCGGTGATGACGAACTCTCTCACAGACTTGTAGCCCAGCTCCGGCCTAGCCTCTATCAGCCTTTCGACTTCTTTCTCCATCTCTTTTGGAATTCTAACCTTTTGTTCTTCCATGAAGAATCTCCTTTACGCTTTCACTCCTATAGCGATGTAGCTGGCCGTCATCTTTCCAAGCGAGAGAATGTCGAAGCCTGTTGGAGTAATGTTTCTGTAGACCGTGGGCGTCATTAACACGCCTTCGGGCATTCCTTCCATAGTCCAAAGCGTAGGTATGAGTGAGTTGAAGGCGTCTTCTACGCTTGCCCTCAGTCGGTCAGCTGAAGTGTTTATGTTCGCTTCGGAGGAGCCTCTCAGCGTTTCCAGAGAGGTGTTTGTGGAGTCTCTGAAGCTTGCTAGGGATCGGTTTGCTGAGGTTATGGTTTCGTTGAAGTTGGTCTGTAGGCGTTCTCTAAAATCGGTGAAGGCGGTCTGCACTTTCTGTCTTGCGTCTAGCAGTCCCTTGTTTAGGCTGTCTTGGATATAGCCTCTAGACGAGTTTAGAGCGGCTTGTGTCTTGTTTCGGGCGTCGCCTAATCCTGCGTTGAGTGAGTCTTGGATGTAGCCTCTGTAGGCGTTGAGGGCTGCTTGAACCTTGGCTCTTGCGTCGGCTAGGCCAGCGTTGACCCCTGACTGAATTTGGTCGCGATAAGCGTTAAGAGCGGCTTGGGTGTTGCCCGTCATCTTTCTAAGCCCGTCGTTTATTCCGTCTCGCACTTTGTCGATTTGTGGCTGAATCATCACGTCCCAGAGCCAGTTGAGGAAGCTGCCGACAACCCAGCCTGGTCCGTCGGCAATTGCGTTTCTGGCCCAGTTGAACAATCCCCAATCTCCAAGTGCGGCTCTGAACTGGTCTCTGACGACTGGGCGTAGGTCGCCTCTGCCTATGCGGGCGATTTCGATGCTGGGAACGTTGACTGTGGGAATGTTGATTGTGGGTGCTTTTGGAATTTCGACGCCAGGTATGTTTATGGTTGGAGCCCTTGGGACCTCAATTGTTGGGATGCTTATTGCGGGTGAAGATGGTACGGCAACGGTGGGGACTGTTACTGTTGGAACAGAGACTCCTGGCACCTCAACTTTTGGAATGCTGATCTTGACAGCTGGGACGGCATAGCGTTTGGGGCTGAACCATCCACTGCGCACTTCGGCGCTGATTAATACTGCTGGTGCCTCAGCGAAGGTTCGCTTGAAAGTGACATGATACCACTTCTGTTCTTCCAAGTAAACTCGTCCATACTCGAAGGGAAATTCAGGCATGCCTGGCGCCTGTGGGAGAATCTGTCTGATTATCCTCTCAATCTCTTCCGTCAAAGAAGCTTCAAGGGCTCTTGGAACAGCCATCTACTTCCACCAGCCTTTGGATTTTCCGTAAGAGTAAGTGACCACGCCTGCTTCGATGGCTAGTGGCACAGCAGCCGCAACTACAGCCAAGCTGAGGATGCTTGACGTGATTTTCTCTTCTGCGGTGAGCTTCTCTCCGCGGAGGACTTTTGCTACGGCTTTTCCAAGGTAGGAGAATACGTCCATTCAAATCGCCTAGGCTCTTTTACTACCATCTATGTATCCCTATATGTTACCTTATTTTTAAGTCTTTATCCAAGACAAGCACTGCGAAAAACACGTTCACGAGCAAAGCTTCAAAATGACATTGGCGAAACCAACCGTCAATGCGATTGCTCCGCCGATTATTAGAAGAATGCCCCACATGTAATGATGCGGCCGTGAAAGGTCGCCGAAGTCCCTCACGTCGTCAAAGAGGAGCGTGACACCAGAGACTAAGCCAGCAGCGCCGCCTACTAGTAGCGGCCACTGCTCAGCTAAGGCTTCAAACAGTTTTTCGTTGTGGGACTTGTTTCTTGGTTGCATTTCAGCAACGCCGTGGGTTTCTTTGAGCCCTCTCAATTTCTTGAATCAGTTTAGGCGCATTATACCTGAGGAATTTCTGGATTGATTGAACAGGGTCTGCTTCGTTTAATCCATGAAGAAGCCCGTCAACGAGGATGAGAAAAGGGTATTTGTGGAAGTGTGGATGTAGGAGATGGTCGATTGTTCTGTTGACTGGTCCTTGCAGTTCTTTTCGTACGGTTTTGATGAGTTGGTCGATGTTGTCTCCTTGTTTTCTATGTGATTCTGGCATAGGGATCTCCTAGAAGCTCAAAGCCTTCCATGTTGTTCTTCACAGCCATGGCGTAAAAGTCACCGTTAGGCCACTGTTCCAAGTTTGCTTCGTAGAGGGCTTTCAGCTCGGCGCATTTAGCCAGATAGGCTTGGGAAGCCTCGTGGACGGTTTTGCCCTCAGCTAGAGCCACAGGGATTGTAAGGAAAGTGGTGGTCAGGTCTTCAAGGTAGTTTCTTTCAACTGCGGGCAAGGCGACGTACACGTCGACTTTCCATCCCATGTATGCGCGGGCAGGCGCTCCCTTTCCGAGTTTTTGGCTGGTTCTGCAGGCAACAGCGTAACACAGCTTGTTTTGCAGCATTCCCGAGTTGAGGAGATCTACTAAAGGCCATATGATTCCGCCAGCAGTAAGCGAACCGAACCATTTGTCAAGCGTGCCGTGTCCAGCGTAGACTATGAAGTCGGCTGGGTTCAGCAACTGTTGAAGCGTGAACAAGAGACGGTTTGCCTTCCAGAGATCGAACCTGAAAACTTCAAAGCCCTTGTCTTCGAGCATGTTGGCTATGCGGTCTGCAACGTAGGCTGAGGCTGAAGTGGCGATGTCGTCGATGGGATAGAGAACCAGCGCCCGAGTCACAGTAGAATCCGCCTTAACTTGACTTCCACTGTTCCTGGAACTGTTGCGTGTGCTGTGTAGGGCTCGTAGAGGGGAGAACGCACTTTAAGCGTGTACGTTCCGGCTGGTACGTCGAATCGGGCCTGTCCGTTCTGATCGGTTGAAGTTTGAACGCTGTCTAGCCACACAGGTGTGTAACGGATTGGAGCCCCAGTTTCAGAGTCGGTGAGGCGTATGTTAAGGACTGCCATTGCCGTTTCCTCTCGAGTTTTGTGAGGGCCAGAGGTAGGGTTTTATGTCCTTTTCAACTTCGTTTTGCAGCCATCGTGCTCCCTTTGCTGTTTCTAGGATAGGAAGAACGTCTGGGCGATGCTTTTTGAGCCACTTAGAAGCGTATCCAACGTTGAGGTATTGCTCCGCAAGGGGTTTTGGGAATTTTGAGACTATTACGCGGCTGAACCCTAAGGCTGCGAGTGCCATGCGTACTGTTTGTTTGCGCAAGGCTTCTATGCGGTCTTTTTCTTCGGGGCTGAGCTCTGGAGGATACTCAGGAGCTTGATCCGCTTGGTGCTGGGTTGTCCATCGTACCGTTTCGACAATGTACCAGTCGTGGTCAACCATGATTTGGAGGTGCGCAGCGTCGAAGGGTGCTATAAGCCCTACAACCATTCTTTCGAGCGTCTTTGCCAATATTTTTGCGCTTGCCTTGCCGACGAGGCTCACGGTTCTTTCAAGGGACAGTTAAGACGCCTCCTTCGGCTTTTCTTCTTCGGAGGTAGAGGGTCGTTCTCGAGTGTACCGGGTCAAAGTCAGGTTGTGTAGATTTGGTTCTGTGGTATGGGTTGTTGGATTGTTCGGTGGTGCCTCTGTCCTTTCTGTGGTTTGCGGGGTTGCAGAGGACATGCGAGCTTCAACCGTTCCTTCGAACCATTGCTTTAGGAAGTATGTGAAGGGTTCCATGACTTTGTCGATGGCTTTGGAAACGACTCTTTCAGCAGCCCCTATTTTCGCTTCCTCCAATCTTGTTTCCAAGTCTAAATCGTGCTGCTGTTGCCATTGCCTTTCAGCTTCTTGAAGCATTTTCTCCACCTCCCCTCTAGCAAGCCTAGTATCCACAAGCTGGTAGCCCATGCCTTCCACAAGCTTCTTGGCTTCTTCTACAGTCACGGGAGTTTCTGTCGTCACAACCTTGTAACCCAGTGTTTCCAAGAGTTTCTTGGCTTCATCTTCCGCAGCCTTCACCTGCTTCAAAGAGCCCTCAATGCCATAACCTGCGATAGCAGCTTCAGGTGGAGCACCCTCTTGGGCTGGTGGTTTAACGCCTATCGCAACGGGCATGCCTCGCCCAAAAACCCTGTTGAACTCGCGCTGGTACCATTTCAGGACGTCTAAGGCTTCCGAGGGAGTAATTGTCGGAGTCTTCTCCGCTTCTATTCCCTTGAGGGCCTCGTCGAGAGCCTTTGTTTCGGGCGGCTTAGGCTGCGCTGTTTCTCGGGCCGATTTGGTTGGAGTGTTCTCTGCTTCACTTTTCGGGCTTGTTTCCAACTTTGGGAAGAGAGGTTGAGGCTTGAAAGCCACCATCTCGGGGTCACTCCATATTTCCCCGTAGTATTTTTGGTACCTGTACCTAGTCAGCCCCGAATCCTGAATGGCTTTGTTGACGCTTTTTCCCTCTTTGACAAGGCTTTTGAAAAGCTCAATTTTCTCTTCGTCACTCTCTCTTTCTATCGTTCCGACACCGTTCTGGTCTTCCGTTCCGACGTCGTTCTGAGACATCTATACCACCATATATGTAACCATAAGAGTATCCTAATTTAAGCTTTCTCGCTTAGCGCTCTAATGTCTAGCTGCCTGTTGCTCCTTCTACCCTTACATAATGCCGTGTCGCCGTACTGGTACGTCGGTATGGCTCATTCGGACAATATCTTAACATGCTCCGAACATGCGCTGAAATAGCGCTTAAGTGCATAAGTAGTAAATCAGAACGGAGCGTTCTGACGCCCGTGCTGTCTCGAGCCGAAGCTTTGAACAGTCTCTAGTCGCTTGATTTTCTCCTTAATTCTTTGAAATCTATGACGTCGGGGCTCATTTCCACAAGCTTCTGTAGCTTTTCAGCTGTTTCAATCATCTTTGTCGTGGTGCTGTATGCCTGCACGACGTTCTCACGTTTGGCGGCTTCCTTCAACGCAGCGATGTCAACCTTTAAGCTTGTGAGCCCCCAGCTCACCCATTTCCAGTTGAATCTGGTTGGTTTCAGTGGCAGCTTCTTGAGGTATTTTTGCATGCTTTTCTCGAGGATTATGCCCTTAGCCTCGTCTACGACGATGGCGCGGTTGTCTTGTAGTGGCATATTCCAAGCGATGAGATCGTCGAATCGGGCTCGGTACGGTGTCGGGTCGATGCCCTCTTCGCTTAGTTCCTTGCTGAACTCTCTCCACAGCTCCTCATACTCGTGGTCGCGGAGAACCTTTATGACGGGCTCTAGGCGTCTAGCCTCGTGCATTCTTAACGTTTCAGTCTTTGCCAGCAACCTTTCTTTAACGTCTTCAAGCCATTCGATTATTGATGTTACGTGAGTGTAGACAGCTACTGAGTTGCGTTTTTCAGCTTGCCTCTCAGATGCTTTCAGCCATTCTTGAACTCTCTGAGCGATTGATGATATCCATTTCCAGTCTAATGGTGCTGTTACCTTCACTTCTGGTATGGCCTCCTCAGCTTCTTTTACGGCTTTCTCGATTTCAGGTTCGGTTGGGGTTGGAACCGCAAGTTTTTCATACTCCTCCTTCAAGACGAGAACTGTCAGAACAGCGCCTCTCTTGTTCGTGATTTTCATGAGTTGATACTTCTCCAGTTCGGTGTAGGGATGCCCGTGGACAATTGCGACTGTGTCGCATGTTTCTTCGTCATGGACTGGAATAACCAATGTGGGCTCCTTAAACCCTGGCAGCAGCTTCTTCTCGGGCTTGGCAGTTACGTTGACATGCAAAAGCCTCACGTAGCCCCGTATTTCTTCAGGCAGCTCTTCAATAGGAAGCCCAGGTGGAAGCTTTAGCTTCCTTATTTCTTCTCGGAGTTTTTGTATTTCGTCTTCCCATTTTTCTCGTTCTCGGCTTATCCTTTCCTCTGCTGCCTCTTCTACGACGCCGAGTTCTTCGGCTAAGCTTTTGACTTCAGCTTTGTAACGCTCCCATTCTGAAAGTGGGATAGCCCGGGTCATCAGCAATTCGTCTCGGGCGCGTAGCCAATAGTTTCCTTCTTTAAGCTCGTCCTCTTCAGGTGTGGGCGCCTCAGGATTCTCTTTAAAGAATAGCTCCAGTGCCTTGTCTAGGATTTCTCTGCGAGTGGGCATATACCCTTGTCCCGTGGTTTCTGGAGTTTTAGGGCGAGTTTCTACCGATTTCTTGATTAGTTCAAGTCTTTTCTGAAGTTTTTCGCGTTGTTCAAGCCAATCGATTGACTCTATTTTGTCGGCTTTGGGCTCGACTCTTCCAGCCCAGAGGTGAGATTGGACAAACTTGTCCCATTCTTCGTCTCCGTAGAATCTTCTTGTGCCATAGCGATATACTCTTTCGGTTGAGCCGTGTTTTTCGATCAGTTCGTTAATAGCCTTGATGTTTCTTTCCAAGCGCGCAATCCACTCTTCTGGGGTTTCCGTTTCAAGCTGTTCTTTGGCTTTCTGCCAGAAGTTCCCTCTCTTCAGAAAGGCTTCTTCCTCAGGGTCGTGGATCCACCAGATGTCAAGGGTTCTGTCGTAGAGGTAGTGAGCCTTGTTGCGGATTTCGTCTTCAGTGGGAACTATCATTCAAGCACACCGTATTCGAGAAGCTTGTATTCTATTGTGATGGGCTGTTTTTCCATGTCCATGAATGGAGTTTGCGGGTTTGATGAGCTGTGCGTGTTGGCGACACCTTGTTCAATGACCTCTATGTATCGGTGTTTTTCGAAAATCTCTGCGTGCTGCGTAGGGATGACTGCTTCTTCATGAGCTCTGAAGGGTCCGTACACTTTTCGGTCTGTACCTATGAAGCGCACCATGTCCCTTAAGAAGCGGACTCTTGCGTAGCCTGTCGGCACCGCTGGCGGCTTAACACGTTCAAGCTCTTCAACAACTTGTTTAACCCACCATCTTCCGCCAGGACCAAACTCGACGATTCCCTCCTTTTGCAGCCCCACTAGAATGTCGTTGAGCCCCTCGATGCTGTAGCCATCTTCTTCAAGCTTCCTCTCAATTGTCTGTATGATAACTTCCTTTCTGAACTCTTTGTTCAGCTCTGTCAGCACGGACAAGACATTGTCTCTTGTAAGAGGTTTCAAACGCTTGATTTCCTCGGCTTTCTCAACGGCTTCTTTTGGTTCCGTAGGCTTTATGGTCCAATAGCCTCGCATGTCCACTGCGTAGCCGCCCGGTCTCCTTGTCGGCCAGGGCTTAGACTCAACCAATCCTTTCGCCTTTAAACCGAGCAGCATGTTATGGAGGGGCTCAGTCAAGTACTCCCTAGCCAAGAAGCTCTCAAGCTCGGAGCAGCCGACGGCGTCTGTATCCGCAGCCTCCAAGAAGTCTCTTATCGCGGTGAGCACTACATCTTCTGTTAAAGGTTTCAAAACTGGGGGTCTTTCGGGTAGAAAGTATAGTTTCTTCCATCCAGCCTCTCGTATATTCAGTTTTCCTTCTTTGACGAGTTGTCTAAGCATCTCTTCAACTTTGGCTATTTCGTAGCCCTCTTTTGCTAGGGCTTCTTCAATCTCTCCAGATGAAACTGCCGTGGGAGCTTTCTTCTCAACTTGTCTGAGGATATCCTCTTTCGTTAGTGCCTTAAGCAGTCTTAGCTTTTCTAAGAAGCGGGCTGAATCGTCATAGTTTGGAGCTACATACGCCTTGAAGCTAACCGTTCCAAATTGGTATTCTATGCCGAGTGGCATGCGGTACGCTCTAGCGCCCAGTATCCTAACCACGGGCCAGCCTTTCCGGAGGAATATTGTAGGTGGAAGAAACTGCTCAACCAGATGGATTTTGTAGCCTGCGCCTGCGTCTTGCACAATCTCTAATCCAAAGAGGTCTTTGAAAGCCAGCCAAACCTCCTCGTTGAAGGCTGAAGCCACTGCTTCGCGCTTAGCAAGTGTCCAAGCAAAGCCCACAGCGTCGGCTCCGGCTTTTCTGGCTTGGGCTAGAAAGCGCTTTAGGGGACGCCCATCGAAAGCTATTCTGTTGGGAAGGTCTATTTTAAACTCTGGAGCATCGAAGTCAGTCTTTTCTTCTTCAAATTCTCCTATTTCAGTCTCAGCGAGCATTATTTTGTTGTCCTTTCTTTTGATGACGGCTCTGTTTGCGCCTGTGGCTCTTAAGGCTCTGATGACGCCTTTTACCTTGCTTCGGTTGCTAAGTATGCCGAAGGCTTCTTTGTCAATGCGGTAAAAATAGAAGGACTGTGGAGGAGCCGACAGAGTATAGGCTGTGATCCTCTCCGAATCCATATTTCTTGCAACAAGACCTCCTGCAGTAAATTTTACGACAGCTTCGTCCGTGTTTGTGAAAAGCAGGTCGAAGAACTTCTCAAATTCGTCCAAGTAGTCTTCGACTAGAAGGCTCAAATCAGAGTCTCCGCCTTTGCCACTCTTGCCTTTTCCCTTAGCCTCTCGTACTCTCCCTCTTCAGCGTCTGGGTTTGAGCTTGAAGAACTGAGATTGCTTGATGATTCCAGATACCATTCTGAAGGGTATTCTCCAAGCTTCTTTTCGATGAGCTCCATAGCCTTGTTTACGGCTGATTCAAGCTCCGACTCCTTTTTCTCTCGAGCCCTGACGAGAACAAGATTCAGAGCCTTCAACGCTTCGTAGAGGTTAGAACAACGAATCCTCTGCATGGTGATGGGTTCTTCCTGAGTTTTAGGAGAGCCATTGCTGTTTGGGTTTGAATGACTCGTGGGTAGTTCTTGTTTGAAAATGGCCAGGACGGGCGGGTACCAGCCCTTCTCCTTCTGCAGTTCATAGAACCTTTTTACAGCCTCTTCATAGTTGGCTGT
Source organism: Candidatus Bathyarchaeota archaeon (assembly GCA_029881805.1). GTDB lineage: Archaea > Thermoproteota > Bathyarchaeia > Bathyarchaeales > Bathycorpusculaceae > JAOULW01. Next base: position 23,296 of record JAOULW010000002.1, read on the forward strand.
TTCGAAAACAACTGTGTTATCGTGCACCAAGATCCACTTGATGGACGATGTTGTTTTCATCATTTCGAGAAGCTTTTTGGCTTTCTGAATTTCTTCTTCGGTTACTCCATAGATCTCTTTCAGAATCTTTTCGCTGACTCCAGCCTTAAGAAGAGAGGCAATATCCTCTATTGACCCTGACGCTCTTTTTTCTAAAACTCTAAGCAAACTGCGTATCTTGTCTAAATGGGCTCTTACTTCTGAGATCATGTTGGCAGCTAAGAACTTCTTTGCCTCGCCAACTACCCTTTCGATGTCGATCAGCAGCGACTGCAACTGACTGCCTGAAAACGTCCCATCAACTTTAGCTTCGCTAATAGGCTCTTCAAAATATTTTTCAAGACGGATTTCCCAGTCCGCCTTTCCCTCTTCAGCCATACCCGTATGCCTCCTTGGATTCATGCATCTCTTTAAGGCGTTCAAACTCTCTCTGCCTGTCTTGTGTCAGCCTCTCAAAAGCGCGTTTAACCAGTCTGAACTCCATTTGGTCTTTGGGGTAGTAGGCTCTCATGAAGATGGGCATGCCATTTGAGCCTTGGGCGAAGTCAACTGCAATATTCTTCAAGGTTTTGGTTTCGCCTGTGAACTTCACTGGCTTGTTTCTTGTTGTCTTGTCTTCTACGACCCAGCATGTGGAAGCGTCGTAAAGAACTGCGAACTCGCTTTCTTCGATTACTGTCCAGCCCCAACTCACGGTTGTCACATCTCCGTTTGTTATTGTAAGGGAAAAGCTTTATAATAAGATTACCTCTATGGATACATGTATGGTGATATGAATGGCTGAAAGAGCTATATCCGCATCAGATGCGGCAGGCATAGGAAAGCAGACGCCACGAGTCTACGTGCCGAGAATCATCCATGTAGACTGGGCGACAATCCACGTGCTGATCGGCGTGGCAAGCCACGTAGCATGGAAAATCCTAGCCAAAAAATACAAAGTGATAAGGCTCAGGGGCAAGTTCTCGGAGCACAAGAGCGTCATATCAGACTTGATGAAGAAGTGGTGCTGGGAGCTCGTCGAAGGACGGATAACCTAAGCGAGCCAGCTGAGGTGAACAGAGCATGGCTGGACCCGGAGAGTTCACGCTAACCAGTTGGCTTGACCCTGTCTTCGACTACTTCGCCAAACAAGCAGACATACCCACCGCCGACTACGCTGCTGTGGCTGGAGCAGAAGGCATAGGCGCCTCCATCGAATTCATCACGGACCTCTTCACCAAAGGGCTATTGAACAAAGCCATCAACTTCCTAGTGGGCATAACTTCTGCGGGCTACGGCATATGGGGCAAACCAACCCCGCAAAGACTGAGACGAGAGCTCATCACTTTGGGACAGCACGCCTTAACAAGAGTTGTCGATATGAAGCCCAGCGACGCGCTTGAACTGAGGCAAAGCATCGACACACTCGTAGAAGGTCTAAGGCTTGGAGACACAGGCAGAGTAGCCGAAGCCCTATTGCGCTCGCCAGAAGAACTTCGACAGATGCTCGCAGCCCTAGGCGCGCCAGTATCTCCTGCACCTCTAGAATTGCCTCCTACACCGCTTGCGCCCCCACTTGTTAGACCAACCCTCGAAGGTGCTCTCCCAGCAGCGCTGTTTCCCGCGCCTCCAGCCCTACCACTTCCGCCAGCTGCACCACTGTTCCGCGCCACGTCTGACAGTTTCCAACCTCCTGCACCTTCTGTGGCTAAGAGACTGTTTAGAGAAACATTGGGTTAGACAACATCGCCAAAGGCAAAACTCAACGTGCGCTACGCTTGAAGATGCTTGGGGTTAGTGCAGACGCTTTCTCTTTCTTACAGGTTTTGCGCGTGACGGTGCCAAAGTGTTACCAGTCAACCAAGTGTTAGTGGGCGACTCCGTTAATGTAATGAAAGGTTTTCCAGAAGAAAGTATCGACATGGTAATGTTTTCGCCGCCCTACTATGGGCTTCGCAATTATGGTGAGGCTACAGAAACAGTGTGGGGTGGTGAGGAGAACTGTAGCCATGAATGGATTGGAGAGAGAATGATTCTTGTTCATGAAAACCGCAATTTTTCAAGAGGGACACAAGAAGATGTCCGTGGAGATAAGCCAACAACTTACATTAAGAAGTATGATGATAGAAAAGCCGGCTTTTGTGTTAAATGTGGCGCGTGGAAGGGGCAGCTTGGTTTAGAACCTTCATGGCAAATGTATGTTGCGCACATGGGCGAAGTCTGCCGAGAATTGAAGCGTGTTCTGAAAAAGACTGGAAGCATGTACATTGTGCTTGGAGATACCTACGCTGGTTCTCATTGTGGCAAAGGCGATAAACGCCTTAAACCCAACAAACAGAAAGCTCAATTTCTATATGAAAAACCTAGTCCTCAAGCAAACATTACCGATTATCAGCCTAAGTGTTTGATAGGTATTCCTTGGCGTGTAGCTTTCGCCTTAATAGATGATGGCTGGGTTTTGCGTGAAAGAATTGTTTGGCACAAGGGTAACGCAATGCCTGGGAGTCAGAAGGATAGGCTAACACAAACTTGCGAGATGATATTCCATTTTGTAAAGAACACTGGAAAGGCGTTGCTTTGGCGAAACGAGCTGACAAGCGAATGGCTCACCGAAAGACCGAAGCAAGTTTACTTTCATGTTGAAACTCGCGAGTTGAGAGATGAGTGTCAGCCGAAGGAGGAAAGGTATGCTGTTGACGAGTTTGGCAGTAGGCATCTGGTTTGGAAACCATTGTGGAGAGGCTTCGACTACTACTACGAGCTTGACGCAATTCGTGAAGCGCCAAAATCATTACGCCCCTCTGGGAACAAGGCGCGTAAGCCATCATTACAACCAAACGGCAAAGGTCATGTAGGTAGATGTATCCCTTGGATTCCTTTCAAAAATCCTAAACATCCTCTTTTAGGCAAGAATCTTGGAAACGTAACCTCTGAGCGTGTCAAGGCAAACATTGAGCATTTCGTTCCGAAGGGAAGTGGCGGACATTACGCATACGGAGGCTTAGACTCAAAAGAGGGTAAGCATGATCATCCTTCAGGCAAGAATCCAGGCGATGTGTTTCAAACAAACAAGAAGCCGTATGTGGGAAATGACCCGCATAGAATGCGACTTAAAAAAGAACAATACCTTGCATTAGACTCTTCTAGGCCGATGGACTTGTCACATCCCAAGGGTAAGAATCCAGGCGACGTTGTTCTGACCAAGCATGACTTAGCTGTTAACCGTGTTGGAAACCTTAGCTACACAGACCCTCTTCACGTTAAGGCATATAACATTAGGGGAAAGAACCCTGGTGATGTGATAAAATGGGCTAATGTTCCAGGGCAAGCTCAGCAAGGCAATTTCGGGCATGGAGGCACGCATGGAAATCTTTTCAATCATCCAGATGGTAAGAACCCCGGAGATTTCTGGAGCATCAGCACTAAACCGTTTAAGGGCGCACACTTTGCCGTCTATCCAGAAGCCATCTGCGTTAAGCCTATTCTTTCGAGTTGCCCTCATGAAGGGATAATATTAGATCCTATGTGCGAAAGCGGAACTACACTGGCTATCGCCAAAAAGCTTGGCCGCAGATACATTGGAATAGAAATTAACCCTAAATACGTCAGTATTGCCAATGAACGTTTGCTCACGATTAGTCCCACCAAACCGCTCATCTCCTAGTTTCTCTGAACAAGGGCTTAAGCTTACTTCTTTCAATGATGTATCTCTCTCCAGTTTTTATCCACACCAAAACATCGCCATCTTTCAAGTCAAGTTCTCTGCGTACCTGACTTGGGACCTGTGTCTTACCTTTTTGAAAGATTTTTGATGTGGCTACTATTTGCTCTGTCAGTGCTCATCCCTTGCGACGTACATCTTCGTATATGTTTGTACGGACAAGTTAATATGTTTACCTGTATGGATACATGAGTGGTGAATAAAAATGCCTGGACTAGGTAAAGGCTTGCCCGACATACCCGAATGGATGGCTCTCCAGCTTGCAGCGCTAGAAGAGTCCACTTTGACGAAGACAAAAGAATGGAATCCCGTAGCTGACGGTGTTAGACCCCTAAGACCTGAGGATCTGGACCTTCCAGAGGGAACTTACGGGTTTGATGTGCCAGCAGGAGAGTACAGAATAGTCTCCACATACAGCTTGCCTTCAGGCGTGGGTGTACAGTTCTGCGGTTGGTTCTGCGACGGGGACCTAGGCTACAACAGCTACCTCCGCGTCATCATCAACGGAGTGAAGAGACAAGAAATCAGCGCAAGAGTGCCCTACCAACAGCGCAGCAGATACGTCCTAACCCTCGAACAGATCGCTTATGCACGAGAAAACGACAAAGTCACCTTGTTAGTCTTTAATGGCACCGCGGCTCCAGTTGAGCTCTGCATCTTTCCCATAGCCTTCGTTGCGGGACCAAGAAAAACACTGCTAATCGAGTAGCTAACATCTACTTCCTGAACTTCCTAGCACAAAAGTCTATACACTGATGACTTTCCTTGCACATAGTTGCTATTTTACTATAAACTTGATAGTTTAAATACTTTACTTTCGATACTTTTGTATGTAAAGTACAAAGAAATTAGGTGACTGCATTAATGACCTCGCAAACGAATCAGCTTCAAGTCTATTCCGCCGGAGCCGTTGCTCCGCCTCTTCAAAAAGCCATCGATGTTTTCGAGAATAAGTTTGAAATACGCTGCAAGTTGACGGTTGGCAAGCCAAGTAACCTTCTGGCCGCGATAGCCGTATCTAAGCAAGGCGATGTCATCTCGTGCGGAGCTGAATACGTTTTAGACGAGGCAGAAGACCGTGGATTAGTCGTCAAAGGTTCAAGAAGGAGTATGGGTTTTCGGAGATCAGTCATCATTGTTCCCATAGGAAACCCCGCGAAAATTACTTCTCTGCAGGATTTGTGTCGAGAGAACGTTCGAATTGGAATAGCCGTTGATGGATGCTTGAAGGGCGTATGGGACGATATTGCAAGTAAGGCTGGATTGACTGACCAGATCAGGCGAAACATCACCCATCATGCGGATGCATGCGGTTCGCTCATGGGCTTGATTCATCAGGATAAGGTTGACGCCATATTCGGTTGGAATGCATTCCAATCTGTGTGGCCTGATACTTGCGAAGTGATCGAGCTACCTTCTGACCTTCAAGTCTTCAGGAGCACGGTAGTAGCCATGGTTTCTTACACTGGAGATGCCAAGCTATCTCAAAAATTCATCGATTTCCTAACCTCAGATGAGGTGAGAAAAATTTATTCTGACTACGGCTGGGTTCATAAGCAACAGGAAATTTGATAGAGATCATTCAAGTCTTTTTTGAAGCACTTTAGCCGCTATCACCAAGAGCACAAAAGAGAATAGGGCAAGAGCAAGAATATCGAGCAAGTATGTGAAAGTAACCGCTGAATCATTCATAGAAGTCCTCAATGCCTCAACAGAATACGTGAGAGGCAAGAAACGAGCGACAACCGACAATTGTGAAGGCATAAGCTCCAAGGGAACAAAGGTTCCAGCAAGAAAAGCCATGGGAAATCGCAGAAAGTTAGAGAGCATCTGAGCCTCAGGAACCCACTTTGCATAGGCAGAAACCAGTACACCGAGTGCTGAAAAAGTCAACGAAGAAAATGCAATGGCGATGAAAACCAGCATAGGGTTCGCTACAACAGTTCCAGAGACGATGGATAATGGAATAAGAATCACGGTTGCAAGGACCAACCCGAAGAAAAAGCCTGCCACAGCTTTTCCAAAAAGCAAAGTGAAGAATGAAACAGGCGCCGCAAGTAGCCTCTCAAACGTGCCAGTCTGCTTCTCAAGGACTATGGCCACGGCTTCAATCGAGGTGGTCCCAAATAATATCACAAGGGAAGTTAGTCCTGAGACAATTAAGCTGGAATTCATTTGGCCAGCAATAGAAAATGCGAGGAACAATGAAATAGGCATTAACAAACCGTATGTGAAATTCGGAGCCTTAAAATAGTAAACTTTCGCGTCTTTTTTAGCAATGTAGAACGCTTTTACGAAACTATCAACCCACTTGTTTGAAGCAGCCATCTTTCACAATTCTCCCTGAGGCGTTTTTAGTGAATCGTTCTCTTAAGAATCAAAACCGCTGCTGTAAGAAAGAAGACAGAGAACAAAATCAGGGCTGCCGAGTCCAAGAGAAACAATTGAGAAACTATCTGGCCTGTCATAGCCTGCTGCATCATGTCAACCGCGTATGTGAGTGGAAGCAGATAGGCTATGAGTTGAAGAACGTTCGGCATAGTCGCAACTGGAATGAGCACTCCACTCAAGAAGACCATTGAAACGCGGAGAAGTGTTGCAGGGGGCATAGCTTCGGGTATATCTCGAAATGGCGCCGATATGCACGCACCCAATGCCGAAAAAGCAAATGACGAAAGTATGATCCCAAAAGCGAAAAGCAAGGGATAGGTGAGAGTAGCTCCGGAAAGCGGTATGACAATTAATGAATAAGCCAGTGAAAGGACTACGCCGAAAAAGAACCCTCCTAATGCCTTGCCAACTATTATCGTAGTCAATGAAACTGGGGCGGCCAGCAACCTGTCAAAAGTTCCCTTTGCCCTTTCCAACGGCAACGCAATGGATTGAATTGCTCCAGCGCCAAAAAGCGCCGCCATCGCCACAAGACCCGGTATAGTCGAGGAGATCTCTGTGGGTCTTCCCACCGAGAAAGCCAGATAAATGATTGCTGGAAGAAACAGTCCGAAAGTGACGTTTGGCCACTTGAAAAAGTATACCTTTGCATCTTTCTTAGCTATGTGAACTGCCTGGATTATGCTCTTCGTCTTAACCACTACCTCCGCCTTCTTTCTTGACTGGCTCCTTTTCAGTTGCCATAACTTCTGGACTCAATCCTGTGATTTTGGCAAAAGCGTCTTCCAAGCTTGGTTTCAACGTGTTAATCGATACGACCTTCAAACGTTTCTTGCGCGCAAAATCAATGATGATTGGCACCACTTCTGAAACGTCCTCAACATAAAGCCTAAGCTTGTCACCAACTCTTGAAACATGGCTTACAAAGCGTAACTCTTTAAGCTGACTGGTGAATTCCTGCGCTGGACTAAACGAGACCTCGATGATGCGATGCTCTTCCACGGTTGCCTTGAGCTTTTCAGGATTGTCTAACGCAACTATTTTCCCTTGATTGATTATGGCGACACGTTGACACAGTTGGTCGGCTTCTTCAATGTAGTGTGTGGTGAGAAAAATAGTTGCGCCGCCTTCATTCAGCTCTTTGATGAGATTTCGAATCATTCTGGAGCTTTGAACATCGAGGCCGGTTGTGGGTTCGTCCAAAAAAAATATTGCAGGTTTATGAATTAAAGCAGCGGCTATTGTCAGACGTCTCTTCATTCCCTTGGAAAAATTGCCCACGTGGTCCCTACGGCGCTCATAAAGTCCAAAGAGTTCAAGGGACTCCTTCGTCCTTTTCTCTCGCTCTTTCTTGGGTACGCCGTAGAGTTGAGCCGCAAAAATGAGGTTATCCCAAGCGCTCATTTCATCATAGAGGTTAGAAACTTCTGGCACCAATCCAATGTGCTCTTTAGCTGTGGTCGATTCTCGCAAAATATCGAAGCCGGCGACCGCTGCTGCGCCAGAAGTTGGTTTCGTGAGTCCTGTGAGCATTCGCAATGTGGTCGTTTTCCCAGCTCCATTCGGACCCAAAAAGCCAAAGACTTCGCCGGATTTGACCTCAAAAGAAACATGATCGACCGCTAACAATTTGCCATAATACTTGGTTAGATTTGAAACCTCTATTGCGTTATCCATTTTTGCGTGACCTTTCCACAGATTGTAATTTTTTACGGGCTATTAATCTATGCTATAAAAAAAGGAGGGAAGCTGCACTTGAGTCATGAATCCTTTCAACTTTTTAGTTCCTTGATTCGCTCTGTTACTGCCGCCAGTTCTTTTTTGAGTTCCTCGGCATAGCTTTCCAACTGCTCGATTTTTTCCTCCTTCGTCAAGAAATGTCTTCCGTAGGGATGTCTGTGTGGTCCCATGTGATGAGGCGGCATGCAACCACATTCTCTACACATCCATTAACCACCTCCAATTTTTTGGTTAAACTATCATAAGTAAAGTATTTAAACTATCAAGTTTATAGTAAAATAGCAACTATATGTAAAGAAAGTGATTGACATGAATGGGGAAGTTAGTCACATCTGTTTCTGCCCGCTTGAAGGCGTTATAGATGTCATAAGCAAAAAGTGGGCTCTTTTAATAGTTAATGCTCTGGGCAATCGTGAGAGACTTAGGTTCAATGGCTTGATGGAAGAGTTAGGAGGAATCAGCCCGAAAACATTGTCCGACACATTGAAAGAGCTCCAAGCCGAGGGATTGATCAAAAGAGAATCTTTCGCTGAGATACCTCCGCGGGTAGAGTATTCACTCACGCAGGATGGGGTAGAACTTAGAAAAGCAATCGTACCTCTTTTGAAATGGGCTGCAACAAGAGAGCATGGGAACAAAGAAAGATGCGCCTCAACGTATCGAGGAGTCCGTGCACATCGGATAGAAGAAAAAGCATAAAAAAATAGTAAATACAGTTCTTGCATTGATCGCGAACGTCATTTTGAATCCTTCATTAACGTATCTTCGATTTTTCTTAGACGGATTTCCATCTCACTTATTCTTGTTTGTAGTCCCTTGAGTGTTGGTTCACCTGTGTAGGTTCTGACGTACTCTGTTAGAGCCTCCCTTATTATGGCGCTAAGATACTTTTCTCCTCTTCCAGAGGCTATTGTCCTTAGGATTTCAAGCGTCTTGCTGTCTACGCGGACGTTGACGAGGACGGTTGGCACTGTCTTACACTTCGTTTACATTTGTGATATAACTGTTTTATAAAGTTACCACCCATGTATCCATAAAGGTATGCGAGGTTTTGCAAATGCCGAAACTTGAGAAAGGTGAAATCCTTGTCCTCGACAAGATAGCGTACCGCATTGGACGTGTTGAAAGGCTGATTTATGTCGAACCCGTCAGCTTAGGTGCAGGCGAGACTGACAAGCTCTCAGACGTGAAGAATCTGACGCCCGAGGATGCAGAGATTTATTACATTGAGGAGCTGGATTGGAGCGGCCCAACCAGACACCAACTTCAATATCCCAGAGGCGTACCGAGGCATACTCCTCACGGCATGGACGTGAAGATAAGGGAGTGGCAGTGTCCTTACACCGTAGAAGTTCACGTCAAGAAGGCAACTTTTCCAACTTTGGTTTCTGACAATGAGCTTGCAAACGTGGCTGTCACTCAGGACATCTGGTTTTACGGCTGGATCTACAAAGACATGGAGATAATCAAAGCCGACGAAGTTGAGTCAGCGAGAAGAGCTGGCGCCAGAGTTTTGGAAGCGGAGGCTTAGGGAGAATGAGTGAAAAAGAAGGCCTAAGAATCGCTAAGAGAATTTGGGTAGACCCTCACAAGCAATTGAGAAATCGCAAACCAATCACTGGCTCTGTCGAAACAGCAGGAACAAAGAAAGCCTTGTACAGTGGTCCCTTCATAGCCTTGACGATTATTGTGAGCAATGATTCGCCTGGCGCAGTCTGGTTTGAAATCTATGACGGAGACGCAAAAGTCATTGGAAGAGGAACGCTAGCAGCCAACGAAGTGAGACCATTAACAAACATCTGGCTGCCTTTTGATCGTAGCGTAGAAGTGAACTCAAACGCGACAACAACAATCTTCACCTTCGGAGGCTTCACGCCTTAATTTTGGAGCACTACTAGATGGCTGAGGAAGAGAGAGCCCCTGCTGTCCCTAAACCAACGCTTTTGGACCAGCTAGGCGCTTTGATCACGAGGCTCGACCCTCTTCTAGCCTATATTGCTGAGACTGAGAGGAGAAGGGAAGCAGTAGACAAAGAAATTCTGGCTGTGCTGAAAAGCATTGAGGCAGTCTTAGAAGAGGCTCGACCGCCAATTGTCGTGTCTGCTGAGAGAATTCCTATTGTAAGAGCCGTGACCATTCCTTCTGAACCGCTTGATGTTAGGATTAAGCCCATGCCCCTGCCAGTGGCTCCTCCCAAACACAGGAACTACCTGAGCGAAGAAGAAACGGTGGTAAAGGACCAGCCTAAAGAAATTAAGGTTAGGGTCGACTTGGGCCGTGATGGCGAATACGGCTATATCGCCAGTGATAAGGGCACAATCAGGGTTCGCATAAACGGCGGAGAACAAATCCCACTCTTCAAGGGCCAAGCCATATACTTTCATGAGCTGCACTTGCAGGTTTCTAGGCTTGACATCTCCACGGAGTCAACGGTTCCTTTGGCTTATCGGCTTCTGGTGATATAGTTGGTCCATCAGCTTTCTCCTTTCGAAGCTATTCCTAAGCCTTTAGCAACTACGAAAGCGAAGGGTTCGGCGGTTACCACTGCAAATTATGCGACGATCGTGGAAATAACCGTGACGAAGGATAAGACGTTTCATTTGGCTAAAGTTGTTGTTTCGTGCCCTGAGGACGTTATGTTCAAGCTTCTGTGGGATGGAGAAGATGTGAGCATAGAATACTATGTGATGGGCAAGCTTCCTTTTACTGACTGGTTTCCTTGGGGTTGGCAGTCATGCGAAGGCGATGGTGTCAAGAAGTTTGAGCTTCAAGTCAAGTATCCCAGTGGGGGAACAGCTGGAACCGTTCATGGAGAGCTTTGTGGAGAGGAGGAGTAATCAGTGTCGCGCAGAGTCGGCTTAAGGTACATGCAAAGCATTGCTGGGAAGAAGAGGATTCCGAAGTGGAAGGGATCTACAAAGTCCAGATATCGCGAGGGAAGCATAATGGAGCAGCCTAAAATGGCGTTTGCTCACGTTAACGCTGGCAGCAATGCTGAGTTACTTCAAATGGCTTTTTCACATTCAAATGCTGCAAGCCACACCAGTGAGGCTCTCATGGCTTTTGTCCACGGCAATGTCGGAAGCATTTTGGCGCCTTACCCACCGTAGGAGGCGAAGGTTATGGTTGACAAGTGGTATGAAGATTTAACGCCTGAAGAGAAGGCTAAGACGCTTCTGTTAGGCAACGACGTTTACGCTTTCTTCCACAGCGATCCAGAAACATGCATCGACACTCAGGGCTGCGCTTCTCCAGTGACCCTGAGACAAGGCTTCGAAATCGTAAACGACGAGGTAATCCCCTTATGGTTTAAGGTCTTTGCAACAGTGACGAGTGGAGACCCTACCAAGTGGTCGGATTTAACCAAAGAGCTAGGTTCTGTGCCTGCGAACGGTGCGGCCCTCTTTTTCTGGACGCCCAAACGTGAGATTCCAGTAGCCTTAACGCATGAAGTCATGACTCTGACCATTAGGGCGTACAAGGATAGCGGTTACACGCAGCTCTACGGCGAAGACACAATAACATGGGAATTCTACTTTTTTGACCACTCTTGGCCTGACGCTGTCATCATCGATGAGGACGATTTTGAAGGGACATTGGATGGATGGGGAGTTGTTGGCTATGAGAGGTTCGAGTATAAAACGGGCTACGCGTACAAGGGAGCCTACAGCCTCAACATAGCCGGGTATCGAACAAGTTACGGCGCATGGAAAAGCGGTATACTAGATGCGAGTGGACAGTGGGTTCCCTACAAAGGGCAATACATGCAAAAAGGCTTCGCAATCGGAGCATTCTCGCACGCCTTTGCAGTCATACACTTGACTAAGTCGGGAATGAATGCCAACAACTGCGTTAGAGTCCACTATGACGATAAGGACTACATCATAAGGACAGGTATTCCAGTAGGACCCTTCCAGCCTTGGAGATGCTGCGCAAAACTCTGGGTAGACGCAACCAAGACGCTGAGAGTAAGCGTGATCACAGGGGCCGATGGAAGCTACAGCTGGGACGACGTGAGACTCGACGACATCATCATAGTTGCGTTTCCAGGATGCCCACCCCCAGGCGAACAGTTCACAAACGGAGAATTTGAAACCGGAGACTTGACAGGATGGATTGTGGAAGGGACGCATGCTGACGGAACTCCAGCTTGGGGAGTCACTGCAGATGCTGAATGTCAGCCCGATGGATTGGGACTCCGAGCTTGGTTAGCAGCTAAGGACACTGACCCGCCAGGTCCAATAGGCTGCCCGAGAATCACTGGAGCCTTAAGACAGGAGTTCGCTTCACCCATACCAGTAGAATGCTTCACAGACTCATCCGTCTTCAAAGTTCAAACAAAGTGGGGCACAGACCTCTGCAATCCAGTTCCGCCAGAAGTTTGGCAGCTTGAAGTCCTATACACTGATGGCACTTCGACGGTTGTGGATTTGAGCGGTGACCCTCAAGGTGTATGGGTTTCTCATGAGCTAAAGCCTGTCTTGGTGGCTGGCAAGAAAGTCAAAGGAGTAAAACTCACCGGAACCGTTGACACGTGCGGTGGACCTGGCTGCGGGGTGACAGAAGTGATGGCTGATAATTGCACATGCACGACTTAACCATAGTAATACCTGTCAAGGACCCACCAGACCTACAACGCTTCGTTAGAGAAAACTTGGAAGTTCTAAGTGCTTCAAAGAAGGTCGTTATTGACAGTGGTAGAGGCGAACAGCTTGGAAGATTGCCGAATGCTCTTTTGTTTCAGAGACAAGTGCCCATGTGGGAGGCAAGAAGAATAGGCTACGAGGAAGTTAGAACGCCTTTTACTTTAAACTTGGATGCAGATACAATTCTTCCGAATGGCTATGTTCTGGACAGCCTTAACGCTCTCCGAAAAAACTCGTGCGACGCTGTAGCCATAGATTACGACCCTCCACAGGGACATTATGCCTTTGGCACATCCATCTGGCGTACAGAACTGCTCAAGAAGCTTTACGATTATCCTCCTAAGGCGGTGGAGAAGCTCATTAAGGTTGGAGAGCGAGAGTGGGTTACTGCCTTTCAGAATGGTTTTTGCGAATGCATGTACATGTGGGCTCGGCTTATTAGAAGCAGAGCAAAGCTTGAGACTTTGGGCTATAAGGCGACCCATTTGAAGAAACCTTGTAGTTTTCGTTAGTTAGTTACCACTGATGTATACATGTACGGAAACAGATTTAAGCCCCTGAATGGAAAGATTTGTGTAGGGTGAAAAGGAACGATAAGCCTTGACCCGGTAACCGTAGCCTTCATCGGCGTCTTGCTTGGCATTTATGCAAGAACGGCTCTTCCATACTTGAGGAAAGCAAGGGCTCAGCAGGTTGAGTGGAGTCACAGATACACTGCTAGCGCTGTTGCCTCTTTCATTCTCTGTCTAATTGTCACAGCCTTGGTTTTTCCAATGTTCACGGTTCCAGAGGACTTTTTTCTACAGGTATTACTTTCTGCGTTTGCGTTTGGATTCGGCGTTGACAGCGCTGTCATCGAAGGTGCGGAATGGGTTTTTCCGAAGAGGACAGAAGGATGAGCTTTAGGCAAAGGGTTGCTCTCAAGCCGTTGGCGGTCCTCGGCTCGCTTGTTGCTTTAACCGTGCTTGCTTCCGGCTTCGTGCGATCTTCAGTTCGCATTGTTGGTCGTGGCACTGTTAAAGCTGTGGGCGTCGGAGTGTTCTGGAACAGCAACTGCACCAATCCGGTTTCGTTTATCGATTGGGGAATGGTTGAGCCAGGCTCCATGAACAATGCCACTGTTTATGTGAGAAATGAAGGAAACGTGGCTGCCAGCATATCTCTAGCTACCGAAAACTGGAACCCTTCAAACGCTTCTGATTACCTGACTCTAAGCTGGAACTATGACGGTCGACAGCTCAATCCTCGAGAAGTAGTTCAAACGGCGTTAATTCTATCTGTTTCTTCAAGTGTACATGGAATAGAAAGCTTCAGCTTCGACATAATCATCAGCTCCAGCGGCTAGAATCTTTCAAAATTTACTGTTGATGATCATCGATTACTTTTGCTCAATACTGTTGAGCATTTATAAGAATGGTTGAGCAGAACGATTTGCTCAATATTATTGAGCATTTATATAGTTGATTGAGCAAGATTTTCTGGGTGACCGTATGTCTGCCATTAAAAACATTTTTGCGCCTAAGTCTTCTAGGGTTTTGCGTGTGTTTTTGGTTAACTTCAGTAAGGATTGGGATGAGAGGGAGATTGCGGTTGAGGCTGATGTGTCTAGTGGGTTGGCTCACTACGTTTGCAGAACGCTTACAGAGTTGGGGTTTGCCGCTCGGAACGAGCAGAATAGGCTTATTTTGGTGGATGCATTGAGGCTGTTGAAGAGGTGGGCTGCTTATCACCAATATGATCGCATGAACAAGTTTGTGGATTATTTCACTTTTGAGAGGGAGATAGACAGTTTTGTAAGTAGGTTTGCAGAGCTGGAGTCAGAGTATGCTGTTTCGGGCTTGGTTGGGGCTTGGTTGGTGGCGCCTCATGTACGGCCAGTAGATGTGCACTTGTATGTGGCAACTGGGAAGGTGGCTGAGGAGATTGCTAAGAAGCTTGAGTTGAATCCTACGCCGCGGGGTGGAAACGTGAAGTTCGTGTTGCCTTATGATGAAGGGGTCTTCTATGGGATTAGTAAGGTGAGCGGTGTTAAAGTGGTCTCGGATGTTCAGCTTTATGTGGATCTTTACAATTTTCCAGCGAGAGGCGAAGAGGCGGCTTCTCATCTTTTGGAGCATATGCTCAGAGAGTGGCAAAAGAAGAGGGAAGTAGAACAGCATGTATGATCGGGATGCGACTGAGACTTCTAAAGGTGCTCTGGTTGAATTATGCAGGGTTCTTCGTCAGTATAGGCATGACATGGTTCTTGCGGGCGGTTGGGCTCCATATTTTCTTGTGAAGGACTTTTTTGACCATTGCGGATCTGTTGACATCGACTTTGTGTTAAGGCCAAAGGTTGTCGAGCGTTATGAGAACATAAAGCAGATTCTAGAAAGGATAGGATACAAGCCTACTGAGAGCGTTTTCCGTTTCGAAAGAACAGTCGCTTCTTCTAAAACTGGCATTAAACATAGAATTGAGGTAGATTTTTTAACTGAGCCTGAAGGTGCTGAGAAGCTTCCTGAGGACTGGTTTGCTTCAGTTCAGAGGGATTTGAAAGCTTGTGTAATAGAGGGCTGCAGCATAGTTTTCAAGTATAATCATGAAGTTGGGTTTAGCGCTGTCATGCCAGGCAACGGCGAAGCTTCAGTTAGATTTAATTGTGCAGACATTGTTGGCTCGCTTACTATGAAGGGTTTAGCCCTATACAGGATGAAAGACAAGGACTGCTATGACATTTATGCTGTAGGCGGGTTCTGTGGAGGAGGACCAAAGCAAGCTTCAGATGCGTTTATGCATGTTATAGGCGAGAAGGAATCCGAGAAAGTCACATTGGATGCTTTAAGTGAAATCAGAGATGCTTTTGCTTCAGAAACATCTTATGGTCCAAGCGCCGTAGCCAGATTCGTTGGCTCAGAAGATGCAAAGATCGATTCGTACATGCGAATTAAGACATTTCTTCAAGGCTTGTCAGTTTGAATTATATCACCATAGAACGTTTTTTCCGCAAACTCACGCTCTACATTTACATCTTCACCTGAGAACTCATACCATTTTGGGCTTCACTTTTACTGAAGTCTCTCTCTGTTGTTCGGTTTCGATACGTAATTTTAATATTAAGAAGCGTCTGAAGAATTCTTAAGAGAATTGACGATTAGTACAGGTTATCGAACGTTACTAATTGTGGCGGGGAGCGCACTATGTTTAAGCAAACCTCTGTGTTTAAGAGAGATGGGCTTCATAAGCTGGATTTTGAGTATGTGCCTTCTCGTCTGCCGCATAGGGAAGAGTACCTTGAGAAGCTTGTAAAGTTTTTCAGAGTAGCCATTGACCAGCCAGGCATGCTAAGCGAGCGAATCTTGATAACAGGCGAAAGCGGAACGGGCAAGACGGCTACGGCGAAAAAGGTTGGAGATGCTCTAGAGAGAATCGCGAAGAATCATGGCATAGATTTGATTTACGCTCACATTAACTGTCGCACAACAAGCGGAAAATTCGGCTTGGTTCAGAACATTATTCGGCAGGCTGCGCCCACACTTCCTTTAAGGGGCTACGGCCCCATCGAGTTGCTTCATGCTTTGTGGGATTACTTGAACGAGCACAACAAGTTTCTCATCTTAACCCTAGACGAAATCGACTACTACTTAAGGCGGACTGGAGAAGATATAGTTTATGAGTTGACTAGGCTGACCGACGCCATAACTAATGTTCCTCAAAGAATAAACTTCATGTTCATAGCCAGAGACCATTCATTTATGAAGGACATGAGTCAAGAAACCCTAAGCAGGTTCAGACCGCAAGAAAGACTGGAGTTTCCGCCATACTTGGAAGATCAGCTTCTAGACATTTTGAAAGAGCGTGTGAAGGAAGCTTTTCGAGAAAATGCGGTTTCAGACGAAATCATAACGTTCATCGCCAGAAACACGGCTAAATACGGCAATGGAGACGCAAGATACGCTCTGCTGCTTTTGTTGTCCGCTGGTTTTGCTGCAGACAGAGATGAGCAGTCAGCCATTTTGCCTGAGTATGTTAGGGAAGCCCAAGAAAAGACGGACCCGAAGATAAGGGATGAAGACGTGACAATGCTGTCAGACGACGAAAGGCTTGTGCTCCTAGCCCTTGCCCGTCATCTCAAAAGAGAAAAAGAAGCAATCTTCCTTCCTCTGGAAGATGTTGAGTCTTCTTATCGCGTTGTGTGCGAAGAATACGATGTGGAGCCTGTTGGAAGAGTCATGCTTCATGCTTTAGTTAAACAGTTGAAGGCTGCTGGTCTGATTACTCTGAACGAGAAAATTGAGCCCGGGCTTAACGGCGTCAAAGCAGAAGTCTTGGAAAAGTTTCTTGTCGACCTGTTAAAGAGGAAGGGGCCTGATGCTTAAATTAGACGGAGAAAAGAAGCGATTCATCGAGGCAATTGGAAATCCATCAAGGTTAAAGATTCTGCTGGTCTTATGGAAATCCGATAAAGAGCTAACAGTGTACAAAATATGCCAACGCACAGGACTTGGAATAAGCGCAGTGTCTCGTCACCTACGCAACCTAGTTGAGGCTAGACTGGTTTCAAGAAGGATTTATGGAGAAATTCCTTTATACAGCATCGGCAGAGAAGATTCCAAGGCGAGAGCTTTAATCGATTTTTTCGCTAAAATGAAATTTTAACATCTACTTTATTTATAAAATCGGTTTAAAAGGACAAATAGAGAGTTGACACTAGCTCGTTGTAAACCATTTAACATTCGCGCGCGCTCTATAACATGACCACGAAAAGGTGTCGGGCTCTCGGGTGAATAGCGAAAATGCTAGTAAAACGTAGTCGTTTCAATCGCTATTAAGCTAGTTTTTACTCGCAAATTGAGGGTATGCGGGAAAAGTTTGAACCGAGAGTTTGAAGCTATACCAGGCTACCATTACAGAACTTGACGGAGCCCAACTTTGCCAGCTGCGAAGAAATGATTTCCTAAAACTAAACAACAGTTACTGGTATAGGTGAATCCTCTTGTTAACATCATCGAACAACTGACAAAATCTTTGCTCCAGTGTCTTATCTAATTGAGGAGGTTCTGCTGAGACCTTCAGGATTTCTCTGGCGACAGCTATCTTGTCAAGGTCATAGTTTACTTCTTTTAGTAGTTGCTTTGCCCTGTTGCTGATTTTCTCTTTTCCGTCGCCCAGCCTCTTGAGAACATCCTCGTAAGTTAGCTTCAGTATATTTCCACTAACATTGTGGAATGCCTTTGCGTAAATCTCCAGAGGGAACAGGTCTTCGAGGTCATACTCTTCAGGTGCAATGTCTGGAAAGGAGGGAAGAAGCAGTATCTTGCTTTCGGGAATACCTTCTTCGATTGCTTCTTTCTTTGTAATCTGCCCTTCGTGGTCATTATCCAGAACCAAGACGTATGGCAGCCTTTCAATCTCAAGTAGAATCGCATGTTCTTTGGCTTTTGACGCTCCCTTAGCCGACAACAATTGGACATCAAGAGAGGGTCGGATTTTGCGTACTTCGTGACGGCGGAGTAGCTCGAGCATACCGTTAAGTAGAATACCATCTGATGGACCCTCTGCAATAATTGTCACAGCGCCAACATATAGGCTATCAGCCAAGGTCACTCCAAGGGCGGCCCTTACGGGGTAAAGTACATCCTTGTCGGAAATCGCCCAGAACTTTTCAGAAACCTTAGAGCGGGCTCCCTCCTTTTCAATTAACCGAAGACGGAGAAGCTTGTCCCTCGGAATCAGGAAGGGAAGGTGAGTCGCATAGATCGTCATAACGTTGTCTTCGCGATACTTCTCAAAAAGATCCAACAGTTCTCTATGACCCGTGGGATGAAGGAAGACACCTGGATCATCAAGGAGAAGAATTGCGTTTTTGTACTCAGCTTTTGTGGCTGCGCCAAAATTAATGTAGAAACCGAAATACCATTGAAAACCCTCACTACCAGAACTGGGTGGTAGAAGTGTCTCGACAGCCTTGGAGTTCTTCGTAAACACCAGCAATCTCCCATCTAGATAGCGTAGTTCCACATCGAGTACTTCTTGCTTCCATGACTCTCTCAGAAGTTTAGTAGCTTTCCCGCATCCGTTTTCAAGATATACCGGTATCCTAGACTCTTCGCCGTCGTTTATCAACCGCTCAATCGTATTGAGGTTTATCTCTGCCAAAGTCAAAAAGTTCACGAAGGTCTTGTGCCGGTGCGGTTTCTCTTTCAGTTCTTCAATGGAGACTTCGTCTTCCATGCGCTCGTAGATTCTAAAGTACATTGTCTTTGGCATTCTTTTCAAAATGTATTCATAGGCTTGTACTTCCAAGTTTGAACCTAAGAAACCTGACTCGATAATTTCCTTGATCCTGTTCGTTACAGACTTTATGAATCTCTTGAACTCTTCATCGAATTCCAGCTGGTCGATCTCCTCAAGCTTCTGCACAAGAGGTTGTCCATCTTTCTTGTTCATTATTTTGACATTTGATAGAGATTTGAGGGCCTCATCAAATTGGGGCTTAAATTGGTTGTTGGGAGGTCTAGTTAGGAATTTAGAATTGGCCTCAGAAGACAGATTCTCCAGTTCCTTCCCAATTTTCTCCTGTGCTGACTCGATTGCAGCTCGCGACGGAAAACGAATCTCGCTTCCATTCAAGAGAAGCTTATAAAATCCATCATAATATTTCCTGACTTCAAGATAATCGGGAGCTATAAATGCAGGCACATTCAGCGGTACGTCCATTTCCGCGCTTTTCTGCAACTCGCCTTCCTCAGCCGATGATCCAGTTTGACTTTGCTCCTGCTCAGGGTCTTTAATAATTGAAGCCAGTTCTTCCTTGTCTTGCGGATCTAGGGCGAATTTTGCCCAGACTATTTCGATATCCGAGCCTTTTAAGTCTCCATCCATGTACTTCTTGGCGACACCCTCCAGTTGGGTTAAATCAAAACCGCCGCACATCTCATCCATTGAGATTGAAGCGAGACCCTGCAGAAGGCTGCTCTTTCCCGATTCGTTGGGTCCGATTAATGTTGTTATCTCATCAACCTTGACTGTGCCAGAGTCAAAAAGTGAACGAAAGTTTTGAATACGAAAGCTCTCAAGTTTCATAAAGGATCAACTGATTAGACTTTATCAGTTGTGCTATAAAAACTTGGATACCGAGCCTTTAGGCATACGAAAATTAAGTCAAGCAGGCATGACTCGCTTTGGACCCGCAGCAGATGCTTAACAACGTGATTATCGCGAGAGCCTACAACAGCGACCATCAAAGCTTCCTAATCGATAATCTCTTCAAGATTTGTTCAGAGGAAAACGTCAAGCTCGTGGTGGTTGACTCCATGATTAGCCACTTCAGAGGAGAATACATCGGGCGAGAAAACTTGGCTGAACGCCAGCAAAAACTCAACCAGTGCTTACACAAATTGCTTAGGCTGGCTGAAATCTACAACATAGCCGTCGTAGTGACAAATCAGGTGCAAGCTAATCCAGCTCAAGGCTTCGGCGACCCAAATAGACCAGCGGGAGGCCATGTCTTAGCCCACGCCTGCACACACAGAGTATACATAAGAAAAGCTAAGGCTGGCACAAGGGTAGCCACGGTCATCGACTCACCGTATATTCCAGAGTCAAAGGAATACTTCATGATCACGGAGAAAGGCATAGAAGACGCCCCAAGCACAGATTAGTAAAAACGGAAATGCAGTAAGAAGCTGTCTGTGGTGCTAACTGTTCTCAACAGAGTTTCAGTGGGCTTAGCCTACATAGTCAGCCGAGGAAACATAACGGCAACAATCATATGGTTCGCCATAACAACAGGCGCCACAGCAGGACTAAGCCACTACAAAGAAAAAGATTAACCTCTGATTTGGCTATTGATTGTTAATTTCGTCTCTTTTGTCTCTTCAAGTTTTAGATTCGAGCAAGCTGTCCGTTGAGTCTTTCATCTGAGTCCATGTATCAATGAATGCTTCAATTCTTTTGTGGCTGTAGGGAGAACCCTTGTCTAATCGCTCCGTCCAAAATCTTAAAGCAAGAGCCATCAGGACGCTTAGTTTCATCATTTCGTTCAAGCTGAACCATATAGGTTTGACTTTGTTAGTTTCTTCTGTTTTTCTATGTGTTGACTCCATCCTGATGTAAAAAATAGCATTTGGATAAGGGTCTGGTGGATTAGGGTCTATTCCAGCGATTAGTTTAATCTCATGTGTCTTCGTTTTCTTGGAAAATTCTTCAACCAATTTTTTCCTCATACGAGCAAACTCCCCCCTTACTGTACGAAGATGGAATAGTCAGTGTTAACTTGTTAGGCTCTGACGTAGCCTTTGCCTTTTTTGAGCTTGAGTGTGAAGCTGTGTTTTCCTGCTTTGGTGTATTCTCTGAAGTCTGTGCCGCAATTATCGCATGAGTAAGCTTGCACTTTGAATAAGCCATAGGTCCATGTTTTCTTGGGTTTGGTGAGCTCTTTCTTACAGTTAGGACATTTCACCATGACAATCCCGTAGTCTTTTTCTGTTTATGTGGTTTAAAACACTTTTTGAATGGTTGCCGTTAGTTATGTTTCGAGGGCTAGAAGTCTTATTAATTATAGAGGTCATAATCATTTAAGGCTGCGTGGGTGAAAGTGATGGGTGCTTCACCTTTAATCTCAAGGTTTGATTCTAAATTTTGGGAGGATAAACTTCGTGAGTTGGGTTATCCTCTTAAAGTTATGGTATTGGACATGCCGACGTTGAGGGAGCAGAGGGCTATCCTTTCTGATATTGAGGCCTCTAGAGTGTTGAGGCTTTATGTTGATGACTTTGTTGAAGTCGCTTTGGTCGAGTTTGACAGTGGTGCTGACTTGAGAAGAAGTCTTTGCACTAGGACAACACGGTCTTGGAAAGAAAACAGGCTGATAAAACCATTATTGATCTTTACGAATGGAATAGATAGCTACGCAGTTATTGTACCAGGAAAAGGGATAGGTGGCGAGGCGAAGGTTCTAGGGCTTTCGGATAGGCTTTATAGGACTGATCTTGAAGTCCTAGAGTCGATGCGTTTTCCTGGGAAAGCAGAGGAATTAAGTAGGAACTATGATAGCGACTTCTTCCCATATCAAAAGGTTAGGGATGAATTCTTCAAGGGTTACAGAGACCTTTATGAGAGAGTTGAGAAGGCTGTCGAGAAGGAACTAAAGGGTGAAAGCACTTCTTATGCTCAACGTTTTCTAGGCAGGCTCATGTTTCTGTATTTTCTACAAAGGAAAGACTGGCTCAAAGCGAACAGGCGATTCATAGACACGATTAAGGATTACAAGGAGCTGAATGTCTTATTTTACGAAAGTCTTAATCGAGAGAGTACGCCGGGGATACCGTTTCTGAATGGCTCGCTTTTTGAAAGAGAGGACTACATGACTGCACAGATGGAGAATCGTCTGTATTCAAAGATGAATCAGTTATTCAAGGATGCTCGGAAATTCTTCAGCGACTATAATTTCACTGTGGACGAGACATCACCTCTTGAGGTTGAGGTTAGTATTGACCCTGCATTGATTGGTACTGTGTTTGAGAACATGTTGCCAGAGTATGAGAGAGGCTCAAAAGGCACCTTCTATACTCCCAGGGGTGAAAGCTCATTCATTTGTAGACGAGCGCTCGCTAATTACTTGGGTTTGGAAGACGCGATATCTCCGGATGGCAAGTCTTTCTACGACGGTCTTTCTAAATATCTTAAGAGTCTTGCGAAGAGCAAGAGTGAGAAAGAAGTTAGAGAGTTTAGGGAGAAACTTCTGTCTCTGAGGATTCTTGATCCTGCTGTGGGTTCTGGCGGCTTTTTGCTTGTTATGATGCAGGAGATTATAGGGCTTATTCAAGAGGCTGAAGCGGTTGTGGGTTGGAAGTCTGATGTGGAGTTGTATAAGAAGAGGATTCTTCCTAACTTGTATGGTTTTGACATTGAGCCTGAAGCCATAGAAATCGCTAGGCTTAGGCTTTGGCTTTCGTTGATTATCGATCAAAAAGAACCTGAACCTTTGCCTAATTTGGATATGAACATAATAGTGATTAAGGATTCTCTCCGTCAGCCAGAAGCTCAGAGGTCAATCGATCCCAAAGTGGAAGCGTTAAGGGAAAGGTTTGCTGAGATTAAAGCAAAGTATCTAAATGAGCACGATGCAAAGAGCAAGAAGAGACTAAAGGACCAGCTTCAGGAAATATCAGAGGAGACTGCAAAGAGAACTGGAACGGACCCGAACGTGATAGAGGCTTACATGCCTCAAAAGGCTGACATTATCGTTATGAATCCGCCCTATGTCAGACAGGAATCTCTTCCCCAGGCAAAGAAGGATTATTATGCAAATGAGTACTCTCTTAGCAAGAAGTCTGATCTCTTTGCCTATTTTCTTGTACGTAACTTGAGTTTGCTTGTCGATGACGGCGTGGCTTCAGTTATATCATCTGACAAATGGCTTGAAACAGATTATGGCGTATCTCTTCAGAAGAAGCTCAAGGACCATCTTATTGCTATATACGGTCAGCGAGAGAGGACTTTTGGTGCGGACATAAACACAGTCATAACCATGTATGGAAGAAAGAAGAGAGTCGAGCCTGTTCATTTCGTCTACATAGAATCATACGTTGGGAAGCAAATCAGACGAGACATATTGAGGAACAGAAGTGATCTAATCCCGGGCAAATGGTTCTATCTGAGGGCACCGAAAATGTTCGTTGATATTATGCTGCCAAGACTAGGCAATAAACTAGAGGATTTTGCTGAAATTAAGTATGGAATCAAGACAGGAGCGAATGATTTCTTCTATATGAAAGATGTAAGCCAGCTTTACGAGGCAGATTACCTTTCGGATCCCAAGAGTTTTGAAAGATTGGGTATAAAAGCGAAAACGGAAGAAGAACTTAGAGCGCATGGTCTTATCTATATTGAAAATGAAGGCGGGACAAGATTCGTCATTAATAAAAATGATGTCATACCTATCATTCGAAGTCCACGACAACTGGGCTCATATTTCATAAAGATACCTGAAACACTCTGTCTTTTAGTTGAATCCCCAGGAGAGTTCACCAAGAAGTACATATCTTGGGGGGAATCCCAATCCATCGAAGTTACTAGAGGGGCCAGGAAAAAATCAGTCGTAGGCTATGACAAACTTGAAAGCCTAAAGAGCAGACCCATCTGGTACAAGCTCCCCCATCTCAAACCTGGTAAGATATTGTTGCAGAAGTCCATGATGGATAGATTGTATGTTCCTTATTGCCAAATACCAGTGCTATGTGACAACAGGTTGTATATTTTGGGATGCAAAAATCCTGATAATCTATGGGTATATCTCACCTCGACTCTCTTTCTCCTGACCATGGAACTTCATTGTAGACGTTTGGGTGGAGGTGCGGCAGATCTGATGGTGGAGGACTACAACTCGATACCAGTCCCAGATCTTTCAAAAGCGTCAATCAAATATGACAAGATGCGGTTGTCCAAAAGACCAGTTCTTAGATACAATGAAGAAGTCCTCCAATCTGATAGAAGGGAGCTGGATGTAGCTGTTCTAAGAGCAATTGGTTTCGAGAGGCCAGAGAAGATAATCGATGATTTGTGTGCTGCCTTCACTGAAGCTGTCGAGGACCGTATTATCAAGGCTAGAGGTCTCGAGCCAGTGGCTGTTATCGCTGAAGGGAATGAGGGTATAGCAGATGACTAAAATCATCGACAATTCCAAAGAAACGCTAGCTTCAGCATTATGTAAGGAATTCTGTGATCTGTCCGAAATCGCGATTGCATCTGCTTATTTCAATATTCGGGGATACGGTGCTTTAAGGCAAGCACTACAAGGAAAACCGCTCCTATTCCTTCTAGGGCGAGAACCGACTGAAAGCATCAAATGGGAAGAAGAAGTCCTAAGAGAACTAGAAGAAAAAGAAGATGACAGAGACTACTTCAAACTTCTGCAAGATGCCATCAAATACTTTGAAGACTCTAAAACACAGATAAGAACTGTAACAGGCCCATTCTTTCATGGAAAAGCATACATCGGCGCCAACCCAAGCCTAAAAGAAGCCAGAAACGGCGTCGGCTCGGTAGGTTCAAGCAACTTCACTTACGGAGGTCTAGTATACAACAAAGAACTCAACATGCTAAACACAGACAGAGAAGTAGTCAAAGAACTAATCGAATGGTTCTTCAATCAATGGAACACCGCCCAAGACTTCAAAGAAACATTCCTATCCTTCCTCAAAAACTACGTCACAACAAGAAGCCCCTACGAGGTCGTCGCAAAAGCCCTCTACGAAACATACAAAACAAACATAGAAGTATCCGCAGAAAACCTCAAACTCAAAACGCTCTATGCACATCAAATCCTCTCATTCAGAGACGCATCAGCAAAACTAGAAGCTCACCATGGGGTCATCATTGCAGATGCAACAGGCCTAGGAAAAACAAGAACCGCATTAAGAGTAGCTTTAGACGCCATAAGAGACGGAAAAAAAATTCTCCTAGTAGCCCCAAAAAGCATTCTCGACACTACTTGGGACGACGAGATGGAGAAAACGAATATCCACCTCAAATGCGTATCGTCAGAAAAACTCTCAAGCGACCCCGACAGCGTCGTCAAACATTTTTCAGACCGAGATTTCATAATAGTAGATGAAGCCCACTATTACCGCAGCCCATCAACTAATAGATACGCCGCCCTAAGAGACCTAATCATAAAGCAAAACGCCCAAGTGGTACTAGCTACAGCAACACCAGTCAACAACAGCCTCATGGACCTCTACTTCCTCCTATCCCTATACCTAAAAGAAGACAGCATAAACGACCTCACAGGTCAGACACTCAAAGGCTACTTTACAGCCAACCAAAAACGATGGCTACAACACCAAAAAATCGAAATGGAACCCGTCCTAGAACGCTTCATAGTGAGACACTCCAGAGAACTAGCCAAAGCCCTAGACAAAGAAGGAAAACTAGACTTTCCCCAAAGAGTCTTAGATTCAGACCCACGCTGCAAATACACAACAAACATAGATTACCAAAAAATCGACGAAATGCTCGATAAAATGAACTTCACCTTCTACGACCTCTCCGTCGACAAAATAGCAGGCCAAATGAAACTACCCGACGGCGCTCCAATATCTCAAGCAGTAGAAGCCACAAACAGAGAATTCCTCAAAAAACTTATCAAAATAATCATCGTCATAAACATATTCAAAAGACTCGAGAGCAGTGTCGAGGCATTCAGAGCAACACTCACATCGCTTGACGAATACATAGTAAAAGCAACCAAATACGCCCAAGAAAAAGGCTACTTTGTTCCCCCAGCTCTTAAGGGAGACCCGCTCTTTACCCTCGATGAAGGAATACCAGATCCAGAAGAACTATTCTCAAAACCAAAATATGCAGCAATGATCAACTCCCTAAAGCTAACCTCCCAAGAAGTTAAGGAATTCATCTCCAATTGCAATGAAGACAGAGAAATGATCAAAAAACTTATCGGCGTTATTCCACCCACGGATAAGAAATGCAACCAATTCAAAGACAGACTTGCAGACATAATCAAACAGATATCACTCGACTCCAACAACGGAGTCATCATATTCTCCCAATATACCGCCACCGCAACATACCTTCACGACAGACTAAAAGACGAAAAATTCAAACATCCCATCCTGCTCACAACAGGGACAATATGCAAAGACCGTGAAGGCAAACACAGCAACAAAACAAGCGTAATAAGAGATTTTCAAAAAGGCGGAGGAATACTCGTAAGCACAGACGTTCTAAGCGAAGGCCAAAACCTACAAAACGCGCAATACGTGATAAACTACGACTTCCCATGGAACCCCGTCGTACTTATCCAAAGAATTGGCAGAATAGACCGAATGCTTTCCCAACATGAGGTAGTCTATCTTACAAACCTACTCCCCAAAAACGGAGACCCAAACGATCCAGCAAGCCTTGAACATTTCATTGGGCTAATGCAGAAGCTCTACAGCAGACTAGAAGCCATCAGATCCACAATAGGTTTAGACGCATCCACCCTAGGAGAAGAAGCCGCACCAAAAGATTTCGGATTCCAAGAAGCAATCGCCAAAAACGACCCAACACTACTTGACGTAATGACAAAAGAACTCGAACAATTCACAAACAGCCCAATGGACGCCCTCGCAAAAATAATGAGCGAAAAAGGACTAGACTGGCTACAATCACTTCCCAAAGGCATAGGCGCCTACAAACAAGGCAGACGCCAAGGACTATTCATACTCTTCAACGACGGAGAAGATTACTACTGGAGACTCAAATACTACGACAAAGGAAAAGAAACAATATCCTCTCCTAACGAAATCATCAACGTCCTCCTACAAGGGGAAAACAAAAACAGCGGAGAAAACATCGCCTATGAAAAGCTCATCGAACGCATGATCCAAATCAAACAAGAACTCAAAACCGAAATTGAAGCCAGCAAAAGGAGAGAAAAGGCCATAGAAGGATTTCCCGTCCGCGCAACATATATCATCAAAGAAATCTACGATGAACTAGCAAAATCCAGTGAAGAGGGCGAAAAGCTAGCAATAGCATTCAGAAAAGCCTCCAGCAGACAAAGCGTAGTCACCGCCTTGAACCGCGCCAGAAGAGAAGGAAGCCTTCTACAAAAGGCAAGAGAACTATTACTTAAAGAAGAGCCTCCACCAACAGCCCAAACCGCAGAAGACAAAGAAACAAAACTCACAAGAGTATGTTGGTGCTGGATCCAACCTTAGGAATAATTAGGCGATTGGAGGCCTCGCTTGATCGTTCTTATACTACGACTGAGCTTAAAGCTACGCTTAGAAGTATTCTGTCAATGGTCTTTCTTTTCTGGGTCCCTTATGACGTATCGGTTTTAGTGTACCTATTGATCTTTTCTGCCTCTTCATTTCTTTCAGGCGCAATTTGGAAAGTTTCCTACAAATTACTTCTTGTATCGGTTTTCTAGTTCTTAAAGTTGGAATAGGAATGAACCATGTATTTGGTTTCCCAACAATCTTATCTATCAATCTCAGCTCCCAAAATTTTTCAAGAGCCTCTCTTATCCAGCTACGTTTCGCTTGGATGGTAGGAGTGTCAAACTCGTGCCACGAAGGAAAAAGCTTCTTCATCTGTTCATAAATCCAATCTAATTCTATTTCATAGGACTTTTTTTCTGGAGCCTGTTGAAACGGTGCGAGAATATACTGGACTAGAACCGTCATGGTATATTGTATGGGGGGCTTTTCTTTCACAAAAGTAAGAGAAAACCTCAGATAGGTTAAGACTGCTTCAGGTATTAAAATGCCACCTGGAGCCTGTACGAGTTTTTCTATTTGGTCATTTCTTGTTTTTCCATAAACACAAAATAGTCTTAACTCTTCTTTGCGTTCACCACCCTTTGGTGGCGTTATTGTCCACGACCATAGCGCGAATCCATGTTCCTTAAGAAAAGAATATCCTTTCTCATTTGACAGCTTTTTTATCATGTCAACCGTTTTTTGAACGTCGTCAATATGACAGACAAGAACTAGATCGTGGCAATCAACACTCTTTACGCTTGGTTTCCAGTTTGAACATGGTTTAGTATATTTCTCTAATTCTTTGATCTCCTCTTCCAACAAGTCTTCCCTAGAAGGTAAGGACCATTTCAATTCAAAGATCAAACCTTTCTTTTCATTTTCGCAAAGTACCACTATGTCTGGGGTTAACTCACGTCCTTCAGCATTAATTAGCTTATGTTCAATACCAACAAAATCCAGACCTTTCAATTGTGTTGTGACTGTATGATAAACGGCGAAAGAAACTGCTACGGTATCCGCATACTTTCGATAATCTTTTGTACATTGGTCTTCATAGACGCGAATGTTTGCCAATCAACTACACCGGAATGCTTTGGATTTCTCCGTCTCCAAGAATCTCCTGGATACGATTCGTCAATCTCCAAGCAGACTGCGGTGTAGCTCGAATAATTGGAGTTATGGTTACGATCTTGCCGAGAACTGTTACACCAAATGAAGACCCATCTCCATAGTCGCCTAAATTTGCCACAAAATAGGGATTTCCGCCATGAATAACTGAGGAGGAATAACTCTTGCTGATCTTCTCTGTTAATCTTTGAAGTTGCTCCTTGTCAAAATCAAAGTTATAGGAAATGCTGAATGGACTCAGCTTTATTTTTCCATCAGAAATAATGCGTTCCCTATGTGCGTAGAATCGTTTCCAATTTATCCCAAGTTCAATTGCTCTCAATACCACGTTTTCGTAGAATGCTGTAAAGTTTCCGAAGGCAAGTTTGCATAATCCACGCCTTGAAATATGAGCCCTAAGCAAAATTCTGTTCGTTTCGCTATCTCGGACTTTGAAATCTGCTCTATCAACTGCAATTCTGTAATCTTTCGTTAGCTTCAGCAATTCTTCTTCAGCGTTTTCTTCCCACAATTGCAACGTTCCTTTTTCGGAGAATGCACTTTCTATTTTCTTAGGTTCTCGCTTGACGGTGATAAAAGTTAATGTAGTTTTTCCATGATATGCATTTTTTATTTCAGTTAGGAGAGCAGATATTTGATAATAGTTTAGGTAAAGTCTTGAAACGGATGGGTATAATGCATTGAAAAGTCTTAGCAAAGCTCTATTAACAAAATAGGATTCCTCATTGCAGAAAGCTATCCAGACGCCTTCATGGCTAGTATCTAAAATGGCATATCCCTTTGTAATATCTTTCCGGACCAGTTTCTTGAGCTGCAGACCATACAAACCATCTTCAATTTTCCTTAGGTTTACATTGTAAACTCTAGCCAGTCGTTCTCTCTGTCGAACTATCTCTTCCAAGTCCTCAATCTCAAGTTCAGATAACAAAATTATTGTTTTCAAAGGCGGTCTTTTCTTTCTGGTAGTATATAGCTTGTCAAAGAATAATTGCATGCCAAGACGGCTTTCGATGCTGGAAGTAGCTTCTTTCATTACTTCCCACCAAACTCCTTATGTTATTAATGATTTTTTCATGATATAACTATTTCACTTGCGTAATCGATTTATTTGTCATTTACGAGTTCTTTTCCGTTTAAGTCCCATGCTCCTCATAGGAATGTTGTTACTGCTCCCCTCTAAAACCACACATGTTTCCATGTGTTCTTCTATTCCCAAATATCTATCAGGAAGCTTGTTGGCGCCCATTGATGCCCTCTTTTTTCAGCCACTTTTTGACCTAATTCCTTCGTCAGTTTCTTGTTCATGCGCTGGATCCTACGTGTAACATCCCACCTTTTCAAGCCGTATTCACCTAGCTCTGTAGCTATAGCCGAAGGCAGTAAACCCCCTACACCCTTCTGCATCAAACACGTAATAATTTCAACGTCTACCTCATCTTCACATGCAACTTTCTGAATATAACTAGGCTGAAAACTCATCCACTCACGCAAACCCGCCATTAAAGTCCGCGTTCTAAGGTCAATTTGGCTGATTTTTCCCTCAAGAAGCCTTATCCGCTCGAGTATGTACTGTAGCCGTCCAACCTTCTCAGCCCTAGTTCTACGTTTCCCAGAACCCTTCTGTGCAACCTTTTCAGAGGTTCCATGCACACACTGCACGTTTACTTCCTCTCAACCATCAACACAACACACATTTCACGTCTCAAATTACCTAGGGAAGCGACGCACAAAACGGGTGCTCGTAGCGGATAGATTTCGACTCCTTTTAACCAGCGAAGGCAAAATATCAGCTCCTCCAGAAGCCCTTTAGGACGAGTCTTCATTCCGTGCATCACCAAACTTCCTAGAAGCGCCTCACCTAGCCTCCTATGACGCTTCGTTTCAGTCGGTCCACAATCTCGTCTATGACTCCGTCAGGCGCGTTGGGACGAATCTTTCGGATGTTCTCTGCAACCCAGTATGGAAAGCGGTTTCTGAAGGCTTTTCTTCCCTTCTTGCTTGCTTCCCACAACAAGCCCTTAGCTTCCAACGTCTTCATGTACGCCGCATTCGTGCTCTGAGTATAGCCAGTCTGAATCTCTTCGGGTAGGAAAGTTACTTCTGGATCCATACGTAGACAAGCCTTCAAAACAGCGCTTCCCGCTTGTCCACGCCTCTTCAAATCCTGCAGAAAAGCCTCAGCATCCCTAATCCAACTCCTATTGTTTGCATCGTCCAGAGTCTGCTGGAAAAGCTCCTTGCGCAACTCGTCCTCTCGCCTGTAGGTTTCCAGCTCAGCCTTGTATTTGTCCCGCTCTTCCTGCAGGGCCTTAACATCCTTCGGAATCAACTCCAAATCCAAATGGTCAGCCGTCTCCACGATCAAATCAGCCCAGTCACCCCACAACTCCCGAATCCTCGAGAACTTCTCCTCGAATTCCCCAGCTATCTTTTGAGTCTCTGTCAATCGTCCTTCAAGGTCGTTTACTTGGTTCTCTAAAGCCTGAATTTTGCCTAGCAGCTTCGGCTTCTCTTCAGCCGTGAGAACCTGAGCCTCTAACTCCTTGATTCTGGCTCTCAAACGCTCAGCCTCTAAGCCCAAGGCTTCCCTTCCAGATGTAGCCTCAGAAAGCTGCGATTCCAAAGACTGAACCTTGCTAAGAAGCTGCTTTCTCTCAGTCTCCAAAGCCTCAACTCGCCTTAGGATGTCTTCAGGAACAGCAGTGGGCATTGCCGGAGGAGCCTTAATAATCTTGGATAAGTCGGCTATGGCATGCTCCAGCTCAGGCGTCTCCACAGCCTTCGCAATAGGCGTCTTACCGCCATGAGTGCATAGGCGCTCTTTGCTACGTACCTTAATATGCTCCGCAGTGAGACCCCTCACGAAGGCTGTTCCTTTCGGCAACTTCTGAATCTCATCAATCTCTTCCTTCGTGAAACCGCTCTCCCTCAGCCAAGACAGGTCAGCAGGATCCACCAGCTTGAAAATGAGCCTAGTAGGACACTGGCTTAACACAGCCTTCGCCACCTCAGCTGCACGCCTGGCAATACACACATAGCCTAAACCACGATGACGACCTCGAGCCGCAACCTCCCAAGCCCAATAAATCACCTTATCCTGCAGCTTCTTAATTCCCGGCAACCTAACCCTACCAATCTCAGGAATCAAGACATGTGCCTCTTCCATGAAAACCACTAAAGGCATGTTGTATTGCCCCTCAGCTTCGTACAAAGCCTCGAGAAAATTCCCCAAAACAGCATACTGATCTGCCATCGTAGCGTTTCTTGAATCGAGAACGACAGAGTACCCTTTCTCTGCAATGCGTCTAGCCAAGGTTGCAGCCGTTTCAGACGTCACTATCAAATCAGCCTTGTAACCCTTAGGACGCCCCACGGGCTTGCCAACGGCAGCAACAATAACTGGATACCGCTCTTTAAGCGTCCAATACTCGCCCTCAGGATCAATAACCACAAAAGGCTGCTTAACTTCGCAGAGCTGTTCACACATCTTGCCCGCTTCATAACTCTTGCCAATCCAGCGAATTCCAATGATGGCTAGGGGCTGACTAATCATATAGTCGTGAACATTAAGCTCTAAATCTCCGTCGCCTTCAATGACGGCTGGCGAAATAACAGCGTCGCTCATTCCATCCTCACCTTCAAAGCCTTAGTCCTCAAACATATGACGAAATCTACAACCACGCAGCTCTGCGACTCTTTGATCCACCAGGCACACACTTCGCGGATGCATGTGGCCCGTCGTATAGGGCATAGTGGCGGCGGCTTTTCTTCATTGCTCACAGCAAAACCTCCTCACGTTCTGTCTCAACACTGGTCCACTCCTTCAAATGCGAACTGTAAAACTCATCCTCTTGTTCTACCGCTTCAAAGCGTCCCAGAACCTCAGCCAACTTCCTAGCAATAAGGTGATGACACAGCGGAGCCTTTCCGTCGATGACGCTGAAATAGAAATCATCACAAGAACAATAGCCAACCACATGGTAAATGAGATATTCACGGTCTCTGCCAACCACAATCCACACTACTCGCCCACTGGGCCTAAACACGTACTTCTTCACCCTCCCGTCCTTCAAAGTCTCCCAAGCCCTGTTAAACCGACTACCATAAAGCCTCCAAAGCTCCACAGGGTCAGAGTCGATGCGAATTCTGCTCAAAGCTTCAACAACAACTCTATAGTCCACTTTCACCCTATCCTTCTCTGGGCTTCAGTCTAATCTCACACCAAACCCAGTTAACCACATACTCTGCCCCGCAAACCTCACAAGCCCACTCAGAAAACTTCGGCTGCTCAGCACCATGCTCCTCCACAAACTTTTGCAGATCTTCAGGAAGAGGCGCAACAATCTCGACTGGCTTAGCCAGAATCTCCTCTTTACTCTCTGGATTATCCTTTATAGCGTGAACCAATGCCTCCGTCTTCTTGAAGCTCAGCTTATCACTAGCAACTTTTGAGACGACAGCTGGCTGGTCTTCTTTTGGAAGCTCCGCAATCTCTCGGGCATGAGCCGTTTCTATAACACGTGTTATAAGCGCTTCACGAGTTTCAGGCGCAAGCCTCTCCGCAAGCGCTAGGCGATAGCTAACCCATGCCTGGGTCTTCCTAAACCTCTCCGCAACATCAGTCTGCGTATAGCCAAACTGCTCCATCATCTTTTTAATGTGCAAGCCCTCTTCAAGCTCTTCCAAACGCTTGCCATGCATCTGATTAACTCGCATGGCCAGTAAACAGGCCTCCTCGTCACTCAGTCTTCTAACCTCAGCCCTAACCACTCCATGACCAAGCTTCTTCAAAGCCCGAATCCTATGCTCTCCATCAATCACCTGGTAGACATTCGGCTTCGTCGGATGCCCTCTAACAATGATGGGCTTAAGCTGTCCTTCCCGCTCTATGCTCTCAGCCAACTCCTCAACGTAGCCCTCACTGAACGTCTTTCTAGGCGAGAAAACATCCGTCTCCAACTGCTCCAGCTCAAGATTCACTGTCGAAACTTCGCTCATTTCTTCACCGGCTTACGAGCTATGCAAAATTCTTCTTGACTTTTCAACGGGCTACAACTCACAGAGAGAAAATAAGCCTCTTGATAGGTAATGTAGAGGATTAATGGAACGTAGCCATTTTTCGCTATTTTATCGATGGTTTTTCTAGAGATTCTGCAATTGTTTCCAAACTTGACATCCACAGCATAGGCTTCCCCGTTCTTGAAGGCGAGAATGTCATAGCCAGCGTGGACTCCGATCGAATTTAAGTTCTCAATTATGCTGAATCCGTTGTCCCTCAATACTTTTTCAGCAATTTTCTCTCCAACATTTCCTAGAATTGTTCCCGTCCTGAGCCTAGGAGTCTTTAATACTCCGATTTTTCTTAGCGTTCTAGCCTTGCTACACAACCCAACCAAGTTTCTTCCAAGCTTCTTAGCGATGAAACTGGGCCTATATCCCTTTTCATACATTTCCACAAGGAGTTTTTCTTCCTCCTCTGTCCATTTTCTGCCCTTGAACCAAGGCTGCAGAGCCCTATCAGAACGAAGCCTATAGAGAAAGTATGGATCCTTCTTTAAACCAAGCTTCATTCCCCAGTGCTCAATTGTCCCCACATGAACACAGTATTTCCTAGCGAGCTCTAGGTTAGAAGTCACAGGATACAGTTCAACAAACCCTTTCCTCTGTTCCTCCGAAAGTCTATTCCAAACCCACCTAGCCATCTTTGTTCCTCCTTGGTCTACGACTTATGAAACGATTTTCTGAACCACTGAAGCTGTACTCGTAGGCTCCCAGCTCCAGCTTGCCCTCGCTTTTCTGCATAGCCTTCGCCAATTCTTCAGCGCCCTTGGTGTTAGCGAAGATCCAGCCAGCCTCGCCCTCTTTCGCAGGCTCCTTCGTCTTGTAAGTGGTCCAAGGCAAACCGTCAAGCTCGGCCAAGTCAATCTTAGGAACTTCCGCTTCAGGCTTCGCCTCAACTGAAAGCCACTGGTCCAAAATGCCTTCGAGACTCATCCTAATCGCTTGGACATCTTCGCTCTCAGCGGGCACTGCCTCAAGCTGATAGTAAACCTTGCTCCACTCGCCCTCAGGCCCGTCATGTGGTACGGACTTGCCCTTCCCAACCACAATACGCTCAATCTTCAACCCCTTTCACCTCCACGGAGTTTTTCGCATTCAGCCTAAGCTCTTGAATAAGCGTCTTCATCTGCTCCGCCACAGCCTGCAAACCCTTAATCAAGCTCATGTGCTCCCGCATAGCCACACCAAAAGTTTTGAGAACATCTTTAACCTCAGCCATATCGCCTTGAAGACCCAGCATCCTCAAAGGCATAATCAAATACTCCTTGGCAAGCTCCGCATCAAAATAGTCAATCTCGCCAGCGCCCTCAGACTTGTCCATCTTCCCAACGTCGCTGCTGAGCTCCATAAAATCCGTGAACCAACGAGCCACTGGATCAGAAACAGCATAATGCGGCTTCCGAAGCAGCTTAGGAGCCCCAAGTTTCATACCAAACTTCTCTTCAAGAACCCGTGCCAAACGCAAACACTCAAGAATAGCCAACAAAGTGGCCTCATTAGGGTCCTCAGAAAGAATCTCATCAGCATGAACGATAACGTGCTTAGTGGTCTTCTCAACCGTTAAGCCACATTCACAACCCACAAGTTTAGTCCAGTTAGCCATTTGAACCCTATTCCAGTCAACAGCAGAACCAGAACTGTCCAAAACAGGGAACTTCAGACTATACGCATGAAGCCTAACGCCTTTAAAAGGCAAACTCTCACCCCCTGTGAGACTTTTTTTAACTGAATCAGCAAGCTTGTAACCGGTCATGTTAGGCGTCTTCACTTCAAGCTTGATCCACCCCATTTTGAGCCATTTTTTGACGTGATAATGGAGAACTTGAGGAGAAAAACCCAGAATTCTCGCCACTTTGGAAGGGTAATTACCTGCGTCCAGTAGAAGCAGAGCCCGAACACTAGTATGCTTTAAAAATCGTTTTTTAACTGCTTTTTTAACTGAATTTTTGACCGAGTTTTCATGCATAACTTTGACACCTCCAATGGAGCTAAAGAGGCTTCTACAGCTCTTCCTCCAGCCTCTTCGAAGCCCTCAGCTGAGCACTCTTAAGGTCAAGCTCCGTAACCCTCTCCTGAAGACATCTGAGACCCTGCGCAAAAGCATCCCGCGTGCTATGAACTATGCCCCTCTCCTTAAGCTGAAGATAAACCTCAGCAACCTCCCCACTCAAAGGAAAGTTAACCCAAACCCTACGAGGCTTACCCGGCTCCAACACTACCTTAGGCGTCACTACTTGCACCTCTCCCTTCTCGGGTCGACAACATCAGCTTCAAACCCTTCACAATCACCAGAACACTCTTTATCGCCGTCTTCAAGTCACACTGCCGAGGATAGACAACCGCTGCCTTAGCGTTTGGAACCAACAACCACTCGTAGCCTAAGATCTCTATGACTTCTTTAGGTATGTACGCCGTCCTCTGCTGATTCACCCGTATAACAAACTCAACCATCAAACCAGCCTCACTAGACAATCGCCATAAAACCACAAGAATTTTCTGCCCCTTGCAATGGACACTATCCATTACGGAGGCTTCCAAAGGACACTGTCCATTACAACAGCCTCCAATGGACAGTATCCGAAAACGGACATATCCAGACACCATTCACAAGAGAGGGTCTCCCTCTTAACCGCTAGACACATCCAGCATTTTAGTCCTCATCCAACAGCTAAAGTGAGAACATGATGACAAAATGGCGAGGATCTCAGTCTTCAAAGGACGAGAAGCGAGATTCAACAAGGCCATCTTCTGGGTCCTCGCCCAACAAGGTTCACTAACAATCTACGACATATGGCGAAAGCTGAGGACCCAAAGAGACTTCATATACATAGGCTATAACACAGTGAACCGAAGGGTCAGAGCCTTAGAAGAGTGTGGCTACGTCGAAAAAAGCGGAGAAAGAAAAACAAAAACAGGTTTTGCAGCTAGACTTTACCAGCTAACTGCCAGAGCTTACGTGGCCATATTACTGGATAAAATTAACCTAGATGACTTCATCGAGAAAGCGCCAGACACTAGCATACTCCATGTGATGGCAGCTTTCATATTGCAATCATGAGGCTTAATTGCTCCTATCGCGTATGCAGGCCCCTTGGCAATAGTTAAATAATATGCTTATGTCAATCTTTGAGGAGGAAGGCACTATGTCTATAAGAATTGGTAGGCTCCTGGGCGTTCCATTAATACTTCACTACACGTTGATTCTTGGTGTTTTGCTCATTACATGGACTCTTACCGTGGGTTACTTACCATCAGAGTATCCCGGGCTCGCTTCGGCGACATACTGGTTAATTGGTGCAATTGCAGCGATTGTGCTTTTTACATCGGTTTTGATTCATGAATTAGCACACTCATACATCGCTAAGAAAAGCGGCTTGCCGGTGAGGCGCATAGTTCTCTTCATTTTTGGCGGTGTATCTGAAATCGAAGAAGAGCCAAAGGAAGCCAACCTTGAATTCAAGATGGCTTTGGCTGGGCCTCTTACAAGTTTTGGCATTGCTCTAGTTCTGTGGTTGTTTCAATATGGAGCGTTAGCACTTAGGGCTAGTGTAGTGATTGTCGCGCCCTTAGAGTATGGGGCTTACATTAATGTGTTGTTAGGCGGCTTCAATCTGGTTCCAGCTTTTCCCCTTGACGGAGGGAGGATTCTCAGGGCAGGGATTTGGCGTTGGAAGAAAGATCTTATAAAAGCGACTAGGATAGCGACTAGAGTCGGAGTTGTCTTTGCCTATTTGATGATTTTCGGCGGCTTTATGTTCCTCATCGGCGGAGTGTTCATCAGTGGCTTATGGTTCATTTTGATCGGATGGTTCCTGAAGAACGGGGCTGAATCGAGCTATAGACAGACCATTATCAGTGAGGCTTTGACAGGCGTTTCTATCCGCGAGATAATGACCCGTGATGTTCACACAGTGGATGCTGACACTTCGGTTAAAGATGTTGTGGAAACGCATTTTACACAGTACAAGCATGGTGGATTTCCAGTTGAAAAAGACTCAAGATTGCTCGGTCTTGTCACGCTTGAAGACATAAGGAAGATTCCCAGAGAAAAATGGCAAGAAACAAAGGTAGGTGATGTCATGACTCCCTGCGAGAAGCTGAAATGTGCGAGTCCAGATGAACTCGCAGTTGATGCTCTTATGAAAATGTCAAAACAAGAAATTGGGCGGCTTCCAGTTCAAGAAGATGGAAAACTGGTTGGAATCGTCACGCGCGGCGACATACTGCACACCATTCGAGTCAGAACTGAATTAAAAGGTTAAGCAACTATGGTAAATGTGAGCGCTTCTTGTCACTGTAATTGGTGCAAAACTTGATCGGAACGTTGTCCCTTATCAAGAATGAGTCTGTTGTGGGCACAGATGATCTGCAAGCTCATTGTCTTCAGGCATGCTGAAACAACCGACAACGCTCGCATGATATTCTCAGGTTGGCGTGATCCACGACTGACCCCCAAAGGGTTCTTGCAAGCGCAAGAAGTTGCAGAGCAACTCAGGGACGAAAAGATCAATTATGCCTTCACTTCCCATCTCAGCCGAGCTCGCACAACCCTCGAGATTGTTCTGGAAGCTCATCCAGACGTTCCGGTCTTTGTGGACGATAGGCTTATTGAACGTTGCTACGGTCTACTTCAGGGAAAGAGCAAAAGGCGAATCGCAACGGAGAAGCCTGAATGGTTTGCCAAGGTTCATCGAGGCTATGATTTCCCTCCACCCGAAGGAGAGAGTCTGAGGATGGTTGAGAACCGCACCCTACCTTTTCTGAACCAGCTCAAAGGGTGGCTTCGAGAGAACCCTGGAAACGTCGCCATCTCATGCCATGGTAACTCGATGCGCCCAATCCGCAGAGTCTTCGAGAACCTAAGCCTTAAACAGATGCTTCAGATCGAAAACCCCCAAGACAAGGCTATCGCATACGCGCTTCACTGTCACGAAGTCCGTCTTGAAGGACCAGGGACGAGAACCCATAAGTCTGATTGGCGAGGCATACTGATACCTAAACAGGTTAAACTGGCAACAGACACCCTAAACCCCTTAAAGAAATACTACTAGCCATAGAAGCAGGATTGCTCAGAAGTAAGCTTCGATAACATATCGACGCATCATTCTGTGACTGTTAAAGTGGTAGGCAATCTTTCCTATCGAGTTCTTCATCATCTTTATCCATTCATCTTTTCTTTTGTAAAACATGGGAACAATTATGTATTCTAACTTGTTGTAGAAGTCATCTAGTTCTCTCATGTGGCGCTCCGTCATCGACAAGTGCTCGTCTGAGTGTGGTCCTATTGCCCAGCCCGTTATGTTTTCTATCCAGCCTTCAATCCACCAGCCGTCTAGGACACTGAAGTTTATCACTCCATTGTGGGCTGCCTTCATCCCGCTTGTACCTGAGGCCTCTAGGGGTGGCAGAGGCGTATTTAACCAAACATCAACTCCTGAAACCAGTTTTGCCGCAAGATTCATGTCATAATTCGTTAAATAAACAATCTTGACCTCGTTTTTCAACTTCTCAATGTAGCCAAAGACCTGCTCAATCATTTTTTTCCCTGATTCATCTCGGGGATGGGCTTTTCCAGCAAAGATTACCTGGACATTGCCCCTACTATTTACTCTTTTTAGTTTTTCCAAGTCTGAGAACAGTAGGTTAGTCCTTTTGTATTCGGTGGCTCTTCGTGCAAATCCAAGAGTCAACGTATCATAGTCCATACCGATGTTCGTTACCTTATTAACGTAATCAATCAACATCTTTTTTGATTCTCTATGTGCTTGCCAAATTTCTTCATCGGGAATTGTCTCCACCCTTACAAGTAAATCGGGCTCGTGCGCCCATCCTGGAAGATACTTGTCATATAATTTTTTGAAACTTGCGCAGGTCCACGTACATGAGTGAATGCCATTGGTAATTGCGTGAATTTCGTAGCCTGGAAACATTTCTCTAGAAAAGTCTCCATGTCTCTTGGCTACACCATTAACATAATTGCTTAAGTTGAGAGCAAGAAGCGTCATATTCAATCTATCTTGCCCACCTAAGTTCTTCAAAATGTCGAACGGGATAACTTCTCCCAAAATTTCTTGAATGATACCGTAGGAGAATTTGTCATGTCCTGCCTCAACAGGAGTGTGCGTAGTAAAAACACATAAATTTCTGACCTTGTCGATGTTCATTTCATGCTTTTTTAGCAATTCGAGGGCCAGGAAACTGGAATGTCCTTCATTCATGTGATATTTGCGGACATCAAGACCGAGTTTTTCCAGCATCCTCACGCCGCCAATTCCCAAAACAATCTCTTGCTTAATTCGGTATCCTTCATCGCCACCATACAAAAAGGAAGTAATCTCTCTGTCCTCAGGGCTGTTTCCTTCTACATCTGTGTCGAGAAAGTAGACATGAACAACCCCGCCCGTTTGGCTCTCAATGGTGTAGAGCCAAGCTTTAACATGAACATCCCTTCCTTGAATTTGTACTTTAACCTCTGCAGGAAGTGGTTGCATGAAATCTGAAGGATTCCACGGATCTTGATGCTCTATTTGTCTTCCTTCACGGGTTAATTCTTGTCTGAAGTATCCTTTTTTGCTGGCTAGCGTAGCTCCTA
This sequence comes from Candidatus Bathyarchaeota archaeon, assembly GCA_029881805.1. Taxonomy (GTDB): domain Archaea; phylum Thermoproteota; class Bathyarchaeia; order Bathyarchaeales; family Bathycorpusculaceae; genus JAOULW01. Next base: position 63,349 of record JAOULW010000002.1, read on the forward strand.
CTAAAGGAATGTTCAGATCCGCACTAGATTTTATGGTGTCGCCTGCAAGAACTCCAAGTCCTCCGCTGTAGGTGTGGATGTTATTCGATAATGCAATTTCCATGGAGAAGTAGGCGACTTTTTGTTTCATCAAGCTTTCTTTTGATTTAATCAACTTTTTCAACCCTTTAAGACGATAGGATTTCAGCTAAGCGATAGAGATGTTGGTTCAAATCTTTCTTCTGTTTCCACGAATAGTCTAGGTCAACCCACGTCAATTTTTGTCCTCTGATTCCAACCATTTTCTTCTTTGCGCCTTTTAAGAGGAGTTCTACAGCTAGTGCTCCAAATTGATTTGCGAGAATCCTACTGTGCGCTGTAGGTGGTCCTCCCCTCAACGCGTGGCCGAGGATTGTCAAGCGGACGTCGTAGCCTGTTCGCTTTCTTATTTCTTCAGCTATTAGAGAAGAATCTCCCACACCTTCAGCCATAACTATTATTTCTGAGGTTTTTCCTTTCTTCCGTCCTTGCTCAAGTTTTTTGCAGATGGATTCTACATCAAGTTTGATTTCTGGAACAAGGATAAATTCAGCTCCTTCAGCGAATCCCACAGCAAGGGCCAGAAAACCTCTTTTTCGCCCCATGACTTCAACGACGAATACTCGTTCATGAGAAGTGGCAGTGTCGCGGATTCGGTCAATTGTGAATAGGGCAGTGTTGACGGCGGTGTCGAAACCTATGGTGGTGTCTGTGCCAGCGACATCATTATCTATTGTTGCAGGCACTCCTATAACTGGTATCCCGCTAGCTTCGTAGAGTTCGCTTGCTCCTCTGAAAGAGCCGTCTCCTCCGATTACAATGAGCCCGTCAATTTTGTAATTTTTTAAAGTATGAACGGCTTTCTGAATTCCCTTTTCAGTTTTTATTTCTTCGCATCGCGCGGTTCTTAGTATGGTTCCTCCATGATTGATTATTCCACTAACTGAACGAATATCTAAAGAATGAATCTTTTCTTCAATGAGCCCTGCATAACCTCTTTCGACTCCCACAACTTCCAATTCGTTAAATATTGCAGTTCGAACTATTGAGCGGATTGCAGCATTCATTCCTGGGGCGTCGCCGCCCGCTGTTACCACACCAATTCTTTTCACGTCACTCCCTCTGCAAAAAAGTATTGTTTACATCTCTAAAATTTCTTCTTTTATTGCTCTGTGGGTTTCGAGAACTGGAGCAGTTGTATTGACAATATAGACTTTCAATGGAGCAAAGAGTTCTTTGAAAAATTGTCTTCTCAACTTAGTTTTCCTTTCGTCTTTCACAAGCATGTGGGGGTTGCAGAAGCCCACAGTTTCTATGTAGTTGGTCGCTTCTGCAGGTGATAGTTTTCTTACGATCTCTTTGTCTTTAACGTCTCGCTTCAGCAACATAGCTTTCTTTAACGTAGTCATCGGCAAAATTTTCCCCTTACCAACAACCCATCTAACATTGACAACCCCTCTACCTTTCAAATCAAATTCAGCTTTGTCTACAAGCTTTTGGTATTCGCCCCAGTTGTCAGCGATATCGGCTTGGATGTAGAAATTTTTCTCAGAACTGAATGCGAGAGCTTGATCTGCCATCAGGCGAACGAAGAACCAATCGTCTGATATGACGCGAACGCCAGAAAGTCTAAGAAGGCCATAAGTATGTGTTGTTTTGCCTGTTCCGGAGGGAGCAATTAAACAGACTCCCTGTCCATCGATGTCCACGCAAGCACCGTGAACTGAATTTATGTCATGGCTGTCCTCGAGAATGTCGCTGGCGATGCTTAAAGCAATGGATTTTATCCAACCATAATAGTCTACGTTAATCAGAAATGCAGTTTTTGAAAGCTGATCGTAGAATACGCGTTGTCTCCCGCTATTTTCTTCTGTCACCACCATTCTTCCGTGAGAACGAACATGTGCAGACATGGGGTAGAAGTTTTCTTCCCAGCGTTCCTTGACATACTTTATGTCGGTTAAGAGTTTGATGCAGCACCCATATACGTCGGCTCTTTCTTCATAGAGAATACGTTCGCCGTATTTCTTCATTAACTCGTTCTTTTCATTGATGGAAATAAGTTCAACTTCATATTTTGATGTTATAGCAATCACCTCTTTATCCTGCTTCTCACGAGTTTTCTTACTTCGTCAGCAAAGAAGACTGAACTTGAAACGATAACTATTGTTAGCCAATCCCAAATCGAGAGAACCGACGTGCCCAGGGCAACTTGAAAGAAGGGAAGAATAGTTGCCAACACCAGCAATGAAACCGAGGCAATAATGGCGGCAAACAGATATTTGTTTGCGAAGAAGCCTAATCTGAAAACTGATTTGGTTCGTGATCTGCAGTTCAGTGAACTAAACACTTGGAACATTGCCATGGTGGTGAATCCGAGTGTCTGTGCTCTAATAAGGTTTCCATCGTTCCATTCGTTCGTGAAAATCCATAGTGTCCCAATCATCATGAATATGCCGACGTAGATGGTGTTCATTACGATTTCTCGGTTTATTATTTTCGCGGTGGGTTTTCTTGGGGGTTGATCCATAACGTCTTCTTCTTTTGGCTCCATTGCCAATGTTACGTCAAGCAGACCGTCGGTTACAAGGTTGACCCACAATATTTGAACGGGAGTAAAGATAAGCGGTGCATGGGGCAAGAGAATCAATGCGGCTAGTATTGTGAGGATTTCACCAGTGTTGGTGGTTACCAAAAATTTCACGACTTTTCTTATGTTTTCAAACACCACACGTCCTTCTTCAACTGCATTAACAATGCTGGCGAAATTGTCATCAGCCAAAACCATGTCGGCCGTTTCTTTTGTGACATCTGTTCCCGTGATTCCCATTGAAACGCCGATTTCGGCCGCTTTCAAAGCAGGCGCATCGTTAACGCCGTCACCTGTCATCGCCACTATGTGTCCCTTTCGCCTAAGAGATTCAACAATCCTGAACTTATGGGTTGGAGACACTCTGGCAAAAACCGATGTTTCTTCTGTAACAGCGTCTAACTCGTCGTCATTCATGCTATCCAGATCCTCTCCGGTGAGAACTTTTGAGCTTGGTTCAAGGATTCCGATTTCTTTTGCAATAGCCTCTGCTGTTAGCTTGTGGTCTCCCGTGGCCATGACAACTTTTATTCCTGCTCTTTTGCAGAGTTGAACCGCGTTTTTCGCCTCGGGTCTAGGCGGGTCAATCATTCCGGCAAGTCCGACAAAAACTAGAGCGGCGCTTTTATGGCGTATTTTTTCTTTGAAATCGTCAGGCGTTTCTTCCTCTATTGTTTGGTACGCAAAGGCGAGGACCCTTAGTGCCTCACTAGCCATTTGAGTGCCAACTTTCAAAATCTCTTCTTTCTTTCGCTGTGTCAGTCGCCTTGTCTCCCCGTCTTCTAGAATTTCTGAACAAATTTCTAAGACAGTTTCAGGCGCACCCTTTACATAAATTTGCAGAAACTTTGCGGAGCTCCTATGGAAGGTAGCCATGTATCTCTCCTTTGGGTTAAACGGAATCTCATCGACTCGTGGAAACTTTTCTTCTAATTCGTGCTTTTCGAGTTTCGCCTTTTGCGCCGCAACCACCAATGCTCCTTCTGTTGGATCGCCGTAAATTTCCCAGCGGTATCCATCCTTGACTTCATGTTGCCTGAGTCGAGCGTCGTTGCAGAGAGCAGCGATCTGGAGCAACAGGCTAAGCTCTTCATCCTTGATTGTGTCTACTGCGTTGCCCTCTACCTCGAAATGCCCTTCTGGAGCATAGCCAGCACCAGTAACCTTGACCATTCTGTTGTCCACGAATATTTTTTGCGCCGTCATTTGGTTGGTTGTGAGAGTTCCAGTTTTGTCTGTGCAAATCGCTGTTGCAGATCCTAGGGTGTCAACTGCTTGTAGTTTTCTGATTATGGCGTTGCGTTTAGCCATTCTGTTTACGCCAACTGCCAACGTGATCGTCATTACTGCTGGCAATCCTTCAGGGATGGCTGAGACTGCAGTTGCCAAGGCGAATAGAAACACTTCGTAGAAATCGAATCCACGAAGCAGACTAACTGCAAGTACTAAACCGCTTGCTAGAAGGGCAAAGAGCCCAAGTTTTCTGCCAAGGTCTGTAGTTCGCTTTTGAATGGGAGTTTCGGCTTTTTCGGTCTCTTTTATTAGCTTAGCGATTTTCCCTATTTCGGTTTTCATTCCAGTGGCTACAACAACTGCTTTTCCTCTTCCCTGCGTGACTATCGTGCCCGAGAACGCCATGTTTGTTCTGTCAGCTACTGGTAAATCTTTGTTCAGAGTGTCGATTGTTTTTCTCACCGGGGTTGACTCGCCAGTCAACATGGACTCATCTATTTCAAGGTTTGCAACTTCAAAAATGCGGGCGTCTGCGGGAACTTTATCTCCAGCTGCTAAGAGTATGATGTCTCCAGGAACTATTTCCCTTGCCTTAACCCGCATTTCTAGGCAAGCTCCTCGTTCAGGGCAGCCTCGGATTACTTCGGCTTCCGATGCAGCCATCGATTTCAAGGCTTGAAGAGCAGCTTCTGCTTTGAACTCTTGAAAAAATCCTACAGTGGTGTTGAAGACTATAACGACGGCAACAACCATCGTGTCAATGAGCTTGCCGACGAGAAATGAAATTAATGCTGCTGCGACAAGCACTCCAACAAGCGGGTTCTTCAGTTGGTTCACAAGCAGGGCAAATTTGCTTATTCTTTTCTCTTCTTCTAGCTCGTTGACTCCATATTTAAGGAGTCGCTTCTCAGCCTCGGCACTTGTTAATCCCCTTTCGCTCGTCTCAAGCGTTTTGAATGCTTCTTCAATTTTAGAAGCGTGCCAAACATTTTCTTCAGCCAAGTCTCTAATCTCCAGACATTATTTTGGAGCAATTATAATTAAGCATCATACTTATATGATTCTTTGATCTGGGGACGAATTGCATGCTTGAGGAAAGCATTTTTCATGGGGAATTTGAACGGGGATTTACATATTCTGCAATAAATTAGAGAATTGCAGAGAGTGAATTTGCCACATGATCGACAGCGATTAGCGAAATTAGAAATGCCTTTTGGAAATGCCTGTTTATAACTCTTTAAACTCTAATTGGATCAATGCGAATGGCAAGAAGAATTCTTCTCATTGTTGTGTTTGATTTCTCTGATGATTTCGCCAGATGGTTTCTCAATCCATCGACAGAATCGGTTATAATCTAGTTCTTAAAATTACTATAAAGAGAGGCAACAGGAATGGAAAAAAAGAGAGTTTTGACAACAAACCAAGGAGTACCGATCACTGACAACCAAAACTCATTAACCGTCGGCGAACGCGGGCCAGTTCTTCTGCAAGATGTCCAGTTCATCGAGAAGATGGCTCACTTCGACAGAGAGCGCATCCCAGAAAGAGTTGTTCACGCAAAGGGAGCAGGAGCACACGGCTACTTTCAGGTCTACAAGAGTATGGCACCCTACACGAAGGCGAAATTCCTCCAAGACCCGGAGAAGAAGACCCCTGTTTTTGTAAGGTTTTCAACCGTGACTGGGGGAAGAGGATCCGCTGACACAGTACGAGATCCACGAGGATTTGCTGTGAAATTCTACACTGAAGAAGGAAACTACGACTTAGTTGGCAACAATCTTCCTGTCTTCTTCATCAGAGACGCAATCAAATTTCCAGATATGGTTCATGCATTCAAGGGTGCCCCTGATAGCAACATACCATCCGCTTCCTCCTCACACGACAGCTTTTGGGATTTCATATCCTTAACCCCTGAATCGACTCACATGATTATATGGCTCTTCTCAGACCGTGGGACACCGAAAAGCTACCGGATGACTGAGGGCTTTGGCGTCAATACATATGTCTGGGTGAACTCAGAAGGAAAACGGCGATATGTGAAATACCACTGGAAGCCAAAATTGGGGGTGCACAATCTTGACCGACATGAAGCCACTCGCCTAGCAGGTGTCGACCCAGACTATCTCACCCGCGATCTCTGGGACACCATAGCCAAAGGTGAAGAGGTTGAGTATGAACTGTATGTCCAGCTGATGGAAATCGAGGATGAGCTGAAACAGGATTTTGATCCACTGGATCCCACAAAGACATGGCCTGAGGACAAATTCCCGCTGATGCCAGTTGGGAAGATGATACTGAATCGCAATCCTAAGAACTTTTTCGCTGAAGTTGAACAGGCAGCTTTCTGTCCAGCAAGCATTGTTCAAGGAGTAGAATTCTCAGCGGACAAGTTGCTTCAAGGTCGAACATTCTCGTATGCTGATACGCAGCGTCATAGATTGGGACCAAACTACCTACAAATTCCTGTGAACCGCCCCGTGGTGGAGGTCAATAACAGCCAGCGCGATGGGTCAATGCAATTGGGAGAATACAGTGGTCCGGTGAATTATGAGCCGGCAAGCATTGCTGGCGGTTCACCCGTGGAGGCTCCATCAGAAACTCCATCCGTATACCGCGTTGAGGGAGAGGTCACTAAGAAGAAGATTAGTAAAACCAACGACTTCCAACAGGCTGGGGAGAAATATCGTTCCTTAAGCCAGATGGACAAAGAGCATTTAGTGGATAATCTCATCGCAGATCTTATGCCCATAGATAAGCAGATCCAGCAACGAGTGATAGCGAATCTGACCAAAGCTGACCAAGAGTTAGGCAGATCCGTAGCTGAAGGACTAAAACTCTAAAACAGATGAACTATTGAGAGATGTCAAGGTGATAAATATGAAAGGGTACGTGACAGCTATTGAGAAAGAGACAGAGAAGAATAATGATTTCCGTCGTGTGTTGTACACTGGGAAGTACAGTCAGCTGGTTCTCATGAGTCTCAGACCTGGGGAAGAGATAGGTGAAGAAACACATGGGGATGTCGATCAATTCTTCAGATTTGAGAGAGGAGAAGGAAAAGTGATCATCGACGGCATAGAACACCCCGTCAAAGACGGGGATGCGGTTATAGTCCCTGCGGGCGCCAGACACAATGTAATCAATAAATCTAAGCGTGCGAACCTTAAACTTTACACGATTTACTCACCACCTGAGCACCAAGACGGCGTAGTACGCCATACTAGAAAAGAAGCGATGGCTAGCGAGGAGCACTTCGACGGTCGCACAACAGAATAACAATTCTCAGTATAGTTGATGTCCAACCCCGCAATATCTTCCTTATCTTTTTTTACAGCAAATCATTTTTAATATTCAATTTTTGAATTTGTAGCGGTTTTGGTAGCCCGGGATACGTGACATATCTCATGCATGAAGTGATAGCAAAATTAAACAAGTCCGAAAGCATGATATGTTTTTATGAACCAACCTGAGGGCAGACGCAGACCAAGCAGTCTTAAGAAGGCGATATTCATAGTAGCTGGAACTATTTCTTTAGGATTGGGGGCTGCAGGCATATTTCTGCCCATTCTGCCCACCACTCCCTTTCTCCTACTCTCAGCTGCATGTTATTACAAAGGTTCAGAGCGGATGCATCGATGGCTGCTTAACAACAAATTGTTTGGAAGCTACATAAGAAACTACAAAGAGGGAAAGGGGATCTCACAAGCGGGCAAAGTCTTCACGATATTCTTGCTATGGATAGCAATTTGCTTTTCAACGCTTTTAATGGTGAATAATTACATTGTGCAGATAGTTCTTTTCTCAATAGCGATTGCCGTGACAATCCATGTCATTACTTTGCCAACGTTTAGAAAAACGCAATCCCTAGAACAAAAAGGCTAAAGAAGTATTGAAAGAATCTGGGGACAAATGTCAAAAAGAGGAATTACGCGGGTGACACATCCACTGTGAGGATGGTTCAAATCCCACCCATGCCTTGAAAACTATTCTTCATTTGAGTTATGGAGTTAACACAAATTCCGAGAATTTAAACCGAAGTTTAAACCTAACCCCCCGCACTGGATCTTGATTAAGGGTTTAAAACTGTCAACTTCATAAAAATAGTATCCAAATTATGTGGGGGTTTGTTGTTCAAATCCCATTTTCAGCTTCCAAGCATAAGTTCCCATAATTTTTTCCACAAGTCATAAGAACTGAAGCATTGAACATAGCAGAAATTGAGACTCAGCGGTGGGGAAAAAATATGGAACATGAGCCCGAGTGGAGGGCTAAACTAGCGTTGGCTTGTTATTTTGCCTTGGCCATTGGACTTTTGATAGGATCTGTCATAGTGGCGTTCGTATTGGTTGGCATGAGAATAGACTACCTAGATTTGCCTTTTCCGCTTGCATTTATATCAACACCCGTCAATGAGATTGTTATTCTAGCGGTCACCCTTTTATTCGCCAGTCATAAACGCGCGAGTTTGAAGGAACTGGGGTTAAAAACGGTAAGTTTAAGAATCTTACTGATTTTTTCCGTTGCCACAGTGTTCCTTTATCTAACAGGCTTGGGAATTTCTGTTAGTGAAGAAATTGTTTTCGGTCCTGACCCTATGGGAGAACTCTTTGCGGAGTCGGTGATGCCCAGGGACTTTTTTCAGCTGATTGCCATGATTATTCTATCTTTAGTTCTGGTTGCACCCTGTGAAGAGTTGGCTTTTAGAGGTTTTATTCAGAAAGGTTTTGAGAACTCCTTTGGGAAGACAAAGGGTCTGTTGATTGCTTCTGTTTTGTGGGGGCTTTTTCACGGTCTCAATACATTATATGCGATTATCCCAGCCTTTGCTGCTGGTTTGATTCTTGGCTACGTTTGGCAGCGGACTGGTGGAAATACTATCGCTTCAGCTTTGATGCATGGAATAAACAACTCAATATCTTTTGCACTAGCGTATTTTCTTACTGTCTGAAGACCTCGCGGTGCCTCTCTAAAAAAAGAGTTGCACGGTTGGCGATATCGCTATCGGTCACATGAACAAACAATGCCCACCACCGCTTGGTCAGAGGAACTCTGCGAAGAAGCGAGTAAATTTAAGGAGAAATAACAGTGCGGGGGGCATGCATTCATACCATGCAGGGAATGTCGCAATTCACCCCATTAGTAAGATTTGAGCTTCTTCTGATCGAAAAAGAGCGACGCATTCGCATATGTATGCTAAGAGTTAATAATAACATTGAAATACAATCGTTGACAATTTTGGAGGTAACCAAGATGGCTAGGACAGAAAAGTGGATTGCTTGCTTGGTAAGCGGACTAAACGAGTATGTTGATGAAGAGACGCGCATTAAGATACTAGAACAGTGTGGCCGACAATGCCAATCGCAAAGCTTCATCAAGAAGGCAAAAAACATATTCCAGAAATCCAAAAACATCGACGAATTCCTTGACAATTTTGAGCAAGTCTACAAACACCTTCACAGAGAAGGAAACAAAATCTACATAACATATCCCAAGTGCTACTGTTCCCAAGTAAATAAAATCCCCAAAGGGCAGCTCTCAGGAACATATTGCAATTGCTCTCGCGGATGGGCTAAAGCGCTTTTCGAGGGAGCATTAGGAAGACCAGTTGAAGTTTTGATGGAGGAATCAATAATCAACGGAGACAAACAATGCAAATTCCGAGTAGTCCTCTAACGGTTACCAGGTGAAACTCATGTTCACCAACGCAGCTAAATGCAGCAAATGCGGAGAAATCTATCCGTCCAACAAAATTTTGACAGTATGTACAAAATGTGGCGGAGCGCTATTGCTTCAATGCAATCTTGCACTAGCCGCTGAGACGATTTCTAAAAAAGCTTTGAAAAAAAGAGAAAACACATTCTGGAAGTTCATAGAGTTCCTTCCTCTCTCATCGCCTGAAAGCATAATTTCGCTTTGTGAGCCTTATACGCCTGTGTTTCGGCTGCCAAATAGTTGTGATACGACCTTCAAAAATGTGTATTTGAAGGACGATGGGCGGCTTCCTACTGGAACGTTTAAAGCTAGAGGAATGGCTGTTGCCGTTTCTAGGCTAAAAGAATTAGGTGTCAAGCGTGTTGCAGTACCGTCCGCTGGAAATGCAGCTGCAGCACTAGCTGCTTACGGGGCAAAGGCAGGAATGGAAGTGTACGCGTTCATGCCAAAAGACGCGTCTGAAAACATCGTTAAAGAATGCATCTATACGGGAGCCAAAGTGTATCTAGTCGACGGGTTGATAAACGATGCAGCCGAGGTTGTCAAAAGGTTTAAGGAAAAATACGGATGGTTTGATGCTTCGACCAATAAGCAACCTTACCGATTTGAAGGATACAAAGTCATGGCGTTTGAAATTGCGGAACAATTTAATTGGGATCCACCGGACACAATAGTTTTTCCCACTGGCGGAGGAGAGGGAATTATAGGTCTTTGGAAAGGGTTCAAAGAACTAATTGAGTTGGAATGGACAGACAAAATTCCACGCTTCGTAGTGGTTCAGTCTTCGGGGTGCGCCCCCATTGTCGAAGCCTACGAGAAAAATGAAACGGAAATTAAGGAAGCATGGAAAACCGCTCAGACTGTTGCCTCTGGTTTAAGAGTGCCTAAACCATACGCGGGCTATCTCATACTGCGTGCGATAAGAGAAACCAATGGAATGGCAGTTGCGGTAGATGACAAAGAAATAATCTCCTCAATGAAAGATTTCCTTAGGATGGGCATATATGCATGTCCTGAAGCCTCCTCTACACTATCATCATTAAGCAAAATCGAAAACGCAGGGATAGTTGACCCGCATGGGAAGATTCTTCTATACTTGACTGGGAATGCGATGAAATATTTTGATGTACTTGCTTTAAAAAGCGAAGAGACCCCGGTGCTGAAAAAAGGTGCAGACCCATTGCTAACCATGGGTGCTAGAATCACATAAGCCTCAATTTAAGCAAGTTTCTCATGTTTTTGGACCGTGCCATGTCCAGTCTGGTACTCGCGCACTTGGAATAGAGTCAGCTCTGGGGATGTATGGTTTAATATCGACTATCGGCGACTCAACAAAGGCGTCAAGCTCTTTCACCGTTAGAACACATCCTTCGATTTTCAATAGCTCCACGACGCACAAACCTATTGGGTTAGGTCGAGAAGGACTTCGGCAAGCGAAAACACCCGTCTCCACATGGACTTCGTGTTTTCTTGGAAAGACCCTCAGAGTTCGCCTTTCCTCTTCATTGTCGCGAAGATGAATCCAATAAAGAATAATCAAGTGAGAGAAGCCATCTATGCCTTTGAGTCCAGCGCAGAATTCAGGAAAAATACGTATTTTGCCCTCTTCTTCTCCAGCTTTTTCAACGACTCCGATGAAGCGTAATTCGCCCTTTACGTCCATATAATCATCCTTGACCCTTAATTGTTGTATCTACCTTATTTTTCTGCGCTTTTAGAAACTTACTTTCCACATTTTTGAAGATTTTTATCTTCAATCAAGTAAGTTAACAGCGTTCTCTCTTGAAGAAATGGAAGTTTTACATGATTCAATGTTGATTTTTAATTCTGTTTGTAAATTCATAAGAGTTTTAATGTTTCAGAGTTAAGATACTTAATTGCAAGGTGGAATTGCGTTGAACGCACAAATTCTTCAAGCTTGCAAAGAATTAATTGATGACGCAAAAATGGGCTGCGCTGACCTAGTTTTTAAAGAAATATGCCTAGAAATTTTGTCTAGAGCACGCCAAGTCTTGACAGAAAAGCAGTTTAAGCAGCTGGTTACTTATGCTTCCGTGAAAATGAAAGAGAAAATTCCTTTCGAACTACAGCAAGAGTTGATGGCGCCTAGGTAGAATATAAAATCAGAAGTTTATGTTATACCATTCTCGGGACAATAATCCTTCAAGGACAACGCAACACCCAAAATAATTCCACCTTGCACCGTCTATTTTTTTGACTATCTCCCTTAGCCGAGCTTGTAGCCTATCTTGCGGAGAAACTCTTTCCTCGCTCTCGTATCCTCCTCAGTTTCTATTCCCTTGCTGCTTAATCCATCAACAACGCCTAGGATCCCTCTACCTTGCTCAGTCTCTATGACTATGACTTCTAAAGGGTTTGCGGTGGCAGCATAGATTGTGCAGACTTCAGGCACTTTCTTAATCTTGTCTAACACATTTATGGGATAAGCATTTCTGAGGAAGACTATGAAGCTGTGACCGCAAGCAATTTCGAAGGCTTTTTCCGATGCTAAGCATCTCAATTCGCTATCATTTCCTTCTTGTCTCACTAGGCATGGGCCAGAGCTTTCGCAGAAGCCGATGCCAAATTTTATGTTTGGAACAGCATTTACCAAGGCCTCATAAAGGTCTTCAACGGTTTTTATGAAATGTGCCATACCCAGAATCACGTTACAATCGGTTGGCACTTCAATTTTTACTGTTTTGAACTCAAGCATTTTGAATACCTGTGAAAATTTCTAGTGTGAACTTGTTTTTAAGATTTGGTCGACTTTGCACTCAGCTTTGCAACCTTTAGGGCAAACACTATTGTGCCAATCGCTACGATTCCTGAGGAAATGTAGAAAGTGTTTACATATGCTCTGGCGAGTGGTATGCCAAAGTTCCGGGTCTGAATGTCCGTAAGCGGTCCGCCCACGAGAAACCCAGCTGGACCCCAGCCTAAAGCCATCACAGTATTGTATCTGCCGAAAAGCCGACCTCTTCTATTTTCGGCTATTATGTCTCCAGCAAATGCGAATCCAACAGTCTGCATCATCCAGAAAGCCACGCCGTTAAATCCGTAAGCTAAGGCCATGGTGGACACGTTATACATTGAACCGTAAAGCAGAGGTGTCAGTATTGCCAGGCCGAGCCCAGTGAAAATAACCTTGATTCTTCCAATTTTGTCAGCAAGCCATCCGCATGACAGGCTCGTCAACATTCCGCCAAGAGTCCATGCTGTTAATATGAAGCTCCTTTCTGGGTCACTTGCATTCAATCCTTCCTGATGTTCAAGGAACAATAGGAAAACCTGATTTATGCAGGCAGCTCCGATGACTATTATGATGAGCGAGATGAGAAACCATTTGTAGATTTCCTCGTTGTTGCTTGCAGAACTCTTTTCTAACGTAGCTTTGGACATCGCTTTTCCGGCTTTCATGTTGACTTTCTGTCTAAACCTTGAAGTTGCCCACATTATTGCTGCGCTTGCAAATAACATTGCTATGACTATGTAAAATATCGTTCCTTGTCGAAATCCTTCGCCGCCATTGTAAAGGAAACCAGCAAAAAATATCCCAATCATTCTGCCCAGTGAGGCTATGAAATTAAGTGCGCCAACTATGCCGCCACGCGTTTTGCTTGTAGTAACATCTGTCAACAATGCCGCCCACCCAACGTCTGACATAGACCAGAAGAATTCGAGAAACGAGAGACCACCAACTATCGCCAATCCTGCGGAGAGGCTTGCTTGCATGTCTAGTAGGGATCTGTGAATTAGAAAAACAATGAAGTACGCAATTGCAGCTATGGATTCGCCTGCAATTATCAGTTTTGCCCTAGACTTGTAGCGATCTGCGATTTTTCCCCACAACAGATTTTGACCCAGTGACGAAGCTATCATATTAAGCGTACCAAGCAATGTTGTTAGAGTCACGAAAGGCATTAGCTTGAAAAGGTAGTTTATCATGAAAGTGTAGAAGATTCCTCTTCTGACGAAAGATAGGAATTGGAATAAACTGAGGTTTAGAAATATGCTCTTTCCAATTGTTGGAAGCCTTATATTCAATTTATCTGCATCCGTTTGGAGCCTAAACTACAAGCATTTGGTCCTCTAAAGCATTTTTGCTGCTTTTTTGACATATCACATCATCAATTATATTGAAAAGGCAAAGTTAGATTTTTTTGTAGGCAAGTTTTATAAGCGACTAGGTCGTGGATAGTTGCATCGTGCAAAAATCGCTTTTTGCACATAAAGTGTAAGGAGTTGAAATAGTAGATGTCTGAGAGAGATATGCATAAGGCAGTTTGTGCTGATTGTGGTAAGGAATGTGAAGTTCCCTTCAAACCTGACCCGAGCAGGCCTGTTTACTGCCGAGAATGCTGGTCAAAAAGAAGAGGCCAACGAAGACGATATTAGATTGATCTAACAACGTCGACTAAAGACCAGATTTTCCGAATTTTTTCTGCCTTAGTGTAAACGTTGCGAATTGTTAATTTTGCTGCGGTGGCTAGATGGGAAGAAAGAGGAAGCCTAAAAGACTATGAGGTAGCTCTTTTTGGATCATTAATTATAGAGACTATGGCGAATTCAATTCTTTCGGAATAAATAAATTCTTTTTTGGTTTTTTCTCTCATTCGCAGATTCCCACGAAGTATATATCGCATATCTTAATAAACTGGTTATTTCGGTTTTCGATATATGTCGAAAAATGGAACCTAGGTCCGCGTTTTGTAGTTTCTTTTACGTCAAATCTTGTTATCTTGATTAGACTTGTTTTCTTTGTGAAGAGAGAAAGGAGAGAGGGTTCGGCCTAGATGGTTTCGAATTCACTTTTTTTCTCCCTCCTCCTTTTCTGTTTTTTCCTTTCAGTTATCGCAGCTTAACTGTTCTTAGTAAAGGCGTTCACTTTTGCACAATCTTGGAGCTTACTTGACTTTTCTTCGGGACATTTGTTATATTGGTGAAATCAGATTCGAAAAACAAAAAGTGAGGGAAGCAAGTAGGCTAGAGTGAATGTCTTCTCTTGTGGGTTGCAATTGCAATTAGCGTTGCTATCAAGAATAGTGATAGAATGCCGAGTGACGAGAACTCTGGTATCACATGATACTGATACGTGTATCCCATTTCCACAGTTGTAATAGCATTGCGAACGTTGTCTTCGGCCATAATCGCGTATGTCACGTTTGTGCAGTATGGAAATGCTGGTATAGGGGTCGTGGTTTTCCAAATGTTTCCTTCAATGTTTGCCATCTCTACGGTTGTCCAGGTTGTGTTGTCATTAGGATAAGCGTAATAGTATAGAACCACTTGCCTTACTCCGCTTACTTCATCAGTGACTGTGGCGTTGACTTCGACCTCGTCTTCTTGTGAGACGTTGTCTGCTGGTGGCGTTTGAGATACGTCAGTTATGTTTGGGGGAGTGGTGTCAACTGCGAAATTAACAATTTCTGATGCGCCTATGGCTCCACATTTGTCTCTAGCGTACACAATAACACAATGTGCTCCGTCTTCCAGATCGGTCAGAGTCACGTTTCCAGGAATCGTAACGTTTTCTTGCTCATCTAAAGAGTAGCCGATCCATGAAGTTGCTCTATTGACAGTGAAGCACAACGGAACGGAATCTGTGGAATATATCATATTTGTCGGTGACAATATCTCAATCACAAACGGCGTCCCACAACCGTTCACGTAACTGATTGCACTAGTCGCACAGATTGCAATAATCAACACTAAGAAAACCCTATGTTGAATATTTACCTTCATCCTTTCAGCCTCATGCTATACTGGAAAACGTGCGTTTTTAAGGGATGTTCTTGAAAAAATCATATTACGATTAAGGAAAGCCTTGTACATAAAAACCGAAAGCTCTAAATTTCTTACCGTCCGTTCTTTTTTGAACGAAAAGTCTTGGGCCGGTAGTTCAGTTTGGTATGAACGCCTGACTTGCACTCAGGAGGCCGGGGGTTCAAATCCCCCCCGGTCCACTTAACTTCTTACTAGAGACATGAGCTCTTGGATTTCAATTGAAGTAATGCGTATTCAAGAGTGTGCGGTTATGCATGCTGTATCAAGTGACTATTTTGTTGGTCAGTTTAAAAGAAACCGTCAGACATATAATATTAAGTTTGGTTAACTTATATCAGTGATTGAGGAGAGTGGCTTGGAAATTTTTGTCTTCTCCCCTTCTCCATAAGGCAGATCTGCCATTCTCCTCATGAAAAACCTTGTAGAGCTAAACCACTTATAGTTTATGGAAGAATCTTCTATCGAGTTGCATTAGATTCTACTGAAGATTAATCTAAGCAGATTCAGTTAAAACATCGTATTCGTGAATAGAGTTAAATGTGACAAACAGTGTGTTGAGAAAATTCAATCGCGATTATACTTTTGGTACTGACTTTAGTTGTCATTTTCTATTTGTTATACTAGTCAAAGTCTTAGCATTCATAGTGGTGTACACTGTGAAGTCAGGTAAAAAAGGGGCAAGAGCACAAACTCTTCATTGTTCTGGTCTGTTTGCAGCAGCTCCAAAGTAGCCAAGCTTACAAGGCCGCTGAAACACAGGGACATAGAAATTGCTGAGTAGACTGATTACTTAGGGCGCTTTATGAAAACGTGGTAGTTCTCTGGATTGAAACATAATGTTTTTGTTAAAGGATTTTAAGATAACTTTGCCTGAGATACGACATGTTCGAGGGGATATGATTATGCCAATAAGATATTATGAAGCCTCTGACGTCAAGAAATGCGTCGATGATATTGCTGCTAACCTAGACCTTTTCCACGTCGTGCCACAGTTTGTCTTTTGCATTAGAAGTAGGGGCTCTAAATCTAAGCGAACAATTGCCCGCATTCATGGCTTAGGCAGAATCTGGCAGGAGGCTCTTAATCTTCCACCATCATACATAATCGAGGTCATTTCTGAACGCTATGATGGACTACCTGAAGAAGAAAAAGAGAAGACCCTAATTCACGAACTTCTACATATTCCCCATGGCTTTTCAGGGGGCTTTCGCCCGCATAGGGGATACGTGGACAGAAAGACTGTGGAACAACTGTATAGGAAATTGCAAAGAAACAGAAGTCAAGACTTTAATTCATAACGCACTTAAAAGACAATGACGTTTGGCTTGAATAAGACTGATTTCGAGAAACTTTAGTCAAAGTTTTTAAGGAAGTAAGAAGTAAAAAAAAGGAAACTTGACGCGGTATTTGGCGCGTTCTTCACAAGTGTTGATTGGGTCGATCTAATGAAACACACATTGAAAAGCCTTAAGCACAATGGCATTTATGTTCCTCCCTATGATTACAAAGGTTTTTCTATAAGAATTCAAGGGCTTACCATAAAGTTGGCTCCCAAGACTGAGCAGATGGCTACCGCTTGGGTCAGAAAGACGCAATCAGCATCTCCCCCAGACGAAGTTTTCCGCAAGAATTTCATGAAAATTTTCTTAGAAAAGCTGAAACTGGAAAACCCAAATTTTGAAATGCCTAATGGCAAAAATGATGTCCAAATGTCGGAAATTGACTTTTCCAAAATTTCCAATTATCTAGAACAAGAGAAACTAAAGAAATTGAATATGACCAAAAGTGAGAAAAAAGAACTGGCACAACAACGGAAAGCTCGGAGAGAAGCGCTAAAGGAAAAGTTTGGTTACGCAATTGTTGATGGGAGAAAAATAGAGGTAGCCAACTGGACAGCCGAGCCTTCATGCATTTTCGCTGGCAGAGGTGAGCATCCGAAAAGAGGACAATGGAAAGAAGGACCAAAAGAAGAAGACATAATCCTTAACCTATCTCCAGACGCCCCTAAGCCTTCTGGCAATTGGAAAGACATAATTTGGGAACCGAATAAAATGTACTTAGCTAAATGGGAAGACAAGCTCGGTGGGAAAATTAAGTATGTATGGTTCTCGGATTCTGCTTTCCTTAAGCAGAGAAGAGAAAAGGAGAAGTATAAAAAAGCGGAAAAACTGAGCAAGCTTATACCAACAATTGAAGAGCACATAACAAAGAATCTGGATGCAAAGAAAGAGAAAAGAAGAAAAATCGCAACGGTGTGCTGGCTTATCTTTGGAATAAACATGAGAGTAGGAGATGAAAAAGACCCAGGCGAAGCTGACACGGTCGGAGCCATAACCTTAAGACCCGAACATATCAAAGTAGACAGCGATATCTTGTATTTTGATTTCTTGGGAAAAGACTCTGTGAGATGGGTCAAGAGAGTAAATGCACCGCCAATCGTGGTTAGAAACATCAAAGAATTTTCCAAAACATGCAAAGAATACCTTTTCGAAGGGATAGACTCAAAGAAAGTCTCCAGATTCCTTTCAGAAAAAATGGACGGACTGACAGCTAAAGTCTTCAGAACATGGAGAACGACCCAAGTCGTAGAAGAATATCTAAGAAAATGCAAAGTGAAGAAAAAAGATCCGGAATATCTTAAGAAGTTTTACGCGAAGATGGCTAATCTGAGGGGGGCGGAAGTCGCCAACCATAAAAGAAAGATTCCCGCAAACTTCGACGAAAGACTGGCCAAAAAAGAAGAAAACCTCAGAGAACTTGAAGTCAAACTAGAAGAAAAGAAGAAACAAGGAAAGAAAATAGACTCTTTACTAGCTAGAATCGAAAAGAAAAGACTAGATACAGAGCTAGTAAAGAATACTAAAGAATACAACTTAGGAACCTCTCTCAAATCCTACATCGATCCGAAAGTATACGTGAAATGGGCTAAGTCGATAGATTTCTCTTTAAACAAATTCTATTCAAAAACACTAATAAAGAAGTTCAGCTGGGCTTTAAGAGAGCTAGAAGCGTCAGATTTCAAAGAGCAATGAACATTCTAGCAGGTTCTCATGGCTTTTTCTAATGTTTCAAGAGCCTCTCTCAAGTTCGATTTGTCTGGGTTTATGCCACCGAGACCCAGTCTTATCATGTCTGTTCTTTCCAGTTTGTAATTGTTTTTGAAGAGAAAGAATGTTCCTGGGACGGGGGCCAATCTGTAGCGCGGTATCGTATGTTCATTTATCCACTTGTAAGTGTCTTTTATTGGAAGCTTAATCCAATAGGTTACGCCGACTTTGTTTGGAAAATGTTTTATGTCTTTTTTATTTAGCCAGTTTTCAGCTTCATTTCTGATGGCTACCCATTTTTGCTTGTGGCTTTCAAGTTTTTCTCTACCATTAGATAATAGTTGTACTGCGATAAGTTGTACAACGTTTGGGCTGTTACCCACAGTATTTATCACGTCTTTGTAGAGTTCGTCTACAATGTCCTTTTCGGCCAGTGCTGTGCCAAGTTTTAATCCGCCGAGACCGTATGCCTTTGTGAAACTCGTTGTGACTATGCCGTATTTTTGGTCTACGGAAAAAATTGTAGGCACTGCATCCCGACTAAATTCTGCGTATATTTCGTCGCATAAGACGTAGAAGCCGTATTCACGCGCTATAGTCATTATTTCTCTTAACTCGCTTTTATCAGATAGGGCTCCGCTTGGTGCATGAGGATTTGTCAATACAAGTAACTCGGTTTTTTCTGAAACAATTCTTCGAAGCGCATCCGCATTGAGTCTGTAAGCTTCCTTGGCTTTTCTTTCAAGTCTTTTCACGGATGGAAAATGCTCTTGCACTTGCCGCAATAGCGGTTCATAGGTTGGATACTCCACTATTGCTTCTTTCTTCTCCTTGTTCCTTTCTGCCAGACATCTAATAACACGTACATTTTGTCCAGAGGCGCCTTCACTTGAGATGAAAACATTTTCAGGTTGAACATGATATCTACGAGCCAGCAGTTTAGCTGCATCAGGATTGCCATGCGCATAGTTTATACTTAAGTCTACGTCACCTATCCTTAAATCATATTTGAAGTAGGCTATGCCACTGGAGCGGAGATCGTATTTTAATTTTGACACGTTGATATACCAATCTAGATACGCCGAATTGTGCTTCATTCTTACAGCAACCTAAACATCTTAAGAACTTGTTTCTGATTGACTTTTTCTTTTTTCAGCTCTCTTACTTAAATACGCTTTTATTTAATTATGAGAACCTTTGAATGGGAGCTTTATGAAGATTCTTGAAGTGAAAGAGGGTCTAATCTTAGAGGTGTATGTTAAACCAAGTTCTAAGGAATTCAGACTCACAGTTGAGGGAAATGAAATCGTAGTTTTTTGCAGAGAAGAGCCGACCAAGGGAAGGGTTAACAAAGAACTGGTAAAAGAGCTATCAAAGCTTTTCCATAACAAAATAGAGCTCGTTTCTGGCTTTAGTTCTAAACAAAAGAGGCTTCTTATACGTGGCGTTGAAAAATCCGAATTAGAACGCGTGTTACTTGATAAGTGATGTTTCTCATTATGTTTGAAGTCTGAAGCGTAATATTGCGGCTATTCCGCCGAAAGAGTTTTTCAGCATTTGTCCTTCTTCTGTTTCGCCAGATATTATTTCCACTTCTGTATTCGCGTATTCTGCAAGTTGGGCAAAATTCTCTATAAGGTCTTGCGTTTCGGCAATTCCTAAGGCTGGCGCCTTGCATTTTGGGCAAGGCTTTCCAGAGAGACCCTGTTCAAAACTTGTTAGCATTTGGTTTTTCATGGTGTGTTGTTCTTCGTAGCCACAAGCGCTACATTTTACTTTGACTCGTACGATGTCTAGTCCGTCAGAAAGTAGCAGGGTTCTGACCGAGCCAGCCTCAAGAGTCTTTCTGACTTCCTCTTCTCCGTAAGTGACCATTCCTGTGTCGTGTCCGATTTCGTAGAGAAACTGCTGCATTAATTGCTTTTCTTCTATGTACCGTATTTTCCGCATTATTTCCGGAGCCTTGTCCATGACTTCTTTCACGCCCTGCTCATCAACGTAACCCGTGTCAATCATGTCTATGATTTTCTCTTTTAGCATATAATTAAGATACTCGCCCTTTTCAAAGTCATATTTTGTCGGTCCAGGGCCTGCAATTATCAAGCCTTTGAAGTTCTCAATTGGCAAAAATATATCACTAGCATGTTCGCCCAGTCGCCTAAAATATTCTTGAAGTCGCATTTCCCTGAGCCTTTCGTATCTTCTGGCTGATTGTCCGCCGGCACGAGTTTTTCCAGGCACTCCTGAGGTTACTTTCCTAACTATTTCAAGTCTTCTGCCTTGAATTGTCGCAAGCGTGGATGCCGAGGAGTCTATGAGGAGTATGCCATAAGTTTCCTTTTCTCTCAAAAGTTCTTGCAAGTGCTCCGTGTGAAATCTTGCGTCACATCTGTAGAGGTATATGTTTATTGGTTCAGGCGGTATGATAACGTAGGTTTCGATTTTTTCGCTTCCCGCCCCGTTTTGTGGCACTGCTCCACAGAATATCACCAATCCTTTTTCAGGGACTTCTTTGAAAAGTTTTAAGCGTTGTTGAACCTTTACTATTGCGTCTTGAACGTTCTTGCGGGTGGTTGTGGATTTTATGTTTGAGGCTGTACCGTACTCGTCTCTAAGCATGTTTATGACGTCGCTTATCTGCTTTCCAGGGGGAGCATACAGCGAAATTAGCTCAGTTCCGCGTCCTTCTTTGCTGGCTAGAATACTGAGTGTTTTCCTAAGTCTGAATAGTTCTAATGAAGTTTTTTTCCTGTCGCTCAATTATCTCTCACTATGAATCGTTTAGCGGTAAAGCTACATTGTAAGGCGTCAAATAAGAGTTTGGGAAAAATGTTAAGTTATTTCTAAAGCTTCTTTCAAAAAAGTCTTGTATGGACCTAGTTTTCCGCCGTAGTTGCCAGCGGAAATCCTGACAACACCTGACACGCTTGTGGCTGCTCTTAGCCCCTCTTTCATAGCTTTTTTCACGGCTTCGACGGTCAAGCCGTTTATGACAATTTCGTAAACGCAGTTGACGTTTGCCGGTAGTTGCGAATCTGGCGTAACCGTTTTCAATCCTGGGCAAAAAGGATGATTTGTTGATGCTCTAAGTTTATATTTTAGGGAGCCGGCCTTTGAGCCAGAGCGGCAAATTCCTCCTGGGAAGGGTAAAATGACCTCGCTCGCCCTAGTTTTGATGGCGCTGGTTGCTTCTTCAGCTGCTTTAAGCCCGGAAGTTTTGTCTTTGGCTAGGATCAGGAAATTTCCGCCAGCTATTGCTTCTGCTGCGCCAAAAGCGTCTTCTACAATGAAGTCGCCTTCCATCACGGGGATTTTCCAAACCTTTCTGTTACCGACTATTCCCTTTCTTTGGAATCCATCACCAAACAGTCGTATGCTCCTGCCAACCTTTAGTCTTCTTTTGGCGTTATACATGGCATCGAAGGCTGAAGCCGTTGGACATGTCATTATGCATTGCCCTATGCGCAGTATCAACTGATTTTTCAATTCAAATCTGTTACGATTATATATCTGGATCAGAACGCCTACACGGTTGTCTGGAGTTTTGTCTGCTGGCACGATACCTTCTATGCCGGCTTCTGCAGGCGACATTATTACGCTTGTTGCATAACCAGTTGCGACGGCTGCTGCAGTTAAAGCCCATTTCTCATTGTCAGCTGTAATCAACACACGGCCAGCCCATAGACGGAACATTTCGGCGAAAGTGTCCATAATCTCGCAAGTGTTTCCGTTGTCAGCCTTATACGTGAATGTTTTTTCGCTCATTTAGTCATCTTCCCTTGTCTAGACTTTATTATACAAACTGCAAAATAGCTTTAAATTCTTTGGCATTCACCGGTGTTCTATTAGCATAAATTACCCCTTAGACTTCGTTTCAACTCCAAAAAGGAGAAAGGAGGGTGCTTTCTCTTAATGTCGCTTCACTTGTGTTGAATCTACTTTGTGAAATCCTTATAAACATCATTTTCTAAATACGGCTTCTAGTTTCTATTTGGTGGTTTCCTTGGAAAAGATCAAGATTGGCATTGTTAAATGTGGGAACATAGGTACCGCCCCTCTCCTTGAACTTCTTTTGGATGAATTGGCCGATAGGGAAGACATCAGTGTACGCTGTGTAACAACAGGATCGAAAATGGTTGCCGAAGATGTTGAAGATGCTTTAGCAAAGATTTTTGATTATAATCCTTACTTTTTGATATTTATCTCTCCAAATCCTGCTGTTCAAGGGCCTACAAGAGCCAGAGAGATACTTCTAGAGAAAAGAATTCCCAGTATTTTCATATCAGATGCTCCTGGAAAACGTCTTAAGGAAGAATTTGAGAAGCACGGTTTTGGTTACGTCATAATCATGGGCGACCCGCTTATTGGAGCCCGAAAGGAATTTTTAGACCCCACTGAAATGGCTATTTTCAATTCCAATATCATCAAGGTGCTGGCAATCACAGGCGTTTATCGCATGGTGTATCAAGAGATTGATAGGCTTATACACGGCTACAAAGGGGGGCTGAGCCCGGAACTGCCAAAGCTAGTGATAGATACTGAGAACATCAGGGATCAATCAGACTTCAGAAACCCATATGCTAAGGTGAAAGCTATGGCAGCCTACGAACTGACCAAGAGAATCGCCGAAGTTAATGCACGAGCTTGTTTTGTGGAGAAAGAAAAGGAAAAATATATCCCTCTCGTTGCGTGTGCCCACGAAATCGCTCAAGCAGCTGCAGATTTGGCCGAGGAAGCAAGAGAAATCGAAAAGTATGCCGATACTTTAGTCAGAAGGCCACATGCAAAGGATGGTAGACCAAAAATCAAAGACAAGTTGATGCTTCCTCCAGCTTTTGATGAGGAAAGCTATCAAGAATGGCTTAAAACCGCTAAGTAAATCAAAGAAATTGGAAGAAGATTAGTCTATTTCTTGGGAACGGCGATTGCCAACAAAAATGGCATGGTGAATCAAGTGTATATACTCCACTAATGCGTATATATGATATTTCGAATAGGTATATATGTTTTGCAGAAGTTCGTGTATCTGAGGGTGGTAAAAATTGAAATCGTTGGAAATTGCTCCGTTAGAAGGAAAAATTTTGAAGGTTATAATTGTTGAGAAAGAATACAATGAACCTTTCTGGGTTATAGAACCCCAAAACAATGGTTCACCTAAAAACATGCTATCCTCACTGTTTAGGCCATCAATTGCCTTCTGCAACTTTCTTGAGAAGCTTATAGATGAAACTAATCCTGACTTCGCAACGGAAGAGCAAGGAAACCGTTCTGTAGCCAAGTTCAAAGAGAACAATGCTCTCGTCCAAATCTTCCAAAAGAAGGGCATTTCTCTCTTCCTAGTTGATGTTGACGAAAACGCCAGAGGCTATTTGTTCTCCTCCTTAGAAGAGAAGAAGCAACTGAGAGACAGCGTAGTTCAGGCGCTAGAGGAATTATCGTCCAAGAAAAGTGACGCAAGGAGCATGGAAGAAGAGTACTTGGTAGCTTACGGTCAATGCTTGCAACAAGAGCTTGAAGAAGCGGAACGTGAGATAAAGTTCTCAGTCCGAGAAAGCTGGATCGCTATGGAGATTTTGGAAAATGCCAGAAAACTCGAAAAAGAAGAGGTAACATGCCTCCATATATCCAGTCCAGAACACATAAGTGGCGTCAAAAAACTGCTAGAAGCAATAGATGTTGAAGTGGAGACGATTCAGCCTACAAAAAAGTTGCTTTTTACCAACAAGAAGGCGCCTCCAGAAGGGCTTGTGGATCTTCTGAGGTCCATGCAGATTCAAGTTAAACCAGCAATAAAAAGGACAGCGGAAGAAGCGCCAAGTATACTTTTTTTCTTGGACACGGGCAGAAGAGCAAGTCCTTTTGACATTTGCATGGCGTATGACGCTGGATTTAGCGTTGTTATACCATACGAAAACGTGACCGTTGACGACAGTAAGAGAATAGTTCAGGACGCCATATTTTCCAGAGATGCAAAAGGGATCAAGCGTACTTGTTTTTTCATTGGTGGGAAAGACATGGAGAAAGCTGAAGAGGTCTTAAAGATCGCACGCGATTCGATGTTTCCACCGTTTGAGACTGCCGCAATAATCGATCCCGGCGGAGCATATACTACTGCTGCTGCTATGATCGCAAAGGTCGAGGACGCTTTGGCGCGTTCTAAGTTGGGAAACATGAGAGACAAACGGTGTGCAATTTTCGGAACAGGTGCTATCGGAAGGGTTGTAGCTATTCTCTCGGCACGACTTGGGTGCGATGTCGTGATTGTGAGCCCGAATCCAGAGCGGTCGAACGGGGAAGAATATATCGCGAACCTGACGAATTCGCTTCGTAATAAATATGGAGTGAGTGTAGAAGGAGTCTTTGCTCCAACACTAAAAAAGAGGATTGAAGTTGTAGAGAAGGCTGATGTAATCTTCTGCGCCTCTGTGGCTGGCGTTAGGATAATTAGTAAAGAGATGTTGAGCGAGACAAAACTTGCTAAGGTCATGGCTGACGTAAATGCTGTTCCGCCACTGGGAGTGGAAGGAATGAAGCTTGAGGATGACATGAGAGAAATAGTTCCCGGAATCTTCGGCATAGGCGCTTTGACAATCGGTAGGTTGAAATACAAACTCGAAAGAGAAATTCTTAAAGAAGCACGAAGAAATGGCAAAGGCGTGGTATACAACTACAATCATGCGTTTAAATTAGCGAGAAAAATCTTGAAAGGAGAAATATCAGCCGTTAAACTTGCGGTAACCGTAAACTATCCCTCCAAGGAACGGAAGAATCCTAGTTGAATCAAGATGGCTTATAGGAGCGATTAATAGTAATCTCTGCGATGTCAGCTGCATATTCTGCTATCCGTTGTATACTATCCCGTATGGAACAGCAAGCACATATGACTTCCGTGCTTTTCTCTTTTGAGAAAGCTAAAGATGCTATCTCCTGATCCAATTTCTCTATTCGGATTTGATCTTCAATGGTTTCATCGGAACGCTTAACATCGCTCGTGAGTAGGGCGCTTACGGCCTTGTCATACGAAGCGAGAGCATCACAACCAGTAGCGTACATTTTTTCCAAAAGAATCTTGGAAACTTTCTTAAGCCTTCCTTCAAGCATTATGATGTGCTTTGCTGTATTGGCTGCTTGGTCTGCAACCTGTTCTATACGGTGGACGAGAGTTTGATAATCGAGGCAGTCGATGGGTTCAAGGTCAAGCTGATTGGCTAAAGCTGGATCGACAACTGCCCTGCGGACTAGCCGCAAAAGGAAGAATGAAAAATGGTCCACCTCATCGTCGAGAGTGTAAACAGCTTTTGCAAGAGCTGAATCCTGATTTTTAAGGGCTGCAAAGGCGTCACGGCACATGGAGCTGGAAATCTTGTACATCCTGCTGATTCCTGCTTGTATGGAGGCTTTGGATTCGTCTATAAGAGTTGCAATTTGAATTTCTTTTGTGTCGGCTTCCATAATGCGCATGTAAAGCATTCGAACAATGTTGCGGATGGCTTTTTGTTGAGGAACTGTGAAAAATTTCTTTGAGACCAATTTTATGTTTGAGTAGCCGTTTAGATAACAAGCGATTATGCTGCGAACCACGAAGATGTTTCTTTCTTCTGGTCCTACGTGAAGAGTTATTTTGCTTGTTTCTCTTTCCTTCCTTGCACCTGGGAAAACGGCCAAGGAACGGTCACGGTTTATAGCCATTGAAACAGCATCTCCTTGTTTTAGCTCATTTAGTTGTGTCCAATGCTTTGGAAGAGAAATAACAAGAGATGAACGCCCCAACGACATAATCTTTCGCTGTTCCATACAATCTTCACCCATCATTGTATTAACACAGAAGATAGAAATATATACTTTTATATATCGTATACCCCATCAAAATGTGCGGCGCATGGAGGATTAAGTTTCATTTGCTCAAGGTTTCGAATGATTTAAATATTGACTGAGTATTTATGGGTCTATCAATGATTAATGTGGAGACTGAGCAATTTGACAGAAGCTGTTGAGAAAGGATTGAAGAAAATTGGCATAACAATCTCTAAACCATTATTGGCAATATTGTGCATAATCTTCGGCATAGTATTATTTGTAGTACCAGCCCTTGTCGGATTCATAGTGGGCATCTTTCTTATAATCGAAGGCGTTTTATTACTGATAGAATACTTGGAGCTTTAAAGGCAACAGCAATCACCGTCACCACCTTAGCCATCTTGAAATTATCTATATCTTTCCTTTTTTATTCAATACTTTCCAACAAGTTAGAGATAGAGGCGATTGCTGAATGAGTGGCGTTAAGAACCTTTTGGTGGTTGGAATTGATGTGGTTTCTATTGCCAATTCAGCAAAAGAGGCTGGTTACAAAATTTATGCAGCAGATTATTTTGGTGATATGGACCTTCGTCGTGTTTGCGATGGATATGTATCTATAATTGAACAGAAACCTGGAAAAAGCTGTGGAAGAATAGAAGTAGAATTCAAGCCAGAGGCTTTTATCGAAATGGCAAGGTTTTTTCTGGAACAATATGAAATAGACGCGATATTACTTTCTTCCGGCTTAGATGACTATTTCGATATTCTTAGTAAGTTGAACAATATGGTTTCAATATTGGGTAACTCTCCAAAAATCATCAGAAGAGTTCGTGAAAAGCTAGGATTTTTTGAGCAACTTGACCGTTTAGGAATACAACATCCAAAAACAGCAATTGTGAAAGATTCTGTTGAAGCAAAGGCTGTATCCATGGATATAGGGTATCCAGTTGTGTTGAAACCTGCCAGAGGTTTTGGAGGGTTAGGGTCAAGGATGGTACGGAGTTCTAGGGAAATGGAAGAAACATTTTTTGAGGTTTCTTCGGCTGGCGAAGGGGTCTTAATTCAAGAGTACATTGATGGTGTCCATGCGAGCGTATCTTTTCTTGCTGCAAATGGAAATCTTCAAGTTCTATCGATAAATGAACAATTGTTAGGACTGCTTTCCGTTTCTCAGCGGGAAGCCTTCGGATATTGTGGCAACATTGTTCCTTTACGTCTTGCAGGGCCAATTTTTGAGAAATGCAATGATATCGCTGAGAAAATTGCTTTACATTTTGGTCTTAAAGGTTCAAACGGTATTGACTTGGTGATTTCTAAAAATAGTGTGCCCTATGTGATGGAAGTAAATCCACGATTTCAAGGGACTCTAGAATGTGTGGAAGAAGTTATGCGGATAAATTTAGTGGAATCACACATCAACTCGTGTGTACGTGGTTCTCTGCCAACTATAAAAGAAAAAGCATCAATCTTCTCCACTAGGTTAATCCTATATGCCAATAAACGTGTCACGGCTCCTGATCTAACCGTTTTTCAAGAAGTCAGGGATGTTCCACTCCCAGAGACTATTATCGAAAAAGGAGAACCTTTATGCTCAGTTATCACCAAAGGAAACAGTAGAGACTCTTCTCTCCAAAAGGCTAAAAAACTTGCCAAATCGATCTATGACCTGATTCGTCCAGTTTAATCTTCTGAAGGAATCAAACCCATTTTTCGAGATACGTTAATTATGGGCAACCCTATAATTACAGTCATCACCGTGGACAACGCAGCTTTTGTCGGCGTTTCAAAAGCACCTAAAACCCATATGGCTTGAAGGGCGTTCAAGTCAAAACCATAAAACAACTGATATGTTTGGCAAGGCACAAATATGAAGATGCGAAAAAGCACGTCAGCTTCTAGTCCGATGAAAGCGCTTAATGCAAGGATGTAAAAAAGACGAGCGCTTGATTTCACATTCCATAAATTCTTCTTTCTCTTCATTACGACGATAACAGCTAATAGACATCCTAACGCAAGATAAACATCCCACATGCCCCAAAAAGGAAGTTGCCACGCGATTGGCATGGCAAAGAAGGTTCCTAACAAAGCCAAATAATAGATCAAAACTATTCTCCATTTTCCTCTGTAAAGGAAGCCGGAAATCATGGCTCCAATCGGGGCGCCGAGCATGAAAAGGAATTCTTCAGCCCCCCGAAAGTAGATGAAGTGACCAATCATCACTCCAATTAAGTTTGAAAAGAAGCCGGACCATGGTCCTAAAATGATTCCTGTAAGAGGTTCTGACATGAAAACCCAACTATACCAAACGCCAGAAGAGAATAAGGGCGGTCCTATCAATGAATCGCACACTACATTAAGTGATGCGAAAACTGCAATTATTGAAACGGAGGCTGAATCCTTTAATCTCCTCATTAAGACACCTAGGTCTTTACTGCACATCGTTTTTTCGAGTTAGAAACATCATTTGTTAAACGTTTTATGTTTTGCTACTGACTCTAAACACTCCAAAGGGCGTTTGAGAAATATTATTGGCATTGTGAAGTAGCCAACTAAGTACCATTACGAAGAAAGGGTTTTTACATGCCGCCTATTATTAACGAAGCGACAACTGCAATGGCAATGATCACTATTGTCTCTGCTAGGGTTATTCGCCAGGGCACTTTAGTTCGTCCAGAGCGATAACGAACGAGAAAGACGCCTGCAATTATTCCAACTAAAACCAAGGATAAGACAATGCCAAAAGGTTCTGGCAACATCAAATAAGTAATCATTGGTATAATACCCGCCAGAAATGTGGTTGTACTGCAGACCAAGGCAGCGTAAAGATTGGACCTTCCTATTTCCCTACGCAGCAGAATAAACAATTGTTTAACGAGCCTCAGCGACTTGTCTCTTTCAATTCTGTCTGGAATGTCGCTTAAACTGTAATCCATCAAACTCTTGAGGGTAAGCAGGTCCGCCGTGTCTTCTGTCTCACCACCCATGAGAAAACTGGAGAAGTTAGTTATTGCGACTGCTGAAAGGCTTAAGATAGCCGCGAAGGTTGCCATTTTCAGGGTTAAGCCCGCCATGAAGGCAGAGAGAATGACCACAAGTCCTGTGATGGAACCATCCGTTAAGCCAGCGACAACTTCCATTATTGGTTCTCGTTTTAATAGCAAGTTTCGCCATTCTCGGCCTAGTTGAAGCCCTCTTTCTGTTAGTTTGACCTTTCCACGTTCGTCTATGACCAAGCCCTCATTGCTCATTTCGTCCAAAGCTTCGTCCATATCACTCATTTCTACGCAGACATGCCCTGCGCAGTACTTGTCTATTCGCCGTTTGAGCATAGGCTTTTCTAGCGTGCTTCTTTTGCGTACGCTCAAGAGCACAATTACCCTTATGATGTCCGGCAATTCTTGGATTTCAAAGGACAAATTTATTAATCACCTTTTGGAGTGTTTTGTCCTTCCACAAGCGTAAAATTATGGAAAGATTTGTTATGGTAGTGTTGAATTGGTTCTTCAGAAAGTATCTTCTAATTCCGTGTATTATCTTAGCTAGGTAAAGGCAAGACCTATCTTTTTTGGCGAATCTCGTAAAAGACCTACACAATTGGTATCTCTTCACCGTGGAGGGGCAAAATGTTAGAGCCCATACTAAATTCGGGTTCTACTACCACAAGCGCTTAATATAAATCTTTATGATTTTGCGTTCATCTCTTAAATGGAATTTATTACGGTAGTTATTGAAATCTAGAAAAGTTTATCAAACTCTCCGAAGAATAGGCTGAACCAAAGCTGAATGGATTGTAGAAAATATGGATGATAGGAATGTTTTGTGTGAGAAGGCTGTCAAGCTATTTCTTGAAGGTTACAATTGTGCTCAAAGCGTTTTATTAACAATGTTTGGATATTGGAACGGGGAGAACGAATTGGTTCCTAAGATCGCTACAGCTTTTGGCGGAGGGATAGGAAGATGTGGCTCGGTTTGTGGGGCCTTGACTGGTGGAATTATGGCCTTGGGAATTAAGTATGGGACTAATGAGCCATCACTGGAAAAACGACTGAAAGCCTACAAGCTTGCAGAAAGACTGTACAAACAATTTGAAACGAAGCATAAAAGCGTCTTATGCCGAGAGCTAATAGGATATGAGCTTTCTAATCCTGAAGAATTAGAGAAGGCTCGAAAAACCAAGGTGTTTGAAGAGAAATGCACGAATATTGTGAGAACTGTTGTTGAGAAACTAGTAGAGCTTAGTTGATATTGAATCTCAGGATTTTGTTAGAAGCAAAACGGTTTTAAATTGTAGGTTTTTATCATTTATATGGCTGAAGTCATGGATGATAGAAGAGATTTTGAGTTTCTAGAGCACACGGCAGATGCGTACATCGCTGCCTACGGAAAGGATTTGACAGAAGCTTTTGAGAATGCTGCCCTCGCCATGTTTCACGTTATGACAGAAGTAGAAAAGGTCAACCCCAAAATCGAGGATTATGTTGAAGTTGAAGCTCACGATGAGTATGCACTTCTCTACAATTGGCTTGAGGCTTTACTTGTGAAATTCGAAATCAAGAGGACACTGTTTTCTAAATTCGAAGTCTCAGATTTGAGGAAGACCTCGAATGGTTTCAGGCTTAAAGCAAAGATTTTCGGAGAAAAGTATGACCCGAAGAAGCACCCACAGAAAGTCGGGGTCAAAGCGGTTACATACCATAGAATGGAAATCATCAGAGAACCAAGCAAGGTTACGCTAAGATTTATTCTTGACATATGAATGTCTTTTATTTTCTGGTAGCAGTGGCATTGCGTTTGAAAGACCATCTAGGCTAGCTCTAATTTTTTTAATCCTTTCTGTATTTCTTCCACAGCCACTTCAGGAGGTATGTCCAGTCTTTCGCATTTGAATTCTACGAATGGAACGCCTTTTTCCTTATAGTATTGCAGAAT
Organism: Candidatus Bathyarchaeota archaeon; assembly: GCA_029881805.1. Classification (GTDB taxonomy): domain Archaea; phylum Thermoproteota; class Bathyarchaeia; order Bathyarchaeales; family Bathycorpusculaceae; genus JAOULW01. The sequence goes on from JAOULW010000002.1 coordinate 94,462, forward strand.
CGGTCGAGTTTGATGCTCATAGACGTCAATACGTTTCTTTATTACTTCTGGCGTGTCGTCTGAACGTTGATAGAGGTCACCACCACATTTATCGCATACCATGTCCCTTTTGGGTTTCAAGTAGCGTATGTTGTAGACATCCCCACAGTTCTTGCAGATTCGTCTCGTAGATAAGCGTTCAATGATTATCCAATCTGGCACCGTCAATAGGATGACAACTTCAATTTTAGTGATCTTTTCTAAAGCTTTAGTCTGGTCAAGAGTACGCGGATAGCCGTCTAAGATGAAACCCTTTTCACTAGTCGTTTTGGCTAGGCGTTGCTTCAAGACCTGTACCACAACGTCATCTGGAACGAGTAAACCTCTTTCAACATATTCTTTCACTTTTTTCCCCAGCGCCGTATTTTCTTTCAGGATTTCTCTCAAAATGTCACCCATGGCTATTACATCTATGCCCAGCTTGAACTGCAATCGCGAAGCGTAAGTACCCTTTCCTGAACCTGGTGGACCGAAAATAACAGCGTTCACCATTTTTTGACATCTCTTGGCTTCATTAGAGCCATTGTTTCCGTAAGAAGATATTCAGTGCATAATTAAGTATTGCTGTGTTGGTTATTGAATCCGTCAAAAGTGGCTTAGGAAGCATCCATTTTCAGAGGGGTTCAGCGTATTGAAAATGTGATTTCCTTTACTAGGGTTTCCGGGATGAGAGCTCTTCCTCTCTGCTTGCTCAGTCTAACGAAACCGAGTTGGCTCAGCACTTGTAAGTCTTGATGTACGTTTTTCACGTTTCGTCTAGCTTTTTGAGCCAAATCATTTATTGACTCCACTCGTAAAGCAGCGATCAGAAACAACAATTCTATTCTTCTAGGTGTTAGCAAAGCGACTTGCTTAGGGGTGAGGTCTCTAACTTCTTCTACTGTATAGTCAAGGGTTCCCTCTTCAATGTATCCCCTGTAACTATCCACAAGCTCAGCCCATTCAAAATAGACTCTCGAGTATTTTCCGTCTAGCTTTTGATTGAGAAAAAGCTCCTCAAACTTTTCAAAAGACATACAAAACTCTTTCTCAAAGTCCTTGATTTTCTGCTCCACCTCCTCGGATGTTAAATTCCTGACTATCCTGAGAAGCAACAAGATTCACAATTAAAAAGTATATTGATATGCTTAAAACGTTCACGATGAAAACGCTTAAAGCATTTGATATCGACTTTAAAATCCTATTCACAAGTGTAGTGTGGCTAACATGCGTACAACAAAGATTGAAGATCACATCTATCTGGTCGATGTCGAAACAGCTGGAATCAAGAATTCTATCGCCAGCTACATCTTAAAAGGAAAGCAGGTTGCAATCATCGAAACAGGTCCCTCATCATCAATTCCTAACATACTTACTAGTCTAGAAGAATTGCATGTGAGACGCGAAGACGTAGCCTATGTTGCTGTTTCTCACATTCACTTAGACCATGGAGGAGGGGTCGGAACATTATTCAAATACTTACCTAAAGCCAAAGCCATAGTTCATCAAAGAGGAGCACCTCACCTGGCAAATCCGGAGAAGCTCTGGCAACAGTCAAGGGAGGCTCTCGGAAGCATTACTGAGATGTATGGAAAACCAGAACCTGTTCCAGAAGAAAGGATAATCGCGGCAACTGACGGCATGAACTTTGACATCGGAAACGACATCAGATTAACAGCTATAGAAACTCTTGGCCACGCCTCACACCACTTAAGCTACTACGAGACTTTAAGTGAAGCTATATTCCCTGGCGATGCCGCCGGCGTCTACTTGAACGAAATCGACGTTATCGTGCCGACTACGCCTTCACCATTCCGTCTAGACATTGCCTTAGACTCTTTAGATAAGTTGATTAGTTTTAAGCCCAAAGTTATGTTCTACAGTCACTTCGGCAAAGCACTCGACGCTGAGGAAAAGCTTCGAACCTATGCAAGACAGCTTAAGCTCTGGGCAGAAATCGCCAAACAAGGATTAGAAAACAAAGAAAGCTTAGAGTCGATAAGCAGAAGAATACTTGAAAAAGACCCGGCAATGCAGAAAGCCGCAGAGCATCTTAAGAATCATCCAATTTTGAGTGAAACTGTACTTAATGATAGCGTGCAAGGTCTTATTGGTTCTGTGGAAAAATTCGGATTCGCCTAAGCGTTATGTGTTTTGGTGTATACACCAAAATAGTTTATATCGGCTCTTTTCTCTTGTCTCTAATTGGTGAGAGAATGAGCGAAGGAAGAGAAGGACGATTTTCTTCAGAAAGAATTCCACTTGAAAAGGTGGATGACTATACTTGGTGTATTCCAAAATATAAGCCAGGCATGAGGGTCAAAGGTCTAGTCTTCGCCGACAAGAGTTTGTTGGAGAAAATGCAAACGGATCGTACTCTTTGGCAATGTGTAAATGTTGCGCATTTACCCGGCATTTACAAGTATGCCATAACTTTGCCGGACGGACATGAAGGTTATGGCTTTCCAATAGGCGGCGTGGCTGCAACGGACTACAACGAAGGCGTGATCAGTCCTGGCGGAGTAGGTTACGACATAAACTGTGGTGTTCGTTTGTTGAGTACAAATCTTACAGAAAAAGACATTCGACCAAAACTTACTCAACTAGCAAATACTATTTTCGATAATGTTCCCTGCGGACTGGGGAGCCGCCGAAAAGACTTAAGGATGTCACATAGTGAATTAGTTAGACTTACTACCGAAGGTGTTCCATGGGTTATCAGTCAAGGTCTAGGCTGGCCTGAAGATGCTGAACACTGCGAAGAACGCGGATGCATGAAAAACGCAGATTCAGACAAGGTTTCAACAACAGCAAAGAATAGAGGTTTAACACAAATTGGCACATTAGGTTCAGGAAATCATTTCTTAGAAATACAAAAGGTTGACGAAATTTGCGACACTGAGACTGCTAGAACCTTTGGAATAGAACATGAAGGACAAGTCACAGTTATGATTCACTGCGGCTCTAGAGGCTTTGGTCATCAGATATGCTCGGATTATCTGCGAGTCATGGAAAGAGCAGTGCACAAATACAAGATCACATTACCAGATCGGGAGCTCTCTTGTGCACCCGGAAACAGCAATGAAGCAGAAGACTACTATCAGGCCATGGCTTGCGCTGTCAATTACGCCTTTGCGAATCGCCAAGCGATAATGCACTGGATTAGACAAAGCTTCCAACAGGTTTTCAAAGAAGACCCCGAAAGATTTGGACTAAAACTTGTTTACGATGTAGCTCACAACATTGCAAAGATAGAAAACCACAACGTTAACGGAGAACGAAAGAAGGTTTATGTTCACAGGAAAGGTGCAACGCGCGCTTTTCCACCTAAGCATCCGGAAATTCCCCCAGACTACAGCTCTGCAGGACAGCCGGTGCTTATCCCAGGGAGCATGGGGACAAGTTCGTGGCTACTAGTAGGCACGGAAAAAGCCATGCAAATAAGTTTTGGTTCAACAGCGCATGGAGCTGGGAGAATGTTGAGTCGTACTGCTGCCAAAAGAAGATTCTGGGGTGCAGACATTAAGAAGGCTTTGGGGCAGCGTGGAATCTATGTTAGGTCTGCTAGTTCTGTTGTTTTGGCTGAGGAGGCAGACTCCGCCTACAAGAACGTGGACATAGTTGCAGATGTAAGCGATAAAGTTGGAATAGCCACAAAGGTTGCTAGGATGGTTCCGTTAGCCGTGGTGAAAGGCTAGAGCTAAGCGAAGTTTATATCGAAAGTTTCTGCTATAAACTAGTGAAAGCACTGATTACGCTCGTTAGTGATTTGAGATGCCGGTGAAGGACGAATGTGGAATATGCGGTAGAGTTCTTCCCTATAGGTATCTTAGGCGATGCCAGAGATGCGGGCAGCTTTACTGCAGGGACTGCATGGTTCCAGATGTCGCGACAGGCGATCATACAAGAATGTTGTGTCTTCATTGTGCGAGAAGAATTGTCTCACCTAGGCATGTTTCCAAATACAGTGGACTTACTGGTTATTTGAAATTTCGAGGGTCTTTCACAAATCTTGTCAAGCTTCCTTTTGCGAAGATTGATGGAATAATCGGCGATAATTTGCCCATGAGTGCCTATCGTAGTGAAAGATGGTGGGATAATTCGCCAAGCAGTCAGCATGCCAAAGGCTGGTTGGATGCAGGTTGGGAAACGCAAGAAGTGAATTTGAAAGATGGTTACGTGGTTTTCAGAAAAGTAAAGGTTGAACAAGCCAGAAGAGTTAGGAGAAGGCGCTCTCGAGTCAAAATTGAGAAGCCGTTCACGCCTGTTCGTGTCCGTATTCCGAGGTCTAAACAGCCGTCTAAGACGAAGGTGTCGAAGCTTTATGCTAGAATTAAGAATTTGGAGAGGCAAAGAGCAGCCATGCCTCGTCATCCTGGAAGTTTTAAACCGAAGCCTAAGCACGAGAAAAGACTGTTTAAACCAAACGAGAAGCCGTGACTGGTTCGGAAAAGAATTTTATCCAGCACACTTTTTATAGAAAATAAAGTAATGCATTAAGGCAAAGGCGGTCGTCGTCTAGTCTGGTTTAGGACACAAGCCTTCCAAGCTTGCGATCCCGGGTTCAAATCCCGGCGACCGCACCATAATTCGGGTTCAAAACCACAAATCTTTTATGTCGCACTACATGTTATTTTACATGAGGCGAAGAGACTTGTCTAATTCTCTTCATCCCCGCTCCAAGTACCGGCATCTGTTCGAGGATAAGGATGTGAGGCGCTGGTACGAGAACCTCGTCCGCGGTTCCCCAGCCTGCGCCGAAATCTACCTGCGCAACCTTGGGAACTTCTGCCAGCTCAACGGCATAACGCCCCAAGAACTCGCGCGAAAGCCGATCGCGGAAATAGAAGACCTCCTCATGGACTACGTCACCTCCGCACAGAAGAAACATGCAGGCAGCTACATCCACAACACGACCAAGGTCGTCAAGTCCTGGCTTGCCCACAACGGAATCCAGCTTAAACGCAAGATAAAGATCACGGGCGCCCACGAGACGCCGACCCTCAAGGACGAACGCGTCCCCACGAAAGAAGAGCTGAAACGCATTTTCTTGTCAGGAAGCAAGCAGGCCCGCACAGCCTGCGCCATAGTCGCCCATGCAGGCCTAAGACTGCAAGGCCTCGGCAGCTATACCGGTTATGACGGCCTGAGAATGCGCGACTTACCCGAACTCAAGATCAAAGGATCCGAGGTAAGCTTTGAGAAGATCCCCACCATGGTTGTTGTTCGCTCGGCCCTAAGCAAGGCCCGCCATCAGTACTTCACTTTCCTAGCAGAAGAAGCCTGCAGCTACCTGAAAGACTACCTGGAAGAGCGCCTGAGAGACGGCGAACAGTTGACACCCGACTCCGCAATTGTTAAGCCGAAGGTTGCTCAAAAACCCTTCATACGCACAGTAAACATTGGAGACATGATGAGGCTAGCCATCAGAAGCGCTGGGCTTCCTTGGCGACCGTACGTTTTAAGGTGTTATTTTGACACGATGTTAATGCTTGCCGAGTCAAAGGGTTTGATGCTTAGGGATTACCGGCAGTTCTGGATGGGCCATAAAGGCGACATTGAAAACCGGTATACGACCAACAAGCAGAGATTGCCAGAGTCTGTTATTGAGGATATGCGGGCAGCCTACGAGAGAAGCCAAGAATTTCTGCAAACCAAGGAGAAAGAAGAGACGAGCGAGGAAAAGCTCAGAGACAGCTTCAGAAAGCAACTTTTGCTTGTGGCTGGTTTTAACCAAGAAGAAGTAGATAAGATGGATTTGCCCTCGATGAGCGACGAGGAACTGCAAAGCCTCGTTAAGAAGAAGCTCCTAGGTGCGCCAACATCTGACAGCAGCAAACAGAAAGTGGTCAGCATCGACGAAGCCAATGGCTACTTGGCTAAAGGCTGGGAATACGTTGCGAAACTCTCAAACAACAAAGTTGTCATCAAAATGAACTCCTTAAGCCCTTGACTTAAACATGGTACTTGGAAAATCCGCAACTCAAAAACCGTAGGTTCGAATCCCACCCCCGCACCTGAATTTCAGCCACGATTTGAGCTTATTTAGGCAAGATAAACCCAATTTATGGCGTTTTCAGCGGGGGCGTGCGGGGGTCATGAATTAAACATGTCAAATTGTATCTTCTAGCGCGCGCTCTCTCAATATTGACGAGGTTGAATGCTATCTATCGCAAGGCTGGGAGTACGTCGCGAACCTCCCGAACAAGAAGGTCATCATCAAACTGAATGAGTGAGGCCCGCTCAGAGCGCGCTATTTTGTCGCCGGGTTGGGGTCGAGGATACTAGATCAAATAACCCGCTAATTTTTGAAAGTTACATCTTCGTAATTTTTTTGACCTCGCAAAACATCTTCGAGTTCCTTGATTTCTTCAGGAAAGATTTGTTCTAATATGCTCTTGAGCTTTGAGATTTCTTCCTTTTTTGGTAACTCATCAACTTTTGGAACGTAAATCAGACCTACGTCCCCATCGACTTCGAATATTCTTTTCTGGGGCGCTGAAGGGGTAGTTTCATTCCTTGATAGATCAAGCGAATTCCAAACAAAGGGGTTACCTCCTCTTATGAGTTTTCCCGCCTCTGCCAGCCAATCGGAATTATTCTCCTCCAATGCCTTCAGAAGAACGAAAAGGTGGAAAACACCTAATCTTCTTCCTACAGCCTCCATTCTTTCTTTCAAGTCTTCCTTCTCTTTCCCAATGGTTATAAGCAATCTGTCAGAATCTAGTTGTTCCCAGTGCATCTTCAAACCAAGAATGTAAGGCAAAGCATTCACAGCGAATAATACTGGTTCAACGCTTTTCTTCCCTTCAACTGATAATCTTTCGCGGGGCTGCAACACGTTTAAGATTCTTCCTTCAACGTATTCTTTCTTTATTATCCCCTCTTCCTCCAGTTTCTTCAAGTGCTGATTTACAACGGCCCGGCTTAACCTAGATTCTCGAATCAACTCGGTGAATGTCAAATGCCTTTGGTTGAGTATGCCGATTATTCTGTTTCTATTGCTTTTCCAAGTTTGCTTTTGATAAGGTTCTATCGTCATCACCGAACCGCAGTATGGTGACAAGACTATTTAAATATTGGTACCGTGTAAAAGACTAAAAGAGTGAACGGAGTATGGTGAGCATACCGTTGCAGGAAGCAAGGTCAAACAGAAATTCAGAGACAGTCATCATCACTAGGAAAATAAACATTAAGCAACTGAAGGAATTTGTCTTCACTGAAATCCATCGTGACTCACCGCTGTATGCTGTTTTCTTAGCCGAGTCGGCAGATGAGATAGACGCCGCAGAATTCATAATCAAGGCAAGATTGTGGCTCAGATTAGCAAAAGGGAAGCTCATACGATAAACGCTCATTTTGCACCTGCAACACTGCTTCCCTCCCAATTAATGTGAAAGAGAGAAAACAAGTGTCCAACGGTCTCGAGACTCCGGCAAAGAGAGCCTATCTGGAAGCCGAAGAGGAAATTGTACCAAGGTGAAACTACAACGTGGATGGCCAACCTAAACCTCCCTGTCCTAAATGCGGGTCAAGAGATACCATCCGAAAATACATCAGACATAACAAGCGTATTCCTCCCGTGAGGGTATTCCACTGCAAGTCATGCGATAGAAGCTTCAGCGAAAACAGCTTGATAACAAGGGAATTACCCCATCACACAGCAGAAAAATACTTCACAGGTTTTACGTCTTTGAAATCGATGGTGGAGAACATGGCCCTTGACATATCCAAGACCACTCTTCACAGGAGAATTATTGCCCTATCAAAGAAAGCTCCGGACTGGTATGAAGTCTCAAAGTCGATGAAAGAAGAAGGTAAATGGGGATTCGTCATGGGTATCGACACTTCCGGTCTTAAAATTAAAGGCAAAAATTATGTGTATCTTCATGTTGCAGATATCCCATCAAAGGACGACATCGCCTACGCTGTATGCAACAAGGAAGATGCAGCTACCGTGAAACCAATTCTACGCCAGCTCAGGAACATAGGATACATGCCGAAAATTGTTGTTCTAGATCTTGCACAAGAGTTACTTACCAGTGTCAAAGAAGTTTTCCCTTGTGCAATAATACAGGGCTGCGTTTTTCACGTACGTCTGTGGCTCGAAAAGGAATTACCGACAAGGAAAACCACTAAAAAATTCGGCAGAGAGAAAGTAGAGCTTTACGCAAAGGTAAAGGAATTAATCAACTATGCTTGCATATCGAAAGATGAGGATACAAGACAGCAATTGTTGCGGAAATTCAAGTGTTTGAATTTGGATGAAAAAGCAAAAAAAGTTGTCGAGTTGTTCTTAGCAAACCTGAAATATTATCACACGCTGGACGAGGAAGATTTCAAGCGCTATGGAACCTTTATCTTGTACAACAACTTGTGTGAACGCCATATCGGGCTTGTCAAAGATCTCAAGAACAAAATGAAGGGTTTCAAGAGCCTCGACTCCGCCCGAAACATCATAAAACTCTTCTGGTATTATGCAAGAAGAGATTCTGCATGGCTTGCAGAACAGAAAGAAGATACCTCGGCGTATTGTATACCCGAAAAGGAAGATATTTCGAGGTACAATATTCCATTGTCTTTTTACTTTGACGATCCGGCGAACTTAGCCCTGTTTTCAAAAGTGAGCGGTGTGCCCAGAGAGATTCTATACAAAGCCGCCCAGGCAATGGGACGCATAACTATTGGTGACTACGCTTTTACAGGAACTAAACTGGGCGATATACAAGACAGAATTTCAAAAATGACTGAAAAATCATTCAAATTAATTATGCAGGAAGTAGGGTGTGATCAGGCGGCCACGGTGGAACTCTTGCTTAAATTCGGATTTAAAGTTATGTACAAGTCGTTTGATGCTTCAGGTATGATAATTTCTTAGGACTCGAATGGAACAGAAACAAAAAAATCTGTATTCATATCGAGTATAGGTCACGAATGGAACAGACTTAAGAAGGACTCGATTATGGGATAGAACCATAAAATCATATAAGGGGGCAATTCGATTAGCTCCCATAATCCCATCCTCTCATATGTGCACTCTTCTGGTACATGTTAGTGAGCTTCTTAGCCTTGAAATGAAAGGCCCTCAAGAATATGCTGGCTTTCAATACTCTGATATCTATAATATACTTCAACGAGAAATGGGAACTTTTACAGCTCTAACTGATGAGGAACGTGCAGCTCTATGTGCGAGGGCAATCGAGATTGGGCTGAAAAAGGAAATTCTTCGTGATTTGACAGAGGATATTACAGAGCTAAATCGAAAAGTGTTTCAGTTCAGCATTAAACGCCGAAAAGCGTTGGCACAAAATGCAGAAAAGACTTACATAAAAAGAAATGCGCGGAAACTAGCTGAAAAAAATGTGGTTGAACGTTTCAGAAGAGAGACAGGGTTCACAAATTTAACTGCTTTCGGAGAGGAGGCAGGTAAGGCTAAATAAATGGAAAATGCCTAGGATATCCATTCAACTCTCTCTAATAGTTCTTAGACAAAGGGGAATTAACGATAAAGTGGAGACGATTGCCTCTTGGCGTAAATGTCGTCTAGTTCTGTCCTTTTAATCTGTCTGTCCGAGGATCCTCTCCTTACGAAAATGCCTCTATCTTTCAGAGTGTAAGGCTTATTTGTACCCTCTGGAACTTTCACCAGAGTGATTGGTATGCCTTGTACCAAAACCTCTGAATCTATCTGAACTTCAATTGAAGGGTCACAGTGGTCCGCAATCAAGTCCACTATCTTGGCCTTCGCATCTTCCTTGAAACCTTTGACTCGACAATTATCATCGACTCCAAGAAAAATAATTCCCCCACTAGTGTTAGCAAACGCCACAACCGTCTCCAAAAACTCTGCATTGCCCAGTTCCTTTTTGAATTCGACGTTGACGTTTTCACCTTTGTCAATCATATCCAGCAATTGAGCTTCAATATTTTCTATTATTATCCCTTCTTCTCTTGAAGGATACCGATAATCAAATCTCTTTTTGTCGATTGCCTCTCCATCTAGACCCGAAACTATATGGGCTTCGACTTGAAATGGTTCCTCATCAGCCACAAAACTTGCTTGCCCTCCTTCAAGGCTCAAGTCGTCAGATGTGTAACTTTTGTTTTCGCCTTTACAATAAAACTTAACTCGCACATCTGGAGAAGCAACTTCTTTTGTCTCTACATCAACAGTCACTCTATTTCCTGCTAATCGCAGATTCTTGATGCGAGCGCTATAATCGGGTACAAGCAATTCGATGCGGCTTTCCAGCGAGTACCAATCTTTTGGAAGGCGCAACGCAAAAAAGACATTTATGGCCTCCACTCCGCTTGGAAACAAGGGCAAACTCAACTTTGACATAGAATCTGAGGGAATGTTTCCTCGAATGTCATCACCTATGCTGCTGTAAGCATAAAGCATTGGCCATTCGCAAGAAATATATCCATAAGAACTACGGCTCGGTATAAATCTCGTCCCAGTCAAGTGGACTTTCAGAGGGATTTCTGGCCAGCCGGGAAGCTTCAAAACTTGATTTTCAAAAATTGATTGAAGAAGATTGATGGCATCTTGCACCTCTACCAATCTTTTAGTGAGAATAAAATCTCCGTAGTCATACGTTTCCTCCTTAAAAGGGGCTTCTCCTTTACCTAGAAAATTCACAAGACCAAAACTAACTTTCAACTCATTTTTACTGTCTCTAGAGAAAGCAAAGCCCACCAGAGCTTTCTCAAAGGTTCCCTTACGCTTCTCAATTGTTTCAAATATTTTCTCCAAGTTCCTACGAGTTCGTTCATCCATAGTCATTATATCGCCTAATCCAAATACTTCTTAAACAATTATAAACCTACTGCGCACTCTTCCAAACGTTTTTTCATTTCCAAGCATCTATCAGAAAAATTGTTGGCGCCAACTGATGTCCTCTTTTTTCAGCTATTTTTTGACCTAATTCCTTCGTCAGTTTCTTGTTCATTCGTTGGAGCCTACGAGTAACATCCCACCTTTTCAATCCGTATTCAGACAATTCCGCAGCAATGGCTTAAGGCAATAAACCCCCAACACCCTTCTGCATCAAACACGTGATAATTTCAACGTCTACTTCATCCTCACACATGTACGTTTGCTAGTTTCAATATTTCTTGGATTACATTTCTCTTGTTCTTTCTTAGCTCGATTGGTGCAAATGCATAGAAAGTGATTAACTCCTCAGCTTTATCATACTGATTTGTTCTTCTATCCAATGATTTCGTGCTATCTGCCTTGTTCGCATTTTCAATCCAAACTTCAAACTTCACATGCCTTTCCTTAGCAAGTTTCCTTGTCAGATCTTCAAAGAGCAGTCTCATTTAAACACCATTCCATTGATAAGATGGCCTTGGTGAGGAATATTGATTTATCTGCGTCTTGACTCTTAATATATCAAAGCTTACACCTGTCTTTAGACCTTCTAGCACATTCAGATTCTCCCTTGTCAAGCTATAGTGAACAGTCTTCTACTTGGGCGGGAAGTGGTATAGAACCTAAAAGGGTTCAAGTCCATAGAAGCCTAAACCCTTTGCGGTGTAGGGCTAATTGAATACGGATCTGCCAAACGCGCATTTTTCGCTAGACGAAAACGGTCTTCTTGTTATTGCGATACCAATCGGAACAGTTTTGCTGTACGTAAATCGACGGCCTTAAGATCAAAAAGAAAATGGAAATACTCATATCTCACTTGACGCATACATTCGCCCGCGCGCTGGTTTGTTCACGTTCAAGAGCGGGCTTTGGCCTTGTAGGTTATCCTCATTATAGGCTGTTTGTCAGGGTGACAAACGAATATGACAGAGCACGCGCTATTTTCACAGTAATACTTGGAGCTGCCCTTATTTTTCTTTAATGGCTTTCCGCATTCTGGACAATCAACCATCTTCAAATTCCCATTTCAAGAATAGGAAGAGACTATGTAAAACTGTTGTGAATCTCGGATAGTGATGTAAGCTCTGTTTCCTCCAATCTGTTTCCCAATATTCAGGAAGAGAGAAAAAGGGGTGTTGCGGGAGATGTCACCACGCTTATGGGGGTCAGCTATAATCCTCGAAGTGTTTCATATGAATTAGGGCCTAGAGAAATTGCGACTAGGTGGTGGGGCACAAAATATTATGGTCTGATTTTTTCGAATTTTGTTTCCCATATTTAGGGAGAGTTGAACTGCGTAGTTTTATTGTGCTTAAAACGTCAATTATGAAATTTTCTACAGCCAATCTGATTTTGGTTTGTTCTAGAATTTTGAGGTCAGGACTTCGCGTTAAGGACCTGAACCCACGAAATCATTAAGATAGATAGTTGCCGCAGAGCAGAAATTGGACTTGAACCTATTTATGTGGACGAAAACCCACCCCACGAAAACAGAACCTGAGAGCTATCCGACAACCTATATATTGCCTATCCTAACTACGTTGTCTTAGCATTCAATAATCCTCGTCCGAAATACAAAGGTGGGCAGATATGCATCCTAAGGTACGAAATTACCCTGCGCTGTTTCACAATTTTCGCAGACGCGTTTTCCTGAATTACGAAGAATATGGTTATGACAAGACAGATGATTTCATTCAAAATTCTGGAGTTCCCGCTCACATAAAGGCAGGTCTGAAAGCTGAGGTTTTGTTTTATGACAGATATTTCAGAAAGTTCAAACTAGAACCTCTATTGGATGCAAGAGTGAAAGCGGACTTCTCAGGAGATAAGAGTGGTAAGTTCGTCAATTTCGATGTGACGACAAATGTCAAGTACAAGGATATAGATGACTATCTCGAGGTAGTCCAAAAGAGAGGAAAGCCTTACGAAATTGTTCTAGTAGATCTGAAGAACGAAGACTTCGAGTTTTTTCCTCTAAAATTCCCAATATGTCCTAAATGCGGAAAATTTAGTCATTACATAATTTACTTAGACCCTCCGAGCACGACTTTTTACCAAGCAATGCATGCTTCAGACGGGCAGACTCTCGTGCAATATTGTGGCAAGTGCAAGTACTTCAAAAATATCGACGTCTATACATACGAAGTCCATTCAGTGCACTCGACTATAGAAACGTTATCTTCAGAGACAGATGTGGATGGCTCACGGAGATACTCTGACAGCGAGATACAGAAAGTAGTCGATTCAGATTCCATCTCAATAAGGAAATTTTTCGAGAAAACGAGCAACTTCATCGTTTCCGGAGTCGCAGAAAATGACTACGTAATTACTGACCCAAGAGACGGCGATGGATATTATTCAGGTTTATTACACTGGAAACATCCGCTTGCGCATGATTTGAGCAAATATATTGATATTTATTCAGGCACACCAGAAATTCCTGCACATGTCGCTAAGCAAATGTTTGACGATTTCAAATGTAAACTATGTGGCAATACCTCGATGCGGTTCAATTCCAAAAAAAAGACTCTGACGTGCCGACGCTGTGGGCTTATACATGATGTTTCGGGTGTTATTCACACACATGGCTATGAAGTGAAACGTGTTGAAAAGCCCAAGTAGCGCGCTGTTTGATGGCGAAAAATCCAGAAGAATCAACCTGTTGCATGGATGTTTTCGGATATAGTTCTAAAAAACAGGTTATTTCAGGAAAAGTAGCTTTTGGTGGGGTCGGAGAGATTTGAACCGACAATTCAAATAAAGGCAATTATATTTGACCCAGTTCCTCATCTCTTGTCAGAAATATGCACGATCTGGACTTGAACCCGGGCTGTAACATCATCGCGCGTGCATACTAATGATTTCTGATTCATAAGTCTTTTTAACTTGTGGTTAAATCTTAAGGTTCAGATTGCAGCATGACGAAAGATAATGAAGTGCGAAATTGCTCGGTATGTGGACGAGAGATCAGTGAAGAGGACTATGAAGACTATGATGGCATGTGCTGGGAATGTTGGGACGACCAGCTGACTGAAGAATCAGAAGACATGTTTGGCGACGTCATGTAGTCTGGCACAACGCTGTATTCAACGATTAGAATTGGAGTCATGGAGTGTGTGAGAAATGCTTTCAGATGCTCGATTGTTAGCGCGTGATTGAAAAACTGAATTTGTGGTGCACATCTTAGGTTAACAAAGTTCAAGCTTGAATTCGCCCAATCCTCCAAACGACAAGATATGGTAATGCCGTGCTTAATCTGTGAACTGGAACTCGGTGAAGATGAAACCCCAAGTCCAGTATACGTGAGCCATGCAGAGGAGCCGAATAAGATTCAGTGGCAGATGAAGACGACCGGGCGAGTAGATCGGAATAGCGGAGTATGTCCATGAAGATGTCAAAGTCCACGAGGAATTCTTGTGAGTACGGATTAGTCGTGACGGAATTGTACGCTCTGCGAGGTTGAAACAATGACGGACCCCGATCTGATCAAGAAAATCCTTGAAGGCCCTCCAAAGTTATCAGTCGACCAGGTTAAAGCAGTCCTTTCTGAACGTAGATACAACCGAATTGTCGCTGGTGCAGGAGCTGGCAAGACTGAGACTCTCACTAGGCGAATAGTCTACCTGTTGTCAGCGGAAGCTGTGAGGCCGGAGTCGATTGTGGCTTTCACTTTCACCGAGAAGGCAGCCCAGAGTATGAAGAGTCGTATCTATCAACGGGTTGGACAGATCTGCGGACAGGAAGCAACTGCAAATCTCGGCGAAATGTATGTTGGCACCATCCACGCATATGCGAAGAGGATTCTTGAAGACTACTTCAAGTATGGAAATTACACCGTTCTTGATGACAACCAAGAAGTTGCTTTTCTCATGAGACACGGTTGGAATGTAGGCATCGACAAATATCGAGGTCCTTACGCTGATTGTTGTCGCAATTTTCTCAGAACAGTTAATATGGTTTGGGATGAGTTGCTCGATGTGAAAGAGCTCGAGGACCGGGCTCCGGATTTCTATACAAAAATGAAGGGTTTTGAGAAGATACTTGTGGATCACAGATTGTTGACTTTTGGCAGAATGATTTACGAGGCCGTGATGAATCTGAGAGAGAATCCTGAAAAACTCGGCCGCATTAAGCACCTTGTTGTTGATGAGTACCAGGACATAAACACGGCACAAGCTGAGCTAATAGCGCTTGTCGGACGGAACGGAAACATATTCGTTGTTGGTGATCCTCGGCAGAGCATATACCAATGGAGGGGATCAGATGAGAGATTCTTCGATGAGTTCTCTAAGACATTTTCTGGTACCGATGAGATAGCGATTCGGGAGAACAGACGAAGTGGCAGGAAAATTGTGGAGAACGCTAACAAATTCGCGACGACTTTTTCGAAAAGGCATTATGAAGAGATGGATTCGACTAGGCCAGTGGATGGGTTCGTCGGTGTATCAAGTCATGAAACTGCTGAAGATGAAGCAAGGTGGATTGCTGATCAGATACAAACATTGATGAAAAACAATAGGGAGCTGAAGCTGTCTGACTTTGGGATCTTGACAAGAAGTGTAAGCACTTCTGCCGGGCCACTCATTGATGAATTCAAAGAAAGAGGAATCGTCTATATCGTAGGGGGAACGGTCGGTCTTTTCAAGAGAGATGAAGCGCAGGCACTCGGCAGAATCTTCTCTTGGTTCTGGGAAAATGGATTCTGGCTTCCTAATCCTTGGAACTGGCATGAAGAAATCTCTGGCGACGCGTTGTTGATTACTGCACTAACCTGTTGGGATGCTGCACACAGGCGAGGACACCCAAATGATACAGAGACTCGATTACGACAGATAAAGGCAGATCTTAACTCGTCCAAGTCCTCGTACAGGAATTTCACGAAAGTATACTATGACGTTTTGAACGCTTTGGGATTTGAGAGGCTAGATTACACTGACACAAACGATGCTGCCGTGATGGCTAACCTTGGACGTTTCAACAACCTGTTGACCGATTACGAGACCGCAAATAGAATTGGAGGCAGGACACCTTACTGGAAGAGCGACCTTAAAGGACTATGCTGGTTTATGGCAACGTATGGGCTCAAAGCCTACGAGGAGCAGCCTTCAGACGATATTCGGGGAGTTAAAGCAGTCCAGCTCATGACTGTTCATCAGGCTAAGGGGCTTGAATGGCCTTTCGTCTTTCTTTTCGCTACGGTTGATTCGAGGTTTCCAGCAAGTAGAATAGGTTCAGTACAGAACTGGTGTGGCGTCCCTAGAGACATGTTCGATGTGAAAAGATACGAAGGAGATCTTGAAGACGAGAGAAGACTCTTTTACGTTGCAGTGACGAGAGCGAAAGATTGCCTCGCGGTCAGCCACTTTAGAAAGATAACAAAAGCTTCTAAACCAAGCAGGTTCATTGAGGACATGAAGCCTAGCGTTGTCACAAAATTGAATGACGCTGCGATCCCTGACATCAGCGTCAAACCTGTTGAGTCTTCTGAAGAGATTGAGACTTTCTCGGCCAGCGAAATTGTCACCTATAATATTTGTCCACATATGTATCTCCTGAGGGAGCTTTGGGGTTATCAGCCGGAGCTTGACATAGCCATTGGGTATGGCAATGGGCTTCATTATTGTCTTAGAAGAGCTGGCGAATTGATCACAGAAGCGGGCTATGATCCGGTGACTGCCGTGGCGACTTCTGTCGATGTGGGTTTTCACATGCCATTTGTGGGGGGACCAGTGCTCCGGAACTTCAAAAATAGTGCTAGGACAAGGCTGATAAATTTCGCTAAGAAATATGGAGGTGATTTGAAGCGGATTCAGGAAGTGGAATATCGACTTGAGTATCCTATTCAGAATGCAACGATTATGGGAAAAGTTGACGTCATCTTAAGGGATGGTGGGGAAATGGAGGTTAGAGACTATAAGACTTCTCAGGAGGTTAGGACTTTTGAAGAGGTTTCTGCACAGGTCAGGTTATATGCTGCTGGATTAAAAAGTATGGGACGACCTGTGACAAGTGGATCGGTTGCCTACCTCGAAAATCCAGATGTGAAAATGGTCGATATCCTTGAACCTGTGCTTGCTGAGGAGAAGAAGAGAGCTGAGGAAACAGTAGCGAATATCATGCAAAGTAAATTTGTGCCTAATCCAGGCGAAAGCTGCAAGCGGTGCGACCAAAAAGCAATTTGCAGATGGAAGAAGAACTAAATCGACTCAGACAGTTGCCAGCGGAGTCCGCAAGAGTTGAAGAGTATGAACACAAAAAAGAAAACCCGTTGTCCAATTTGCGACGCAGAGATAGACAAAGATGAAACGAGTCTCTCCAGTTTTGCTGTTGAAAAGTATCGCTTTGCAGAAAAGAACCGCAGAAGGATACTATCATTTTCGCACAAATCCTTCTATGTCTTTTTCAGTCATATCCTCAACAGCTTTCCAAACGTAGCTTAGTCTCTCATTGCGTGCGACATCTCTTAACCTCCAAGCGCAATTCTGTGGCAATCTGTCTATTGCAGTCACTCGATAACCTCGAGCCAACAACATACCTGTAAGTGAGGAACTCAGAGCACCCGCCCCTCCAGTCACCAAAATGTTACGCGTTATGCCCGAATCTTCACGATATTTCATAATGTTCTTTCCCCATAACTAAATACACTGACTGCCCGCCTACTTGCTACTAGAGTATGGTGCTCCTATTTGTTTTTCTATGTTGTTGAAATCATAATGCCTGTTCTGGTTAAGGAAATCCTTTTTGGTGGAGCTCTACGTGTGCAATCTCATGCTTAAGAGACAGACGTGCATTGGACTTGAACCCGTTTGGGTTTAAATCCCGTAGAGACTGAAACCCGAAGGTTGGCAAATCCATCAATTTTTTTGCGAGCATCGCTCTCTTGATGGTGTCGGTCAGATCTCTTGGGTCAATGCCTATGTTTGGACCTGATTATCTCCATGGATTACCGTACTGCTTATTTGGAACAGTTTTCTAATACTGATCCACTGGAGGCTACAAAGAATAAGCGAAAGCAGAAAATGCTCTGAGCATGGTTGAGGTATGGATTATGGGCGGGATTTGATGACAACATACGCTCCGTGCTATGCCCATAATCTCCGCAAGAAAAACGACTGGTGCGATGACGCCGTTTGTTCTCTATGGAAAAAACCAAAGTGTTAACTCATGAAAAGAATCAAGAAGAGCCCTAAGTGCTGGAGAGAAATGAAGACAGGGTCTCAGAGATGTGACTCATTGAGGAAAGGCACTCACTTGCTGAGCATTGGCTTTATAGTAACAGTATTCGTCTACAGATACATAAGCTGTGGCTACATTGAGCTTTTTGCAGAAAAGAAGGAATAATCTATGAGTGAAACCGTAAGGACTCAGGGTATCGGCATTCATGAGTTACTGCGATACGTCATTCCGGGCTATGCCTTCCTGCTAGTTCTGCTTCTTCCATTCATGTTGAGCGGAACTCTGTCTACTCTAATCCCTGATTGGGAACAAGTCATGGTTCCTCTGTTTCTTGTTGGAGGGCTATTGGCTGGTTACCTTATGTATCAATTCTATTACGTGTTGTTTAGGAACATAGTCTATACTTCCAAGACTAGGAGGAGTCTGAAGAAGGCAATGGAACTAACGGGCAACAAGGCTTGTTCTTTTCAAGTTTTGGCAGTCCACCAAAGGGCTATGTCGAAAGTTGAAAAAGCTGATAAAGAGACCTATGGTGTGATAATCTTTCATTTTTCCATTTTCCATTCCATTGGAACTACGTTTCTCTCAGTGTGGTTTGGCTGGCTTGGCTCAATTCTCATAGCAGTACAGCTCTGGCTTTCAGGAATGCCTAGTATAAGCACGCACTTCTGGGCATTTGAAGTTGAAATCCTCGTGTTACTGTTAACTTTTTCTGTTTTTCTGTGCAGCGAATACAAATATCGAACAAGGTTGGCAATTGAGATGGAAGACCAAGTGGCCGTCAAGTATCTCGAAGAAGTCGTCGAGGAATGGAAGAAGACACAGGAACAGCGCACATCATGAACCCGTTTGGGTATTAGTCCCGGCGACCGCACCAAACACTACCAACCAAACAGTTTTCACCGTTGTCCACTGAATTACAGCTTGAAAATTGATTCAATAACTGTTTCAAGTGGGTCTCAAAGGTTTTACTAAGATTAAAGCCGAGATTACGCGTCTTCTCAACAAGTTCTTTATCTAGATACAACACGACGTTTCGTTTGTTTGACATTTTGCGTTTGCACCCGAGGGCATGCGAGGGCACTTTCAGTGTTATAAGTTTGGTGATTCGAGTTTCAGTAGAAAAGAATGAAGTTAGAAAGAGTGTTTTCTTCTGTAGACTATGCCCTGCTAGTAGTGTTGCCAACATGAATAGGGCATTACTATGTTCTGGCTCTTCTCAGCTTTTCTTTGGCTTTCTAAGCATCGAACCAACATACAGCCCAACGAAACCAAACACCAAATCAAAGACAACAGTCAACACCACCACCATAGCCATCAGCAGTTGCGAATAAGCGACCCAATCCCACGTTGTCCACCCACTCGTAGAGAACATGCTCTCCAAACTCTCCTGAACCGAAGTGCCGATGTATGGATTGGCGAAGTAAGCCATGGTGTAGAACGTCAGCACAAGCGTAGACAAAACAACAATCCTGCCAATCGCTCCTATCTTCGAATCCTCCTTAATCTTCCCTGCAAACATATAACCGACAATCAATGAAGCCACCAAAACTGAAACAATAGTAGAAATATCAGGTCCCCAATAAGTATTCACATTAATCACTACCGCAAACAACGCAAAATCAAGCACTATATAGATCACAGCCAAAGAAGCCACAGCCGTTATTATATCACCAAACTTCAACCTATCACCTCCCTTGAAATCAAAATAGACAGTTATTTTTATCCGCCACTCAGTTTTTATGACTTATGGAAGAAACTTGATTCAATTTCTCTAGACCACTATCTTTTGAAAAATCCTTATAATAATATAATATAAGAAAAAAATCCAAAGATAACAATCTTAGGGTGATAGGAATGTTAAATGATGACTGGTCTGTGGTGGTTTTCAAATGCAAGCCTGAAAACATAAGGAAGATTTTAATTGATTTCTACAAGTTTGTTGAAGACCTTGATGGAGTGAAAAGTCTTCACTTCCTTATTAGAGACCGTGTAAAAGATGAGGTTGTTTTCAGTTTTCGCGTTTCAACGGAAAAAGAAAAAAAGCAAATCGTTCGGAGCAAGATGACTTACAAACTCAAAACGTTGATTTCTGAAAAAAAGTTCGCTGTTGACCCAGACATTAATAACTCACTTGGGAAATATGCTGCATGGTCTTATGAAGATAGAATCGCAAAGTTTGGTCCAAAGAAGTTCGCTGAATTCTGCAATCTTCTAGAAAAGATGAGCAAACTTGTTCTACAAATGCTCAAGGACAGATATTTTGGCTCAGATGAAAGAGTCGAGGTTGCGCATGTCATGTCTTGGATGCTCGGCTGTACAGAATATGGTCTTTTAAGCACCACACACATGGAAGTCGGCTACTATGATCGAATAGAAGACAAATACTTCCTATACCTCAAACAAAACTTTCCTAAACAGCAAGAGGCATCAAAGTAGCGGGCACTTCGTGCACGCCTATCTCTTTGTAACCTCTTAGTTCTCTCCAGCCTCTCTGTTGAGTATCCATCACTCAACTGCTACTACCAATCATACTGTTGATATTCATCAGCTATTGTTCATCCATCAAGAATACAGGCAATTTCTAATTTTCTAAATTATAAGCATAACAAAAAATAGAATTTCTAAAAAATTAGCCAATTTAGAAATTGTAAAATTAGAAAATCTCATGTGTAAATACACAATACTGACAGGTCTAGAGGTTATTTACAACGAGGTTAATCATGAAATAACGTGCTAGGATAAATCTGAAAAACTAAAAAATTGGAAGAATTGATTTCAAATCAAAGCTGTTAGCTTAACCTAAAATCTTCTTGGGGGTCTTCTT
Organism: Candidatus Bathyarchaeota archaeon; assembly: GCA_029881805.1. Taxonomy (GTDB): domain Archaea; phylum Thermoproteota; class Bathyarchaeia; order Bathyarchaeales; family Bathycorpusculaceae; genus JAOULW01. The sequence continues at coordinate 115,359 of JAOULW010000002.1, forward strand.
TTTGAGTAGCACTCTCGACAGTAAACAGGTCTGCTTCCGTCAGGTTTGAATGGTACTTCACATTCTTGGCCACAATCAGCGCAGACTGCTTTGTGCATTTCTTTCTCGTACATTAACTCTTTCAACTCCTTATAGTCGCTATGCAAAAATCGCTTCTTACACGCTTCATCTACCCTTAACTTCGACACTTATAAACTATGTGCTTGCAATCGCGAAAATACTATTGACCAGATTCCATCTATCACGAGTCTAAAGTAAGTCTCATAGCGTGCCCACATTTTCCTTAACGCGCGCGCTTTGACTATTTTGGACTACATTTTCTTCTGTAGGCTATGACTGCTAGTAGTGTCGCTATCATGAATAATGGTAGAATGAGCAATGATGGAAACTCTGGGATTATGAATTGGATCACAAGTGGATATCTGTCAATATTGTTCGCATCAACAACATATGGTGTGTTCCATATCCCTGATTCATCTATCTCTGTTGCATATGGGTATTTTTCTTCATAATCACTCCAATAGTTACCTGCGCCAAGACCATCATCCCAACTATTAACTGACCCTTGAACATCCACTTGTTTACCGTTGTTCACTAAATTGTTATTGTAGATAATGTTGTTGAATGAGCTGTATATCCACATGCCATGTTGTTTACAGTTTACTATGTTATTGTCAACAATAGTGTTGTCATTTGAATAAAAGAGAGAGATGCCGTTCTCATTACTTGTAAGGTTGTTTCCTATTATGGTGTTTGATTCCCCGTCTATGAAGATACCATCCATTTCGTTGTTCATTATCACGTTGTAGGAGACGTTGTTTTTGGAGCCACTTATTATGACTCTGCTTCCGTTCAAGATTACATTGCCTTGTATAATGTTGTTGGAAGACCAGATGTTCATTGGAATCTCGTACGTAGGCCCCTCATAGGTTATCCTGTGCGCGAATATTGTATTTTCTATGTACGTATTTCCACCGGATTCGTCTAATATGCCAGCAGTTTGGTTTATTTGATTGCGGCAGATCAGATTGTTCCTAGAATTGGATAAAAGCAGACCATACTGTGAAATATTCAGCAAAAGATTATCACTAACAGTGTTGTTATTCGAATCTGAGAAAGAGATGCCATACATGCTTATGTTGGCGATAATATTATTGCTAATGTTACTATTGCTTGAGTAGTATAGTAGAATGCCTGTAGAACCATTCCGGACAGTAAATCCTGCTAAGGTCGTGTCGTTCTCTCTTATTTCTATGATCTGTGTACCGTTTCCATCTATTATGGTGTTGTACTTGTTTTCTCCAACAAGCGATACTGACTTATTCACAACTATGTCTTCATAGTATACCCCTGAAGAAACGAAAATCGTATTTCCTTCATTTGCATTGTTTAGTGCCTCTTGGATAGAAGAGTATTTGACATATATTGGGTATCCCTCACTGATCCACGCAGTTATTCCTTCGAGCATATTGTAAACATTCGAAAAGCCATTGTCTACTAGAATCTGGCTTGCGATGCTACTCCTTACACCTGTTCTACAATACACTAGGATTGCATCGGCTTCGTTTAGTTCATTCAGTCTTCCTACCAATTCAGTATGGGGAATTAACTTTGCATTTCTAATGTGACCCTCATCATATTCACTCTGAGTCCTGACATCCAAGATTACCAAAGAAGGATTAGAGTCAATCATAGTCTTCGCTTCTGAAACCGTAACGTCAGTATAGCTGTCAGCTCCCAGAACTGGTATAACAAGCAAAAATACAATGATTGAAAAGACATATTTCTTGCCCATGGCTATCGTTTGTTTAAGTATTCTGTTTCAGTTTCTTATTGCTTGTGGAAGAATCTTCGATTCAATTCCTCTAGACCACTATCTTTTGAAAAATTCTTATAATAATATCATATAGGAAAAAATCCAAAAATGGATCTCATTGAACGCGCTAAAGCGCACTTAGCCTGTTTCTTGAAATCTCCTAGTTCCTTCCAACACTTGCTTTGACCAAATGATTTAAAACATCAGTGACCGTATTTTGATTTGTTGGTGTCTTGAGTGACTGTGGAAAAGGAGTTTGGGGCTGACCCAAAATTGAAGAAGCTCTACCGAGCTTATCTTGCGCTTGTTACTATTGGTGTCTTTCTTTGGTGGATGATTCCAGTTGTAGCTGTAGCGTTTTCATTTGAGATGTTGACTGGAGTTGTAGCTGCTTTAGTGTCTTTTGTTCCGCTTCTTATTGCTGTCGCAATCGCCCTGTATTGGATTCCGAATTTTCATTCTTCAATAAACTATGTTCTTGAGGATGACGAGATTATAGTTACAAAAGGAGTGTGGTGGAAGACAAAAAGTGTCGTGCCCTACAATCGCATTACTAATGTCAACATTTATCAAGGTCCAATTTCCAGGCATTTTGGACTAGGGAGGCTTTCAATACAAACTGCGGGCTTTTCAGGAGTAAGTAGCTCTGGTCACAAAACAGCAGAAGCAGAGATTTTTGGAGTAGAAAACTTTGAAGAAATCAAAGACATGGTTATGAAATTTGTTAAAGGAATTAAACCTGTAGCTGTAGAGGCAGAAGCTGAAGCCAGACCTTCGAAAGATATAAACGAGCAGATTCTCCAAGAACTAAGAAGAATAAGGAAAGCTGCAGAAAAGTAAAATGTTCGACATGCGCTGAAGTGCACGTAGCCTATTTCTTTCAAATCTCCTAGTTCTTCGCAATCTCTCTATTGTGGTATCACTTCTCAGCAGTTACTACTAATCATGCCATTGATATTGATTGACTGTTGCTCATCTGTCAAGAATTTAGACAATTTCTAAGCAGAACAAAAAAGTAAATGTCTAAAAAATTAGCCAATTTAGAAATTATATAATAGCGCGCAAATTTCCTCTAGTTTAGAATAGAAAGTTGGAAAACCAAAATGTAAATAGGCGTTAGAACAGTTCTGAAGTTTGTGTACAAAGGGTCATGAAGAAAATGAGTGAATGTCCAAATTTGCAGAAGAATCTGGAAGAATGCACCTGCACATACAATTGCAGTCTAAAAGGCAAATGTTGCGAGTGTATAAGGGGCCACAGAGAACATAATGAACTTCCAGCCTGCTATTTTCCACAAGAAGTCGAGAAAACCTATGACAGATCAATCAGAAAATTTGTATCCCTTCATAAATGATTAAAAATTTGTAATGCGCTACTACATCTTCTTTGTTACTCAATTCACTAGCAACTTCAGAATCGACACACTCTTCAAACTTGCCGATGTTGCTGCAACTTATACACTTCTCACAGTTCAAACAGGCTTCGACCCTTTCACACTATCATGTGTCGTGGGCTGAATAATCACAGGGGTCTATTCCATGATCTTAATGTCTTCAAGTTTTTGAAGACCCATCGATGCTGCCGTTTTCACGATGCCGAAATTTATCTTTTCCGATGGTAGCAGAATCATTGTTTCTATCGAGTCTAATCCTAATTCTTTGGCTCGGAGCGATCTCGCGTGTCCATCTAGAATGTAGTATTTGCCTCCGCCACGAATGCAGACTATTGGCACTAGCAACTTCTTTATCGAGTCAATCTGTGTTTTTCCGACATGCGACTGTGTGGGAATCAGATCCTTTAAGTTAACATGCTCTTTACTGAGGTAGAATGGCACATTGTAGATCGCTTCATAATGTTCAACGACAAAAAGGATACGCTGCCAAGCCTTCAGAATAGGGTCTTCTATGGGGCTTACGTCTTTTATGCGGAGGTCTTCGAGTGGAAGCCTCAAGATTTCTCTGTAAGTCTTGCCTTCGGGAAAGCTCAGTACATGCGCCTTGATGGTTCTATGCATGAGCTTTTTGCGGATGAATGCACGGTGATGACCATCCAGAACAAAATAGTCTTCGCCACTGTTCACAACTGTTATTGGTACGTCATAATTCTCTTTGACGATTTTTTTGAAGACAAGAGCAAGTTTATCGTTCTCTAGAAAATCTTCTGTTGGATATAGTCGTTCAAGGGGGATTTCCTCAAGATCAACGCGAAGCTTGACTTTGTAGATGGTTTCAAAGCTTTTGACTATGCCGTCAACTCGGTTCGAAAGATCCTTCCAATTTGCCAGTTCAATTTCTCGCATTGTTCCTCCATATCTTCAAGCATTTGCAGCCTCTTTTTCTTTTTGGAATTTCTAATATATTATTCTGAATAGGAAGAAATTCAAGGGGATTTAACTCTAGAATATTCTGAAAGAACTCTTCGAACTCTTTGATCTAGCTATTTGTAAACTCAATTCCGCTTTTATGCCGATTCGGGTTCTTTCCACTTTTCTATCAGTAGTTTGTCGTCTTCAAGTTTGAAGGTTACTTTGACAGCAATTGAGTCGGCCCCTCTTTTTGTCCTTTCATAATCTTTGAAAGGGAACATGCTGTCTTCCGCTAAATCTACTGGTAGATAAATCAGGTATTTTCCGTCTTTCCTTCTGAACAAGCGTCCTCTTCCTTCATTGACCATTTGTTATCACCTCGAATAAATCTATGATTTAATATATAGGCTCATAGCTAGAGGTTATTTAACTATTGTCTCCAATTGCACCAATAAAACATCAATTGATTCTCAAAAATGGTCCAAAAAAGAATTATCTGCAACAATGTGCGCGAAGCGACCTTGGTCTACCTCCTTTCGAGCTTGCTGTTGTGTTGCTGTATGTCTGTAGTACATGGCTACAAAACAGAATCTGAAATCCAGAACATTTAATTTTGGACTTTGAATAGAGTCTACAAACAAACCCTAAAGTGACAAACAAAAAATGAAAACACTACCTTCCTTGAGAATTTTGCTGAATCAAAAAGGATACTCCGAGAAAGCCATTAAAGAAATCTGGAAATGGTATGATTTCTCAGAAAGAAAAGGAGTTGCCAGCTTCTGATTCTTAACTTTACGAAACAACGCCCTATAGATTAAGCGCTAAAGCGCACTTAGCCTGTCTCATTGAAATCTCCTAGTTCTTTCAAACCCCTCTGTTTGAAGTATCACTTCTCAACTGCTACTATTAATAATACTATTGATATTCGTCAAACATTGTCCATTTTGCATTTGCGCTTGGGCGCTTGCGAGGGGTTGTTGTTTGCTATGAGTTTGGTGAACAGAATTAAGAAATAGAAGATTTCTCCGAAAGTGTTATGTAAAAGTTAAATTGCTAAAATATTAGGAGAGACGGAGATTATTGAAGAGAACAATTTCTAGAACTACGTTGATTCTGATTCTCTTATTTGTGTCTGCGCAAGCGTCAAAACTAATGCCAACGAGGGGGGCTTTACCTACTCAAGTTCGAAGTTTCAGATTCCTTGGAATAGAATATGAAGCAGGATATCATGCTCGACTTGATGATGCTCAGCACTTAATCAGAGAGTTACTGGTATATCCGAACTGGAATAACAGTACGGATCAGTATGTAAGTTACATTCGTTTCTTGTCAATGTACAATTATAGTGAAGTTGCAGATGACGTTAAGGCTTTTTGGTGTGGTGACCTCAATTTCAGCAATATAAAGAATCAAATCGTAAATTTCTTATGCGAAGCATCTCCAGGTGAGATTGTAGTGTTTTTTTATGGTGGACATGACTTTTTTATAGATTGGTTTCTAATTCAGATGGAACTAATTGATTGGTTCAATTCGGAGGCACTACAACAGGCGTATGTAACAGTCATACTGGATACTTGTGGCGCCGGCTGCTTCATTAATTTTCTACCTGATCACATAGTGTTAGCTTCAAGTGGAATAGAAACTACATATTGTGGGATTTTCCCTTTTGGATTGATAACAGGTTTCGAGTTAGCAGATGATTCTAATAATGATGGCTGGATCTCTGCAGCGGAAGTTTTCTCTTACGCAAAAAACTATACAGAGGCAATAGTTTCTGAGGGGGGAGGATATCAAAGCCCAAAGAGCCATTATGGAAAAGTAGAGGGCGATCTTCCTCTTGTTCCTAGAGATATGTCCAAACCATTTCCTACATGGGACGTTGCAATTACAAGGGTAACAGCAAACCCCTTCAACGTGAAGCCAGACTCTTCTATGACCATCATTGTGAGCATTGAAAATCAAGGAGAAAAGCTCGCAACTTGTAAACTCTATTTATATGCCAATACAAGTCTAATATCACTTGAGCAAACAACCTCGTCTTCAGGGAAAACCGTGAACGTAACTTTAACATGGTTTCCTATAGATGCATATGGCCTTTATACACTAAGCTGCAGTGTGAGCATATGCCCAGGCGAATTAAACATATCTAATAACAACCTTACTGACGGCACAGTTTACGTAAGTATTCCAGGTGATGTAGATGGCAATGGCAAGGTTCAAATTGAAGACATAGTTGCTATAGCAGAAGCTTATGGAAGCTTTTCAAGCCATCCTAAATATGATGCAAAACTAGATGTTGATTGTAACGAATTCATAGAAGTCAAAGATCTTCTAACAGCAGCACTAAACTACGGGCAACACTACCCATAAACACGCATTTTGGGTGGCTGTTTTTCTTCTGTAGAATATGGCTGCGAGTAACGTTGACATCATGAATAGCGCTAATGAGGCTTAATCATATGAAAGAAACTCGTTTCATTTTAGGTCTCCAAAGGCCGAAATAGAAAAGGAGCATAAAAACAGTTGCCAAAGCAGAAGAGGTAAGACCTAGATAAATCAGGTTACGAGCAAAAAACAGTAGCACAATCGAGACTAACCACAAAAAGATGCCTAAAACCAAAAATGTGTTCACAACTTTCATTCTAAAGGGCACTTTTCCTTCCAATAAACCCTATTCTGAACGAAAATCTCGACCAACAGTCAAAATAAGCAAATATGCTACCAATAAAGAGCAAGAATGTGAGAAACAACGTGAGAAGAGCGATCTGGGCAAAATTGTTGATCGCGTCAAAACTCAACATGAAAACGATTCCTCCAAAGACAAAGCTAGCAAGAATTCCTAAAATCCCAGCAGAATCCCGTAATATTGCAGAACATCTGACATCAAAGCTTGACCGCTACTCACTCACGACACCTACACTATGCTGTTTCATTCACACTTATTCAGTTTTTATGACTTTTGACAGAATCTTCGATTGAATCTGCTTTCTCAGGCTTTTTGTCTAGTAACATTTTGTGACTACAACTCGTGTTTTCAACATGTGCGTCGATATTTAAAGAGTCTTCATCGTTATCGATATTTGAGGTGAAAAAAATGCAAGATGAATATGAACTGAAAAAGAGCAAAGCGATGTACTACCAAAGTCTGTATCACTCCAAACCACTCTAAACGATCTTTTCCTTTTTTCTTCGTCTTCGGTCAGAAAGAAAGACCAAAGCCGAATTGTTTGTTTTCATTTGCACATAAGGCAACTACTTGTGTTGCTGCTACATCGAAGTTGCCTTTGTTAGTATCTTTGGTTCTCTCCAATCTTCTCTGAGGATACTGTATAGATAGGTGTCAGTCCACTTACCTCTGACGAACAGTGCTTTTCGCATAATTCCTTCTTTATTGAACCCAGCCTTTTCCAAAACTTTTTGTGACGCCTTGTTTTCCACGTTAGTTCCGGCTTGTATTCGGACAATATCTTTAGACAAGAATAGATAATCCACCATAACCTTAACAGCTTCAGTACAGTAGCCATGGTCTCTCTCACTTGGGATCAAGGCGTAACCTATTTCAAATATTTCTCCCACGGCAAAATGTCCTATGAACCCAATTTTACTGCCGTCTTTTTTCTCTATGATAAACCACTTCTCTTTCGGAGCAAGCTTATCATATTTCTTCTCAATCTCCGCTCTGGATAGCTGTTCATTTAAGGGATCGTATATGCCGCTGAAATCGGGATTATTGAACCATTCAGCAACAATTAGTGCGTCTTCTTTTTCAACTATTCTCAGATTGACCTTTCTGCCCTCAAGCAAAGTTTAAACCCGTCAACCGAATCTACTGTCTAGGTTTTTATTATTTGTGGAAGAAAATTTTGCTCATTTTTTCGAATTTTTTTTCTCGTCTAGGACTTCAATGAAGACTATGGAGAATCTCCTCTTGAAAACAACGGCATGCGGGCATATACTGGTCTTGTTCCTTCGATTCTGATTTCATGCGCACTGTGACTATACATGAAACAAATGTATACGTTACTACTTGCATTGGTCATTTGATGTTCTACTCGGTTATCATCGATATAGACTTGATATGGATATGTCATCAAGTTACTTGGAAATGTGATGTAGAAGTAACCGCTAGTGTTTTCGGAATCAGTTACATTGAAGGTCATCCGTCCATCCAGATCAAAATCGAAATAATCTATCGATGAATTGCTCAGAACCTGCACAGCGCATTCGTCTAATTCAGTTACATTGAAGGTTCTTACAGGTGGGGTTGTGGAAGGCAAGGTGCAGTTTGGCATGATTGCCTCATCTGAAAACCCAACTTGCTCATAATGTCCTTTATAATCATAGTCAACAACGACAATTTGATCGATCCACTTGACCCATTTATATCCCCATCTGCAGGGGACAGCAACACGGTATCCACCTCCAAAACCTAATATCGTTTCCAAGTTTGTTCCATTGGCTTCCAAAGCTAAAATTGTAGTTGGATGCATAGCAGTTTCCAACAGAATACTGCTTGAAAAGTTGTCAGTAGCCTTAAAAACAACCTCTCGATAATCGCCAGGCGTCACTTTAGCCATGCCAAGAAGATAGAAAAGCGGCACGCCTGTCCAATTATAGGTAATACCATACCCACCTGTTCCACCGCCCACACATTCCAGCCTAGTTACTTCCGACACTAAAGGGAAATTCCACAGTTCGGCGTATGTCAGGTTAATCGGATTTTCTACTAATCCTTCTATTTGAAACCATTCAGGACCGCTCGTGGATTGAACCTCTTCGATTTGATAATAACCCATCAAGAATAAAGGAAAAACCAGTGCTGCACATAGCACTGTTGATATGAGCAGAATTGAACTTTTGATTAAACATCCCTCGCTAAGCTTTGAAGAGAAACTTCCATCAGACGCTATTTAAAGATACCGAGAGACATACATGCTACGAGTTTTCTCTTCACCAAGCTTGAAACAATGGTCAGGCAATTGGAGCGTTTGGTTTTGCGTTAATAACTCGATCTCTTCCGTCTTCTGTATCAGTTATTCATTAAAATGAAAGATATCTTGTATGTTTGAAATAATATTTCTGAATGTACGCTGGGCATAAGTATTTTCATGCTCTGTATTCTGTGCTCTGCGATGTGCAGTATTAGACGAGTTTCTGTCCCCTAAGCATTTTCTTTCCAGTCTTCGCAGTCTTATGCTCTGCTAGTTTGAAAATTTCTGTAAAGTTCCAAGATATCGCTAAAAATGAAATCCGGTTGCTGCTTGCTCTCATACAAGTCATCAAGTGAATAGAATTGAGAAGAAATGAATATTGTTTTCATGCCGACCTTTTTTGCGCCTTTTATGTCTTCTAGAGGGCTGTCGCCTACGTAAATCGTTTCTTTCGCGTTTACTCCAAGTTTCCTTAAGGTCTCCTGAAAGATTTTTGTGTTAGGCTTGCGCCAGCCAGCATCCTCCGAGACTTGAACAACACTGAAAAATTGGCTTATGCTCAGCTTTCTGAGAGAGGCGTAGATTACTGGAGCATATGTAAAGTTTGAAACTAGACCTAACTTATGATTTTTTGAAAGCTCTCTTAGCATCTTTTTTACGTGTGGTCTGAGCTCAAGTGAATTCAAATAGTCTTCAAAGAACATGTTAACTGCAGTTTTTATCCGTGTGTCTTCCGGGGTTGTTTTGAATCCGAGCATGTTTAAGGCCTCGGAAATCCAGACGGCGTTTGTCACCTCGACTAGTTTTTCGTAGCGTATGATTCTGTACTTCTCATGTGCCTGATCGTAAGCTTCTGAAAAGCTTTCAATGTCAACATTGAAGCCTGCGTCTACAATAGCCCTATACAACTTCATTTTCGAGATTCCCAGATTGTAGTTCTTAACGTTCGCTAGCGTACCTATGAAATCGAATATTACAGCTTTTGCAGGCAACAAGTACATGCACTCATTTTTTGGTTATTTCTGATTCATTTTTGCAATTTTGATTTGTGCATAATAAGACTTACGTACGTGTTCAAATACTTGGAATATTTGAACGTTCATGTCTTTCCGAGATTATTTGCATGAAAAGGCTGAAGAGTCAAGGCATAATGAGACCCGGGCGTATCTAATATTCTTAGCTGGAGCCATATTTTTTGTGGGTGGCATAATTGAGACTCTAAGCTTGACCAGTAGTCCGGAATGGTTGCTTTTCATCCCCTACTTCGCTGAGTCGCATGCAGGAGCTGTCTTGGGCCTAGTGCTGGTGATAAGTGGAGTTTCTCTGATGGTTTTTGGAATTGCTTCTGGGATTCGCCGTTCTCGTGATAGAAGCTGGTACATGCAGGAACTAGGGAAGGCAAATTCCGTAGAAGAGACTTTGATGGTTAACAAAGTGACGAAAAATACGCGCAAAAGAAAAAGCAAACAAGCTAAGGAAGCTTAATTACACATCAGATAAAGTAGCAATCAAAGTCACTTTGAGAATATGTTTTAGCACGCGGGCATCTTTTATTAGGTGAATACTTAACATTAATTATTGGATCCTTAGGGCTATTTCTCCTACTTTCTCGGCAAATATCGTTTTTGAGAGTCTGTGTGCGCTCCCTATTGATTCTTCTATTCTTGCGTCATATGGGATTTCTCCCAAAAACTTCACATCCAACTTCCTAGTTTGCTGTCGTATTGTGTCTGATTTGTGCGTTTTCATGTTTTCAATAACGCCTATCACGGGAATTTTCAACTCCTTCAAAAGGCTTACCAGTTTTCGAACTGTTTCGAAGGCCAGCTGTGAAGGCGTCGTCACAATGAGAAATTCGATGTCCTTAACCAACCGAATTAGGTCAAGAGTTGCGTCTCCTATGCCAGGTGGCATGTCAATGATGAGAAAATCCAGTTTCGCCCATCTTGTAATTGATAGCAATTCAATCAAGACGTTTGAAACATCTGCGCCTCTGAGCGGAGTCGCATATTCGCCAGAATAATAAATTATTGACATGTATTTCATGCCATGCGCCATTGGCGGAACAATACCCCTGTCCTCCTTCGGCTGCAGATCAGCGATGCCTAAGATTACGTGCGTGGAGGGACTCGTGAAATCCAAATCAAACAGTCCAACGGTGTAACCCATTTTTGTGAGCTTTAAAGCCAGCGTTGCTGCCGCGAGGCTTTTGCCCACTCCTCCTTTACCGCTTGAAACAGCAACAATTCTGCTAACCTCACGAATTCTCTCATCTATTATGCTTAATCGCGGATCAACCATCCTCTCGTTTCACTCCTCTAATGCTTTCAAGCCAGACTCCGCGTCCCGATAATACTTCAAAGTCAGGGCTGCCGCATTTTGGACACTTGATGTAAGTGTGGGCTATTTCTGGAACAAAATGTATGGCTTCGGCAGTGACCTTATCCAAATTTCCTGTTGCGAGAATCCATTTGTGCTCACACACTCTGCATTTTATCTCAGCTTTCGAAAGTCCAATGCTGAATCTTGCATTTTCCAATTTTGCTGATTTAAGTTGTGATAAGGCAAATTCCAGTATATCTAGCTCTATCTGTTGCAGTTCCCCCACTTTTATCTTGACTTCTGTAACTTCGCTCAGTCCTTCTTTTTCAGCAATTTCAGAAGCCGCAGCAATCACTGCTTCAGCCAAAGCCCACTCATGCATAAAAAAGCCTACGTCGAAGCACCATTTAAAAATATTGCAGAAGCTGGCGGAGAAGCGAGGGTTCACAAGCTGATATGTACACACTTGCTCGAAGAAGAATTTAAGTTCCAGAAACATAGATCAATTATTTGTGGAGAAAATGAATAAAAGCATTCATTCAACTCTGCTGATTGTAATCTTGATAGGATTTGCAATTTGCTATTTGAGAGTTCAGCCGAAATCTTGCAATAGTGTTCCCATGCGCGCAAAAGAATTTGCCTATTCCTACCTTGTTAATTCCTACAATTCTACACTGGGCCTGTGTTATGAATACCCTGATTCCAATGTTTATTGGGTGACTAATGACAACGTATTGGCTTCATACGCTCTACAACAGTGGAACAGAGAAATAGCAGATAACATTACAGAAACGATTGAGCGAATTGCAAATGAATATGGTTTATTGACATCTCAAGCAGGAGTCCCTTTGAACTGCAGAGCAGAAATTCTTCTTGGCTATGACGTAGAGCTTCTATTTAATATGACTGAAAACATAACTCTGAATGAATCTTATTGCGGTTCTGTTCTCAAAACAGATATCGCCACAAACGATATTGTAACAAGTTTTGAAGACTATGCTGATTTGCTCTGTTATGCCTCTCTGGTGGAAGGGAGAAATGAAAACTACTCAGGAGCAGATTACTATTATGGAAAAGTTGAGGAAATGTGGGATGGAAAAGGCTTCAAAGATGCAATCTTCTATAACACAAGCTACTATGCGACGTACAAACTAGGCTTATTTTACCTTGTGAACAAAATGTCAAATAAAGGGTCATTCTGGTTTGAAAAGCAATTGGTTGAAAGAATGTGGCAATGCCAAGATTCTAACGGAGGCTTCAAAACAGATTACTACGAAAACGGCAGCTTCCCTATAGAGTGCAAAACGAACACGGAGACAACATCGATAATTCTATTGAGCGAAATTCCATGTCCATCTCCGGCATACGAAGAAAAAATGGAAGTGGGTGCGTACTATTACATTTGGTGGGGAATACCGTTCAACAATCACTGGGATCACGGCACCAAATATACTCCTTTCGTAGGCAAGTACAACTCGAGCGACTCATTGACGGCGGATCGACACATTTTATGGGCAATCCAGCACCGGATAGATTTCTTCGCCGTCTCATGGTTAGGTGAAGGAGAATGGCTAGATTGGGATTACGATTATATTGATCAGAATCTGAAAAATGGACTTTTAAAAGCAGGACATATAAGTAGTTTTAAATTCTGTCTGCTCTATGAGTCAGAAATTGTTCTAAATGACGCTCTAAATGCTACTCTTAACCCTGATCAGAACTTCACGAAAATATTCATTGAAGATATGACATACGCAACTCAGGAATATTTCAATAATCCAAGCTATTTGAAAATCGATGAGAAACCAGTCGTATTCATTTACAATTTGCCATACATTTACGGTCAACTAGGCACTACAGAGGCGCAGAATCTTTTTGACGCCCTGAGACAGCGACTAGATGTTTATTTAGTCGGAGATGTAGGCAGCAATTGCACCTCTCCACATGATGTAAATTCGGCTTTACTGTATTCAATGAATGCTACTACAAATTACTTTTTTGCTCATACAAATGTTTCAGAGGGATGGTCAAACATAACGGAATATGCCAAAAAATACTATCCTGAATGGCGTTACTTAATGAATTCAAACGGAATCAAATTCATTCCAAACGTTTATGGCGGATATGATAACACCGAATATTGCAGATGGAAAAATGATTCTTCACAACCAACAGTGCTCCCCTTTAATGAGACCATGTTCGAAGAAATGTTGACTACAGCATTAGGTTATGCAGACAACGATTTGCAGATGGTTATGATAACTTCATGGAACGAGTGGCTTGAATCCACAGCAATCGAACCCTCCATGGAGTTCGGAGAATTATTTCTTCATACAATTTACGATGTCATTCCAGAGTTTCCGTCATTCCTTATTCTGCCATTGTGTGTGTTTCTCACTATACTTGCCGTTGCGTATTCAAAGAAAAGATTGAAAATAATGAAGCCCTAACTATCAAATCAAGAAACAATTATTATAAATAAACTGAATGCATTATCTTGGCTTATGCCACAGAAGGTTCATTGTGCCCATATTCTTGTCAAAACAGAACAGGAAGCCAAGGAGATTTTAGAACGCCTGAAGAAAGGCGCAAAGTTTGCAAACATAGCCAGAGAAGTTTCGCTGTGTCCGTCCGGAAAGCGTGGAGGAGACCTCGGAACCTTTGGAAGAGGAAAAATGGTGAAGGAATTTGAAACCGCGGCATTCACACTCAAGAAAGGAGAAACCTCGCCCATAGTGAAGACCAAGTTTGGCAATCATATAATAAAGCGGCTGGAATAAGCAACAAACAGCAATCATTCACTTAGTGTCTAATAGTGGTTACGTTGTTCCTTGCTCTACCTTGTATGATTGAGCGCAATGGATACAGCAAAAGTTCATTTCTTTTCCTCTTATTCTTTCTTTATGTCCGCCTTCAAAGACCTTGCATCCGCAATGGGCGCATATTTCAAGACTCGGTTCAATGGCGACTGAAACAAGAGCCGAATAACGCTTAAACAGCTGCTTACAGAGCTCTTTTCCTTCCTTGGTCAATTCGAAAACTTTCTTCTTTTTGGCGCCAACTGGCTTCGAATACTGTTCTACAAAGCCTTTCTGTTCAAGTTGCCTAAGGAAGGGATAAACTAAGCTTGGGCTTATCTCCTTTCCTATCCTTTTCCTGAATTTGCTGATTATGCTGTAGCCATGGCATGATCCTTCATATAGAATGGTGAGTATATAGAAGCGCGAAAAGTCTGAAACGATGTTATCCATTTCTGTTGAAGGCATAGCTCATCCCAGATATATCTTCAAACGATATATTTATATTCTACAAAGATATAGATAGTCATAGGAGATATAAATGCTTTGCCACTTGTGGCATCCACGAAAAATAGGGGCAGAAAGGCTGCTACAGAGAAGCATTCTCATTCTTGAGAAAACACTCTCCTTTCTCCTCCCCTTCCGAAAAGACCTCTGTAGCAGTCCTGCAAATAATGCAAACTATATGAGTTAGCGATAAGCAGAAAAAGCTAGGAAGAGCCAACGTTCGCTCATCTTACATAAAGGCGTAGATAGGAGGTGAAAAGAGAATATGGCTAAAGATCCGATTTGCGGTATGGAAGTAGACGAGAAAACAGCCAAGTTCAAGTTAGATTACATGGGGAAAATCTACTATTTCTGCAACCAAGCTTGCAAAACAACGTTCGAGAAGAACCCAGCGAAATATGTCAGTGAGCAGTCTGGGCATTCAACTAGTTCTTGCTGTTGCTGCTAGTAAACAATTAAGCGTGCATCGATTTTTCAGAAAAATTCTTTCGGGCGATGACCTAAATTCGAGTTTGAACTTTCCTTAAGGTTTTTTCAACTTCTTCCCGTATTATGTAGCCTGCGATGTGAAGTATCGGTTCCTTTGCCTCTGGGTCTACATTCATTGTTGCAGTGCATGGATAGCTATGGTGAGCCTTTGCTATTGCGTCATAGAGAATTTCCTTCTCTGTTTTAACGCCGATTAGTTTTTTTGCAACATACCATGTTGAGCCGCACGGGGCACTTCGTTTAACGATTGAAGACTCTATGACTTCGCGTTTTCCTCTTCGTGCAGTTGAAAGTTCTAATGATGGTCTTCCGATTTTGAGCTCAGTTACTAGTCTTGAAATTGTCGGTTTGTCTTTTGCTGGCTCAAGCGAGCAGAAAGGCTTCGGAAATGCGTTTTCCAAGCCCAATTCTCGGCATTTCTCTTCTATCTGCTTTCTCAGCCCAGAAGGGACTTCGTTAAAATCTTCGATGGGAACAATCAGTCCTTTCATCCCGACTTTTTGCATGTGATGCGGCAACTCCAATAGTAAGTCTTTATGCAGCCCGCTAGAGACACATAAATCGGCTTTCGGAATTTTCTTGGGCATGTATTTCTCGGGGTTGTCAATAAAAGCTGGTAGTTCAGACGAGTTTGGTAGTTCCATTGCCGCTCGAATGTTGCGGACGAAGCTGTAAACATTGTATTTGCATGAATCGCAATAGAGACCGCAGGACTTACAGAAACTGAGGTCGTTTATCAGATTCCTTATTACGCGTTCTGCAAATTCTCCGCTGTAAACAAAGACTAACGTTAATGCTTCTTTGCCACTAGCCGAGTTCAAACATAACGCCCGATTGGAATATTGATTTCTAATGAGTTGCAAGCAAAACGTGTTCTATGAACAGATCTTCTGGAAGCGCCCCAACAAATTCTATCTTCTCGTTTATGACTGTCTTTGGAACACCCATAACACCGTATTTAAGGGCTATGTGCGGAAACTCGCTTCCGTCAATGACGTCAGCCTTGACCAAGTCGCTTTCTATGGCAAGTTTGTGGGCGGTTCCAGCTGCCATAGGACAGTGTGGGCATGTTAGAGTCACAAAAACCTGGATGTGAGCTGGAGTTTTGATTTCCTTGAGCATTTCCCTTGCCTTGTCTGAAATATTCGTTTTTCCTGTGGAAACGTTCACAATCGCCTCTGTAAAGGTTTGAAACTCGTAGCCGAACGGTATCCCGTAAAACCTTATTCCGTAATCTTTCTCGCCAACAACAGCTATGGCAGGAACCTTGTCGACTCCGTACTCCTTTGCCTTGTCAGAATTCGCCACAAAATCATAAATCTCAATTTTGATCTTGTCACTTAATGTAGCCAATTCCTGAATTAACTGTCTGGTTTCCGCGCAAAACTTGCACTCTATTTCCTGCGTGAACATTACAATTTTTACTGGTTTCTCCATTTTTTCTTCGAGTTCACTTTTCAAATGCTCCTTGTGCTCATCAGGTATCAAACCCATACTGTTCGCATCTCCCAGTACAACTTGCTCTTTCAATTTTTCTTGAATTATTGCTGAGTAAACCTTCTTTATATATCCTATGGAGAATAAGACAATAACAGTCAGAAGGAGATGCACGACATGACTGCTCACAACGTTCACCGCTTGCCCGGCATGGTATTAATCGATCACGAATTCAATGTGCCACTGGATTACGCGCGACCCGATGAAAAGACAATTACTGTATTCGCTCGAGAGGCGGTTGCCAAAGACAAGGAAAATCATGACCTACCGTGGCTTGTCTTCTTTCAAGGCGGTCCTGGTTTTGGTGCCTTACGCCCAGAAGACAAAAGCGGTTGGTTGAAAAGGGCGCTGAAAGAATATCGGGTGTTGCTACTCGACCAAAGGGGCACAGGTCGCAGCACACCGATCAACTACCAGACATTAGCGCGCTTTGAAACGCTGAATGAACAAGCTGATTACTTGAAGAACTTCCGTGCTGATTCGATCGTGCGCGATGCTGAATTGATACGCCGCAAGTTGATTGGAGAGAAAAATCGCTGGAGTGTGCTGGGGCAAAGCTACGGTGGGTTCTGCGTAACTCATTATTTGTCCGCTGCGCCAGATGGTTTGAAAGAAGCAATAATAACTGGTGGCTTGCCGCCACTGAATCGCTCACCAGACGACGTGTATCGCGCTACTTATCGAAGTGTGATCCACAAGAATCGACTTTACTATGAACGCTACCCTGATGATGTCGAACGCGTCCACGGAATAGTCGATTATTTAGCATCTCATGAAGTAGATCTGCCGGGCGGTGATCGACTATCACAGCGCCGTTTTCAACAACTCGGTGTCGCGTTCGGGTTTAGCACTGGTTTCGAAAAGGTTCATTATTTACTTGAAGACGCTTTTCTGGGCGGCTCGGTTGATCGAGAGATTAGCTATAGTTTCCTGCGCGGTTTTGAAAACGCCTTTGCGTTTGAGACCAACCCGATATACGCGATTTTGCACGAGTCAATATATTGCGAAGGAGTGGCCTCTAACTGGTCGGCTGAACGTGTTCGATCGGAGTTTCCTGAATTTCAGATCACACCCGATAAGCCCGTGTTCCTCACTGGCGAGATGGTGTACCCATGGATGTTTGACGAATACAAGTATTTGCGCCCGTTGAAGAAAGCCGCAGAGATCTTGGCGACATATGGTGGTTGGTCGCATCTGTATGACAAGTCAGTACTGCAATCAAACACGGTTCCATGCGTTGCGGTCATTTACTATAACGACATGTATGTTGAGCGAACTCTTTCTGAGGAGACAGCGCGGAACATTCGAGGCATAAAGTTGTGGGTGACAAACGAATACGAGCATGACGGCTTGCGCTCAAAGGGTGAGAAGGTACTGGAGCGTCTACTGAGCATGTTGCATGGAGAAATTTAATAGCAGAGCTTCTATTGATTTAAGGGAGGCGAAGAGATTTGGCAAAACTTCTCTCTAATGCAAAATTGATTGAGGGCTTCAGAATAGATGTTGACGATGGAAGAGCGCATGCTTTATGCTTAGACTTAGAGCCTGACGCTGGAACTGATATGGGGCCGTCGGCTCTTGAACTATGCATAATGAGTCATGCAGGATGCTATGCAATAATTTTTGTCTGGACAGCTAACAAAATGAGAATTTCGTTAAGAGATTTGAAGGTTAAGGTGGAAGCCATTATATCTGAAGAAATAGGAACTGTTACTCAGGAGAAATTCGACATTATCGTAAAGGCTGATGCGCCTAAGGATAGAATCCAAAGGATCCACGATGTGACACTGCGAAACTGCCCTGTTGGAAAGCTTTTTGAAAAAGCAGGGGTCAAGATAAGCTACAACTTGCGAATAGAGAGTGAATAGTCTCCTAGATTTTTCTTGAATTCTGAGGAGTTACCCGGGGAATGGGCATGTTTTTGTTGGACATCCACCTGCATATTCTGATTCTGCTGAGACAAATTTTCCCTCTTTAGCCTTGACTTCTCCTATATAGAGGACCTGTTCTGGCCTGCTTCCGTACCGAAAAATTGTCACTCCTTTGCACTTCAGTTTCCAGGCTAAATCATAAACTTTTTTGACGTCGTCGACGCTTGCATTAGAAGGCATATTAACGGTTTTTGAAACTGCATTGTCAGTGTATTTCTGGAAGGCAGCCTGCATTTTCACGTGCCATTCCGGCGCAATGTCTAAGGCTGTGACGAAAAGCTTTTTCGCGTCTTCTGGGACCGCCGCGATCTTTTGAACGGAACCTGTCCTTGCTATTTCTTCGAGGATTTCAGCGCTGTAGAACCCTCTTTTTTTGGCCATCGTCTCGAACAAGGGGTTGGTTTCGAAGAGTCTTGTTCCGCTCAGAACGTTTCTTATGAACGATATTGCGAATATAGGTTCAATCCCTGAAGAGCAGCCGGCTATTATGCTTATGCTTCCGGTCGGCGCTATCGTCGTCACTGTTGCGTTTCTCATGAATTTGTGCTTGTCTTTCCAGATGCTCTTTTCAAAGTTTGGGAAGGATCCGCGTTCTTCGCCGATCTCTATTGATTTCTTGTGGGCTTCTTCTTGGATGAATTTCATCAGCTTCTCGGCCAACGTCAAAGCTTCCTCAGAGTCGTAGCGGATGCCAAGTTTTATGAGCATGTCTGCAAAACCCATGACGCCTAGACCGATTTTTCTGTTGGCTCTGGTTATCGCTTCTGTCTCTTTCAAAGGATATTCGTTTGCGTCTACAACGTTGTCAAGAAAGTGAACGCTGTTTCTGACGGTTTCTTTTAGTCTTTCCCAGTTTATTTTTCCGTTTTCGACCATCCTTGAAAGGTTTATTGAACCCAGATTGCAGGATTCGAAGGGAAGCAGTGGCTGTTCTCCGCACGGGTTTGTTGACTCTATCCTTCCTAGCGCAGGGGTCGAGTTGTGTCTGTTGATTTCGTCAATGAAAACGACTCCGGGGTCTCCGCTTTCCCAAGCAGATGTTGCAATCAAGTCCCAAATTTCTTTGGCTCCAAGTTTTCCAGTTTTTTCTTTGTTCCTTGGGTTGATCAGCCAATATTCCCCATCTTCTTCTAGAGTTTTCATAAAATCGTCAGTAATGGCCACAGAGATGTTAAAGTTTGAAAGGAATCCGGACTTTTGCTTTGAAGTTATGAACTCACCAATGTCAGGGTGATCAACTCTCAAAATTCCCATCATGGCGCCTCTTCTTTTTCCTCCAGCCTTTATGATTTCGGTGGCTGTGTCGAAGACGCGCATGAAACTCACTGGACCCGATGCTACTCCCTTGGTTGACATGACGATGTCTCCTTTTGGTCTTAGTCCAGAAAAGTCGAAGCCTACTCCACCTCCGCTTTTTTCGATCAAAGCCGTGTTTTTCACTGCTCCGAAAATTCCTTCCAACGAGTCCTCAACGGGTAAGACGAAACATGCGGATAGTTGACCTAGTTTGGTTCCTGCGTTGAAAAGGGTTGGAGAGTTAGGGACAAATTCAAGTCTTGTCATCATTTTGTAGAAAGTTTTTTCGCATTCCTCTGAGGCCTCGCCGTAATTCTTGTCGATTCTGGCTATGGCTTTTGCAATTCTGGTAAACATTTTAGCGGGTGTTTCTATGATTCTTTCCATTTCATCCTTCAAAAGGTACCTTCTGTTCAGAACTTCCATGGCGTTCACGGTTAGTTTTGGCTCTACTATTCCAAGCTTTCCTCTTAGTTCCCTTATTTCCTCTTTCTTCTTCCTGAAAGCCTCATACTCAAATGCGACTTTTTCGGAGCCTCTCTTCTTCAAAACTTCTATAACGGCGTCCTGAGCGTCTTCAACAGAGGGAATTTTACCTTCAAGTCTTTCCTCTAATAGTCTAACCACGTCTCTCGTTACGCGTTCAGCTTTCTCTCCATTCCCAAGCTCAACTGCAATGAAAGCTTTGTGAATGGCATTTCTAATTCGGCCAGAGTCAAAATCGACAATTCTTCCGTCTCTTTTCCTTATTTGCGTGATTGGCATAGATACTCAATCGAGTTATTGCCTTTGAATACGATATAAACTTTTGAAAACTAGCATAGACCACTTGGCTAGTCATATTCGCAATGCTTTATACTGGCTCTGATTTGTTTCTTTATGCCTTTTTTATGAATTGATCTTTTGGGACCCCGCAAACTGGGCAAACCCAGTCTTCTGGCAATGCTTCGAAGGGAGTTCCCGGGTTTATGCCGTGCTCTGGGTCTCCTACTTCCGGATCGTATATGTAGCTGCAGACGGTGCATTCCCATTTATCCATGTGCAAGCCCTCTTTCGGTTGAAAAGTTTTATCGACCCAGCTTATTTAAAGTCTACCACAGTCTGGTGCCCCTGCGTGACGTGGAAGATTTCGTTAGAAAGCTAGGGAAAAACTGCGCGTGTCATGGATAAGGGCTATGGATTCTTGGTGGAATTAGTTGTGAAAAACAGATGATGAAGTGGGAGAGAATTCACTGACTTCTGAGTTTGGTGAGTTGTTCGTTCAATATGGACTCCATTCTGTTCAAATGGACATTGATGATTCTGTGGCCGTGTTTTGCTGAAGCGTGTTCTCGGGGGTCTTTTCCTATGATGCCTATTGGGCGTTTTTTGTCTTTTGGCAGGTTTTTCATGTGGACGAGGTCGGGATGCAGTGCCATCATGATTGATGTTTCGTTTGCTGCGGCGTGATCGTATTGAAATTCCGTGGATTCTTCCCTTTCGTGCTTGTTTCGCCATATTGTCAGTATGGCGAGGTCATACTTTTTCCCTAGTGATTTACTGTTCTTGACGAAATGGTTTGTTGAAGGGCCATGTCCGTGGGCGACCACGATCTTGAACCCTGCTCGGCGGAGCTGCTTGAGCACTGCTTCAACTAGGTCTGAGAATAGTTGGTTTGGCACCCAGTATGCGCTTCCTTTGAGCTGTTGGGGTGGGTTTGGGACGTGCTTGGTTAGGTCCATGCCGTAATACTCGGCTCCGTTGACTTCCTTCATGTTGTCTGGTCCGATGAAAAGCGGTGGCAGAACTATGCCGCCGACGCGTTTCGCGAGTTGTATGAAAAAGCTTTGGCTTTGGAGGAAATCGCTTCCCAACGGTAGATGTGGCCCGTGCCACTCGAGAGTTCCCAGGGGAAGATACGCTATTGGCGTAGCTTTGATGCGGGACTCGAAGTCAGCTGGCGTCAATTTCTCGTAAAGCGTTTCTTCAGCCATCTAGTATCAACTCCTGTGACATTACAATATTGGCTCAATCCTTGGTTCACGCCCTTCGCTTTTAGTCCTTGGGAGTTATTGTTCAAATAGCTTTCCGTTGATTCATGAACCTGCCGCAGAATCTTGCCTGACCCTAGCTTATCTAGACCCTTACCCCCTAGGTTTTTTTGAGCAAGAAAACTTGCTCACACGCTGCGAACTACGATTTTGTTTCAGATTTAATACACAGCTAGAAACCTAAGTAAACATGTACTTTCTTCAAAAAGGGCTGACGTGTTGGTTGTAACGCCATCAGAACTGGAAACATCTCCCGCAACTTCCATTTTCTCTTTCAGAGATTTATGGCATTTCATTCAACATTTACTCAGGTTAATGCCTGACTTCTGCACCTGACATTTCTACACTTTGTCAATTGCAGCAGATGTTGATTGCCTGAAATCGCCGCTGACTGCTTCCTAGTATTCTTTTCCACACTTTAAGATGGTCTTGTCTCGGCGGTGCAGAACATTCTCAGACCTTTGATGGCTTCTCCTTCTCGGGGGTGCTTCGCCAAATCATTTGGCGAGGAAGTCAAGGAACACGATTCGCACAAGTTTTATCTGTCCTTGAAGCAAAATAACAATATATGGCACCTCCCGATGGAAAAATGGCGGGGATTCTCTTTTTCATCGCAGTCACACAGTTCACCTTGTGTTTTATCGTTGCGGAAGCGCTATATCCTGGCTATAGCGTTTCTGACAATTACATAAGCGACCTTGGCATCGGACCTTCCTCAATGATCTTCAACCCTTCCATCTTCCTTCTGGGGCTTTTATCAATCATCGGAGCGTACTTCCTGCCGCACACCATTAATTTTAGAGCTTTGACCGTGCTACTCGTCTTAATGGCAATTGGAGCCATGGGTGTTGGCGTCTTCACGAAAGACTTTGCCACAATTCACGGTGCCGTATCTTTAATGGCTTTTGTGTTCGGCGGGCTGTCGGCCATAGCCTCGTTCAAAGTGTTGAAGATGCCTTTGTCTGTGATCAGCGTGATACTGGGTTTGATGACGCTTGGAGCGTTGGCTCTCTTCACAGGTGGTCTCTTAACAAGTGGCCTCTCCTCAAGCATCGAGGCGCCAGCCAGCGATTTCTTCTTGGGTATAGGTCCTGGAGGAATGGAACGAATGATCGTCTATCCAATGCTCATTTGGCTCGCTGGATTCAGTGGACACCTAATTGCGCTGTCGGAGATAAGCACCCAGAAATAACCGCAGCATGCATGCAATATGTCTGCGACCTAAACGATGTAAAGTGCTTCAGAAAGCGCAAGTTAGATATGAAAAACTAACCGTAATCCTTAGTTCTACCCTGAAGTGGAGATATCTCCCGCAAACCTCCCTTTTTCTGTTCTTTAGTCTCGAAGAAATGCGCATGCCGTTTTATTGGTATGGAGGTTCAAGTTGAAAATGGTTTTTGGATCTATCTAAGCGAGTATTTTTCTCCGGCTTTCTTCACTATGTTCACCAGGAAGTCGAAGTCTTGTTTTTTGCTTCGGTGGTTGACACAGCAGGCGCGCAGCATATATTTGCCTTTGATTGTTGTGTCGGAAATCATCCAGAATGACCTTTGGTTGAGTTCGCTGCAGATCTTCTCGTTCAGTTTCTCTAGCTCTGGTTCAGTGAGGCCTTTTGGCTTGTAGCGGAAGCATACGACGTTGGAGACTACTGGAGCAGTAATCTCCATTTCAGGTTCCTTCCTGATTAGTTCAGTCAGATAGTTTATTTGGTCAATGTTCTGCTGGATTAGGTTGCTGTATTTGTTCTTGCCGTAGGCTCTGAGGAGCATGTACGCTTTGAGGCTGGTGAAGTTTCTGGATAGTGGAAGAGCTAGGTTGTGAGGGTCGGTTGTTTGATCTTCGAGTTTATCAAGTGACGATTTAAGGTATTTCGCTTCATGACCGTAGACAAAGGTGCTGTAGTGAGCGAGTCGGTCTTTGACGAGTGTGCATCCAATACTGTACGGCATGTACATCCACTTGTGGAGATCTACGGCTAGAGAGTCTGCGCGTTCCATGCCGTCTGCGAGGTGTCTATGTGTCTTGGAGATTTTTACCCAGGCTCCAAAAGCGCCGTCCACGTGGAACCACATGTTTTCTTTCTTCGCCAAATCAGCTAAAGCGTTAAGATCGTCAAAGGCGCCGCTGTTCACAGTTCCAGCGCATCCGATTACGCAGAATGGATGGTTGTTTCGTTTTCTGTCATCTTCAATTGCTTTCTTTAATGCTTCGAGCCTTATTCTGCAGTTGTCGTCCGTTGGAATCCATCTTAGGGCTTCGTTTCCGAGGCCGAGAATCTCGACTGAACGCTCAAGACAGTGGTGAGTCTCATCGCTGCAGTAGAGGGCCATTCTTCGAGTGAGTCCTTGGACGCCTTTTGCTTTCATGTCAACGTCGGCTTTCGCGTTTCGGGCTACGGCTAATCCTGTGAAGTTAGCTTCTGAGCCGCCGCTTACGAGTACTCCGCCAGCTTCTTTTGGGAAGCCAAGCATCTCTTTGATCCAGTTGATTACTTGCTTGTGGACATATGCTTCTGCGAAAAAGGTTTCTTGGGCACCGTTCATACCAGTTCTTAGCATCTCGGTGAGCATTCCATAGGGGGAGCCTGTTCCGCCAACTACCCCCCAAAAACGTGGCCGCGTGATTGGAAGCGTGTAAGGCAGAATGCTTTGCTTGAATACCTGGTAAACCTTCTCTTCCCCTTCGCCTTCTTGTGTTAGAGGAACGCAAATCTCTTCTATGGCTTTCTGGGTTGGAGCACCTGATGGTTCCGATCTGATATTCTGTAGGTATGTCAACATGTCGTCAAGCATTCGGTGACCGAGGGCCCTCATCTTTCCCCAATCTTCAGGGTCGAGCGTCTCCTCGCATAAACCGTCTTTTGCTTCTCGCTTCATACTTGCCGACCTCGCTGTTCACGGTGAACTAGAATCATTTCGCTAAAATAGCTTGTGTAGACGACAACGCAGATGTATGGCGAAAAGCTGAGGGAGAGATTGCAGCAGCAATTAGAACATGCCATCCTTTATTTTCTAAATCTCACTCCATGTAAGCTCTCATTTCGCTACAATCGAACGCGTCTTCCTGGAAGTGTTCAATCCATTATAAGACTCATGATAATTGTAAAAGAATTAATAGAATTTGGAAGGAACATCAGTATTAGACGTTAACCATGAAAAAAGGAAGGAAGATAACTTTTTAGCATTTTGGTGTTTTGCGCAGTCTTTGTTTGTAGATGGCTATGGCAACAGTAGGCACTATGAGTATAAGTAGCATTGATGTCCATGTTGGAAACTCTGGGATTATTACTATTTCAAGTGTTGAATGTTGGTAACTGAAGTATATCCATCTGTTGTCTCCATCATCATACAGAGTGTAGTTTACGTAGTATGGTTCTGCGCCATTAATAGTGACATTGTACGTTTCGTTCATCAAAGCATGAGGAATGCGAATCCTACAGAAACCGTGTGTTTGAATGGTCGTCGTGTTGTAGACATGCATTATTATTGTGCTGTTGAACTCGAAATATTCAAAGTCCTCAATGGTGGAGTTAGAAATAATGTCTATGAATATTCCCAGAGAGGTGTTAAAACAGTAGTACATGCCCATTAGCGGATGGCGGTCTGTGTTATTTGCATCTATAATGTGCTCTGTATCTCCAATTCCATCATGATCTAAGTCGACACCCGTGTAGTTGCTCCAGTAGTTCCCGCCAGAAGGATAACCATCATCCCAGTTATTCGCATAACTTAGCTCGACGACGACCTGATTTGTGTTGTTGATCAGGTTGTTATGTTGAAATGTGTTATTTGAAGAAGATTCTAGGTAGACGCCACTATACACGTTATCTATTATGTTGTTTGCAGAAACGATGTTAAAGTCTGAACTCGCGGAGTTGAACCCAACGTTATTGTTTTTTATGTTGTTTCCAGATACGGTGTTATTGTTTGAATACGCAGGGTTAACGCCCCACCACTTGTTTGCTGTTATGTTGTTTCCGTTTACGATATTGTTTCCTGAATTGTCGAGAATTATGCCACTCTGATTGTTTGTTGTTATGCTATTTCCAGAAACGGTGATGTTAGAGGAATACCAGAGATAGATGCCATTCAGATTTTCGCTGATGTTATTCTCATAAATGGTGGAGTCCGAAGACGAATCAATACGGATGCCGCTATTTGCATTTTCTGTTATGTTGTTTCCAAAAAAGCTGTTTAACGAACAGGCGTACACATAGATGCCAACATCTGCTGTACTGTTGGTCAGGTTATTCCCAAAGATACTATTGTTGTCAGAGGAATGGAGAAGACTAATGTGTTCGTTTGGGCTGTCCTTTATATTGTTGCCTGAAATGACATTATTCGGAGACCCATTCAGATAGATGCCTGCTACATTGATTGTTCCTTTTATGTTGTTTCCAGAAATCGTGTTACCGGCACAGTTGTTGATGAGATAGATACCGTAGTCATCGCTGTCCGTAATATTGTTGCCCATGATAATGTTGCCGGAAGATCCATCCAGATAGATACCTGCCTCACTGCTTGCTGTTATGTTGTTTTCATGAATCACGTTTTCAGCAGAACCATACCTAAGCCAAAGGCCTCTGTAATTATGCGTCATGCTGTTGTCCAAGATTGTGTTGCTGGAAGAAGCATAAAGCTGGATGGCTTCAGCACCATCTGTTATCGTGTTACCTGATATTGTGTTTTCGGAAGAGTTCCCAAGATAAATATTGCCTTCATTGAATGTTATGTTGTTGTCGGAAATGATGTTCAGAGTAGACGACTGGAGATAGATGCCATATCCAAAACCCACAATGTTTACGTTTCTGATTGTCACATTAGTCAAGTCTGTTAAGTTGAATCCGATTTCAGTATAAGGTCCAGTAAGCGTGTACCCGTCCCCGTTAATTATTATGTTGCTCCTCTCAACTACTATGGAATCGTTAATGTCATCTGTGAACGTGTAAGTAACATTCTTTTCATTTGTAATTTTGTCCGTGCCCTCAACCAAACCATTAGCCCTAATGTAAATAGTTCCAGCCGCATAGGCAAGCATATTCACTTTGAAAAATGCCGATCCAATGGCTCCTAGAAAAAGCATCACGAATCCTATGGTCAAGACCTTTCTAAACAAGCTGTTCATCTTTCTACTCACATCTCAATCTGGAATCTAGACCATTAATGCATAGGACTAGATAAGGTTTCATGGCACGCAGCAAAGATTCAGAAACAAAAACTCAGAGGAAATTCTCAAACCAGCATGATTCGATCAGAGTAGCCACAATTTGGTAGGTCTAGAAAAGTGGAGGATAATGAGCGACTTTTGAACGAGATTCCAAAGCCATCTTGGTTGCGACGTTAGAATTTAATTATTGGCTCAATCTTCAAATATTTTTCAGAGAGGAAAAGAATCGTGTTTTAACCGCGATATTCTATACCGACGTTTGAATCTGCCCCCGGCCACCATTGACCCTTGGTCGGGGCACTGTTCAAACTCTCGGCTCAGTGATTGTGCGGGGGATCAGGTTTAGATTTCAGTTTAAATTCTCAGAGCTTCGAGCACATTCACTCCCAAGTGTCAACCGAAAAAGGTATCAACGTATGCTTCGGCTTCCAGATTTGTGCTTATTCGTTTCTAAATCTTAGTCCTCCTTGATGAATATCATCATCGGACACAAGCATTTTGCTTCCACTGTATGATGCACAGTTTCTTATAGAAAGCCTTTTATTGCGTTTTTCCGCGTCTGTTTCTCGGGGGTTGAACTGGTATCAAAACTCGTTGCTAAATGTGGCATAGATTGTAGTGCTTGTCCTTGGGGGCCTTACCCGCGGAAGGGCATGACTGCCGAGGAATTTGAACGGCATAGGAACAATGCCAAGAGGATACTAGGATACATGCCGATTAAGACGCCATGCCTGATATGCCAAACTCCAGACTCAAAAATCCCGAAAGGATCGAAGCTGCCTAATCGAAAATGTCTGATACGCAAATGCGTAGACAAAACTGGAGTGGCAAACTGTGCTTATTGTTCTCGATTTCCATGTGATACGGTGAAAGCAACGGGTGGCGTTTGGAACCGTGAGAATATAGAGGAGAAGCTTGGTGCACCGATTTCTGAAGAGGAGTATCACGCGTTTGTCGAACCTTTCGAGGGGATAAGTCGTTTAGAGGGCATTCGTGCTTCGCTGAAGCCGGAAGAGATTGTGGAACCTGCCAAAGTTTCAACATCTGAGACAAGAATCGATGACTTTCCAGAGAATCTACCCTTCTCCAAAGAAGAGACAGCATCGTTTAAGGCAGTTCATAAGTTGTTGGCAACCATAAAACGTTCTTCTTTAGGACTACGGGATACTGACACATTCGCTCAACAGCACAGACTTGAAAACCGAAGGGCGCATGTTTTGAGGTTCTTGTGGATACTCGGACGTTACGGCAAATTCGAGAAAGAGAAGAGTGCCCATCTCGTGGTTGACGCCAGAACCTATGAAGCCAACAGAGGCAGCGAGAAGACGCTGGCGATTTGGTCTTTTGTGAAAGATTCTGTTTTCAAGGTTTTATCCGAATTTGGAGTTTGTTGCGAACGTATTGCATTGAAAGGAGTGAAGGAGGAAGACTTGGCGACTGGCACAGGATATCTGCGAAGCAAGGGTTGGGTCATGAAAATGTCGTTTGAGGAAAAGGTTGGCGGCACGGCTACTCTCAAGGCATTACAGACTTACACACGAAGATTAGACGAAAAACATGGCAAAAAAGCATGTCAACACTTCTCAGACGCAGACATGAAAATTTTGTTCGAAAAATGATCTAAGAAAATGAAAACGTCAATGCAAGGAAGGGATTTGAACCGCGATATTCCAACCGATATTCTCCTCTAGTTAGATCGTCATCTTAGTTAGTATGAAGTGAGAAATTTAAGCGAGACAAGTCATGTATACCGGGCTATCAGCAAACGCAAGTTAGGTAACATTTGAAACTCTCGTTCTAGTTATGTTTGCGTGGGGGATGGCGTCTGAACTCATTTTCCATTGAAGGCACTGTTTGTTGAGTCTGAATCAGTATTCCAAGTTGGCAAGAGATAATTGCGTATGCATCAGTTTAGGGTTATGAGGCATGCGAATGGAAATGCTGCAGAATAGAGAATTCACGATTGATCAACGGCTCTTGTCGGTTAGAAACACCTACGTGGTCAAGGATAAGTTAGGGGAGCAATTGGGTTTCATTAAGCAGGAGTTTGTGAGTTGGGGTGCCCATTTCTGGTTTGAAGATAACTCGGGGATTCATGTAGGTGAGGTTGATGGTAAAGTTTTGACAGTTCATCACGAGTACGAAATCAAAGACAAGGATGGGCAGTTAAAGGCGAAAATCAAGAAAAAGATTTTGAAACTGTTTGGCAGCGAATGGTGGATGGAAGATGCTGGTGGTCATGAAATAGCCAGAATAAAGGGTAACGTAGTTCGCCATACATATGACATTGTTGCGCCAGACAAGAGTGTTATCGCAAGGGTTCATCTTAACTGGGCAGCTGTCCGAGACGAGTACTGTGTCGAAATAGTCAGGCAAGATTTTGACCCTCTGCTAGTGTTGAGTTACGCGGTTGCAATGGATCATGTCGAACACTCAGGAAGAAGCCAAGTTGGGACAGGGGTAAGAACTTTAGTTAAGCTTTTTGGAAGATAAGATACTCGCTTGTCGATATGCTTAAGCAGACTGTTTAGCCGATCAATTCTCGAACTCTCGTCTTAACAGCTAAAAGCAGGTAAATCTAGCTGTTTCAACCAAAAACGGATCTTTTTTTCATTCATGGGCGATATATTTTTCAGAGGAGTTTGAACGAGTTTTTGAAGTTGTTCCGGGCTACCAACAACCCCTAGCCAGGTCAATGTTTAAGCTCTTGGTCAGTGACAGTGTGGGGTGCTAGGTTCACGCCGTCGTTTGAAACTGTCAGGTCTTATTTCAAAGTGCACTTATTCAGATGCTTCTAGTTGTCTCTTTGTTCGGTGCTGCTAAAGCTTCAATCTCAGTTCTGTCTGGTGAGGTTCCGCAAATCCTGCTTTTCTGTAGATGTTAATGCCATCTTCAGACGAGCGAAGATGCAGATACTTGAGCCCTAAGGATTTAGCCTCGTCAATTAACTCGTTTAACAATCGAGTGCATATTCCTTTTCTTCTTGCTTCTGGTATCGTATAGAAGTTTAGGAGGTAGCCGAGTTTTCCAGTTTCAACTCCTCCGTATCTTGCGGGTATTTGCCACACGACCATTCCACCTGTGCCGATGATTTTTGCTTCATACTCCGCCATCCAAGCTATAAACTCCTTAGAAGGAATTGCCTTCACAAAATAGTCTTGAAGAGACTTTCTTATGACTGCAGTTTCAGCGTCTTCTGGATGATTGTAAAGCTCATTCAAGAATCGAACCCTTAAATCAACCAGAGTTGAAACGTCATCGATTCCGGCACGACGGTAAATTACCTTCTCTTTTTCAATTGTCATCGTTTACCTCCTTAATTATTGAATATTTTGCCTCGACGCAATAATAACGATGTCGCAGTTATTCTTAATGCAAGTTGGCAGTCTTAAACGCTCAATTAAGATGAAGTGCGGGGGTGGGATTCGAACCAGCGACCAGTGGAGATATCACCCGCAACTCCCCCTTTTTCTGTAGAGAACCGCGAAGCTCAATCTATTTAAGGGCGGTCGCCAATTGTGCATGCGCAAGTCAAGCTTTAAGTTGGATTGCTATTTTCTTTCCGAACTCTTTGCATTTGGGCAGTTCTCCTTCCATGATTGGGCCTTTCATCCCTTGAACCTTTATTGATAACCCAGAAGCAATCTGCTTTAGTGCTGGAACCTTTTCGTTTATTGTTTTCTCCATTTTCTTCACGGCTCTTTCGAAGAAATAGTCACTTTTCTTCCCAAGGTATGTGTCAAAAACAGCGTATAGTTTTCCCTCCAAGTGGAGTTTTCCAAGCCTTTCGATAAACTCCTTTATCCCCTTAGTTGGTCCGCCATAATGGTTTGGAGAGCCTATCAAAATCGCATCGTAGTCAGTTATTTTGTTAGGATCAACATCCGTAAGTTCCTTGATAACTGTCTCTATTCCTTCACTTTTGCTCATTCCCTCTGTGATTGTTTCTGCCACAGGCTTGGTGTTGCCATACTTTGACTCATAAACGACGATGACCTTCGCCACAACGATCACCAATCATCGCATCCACTGCTTATACTCTTATGATTTGTGGAAGTATCTGTCCCAAGGTGTACTGGGGTAGGTCGCTGGGATTTGAACCCCGGACAAAAGGAGACATCATGCGCGCCACACATAGTGCAAATATGAATATAGAGACTTTGTTTCAGCTACAAGTCTGTAACTTGTGGGATGATTTTCTCTCCGACGATTTTGATTGGTTCGATCTCGTGGACATTGGGCATGTTGAATATGACGTGTTGGATGCCCGTCATGGCTAGTAGGCGGCAAAGTTCGATTACTTGGGTCGTGTTCATGGCGTCTGGAGCAAGTTTTATGTACGTTGTTAGGGTTTTTTCGATGTCGTTATAGGGTCGTCCGACTTCATTGCAGTGGCGTTTCAAAACTGCAAGTTTTCCAAGAATCCATGCGCGGACCATTTCTCGGCGGTCTTCAGTGTCTTCTTTGTAGAGGACACCGGCTTCTTTCAGTGTTGTTCCTATCACGAAGTTGCTGGCATCCGCATACTCTGCCACAAGTCTTAATGTTCTTTTCTCTCCTTCGCCACCGATCAAAATGGGCGGATGAGGCTTGCTCAGTGGTTGAGGGTTGTTGATGGGTTCTGCGAGGTGATGGTATTTTCCGTTGTACGGTGTCACGTCGCCTCGCCACATCTGCTTCGCAATTTGCAACGTTTCTTCTAGTCGCTCAAAACGCTCTCTTAAAGACGGAAAGGCAAAGCCTAGTCCTTTGGCTTCGCGTTCAAACCATCCTGCGCCGATGCCGAAGTATGTGCGACCGCCTGAAAGAACGTCAATCGTCGAAACCGTTTTTATTAGCAAGCCTGGTTCTCGGAAGAAGTTGCAAGTTACCATTAATCCGACTTTGATCCTCGTAGTCAAGGCAGCCATATAGGCGATTGTGCTGTAACCTTCCAGCATTGTTGCCTCAACTGGTCCATGAATCGTGCCGTACTGAGTCCCTAGCTGAAAAAGATGGTCCATAGTCCATATGCTGTAAAATCCGTTTTCGTCAGCAGTTTTAGCGATTTCTCCAAGTCTTTCGCCTATGTTGTCAGGACTTCCTTCCCAGTCAAATTTTCCTATGTGCAATCCAACGCGCATAATCTTACCCACCAAAATCTTAGTTTGTCTATATATAAACCTGCAACTATTGAAACACTCCGCTGAGCTGAGCAGTGGGATTCGAATCCTTGCCACGTGGAGGTATCACCCGATTCACTGCCCCGCAAAGTCCCATTGCCCTACGAGTCTTCTGAGTCCAGAGCTTTATTTTTATGGTAGAAAAAATAATCAACAGTGAGATGGATATTTTGAGTACATATTTTGAATTCATATAATATTTTAACTGTAGTTGAAAATTGTTCGACTAGGTCTGTAGATGGAAAGAATTCAAGAATCCTTCGAAGTTAAACTCGCTGTCGATTGGAGTGACATGAAAGGCTGGATCATTAGGCGAATTGGAGAAATGTTCCACGATTGTCCGTATTACTTCTTCACTGAAAGAGACATACACTCCCTTCTCTGCGACATCGCAAATGAGGAATTGAGACTAAGCGGAGTCACGGAAGCAAAAACTAGCGATGGATATCTAGTGAATCTTGTGCATCATGAATACCCGACTCCTTTTAGATGCGATATGAGCGAATATGGCTTTGCGAAGAAAGACCAGCCGCCATATGAAAGAGGGCATTATGATCTGGTTATTCTCAATCCAGCATTTGTCCGCGGAAACAATCTTGAGGTCGTCTGTGCAAAAGACTTTGAGGTGTTTGAGGCTGGAATGCAGCATGTAGGCGCAAGTCCATTAATCTGGGTCTGCGAAGTCATGTTCTTCCCAAGAGTGAAAGCGATACCTGGCAATGCTATTCTTCAAATCGGACAAGACGCAATGAAAGTAGCAGAGACCCTGAAACATAAGGTTGGTTCAGACACGCTCTTCTGTGAACTGGGAGCTGTTCTCGTCTTCACAAATCATGCTGCTGAAAAAGCTGCGGATCTGAAAACTGATGTTTCATTGATCGAAGAGAGACTTGGAATCGAAGCCACCTTATTTTCAGCCTAGATGAAACAAGGATTACACCTTGAGGCTATCTACGTACTGCGAAGTAAATAGCGCGAGCCCGAAGAAGTGCAGGAATCATTGGGCTTATAGATGCCTTTCTTCTTTTTGTTTTGCATTTTTGGTACAAGTAAAACTCGGTTTTTGGTGACTAGATAATCGTGTACGCAATTCTTACGCATTTAGGATTTTTGGGCCGAAAGGGCAAGAAGCATCTGGTCCCAGCCAATCTCCATAGGCAATAAATGCTGTGTATCTACAGCCGCCGCACAGACCACTGTATATGCAGATTTTGCAGGGACCTTTTAGCGCTTTTCGGTTTCTGACGTAATTTAGCAGTTCATTATGAGTCCAGATTTCTTCTAGGCATTGTTCGAGAAGGTTGCCCAGTTTTATTGGGGCAGGAACGCAAGGAAGCAAGTCTCCTGAAGCCGTGAGCCCTGCGTATGTTAAGCCAACCGAGCATCCGCCGAAGCCTGTTGCAAGCTTTCGCACAATCTTAGAAACATCAAGTCCAAATTTCTCTTGAAACATCCTTTCGTATCCTGACAAGGCTTCACTTACCGTGAAAACTCTGCCTTTTGAACGTTCGTGGCCAAGGCGAGCGTAGTAGGTCATTCCTCGAGCGTAACACTGCATACCGCATCCTTCTGTTACGCTCTTGTAGAACTTGTTATGTAACATTTCCAAAGCCTTAATTTTCTCTCTAGGCGTCACGTCAAGGTGATAGGCCTCTACTCCGCGACCAGCGGGTATGAGCCGGTTTAGATAGAACCTCGTGGCTCCAAGCTTTTCGGCTAAATCCATGGTTTCTTCTAATTCGTTGATGTTTCTTGAGTGCAGAGTCATCGTAGTTGCCAACTCGTCAAAGCCTACGGCAGCACAGTTTTTGATTCCCTTGATTGTCGCTTCAAAGCTTCCAGGTTTGTTTCTTAGGAAGTCATGGTTTTCAGCGTTTGCTCCGTCCAAACCTATCTCTACTCTTCTTACACCCGCTTTAGCCAGTTTTTTCGCTATTTGAGGAGTCATGAGGGTTCCGTTAGATGCAATCGTACACACCATGCCGTTGTCTGTTGCTCTTTTAACTGCGTCAAAAAGGTCCTTGCGCAATAATGGTTCGCCTCCTGAAAAAGTTAGTATAGCTACCCCTGCGTTGCTCATGTTGTCTATTACCTTGAAGGCTTGAGAAGTCGTTAATTCCGAACCAGAAGATGTAGGCGAGGAGTCTTGATGGCAGTGCAGGCAGTTGAGGTTGCATTTGTTAGTGAAGTTCCAGACGATGGTTATTGGAGCACCCGTGGGCTGTGGATACCTTATTCCGAAATTGGCAATTCCTTTGACGACACTGAGCATGCATTTACGGATAAGTGAGTCGGTCAGCAACCGTTTCGTTGTGTCTTCATCAACTCCGAAGCTGAAGAATAACAAGCGAATCAAAGGCGTTAGAGCTGATGATGCTAATAAGCAGCCTTCACAAGTAAAGTGCAGACTTGCCGAATATGCCTCAAAGACTGAAAGCAATCGTTCTTGTCCGCATTTCTCGCATTTGCTTGCCAAGAAATGAGCTAGAGCTTTCCAAAGAGGGTTGAAGAATAGGGTTAAAGAGTGGTCACCGTCAGATATTTTAGTCATTGCTTATGCAAACCATTTTTGCTTCTTACAATCTAAAGTTCTTTAAAAGGCTTCAGTTAATGCATGCGCAAATCGTGCAAAAGAGCATGAGGTGGGATTTGAACCTTCCACTCTCTGGAGAAAGCCGTTATGAAATCAGAATCAAGATTCAAAAGCGGGATAACGGAAATCTAATTTCGGTCTTCTCCCGCAAACCTCCTTTTTTCTGCTTCCTGTTTGACGCACGCTCGTCTGTGGCTGGTCTACAGAAACATTTTAAATTGTTACGCATTCATATTTATCAGTCGAAAAGGCGATAATTATGGAGCAAAACAAATTTTATGTTCTGCCAAAACTGTCATACGACTACAAAGACCTGGCACCTCACATGTCTGAAGAACAATTAACGATACATCACAGCAAACACCACCAAGCATACGTCAACGGAGCAAACGCAATTCTCCAGAAGCTGGACAAAGCACGAAAAGAAAACGCGGACATAGACGTCAAATCCACCTTAAAGGATCTATCATGGAACATAGGCGGACACCTATTACATTCATTATTCTGGGGAAACCTGGCGCCCCCGAGCAAAGGCGGCGGAAAACCTGCCGGAGTCTTAGGCGACGCTTTAGCCAAGGAATTTGGAAGTTTCGAAAGGTTCCAAAAAGAATTCTCTCAAGCTGCTGCAAGCGTAGAAGGCTCCGGTTGGGGTGCACTGTCTTATTGCAGACAAACGAACAGGCCGATAATAATGCAGATAGAAAAGCACAACACCAACGTTTATCCCATGTTCAGAATTCTGATGGTCATCGACGTCTTCGAGCATGCATACTACATTGACTACAAGAATAACAGGGGCAAATTTATCGAAGCATTCTGGAACATAGTTAACTGGAACGCAGTAAACAATAGACTAGAAGAACTGTTGAAGCACTAGGTCCAATTTCTCCTTTTTTGTTGTTCGAAGTCCAAATTAACTAAAGAACTCAGTCTTCACGCTTATGTAATTGAAAAAGTAGAGGAGATTATTTACTAAAACCAAGGTTCAATTAGGGAGGCGTTATTTTAATCGCTTGAGCAGGGCATTGAGCTTCACAGGCAAGGCATTGAATGCAGTCTTTTTCTCGCGCTGGATCCGATTTCTTTTCTGAAGCTGGATGCCCAGGCGTATCAGCCCAATCAAAAACAGTCACAGGGCAAATATCCATGCACACGCCGTCTCCAGTGCAAATGTCCCAGTCAACCGCCACGATAGTTCCGTGTATTCCAAGTTTTTCAGGTGGCTCAACCGGCCCCCAAACATCATGATCGTTATGTTTACTGGCAACTTTTCTATTTTTTTGGAAATCTTGATCTATTGGCAAGCATTTCACCATCTAGTCGATAAGAGAACTCCAAATATTAGTTTTTCCTTATTTAAGCCTGCTCGAACAGACTTCTGGTAACAAAAGAAACTTAACATTATTATTCAACTAAAGCCTTATACGAAAATCATAAGCTGAAGATGGCACGTGAAAAAATGAAAATTGTGAAGGTTCCAGGCAAAAACAACAAGCATACGATCCTCTTGTACGCACTTAGCACATGCGCTTGGTGCAAAATGGCAAAGCAATTTCTGAAGGACAAGAATCTTGAATTTGAGTATGTTGACGTTGATTTGTGTAATGACGAAGACAAGGAAGAAATACGAAAACACATCTTAAGCAAGGGCGGAGTCCTCAGCTACCCCACAATGATCATAGACGACAAGATTTTGATCACTGGCTTTCGCAAGGACAAATTGCAGGAGATTTTAGAGATTTGATAACCGTAGAAACGGTGCAGCAAAGGGCAGAAGCCGATGCTAAAACCTATGGGTACGACTTAAATCCAAATCCCGATTTTCTGAGAGACCTTCTTGAAGGGCTAAAGAAGAATGAAGAACGTTACGGTTATCCTTCCTGCCCCTGCAGACTTGCTTCTGGAAATTTCGAGGTTGACAGAGACATAATGTGTCCATGCGATTATCGGGACCCAGATGTTGCAGAATTTGGAGCCTGCTACTGCGCGCTTTACGTTAGGAAAGACGTGTTCGAAGGCAAAACACCACTGCAGCCAGTTCCTGAACGAAGATCCCTAGAAAAACAGGCTAGAGCATACGGAACGACTACAGAAGTTTCCGCAGAAAACAAGGTCGAATCAGTTGCTACAGCCGCCGAAGCTTCCGAGATCAAAATGAAATTGTGGTATTGCAAACAGTGCGGCTATGTTGTCTTTCGAGAAGAGCCACCGTACATTTGCCCAATATGCAAAGCAAAAAGAGAGCTGTTTGCGGAATTAAGAATACGCATAGACGCCATAGGCTAACTAGACTTCTTCACTTTGTCACTGCTATCTCGATTTTTTTCCAGTCCTTCTTTATTCCACGTAAAGAAGTCACTGCCCCCGCAACTGTTCCGGCAAGAATCTTGACGACGAACTCGTTAAGGTCTACCTCTTTACCATCAACGAGAAGCTTTACATCCAACAGAATCACCTCAAAACATATTTTTCTCTATGAGCGTAAAAGCTTTCTGTGAAGAGCGTCACCGCTTTGAAAAAGAGAAATTCAAATACGTATCTCGACGACAAAACCCGAACACTAAAAATAACTGACCTGCTGGAAAAAGAGCATCCAGACGCAAAAATAGCCTTAGAATACCCAAATACCTTGGAACTGTTAATAGCCACAATTCTTTCTGCACAATGCACAGACGAAAGAGTCAACAAAGTCACAAAGACGCTGTTCAAAAAATACAAAAAAGCAGAAGACTACGCAAATGCGGACCTCAAAGAGCTCGAACAGGACATAAAACCCACAGGCTTCTACAGAAACAAAGCCAAAAACATCAAGAAATGCTGCCAAATGCTGATTGAAAAATACAACTCTCAAGTTCCTAAAACAATGAAAGAAATGCTAGAATTACCCGGCGTCGGCAGAAAAACCGCTAACATCGTACTAGCTAACGCTTACAATGTCGTAGAAGGAATCGCAGTGGACACCCATGTTCACAGACTAGCCAAAAGACTAGGGCTTACTAATAATGAAGACCAAGACAAAATAGAGGCTGATCTAATGAAAATAGTTCCGAGAGAAAAGTGGATGCGATTCGCGGACTTGCTGATATTTCACGGGAGAAGAATATGCAATGCGAAGAAGCCGAAGTGCGAAATATGCGTATTGAAATCTCTCTGCCCCTCCGCATTCACTTTCTGATCAATCAGTAAACGTTAACTTAATAAATTCAACAATTCCAGAACTATATTATAGGTTGAAACTAATGGCAACTAAATTTTTGAAGAAAATTCTCGTTCCAATAGACGGGTCTGTCTCCAGTCTTATGGCTGAAGAAACAGCGGCGGTAATTGCCAAAAAAACCGGTGCGTCTGTAACTGTTTTACATGCAACTCAAGAATTGAAAATGGGGTATCGCCTTCCCAAAAGTGTGGAAAACGAGATTCTAAGCCACATAGAACAAGAAGCGGAAAAAACAGTGAACGACACCCGAGCTCTGTTCAAAGAAGAGAAAATCAAGGTGGACACAAAAACAATCGGAAGAAGCGACCCAGCAAACAGCATCCTAGAACTCTCAAGCAATTACGATATGACAATTATGGGCGCTCACGGAGAAAACGAAAAGGACCCTTATGCACTTGGAAGCATAACTAAGAAAGTCATACACCACGCAGATTATCCTGTATTGGTCACCAAGAAAGTCAGCCCTATTTCCAATTTGCTCATATGCATCGACGGTTCCCCAAATTCATCCAAAGCCTTAGATTACGCTTTAAGACTCGCTGACAAAATGGATTCAAAGATTACGGTGCTCAATGTTCAAGAACAAAAAATACACAAAAAGGCGCCAAAAGCCGTCGAAGAACTCGGACACAAAATTCTCGCGAAGTCTCTGACTGCTGTTGGAAAAAAGAAAGTGAAAGTTGACACGAAACTGAAAATTGGCGTCCCATCAGACAGCATAGTTGAAGTCGCAACGAAAGGAAAATACGACCTGATTGTTTTAGGAAGCAGAGGCTTGGGAACAGTTGACCGATTCCTGCTTGGAAGCGTAAGCGACGACGTAAGCCACAAGGCAAAATGCTCAGTTCTAATCGTTCCGACGAAAAAGTAGCAACGCAAATGATTGATAAACATACAGCTTAAATCAGATTAGCATAATTCAATCATGAGGAGTACGCTAATCATGGATGAAAAACAAATAACCATTATCGGGTTTGCAGGTAGCCTACGAAAAGATTCCTACAACAAAGCCCTATTGCGAGCCGCTGCCAAGCTGCTGCCAAAGAACACAAAACTTGAAATATTCGACCTCGAAGGAATTCCGCCATTCAATCAGGACTTAGAGGAAACAATGCCTGAAAAAGTCAAAAAATTCAAAACCAAAATCAGGGCAGCAGACGCAATATTGATCGCTACTCCAGAGTACAATTATTCGATGCCTGGTGTCCTCAAAAACGCTATGGATTGGGCATCAAGACCTTACGGGAACAATTCTTTTGAAGGCAAGCCCGTGGCAATCATGGGCGCGTCGCCTGGAATACTAGGTAGCGCAAGGGCGCAATATCATCTACGGCAGGTTCTAGTTGCTCTTAACATGCACGCACTCAACAGGCACGAAGTTATTGTGTCAGCTGCAGATGATAGAATTGATGAGAACGGCAACGTGAGTGATGAAGTAACTAAGAAAAAAATAAGAGAATTACTGAGAAATTTGGTTGACTGGACAAGAAAATTAATGGAAAAGTAACTGTTCTAGTAAACAAGATTGGTTCACACAATGTAGCTTCTTAAATCCGTGCTCTGCTTGAGGCATGTTCTGTATCGCCCAAGCATCTCGTCAAGTGTCTTTCTTAAATCGTCTTCCGACATGAACCCAACGACTTGTCCCACGGCTCTTCCACTGCAGAAGAACATCATCGTGGGCGTGCTCATGACACCCAGATTGGTCGCCGTTTCTTGATTGGCTTGATTCTCCAGAATATTCAATTTTGCGAATCTAATTTTACCAGAATATCCCTCTGCCACAGAATCAAATATTGGGCTAAGTCTCATACACCAAGGGCACCGTTCATGCCAGAAATAAACAACCGTCAAAATGTCAGACTGCGAAACCTCTTTTTCCCAATTACTAATGTCTACTTCGAAAACGCCCATGTCAAATCACACATTGACTATGTAGTAAGCAAAGCATTAAAAACACACGCTTTTTTTGCTTCATCTTTTCCTTATTCGCTGAACAAAGTAGGCCAAAATGATTAAACAAGCGGCTATTGCCGACACACTTGAAAAAGTCACAATTGCTAAATTATCGGTTTCTAGGATGAAGGCTACCGAAACCGCTGCAAGAAAAACGCCAAAATACAGACTTGCGTTGCTGCTCAAAAATTCAGTGAATTCTGTGCGAATAGTCTTGGAGTATTTATTCAGCAAAATAACCATGGATGCAAAAGTTAAGAACATAATCACGAACGTGTAGGTTATTTCTGCCCAATAACTCTCACTTTCAAGAGTGAGCAAAAGCCCTATCTCGTCTACTATTAGGCCGCCTCCAGCTCCAAAAAGAATTGCCGCAACGCGGTTGACTCGCTCATTTTCAACGCTGATGCCAAGCCAGCCACTTATGGCGAGCATTACTAAGCCGTACCAAAAATGATGAATATGATAGCCGCTGAATTTCCAGAAAACCGCGGGGTAAATGCTCGTAAAGATTCTTGCAACCGCAAAGGAGGCTACAAAAGAAATCAAAGCCAGTATCGAAAGGTTAGGCTTGGTCTTAAGCTTTTCTTCTTCAGGCATTTGCAACGCGCTCCTAATGTTTTGACTGAGTCTGGAAATGTCAAAGCTTTATTTATTATTTAGACCGGCACATTTACAAATTTAAGCTAAGTCTCTTTAGTAAGTTAAGGCGTCTCGCTTAGCGTAACTTCAAAGAAGTGCTCTCTGCCTCTACGGAGAACAATTACTCTCACTCCATCTCCAGCTTTCCTTTTGTGAATTTCCTCCAGCAAGTCCTCAATGCGATGAATTTCTACGTTGTCTAAGCTGAAAATTATGTCGCCCGCCGCTATTCCAGCATCTTCCGCAGGGCTTCCTCCCGCTATCTTTGTGACTAAAACTCCGCGTTTGATAGGCAGATTATAGTAATTGGCTATTTCTTCTGTCAAGCTTAGACCTATTATTCCCAGCCACGGTCTTGTGGAGACACCATCCGTAATCATTTCGCGTGTACAGGTCTTTGCCGAGTCTATCGGAATGGCGAACCCTATTCCATGGGCAAACGGTATGATAGCAGTGTTTATCGCCACGACTCTTCCATCCAGATCTACAAGAGGGCCTCCGCTGTTTCCAGGGTTAATGGCCGCGTCGGTCTGAACAAGATTTTCTATTAAGCCTCTCTGCGATTCTATTGTTCTGTTTATTGCGCTTATTACTCCAGAGGTTATTGTTGGGCCGCCTGCCAAGCCAAAGGGGTTTCCAATCGCGTAGACTCTTTGCCCAACTCTTAACTTGTCTGAATTCCCAAGTTCCGCGCCTTGAAGGTCCTTTCCTCCGACTTTCACAACTGCTGTATCATGCAAGGCACATGAGCCGATTAAGCTTCCTTCTAAAACTTCACCATTCCACAACGTAACGGTTATTTTCTTCGCTCCTCGAACCACATGATTATTGGTTAATATGAAACCTTTCGAGTCGATTACTGTACCGGAGCCCATTCCTCCAACTGGGACTGCTTGATAGAATATGTTATGAACTAATTTCACAGTGCTTATGTTAACAACACTTCTAGTGACCTTTTCCAAAATGTCAAGAACATTTTTTTCATCAAACGAAGACAAAACTCTCACCTTAAACCATAGTTGATGTTGATTTTAATAAATTTTAATCAATTCTCGTCAAAAGCATGTTTTCATTTTTTCTTTCTTGAATTAAGGTGAGCAAGGCATAGGTCACATTCTCCTATTTCGACAGTTGGATCGGCTTTGTGGCAGAATTTGCACATCAAAGCCTTATTACGAATAATTGTACAAGCTTGGCAGAAAAGCTTCAAAAAATCTGTCCTCTCGTATTTCTTGTTAATGAGTAAGGCTATCATGTCTTCTACTGGAGTTTGTATTTCTTGCACGTATTCAATTTTTATGACGTACCCTCTGGTTTCTGTGGTGTATTTGCTAACTGCAGATTGAGATAATCCGAGAATTTCGGCCACTTGATTCTGTTTCATGTTGTATTTTTCTACGAGTTCTTTGGCTAACAAGGCCCTTACTGCTGGAACTACCGATCTCACGGCAACCTCGCATGGAATTATCAATTCTCTCACCGTCTATTCTAATTTCTAAGGAAACGTATATAAGGATGACGTATGTCATATAATTATGACGTATGTCATGAAGAACGCCTTCAAACCTGATTTTAGACCGAACCTTCCTTTCTCCCCTTTTCCGTCATGACATACGTTGAAAGAGAGGTGCCTGACCACATGGAAATCGAATACGAATCAAGTGTGAAAGAAGGGGCAGAAGAACCTTTAGGTTCATCAGAGATTTTGGAACGATGGGCTAACGCATGCAGTGACTGCAATCCACTCACGCCTGTTACATGTATGACAAAATGCGACATCTGGAAGTCGAAGAACGAACTCAGGAAACTGTACGAAAAGATGAAGAACCCAGCTTTCATGGTAAATCTGCTAAACACATTGAAAAATAAAAGACGACGACAAATACTTAAGAT
The DNA here is from genome assembly GCA_029881805.1 of Candidatus Bathyarchaeota archaeon. Classification (GTDB taxonomy): domain Archaea; phylum Thermoproteota; class Bathyarchaeia; order Bathyarchaeales; family Bathycorpusculaceae; genus JAOULW01. Next base: position 157,910 of record JAOULW010000002.1, read on the forward strand.
AATTTCTAGAGGGCGATACTCGACAAGTAGGCTTCAACAAGAACTGAGGAAATTAGGCTACTACCACAGCCAAAAGACAATAACTGAAGAATACGTGTATCCTTTAGTCGACGTGGGGCTAGTTGACGAAAGTCAGAACAAGTATTACGCAACAGCATTTGGTCGCAAACTCGGTGCAATGATAGAGACCATCCACAACCTTGAGAATATTTTACCGCCTCATTCCGAGTGCTATGAGGAGATAATGCTTTACACACTTCAAAGCGAGCCTAAAACCTTCGAAGATTTGAAAGGCATAATCCAGACTAAAAGTGTTTCACGAGTTCTGAGCCGGTTACAAAGAGCCGGACTAATAGAGACAACAAAAGAAAAAGACTATGTGTTCTATTTTAGAACGAAAAGAGACCCAAAAAAGGCGAAGTTTTCTCCAACCGAAAGAAAAGTATATGAAAACATTTCGCTCGAAGGAGTTTCAGCACGGAAACTGTCAGAAAACGCCAAAATCTCGCTAAGAAGAACATACAAATACTTGAGAAAATTGAAAGGAAAGAAACTGGTTTTCGCCCGAAAAAGTCCGAAACTTTACACGTTAACTACCAAAGGCATCGAATTATCCGTTGCATTGCTGAGAATACGCCGATTAGTATCGGAAACCCTAAGGACAGCTCTAGAGCTTGTTGGAGACACGGAGGCTCAAGAAGCGTTGATATCGGGCACTTCTCAAGTGATACACATTAGGAAAGAGAAAGAAGCCGTACCTGTAACGATTGTAGAACGCTTTTAAGGAAATCGACCTATTCCTTTCGATGTTTTTTCAGCTCCAACGACAAAAACAGTAAGAAAGCGAAGCACGCTCTTAGCAAGCTGAGTCTAACTCAAGTCATGGATTGATCTTGTATACATTTTTGACTATCGTCTCAAGTATTTTATGATGCTTCCTTTCGTCATCTGCAATGTGCTGCAATAATAATTTTAGGCCCTCATCTTTTGTATGTTTCATCTCTTCTTCGACATGAGCCAAAACATCAGTCTCCATTTTCACGTGAGTCTCAAGTTCTCTCTTCACTACAAAAGGATCTACATAACTTTCGATTTTATGTTTCCAAAGTGCCTGAGATGGAGAAATTCCCTTGAGCGTCTTGAGAATCCCTGTTAAAATGCCCTCATGTTTCTGTGAATCTAGTCGCATTTCAAGCAAAAGCAGTTTTGCAGCAGCGTTGCCGACTCTCTTTTCCATTTCAGTAATACGGTCAACATGCGTTTTTTCTATTTTGATCTGTTGTTTTAAGAGCTGAATCAATTTTTCTCTCTGTTCCATCTAGACCCGCTCCAACCTAGCTTTTACGGAATATATAATCTAATCTATTAAAGTTTTTTATTTTAAGGAATTGCTATAAAAGTGAAAATAAGGAATAGGAAACGCAATTTGCTAAGGGTTCTCTAAGGGTGCTAAGCCGATATTTCTATGGCTTGAGATGGACATTTCACCTAGCATGTCCTACATACAATAAAGTCCTCTTCATTCACAACACGGGGCTTCTTCATTTTTCGTTCAGAAAAACAGGAAAAGGCCAAGTTTCCACACAGATTTTATCATGGTCGATGCACTTGGCATAGTTGACTACTATTTTAGTCATGGCTTTTCTCCTCGTCGGATAGACTTCCAGAATAAATTAAACCTTTCTTTCCTCAATGACCTAATTCCGTAGTTGACTTGTAATCATAATTTCGCTCAGCCATAGCCGAATAACAGAAGCCACAGGTTAAGGTATAACCCTGCTCCGAGCGTAGAGATCAAAATCAGAGATGCAATAGTCTCTTTGTAGAAATTATAGCGTTCACTAAGAACTATGTTTGAGATTGCGACAGGCACAGCGTGCATAACCAGCAGTATAGCTCTTTGAGAGCCGCCCAAACCAAACAACATGATTGTTAGTATGGCTAATGTAGGCAGAAATAACATTCTCAACAGACTCAACTTGAAGGCTGTTGCCAAGTTGGTATATTTCCTTCCATAAAAGAAGACCCCAAGCATAAAAATCGCCACCGTTGAGGTGGTGCCTCCCAACATGCGCAAAGAAGCTGTTACGGGGTAAGGAATTTCTATTCCAACAACCGAGAAGACAACACCCAACAGGATTGATATTATCAATGGGTTTCTGGAAAGCCTTTTCGTAACGCGTTTTATTCCTTCCCACACAGTGGATTTTTCAAGTTTGTACAATTCCAAGACTGTAATGGAAATTGGCACGCTGATAATGGAAATGGACGCCGCAGAAAGTGTTGCCAATTCAATCTCTGCTGGAAAAGCAAACATTATGAAGGGTAGGCCAAAGAAGGCTAAGCTGCCAAAAACTGTGCTTATGATAAGCAGATAGAAGGTGTTTCTCGAGAATCTAGATAAGAGGTAAAGAATAGTGTAAACAACTAACACCAAGAAGATGGGTATTATTCCTACGAGAATGAACGTGAGATTCTGTGCAGTGAAATCAATTTCAGCCAAATCAACAAAAAACAACGCTGGCAACGCGAAAAAATACACGTAAGCACTTAATACTCGTTCATCGCCAGATTTTAAAATTCCGATTTTTCTTGAAAGAAAGCCGATTCCTATTAGAAGAAGAATCGGAACGATCGTCCTTATAGCTATATTGTTATCCATTTCTTTTCTCCTTTAACTATTCTTTGGGCTTTCTATTGATGACGATTCTCTGGTTTTGGGAGATTTTTCCTTTGGTTCTTCTTGAATCTGATGCATGCTATTTCAGACTCTATCAGCTTTATGCGAGACGGTTCATTTGAATGAACCTATAAGTCATTAACTAGACAGAAGAAAATCCTTAGGTATTTGCCATTTCTGGTCTATGTATCAACTGTTTTCTAGGATACATGATGATCTAGCGATTGAAAGTGTGTGGGACTATCCTCCGGGAGCCCCGTGGAACGGAACGTTTTTCCAGAGAAGTTCCCACCAGTCCTCTTCTGTTATGGTTTCTCCTCTGACAATAATATCTAATACCATTTTCAGTAATTGATGGTGTCTTTTTTCATCCTCCAAGATTGCATTTAAGAGAAGCTTAACTTTCTCGTTTTCAACGGTGGGCAACACTTTGCTGATTTTTTGGATGAGCTCCGCTTCCAAGCGTATGTGCTTTTCCACCTGTGCCTTTTGCTTGTCGAGGTTTTCCTGCGAAAGGGCTCGGGACACGCCTGTTAGCAATTCAGTGGCTGCAGCATACATTTCTGCATGCTTAATAGAATCCAAGGATATTCCTTTCAGAACTCCCTTGACAGGTGGGTTTTTTATGTCAACTAGAGCGTTATTCAATGAGTCCACAATTTCATTTTCAACTTCTATCTGTGCCTTAAGAAAATTTGTCAATTCGCCTTTTGATTTCATGGGCTCACCTCACTCTAGAACATGCTAAGCTGTGTGCATAAGTCTTTCGGCATTTCCTTTTACGAATTCTGCGCATTTTTCCAGTCCAGCTGAGTCAGGCTCATGCCTAATTATTAATGGCGGTTCAGTCACTTACATTCCAAACTTGTTTCTCATGATTTCAATAACCAATCTTGGGGCTTCGCCACTCCACCCGTAAGAACCAAAGGCTGCACCAACCTTGACTTTCAAGTCGATGTTTTTTACAGCTGCTTTCTACTAGAAATAATAAGTTCCAAAACTATTTATCTTCTTTTTCTTGGCTCGCCAGGTCTCGCGTCTTTTTCTCGAATCTTTTCGCTTTCTTTTTAATTGCTTCAATGTTTCTTCTGAGGTTAGTAGCTATTACTTCGTAACGCTGTCTTTCGTAAGCTGGCGCACGGTACTTCTATCTAAATAGACCGTGTAGCATAGCATTTATTATCATTCTTGTCGTAATTGAGAGATGGTTGATAGGCGTGGAAGAAGATAGAATATCTTATCACGAATCTGTTCGAAGAATCTATGGAAAAATTAAGAAAGACGGCATGACCAACATCTGGGATCGTTACGAAGCGCAAGGATTCGGAGGAAATCCTGACCAAAGATGTCCTTTCTGCATGAGCGGAGCCAGATGTGACCTCTGCTCTAATGGTCCGTGCCGTGCAGATGCGTCAAAGGACAAGAGAGGAGTCTGTGGGATCACCGCTGATGGCATGGCAATGAGGATGATGTTGCTCAGAAACGTCATGGGCGCGTCCACGTACCACTACCACACGGATCAGACAGTCAAAACCCTCCGGGCCACTGCAAAAGGGCAGACGCCTTTCGGAATAAGGGAAACTGACAAATTAAGAAGTCTAGCCATGCGACTTGGAATAGATGCGTCAGGATTGGACAATGACATCGCCATTAGACTATGTGATTTTGCGGAAGTAGACTTCAACAGGAAGTACTATGAGCCGAGTCAGATCGTGGAAGCCTTGGCTCCACAAGAACGCAAAGAGGTATGGCGTAGGCTAGGTATTTTTCCAGGCGGGATTTACAGTGAAATGATGTTGTCTACGAGTTCATGCCTTACAAACGTTGATGGTTACTACGTGAGTCTAGCTCTGAAAGCAATGCGTCTGAGTATAGCGATGGCATACCAAAGCCAGATCATCAACGAATACTGTCAGGACATAATGTATGGCATAGCAAGACCGCACAAGATGCGCGTAGATCTAGGTGTGTTAGATCCGGATTATGTAAACGTGTTGCCAAACGGTCATGAGCCGTTTCTGGGGTTTGCCATGGTTCAACTAGCTAGGAAGCCCGAATGGCAAGAGAAAGCAAAGGCTGCGGGAGCAAAAGGTTTGCGTGTCATTGCCAACATTGAAACAGGCCAAGAAATGATTCAGCGATGGGAGATGGATGACATCTTTTATGGTTTCACTGGAAACTGGATTGCGCAAGAGGCGATATTGGCTAGCGGATGCGTCGACCTTTTCGTGGCTGACATGAATTGTTCAATGCCAATTGACCCTTTGTACGCTCAGAAATACAAGTTCAAGCTTGTGCCTGTGAGCGAACTTGTTGCTTTTGAAGGCATTGAAGATCGAGTCAATTATCAGCCTGAGAAAGCCGGTGAACAGGCTGCGCAACTGCTGCAAATGGCTATTGACAACTTCAAGGCTCGTAGGGCGTCAGTGAAGCCAATGACTGGACTGCCTTTGAAAGATGCTGTGGTCGGGTTCTCCTCTGAAAGCATTCTTGCTGCTCTCGGGGGCACACTTGATCCCCTATTGGAAGCCATAAAGAATGGCACATTGCGCGGAGTCGTAGGTCTTGTTTCATGTACAACTTTGAGAGATTTCGGTCAAGATGTGCACAGCGTGAACGTGGCTAAGGAGCTTATCAAGAGAGATGTTCTTGTCCTCTCATTGGGATGCGGCAACGGCGCGATGCAGGTTGCCGGTCTTTGCAATTTGGAAGCCAAAGAACTTGCAGGTTCAGGTTTGAAAAGCATATGTGAAAAGTTGAACATTCCTCCTGTTCTGAGCTATGGCACATGCACAGACACGGGACGACTTGCTGATCTGCTAAAGGCTATCTCCGATGCGCTCGGCGTGCCAATACCAGATTTACCTGTAGCTGCTGTGGCACCTGAATATATGGAACAAAAGGCAACAATAGATGCCGTGTTTGCTCTGGCCTTGGGACTCTACACTTATGTCAATCCTGTGCCCACTGTCACAGGAGCGCCAAATCTGTTAAGACTACTCACGCAAGACTGCAAACAGGTTACTTCTGGCTTGCTGAGTGTGGAAAAAGATGTGGTTAAGGCTGTAGATGCAATCTTGAATCACATCGAAGAAAAAAGGAAAAAGATTGGCATTTAAAGAAAATGAGGAGCTGAAGTGGAGGAAAGCCTGAACCGATACCAGATACCGACCCATCCACAGTCTTCTATAAACCCTTTTGTTGCTTGTGCAATGTTTGCTTTTTCCGAAGAATTATAAACCAGTGATCTTATTGTAGCCTGAGGTATGTAAACCATGGTAGATCATACGATCGCGCATTTCGAGATTCCTGCTAACGACGTAGAGCAACTCAGGAAATTCTACACTGAACTATTCGGATGGAAGATTGAACGGTGGCCTGGACCTTCGGAGTATTGGACGATCAGTACTGTCCCAGTTGACGAAAAAGGCGAGCCAATCAGGCCAGGCGTCAATGGAGGAATGATGAAGAAACAAAACCCACAGCACAAACCAACCAACTATATTCTCGTCGAATCCGTAGATGAATACGCCAAGAAGATTGAAGACCTAGGCGGGAAGGTTGTTGTTCCGAAGACGCGAGTTCCAGGGATATGTTGGTGGGCTCTAGCCGTTGACCCAGAAGGCAATCAATTCGCCATAATGGAAAGCATAACATAGTTGCCTATAGAGCACGTGCACCGTGTGGAACCCTCTCCCACACCTCTCATTTTTCACAATATTTAATCCTGAAAACCTGAGGATCTTGAAAATTAGCCCGATCGAGACGTTTGGTTTTTTCTTCCTACTTTCACATTGTAAGGTAGCCATGGCTTCTTAACCATTCAGTTTGATTCTTCCTGTACCGCCAGAAAATGTCTCCGCGCTTATCCGACTGGAATTCCCAAGGAGAAACCAAGACAACGTCTCCATTTCTTATCCAAACCCGCCTCTTCAACTTGCCTCGAACCCTACATAGTCGCTCTTTGCCGTCTTGGCACTTCACCAAAATTCTGTCAAAACCCAGCATTTTAATGGCCACACCGAGCACATCATTTCCAGCTGGCAACACCATGTTTTCGAGTGATTCTTCGCTGATGACTTTCCTTTTACCCAATTTTCCACCTCCAGGTAGCGGAAACAAGCGCATTAGTCAGAACAATCAGAGAAAAAGTGAATACGGTCGAACTTTTCCTCTAAATAATCCTAACTGTTGCAAATGGATACGTCGCCAAGTATATTAATCCAGTGCTTTTGTGCGCGAGATTTGCACTGGGGCAAGCTGAAGGTATAAAGTATAGTGTACGCCTAGTCCGCATGACTTTTGCTTGCTCCTTAATAATACTGCCGAAAGGAGTGTGGAGATTACCTGTGTGTCAGCTTACGGGAAGCCCAAAATGCTCCTCGACAGTGTGATGATACCGTTCGAGCGTCATAAGTGAACGGAAGGCCCTCGCCACGACTTCAGGTAGCGCGGGATGAATATGCATTGCGGTCGTAAGTGGTCGCGCGCTCTGCTCAGCTGTGTACATGAGGTTTATTATTTCTTGTATGAGAACGGAGGCGCTAGGTCCGATTATGTGTGCGCCTAGGATCTTGTATGTACTCTTCTCCACTATGACCTTCACGAAGTAGTCTTTGACGCCCATTGCCATTCCCTTGGCGGTGTCTTCGTATCTTTGGATTCCTATGAGGACATTTTCTTTGCCGTACTTGTCTATTGCCTCTTTCTCTCTCAATCCGACACTTGCTATTTCTGGGTGGGTGAAGACAGCATGTGGCACAGCGTGATAGTCGACCTTGACATTTCTCTTTTCGATTGCATTGTAGTAGACGATCATAGCCTCATAGTTTGCAACATGTTTGAACAAGTGCTTGCCGTTTGCATCACCAAGCGCCCAGATGTTAGGCTGTGACGTTTCCAAAAATTCATTGACAAGAATCCATCCTTTTTCATCCGTTTTGATTCCAGCTTTTTCCGGGTGCAGTATGTCCGTGTTTGGACCTCTTCCTGATGCGACAAGCATTTCGTGGGCAATGACTTCTATTTCTTTTCCTGTTTCTCTGTTGACCGCAATTACCTTTTTCTTGTCATTTGCAGTGTTTTCTGCCCTGCGTACTTCGTGGTTGGTGATAATTGTCATGTGCTTCTGCAACTCCCTCTTAGCTAAAGCGGACACTTCAGGCTCTTCTTCCGGAATGAACTGGGGGTTTCTGCCGACTATGGTGACCTTAGATCCCATTGCCGCAAGGAAGTGTCCGTATTCAGCGGCGATGTACCCTCCTCCGATTATAGCGACGCTCTTAGGCAGATGATCCAGCTTCAAGATTGTGTCGCTAGTGTGATAGGCGATTTTTTCTAGTCCCTCTATTTTTGGTGTTGTAGGTTTCGATCCCGTGCAGAGGAAAATCATCTTGGACTTTATGGTTTCGTTGCCAACTTTCAACGTGTATGGAGCAACAAATTCGGCTACGGCAGTGTAGTAGTCCAAGTTCTCTGAATGAGAGAGTCCTTGCCGTATCTTGTCTATGTCCTCGTGAATCAGAGTTTTCATTCTATCCATTATCTTTTGGAAATCTACGTTCTTTAACTCGACGGATATTCCGAACTCTTTGGCTCTTTCAATCGTCCTCACTAATTCTGCAGGATAGAGAAGTATTTTTGACGGAATACAGCCGCGAGTTAGGCAAATGCCTCCCGGCTCATCTTTATCTATCACTGCAGCTTTCATGCTGGGATTATCTTCAAGCAAAGCGCTTGCTATTTCCATCGCTGAGCCAGTGCCAATGACTATAAAATCATACTCCTTCAAACCAAACACCACAAAGTCAGAAATCATAGGTATTAATACGTATTAAGCCTTAGCACGCGTCAAATATTGAAACCCTAATCATAGGCAAATCTAGTGTCAAGCCAAGACCAGCTTGTGCTACTAGATTGCCCTGAGAATCAAATACATCGCGTCGGCTGTCGAGACCGCGATCATAAAATACGAGGCGCCTTTTGTTTCCATCAGCATAAGGTTTCACGTTGCAACGTACAGGATAGAACCAGAAGTAGTGGCAACAGACAAGAACAACTGCGTCTTGTAATCAAGGAAATGCAAACGATTAAGATGAGTAGTTTTCGTCAGCAACCTTTTGACTGTCATTACGGCCGGAATGTTCCAATTCCTGCTCGTCTTCATCATCTGAAAAACATAATGATTTGAGGTTTTTTCGCGATAAAATCTTTTTGGCGCGCGCTGATTGAAGGAGTCTTCAAATACGTCTGCGATCACAATGGAAACCAGATTTTTCGAAATCGCAAGTGACCCCTATAAACTATTTTTTATGGTATTGGGTGCATCTCTGGCGGGCGGGGTGGGATTTGAACCCACGACCGCCGACTTAGGAGGCCGGTGCTCTGTCCGTACTGAGCTACCCGCCCACTCCGTTAGTAGCTAGATAAACTTGAATTTTAACTTAAATGTATCTTCAGGCAAAAAACTTAAACTACGAGAGACGTTTTCAAACACTAAGAGCGAACGGCGGGGGTACCCGAGCCAGGTCTAAATAGGCGGCCAGACAAACTAAGCCTAAGACAAGGGGGAGGACTTAAGATCCTCTGGCGTAGGCCTCCGTGGGTTCAAGTCCCACCCCCCGCACTACCATGTTGAAATTGCCGGGGGGTCTGTCCGGGCGATGTTAGCGTTTAATATTTGCTTTTTCGGAAGATTTTGTGATAGTTAAAGTCGCAGACGTATTCGAAGCCTGCTTCCACTAAGGCGCAGGCGTCTTTTTCGTTTTTGGCTACTTTTGAAACGTATTCCTGCTGGTCCTTGAACAAAGCTTCTGCCAGATGTACGTAGATGAGGGTGTTTTTGATGTTCTTGTGCCCAAGAGACACCGCAAAAAAGAGACAGCGATAACACTATAGAACCTTATAAGATAGAAATTTGTCCTAAACTCGAAATTAACCCTAATTATGCTATCTATCTCACATGCTTTCTATTATTCACGTTTAGTCTATCCATATTCTACCCTGTCATGAGTTCTCCTGTAATTCTCAGAATGCTCCGCTTTATTGCTGCCAAAAGCCGCCATGTGTAGTTCAGGGTCCTAAATAGACAAGAAACAGCATGTACAGAAGCGGCATCGGCAAAATTTCAAGTTAGCTTCTTATGCTTCTCTCTCTTTGGTGATTATCCCTCTTGCCACTGAAGAAGATAGCATTATTTATATATAGTTTCAATAATCTCGTAATACCATTTGGTGATTAAAATATGCCTAAAAGCAAGAAAGACAAAGTTGCAGGCCTAGAAAAGCATAGGCAATTGCAAAGAGAAAAGGAAATGAAAAGGAAACAGAAAAAGCAAGTTTCGCTTCCTGCAAAACACGCTAAAAAGAAATAGGCAACAAAAAGACAAGCAAAGACCAAATTCTTTTTCAACCAACACGAACCAGGGTTAGCTGTTACTGCCATTCGTCTCCTTCTTCGTCCCAACCTTCGTCATCTTCAACGTCCTCTTCCTCAAACATTCATGAGCACCTCCCAAAAAGTGCTTAGGCGTAGGCTGCACTAAATCCTTTCTAAATTAGAGTATCGAATTATAAATGAGACACACATTATCCAGTAACTCTGTGAACAACACTTTTAAGTCATTTGTCACCAGTTAAAAAAGCAATTCTGAGTGGTTGAAACCATGAAAATGAGAATGATAAAACTACCCCCTGATTTCCTTACAGAAACATTGCAAGGAAAAGCAGTACCTTTCACCTCCAACCTGCCAGACGATATTGAACTTTTAGACATTAAGTACGACTTGTTTTCCAAGCAAGTATCAGCAATCATAAGAAGCGACAGTTTTGAAGACGTTGCAGAATCCTATCCAATTCCAGAATTCCATGTAATCTACACAACAAACCCCAAAGCCGAATCTAAACCCACAACAAGCACCAAACCTGAATCTAAGCCCACAGAGAAAACGCCGATTCAGCCAAGTCAAGACACAAGTGCAGTAGAAAAAGAATTCAGCCCAGAGCAGCACGAGTTGCTAAGTTTCACCGTAGACGGAGAATACGTCATAGTCAAGCCAAACCAATACTTGAAGACTGAGTGGAATGAAATTAACGATATTGTAAGAAGTTTAGGCGGTAAATGGGTGAAAGGCGACAGCTTCAGCTATTGGGCAATTCCACTGCAACAGAGCCAACAAAATGAGTTTTAACTAAGAAAGAAATTTGCCCATCATAAATAACCCTCGCCCGAATTAACCAGAAAATACGACATGGTTCCAAAAAAATAGAAAAAGGGGGTTTTGCGGGAGACATCTCCACTATGGGGAGGGTTCGAGTCCCACCCCCCGCACTTGAAATCAAAGCCCATTATGAGCTTTTTAAGCCAAACAAACTCAATTTAGGACGTTGTGGAAGCCTTGTGCGGGGGTTAAGAATTGAACACCCGTTTACCGGTAAAATCGCTTGATTTAGGTGTTTTCGGGATAGCTTCACTCGTTCAAACATCAATATCCACTCTCGCTTTGTAGACAAACTCTTGCAAGAAAGCAATAAGAACAGTAAACTTCACTAGCATTTTTCGCTATGTAAACAAGCGTTTGGGAAGTTTTTTCATTCCTAATCACGGGTCATAATATAAGCGGGCTATCGAGACCGTGCTAAGGGAATAAACACGTGTTCCATAAAGGTGCTTTTATTCGAGCTTATCTTAAACTAGACCAAACTGTAGGCTCTGCTAAAAGGTTCTGATTGGGACTCTTAAATTTATCTATTTCAACATCTTTCTCCATGGCTTCCTTGCAGACTGTGTTGAAAAAGGTAGCGCTAGCGTAAAAAGAAGTATTTCTATTCTCGTTTTGTGTTCTTATGATCGCTGGTCAGGTAATGCTGTAGTTTATTTCCTTTTTCACCAATTCTTGGTATTGTTATGGTGAATTGGGCGCCTTCGCCCTCCTTGCCCGTTTCCTGAATGTTCCAACCATAGCCGTCACACATCTTCCTTATCAAGTGTAACCCATACCCAGTGCCTCTTCCATAGCCTTCTTGAAAAAGCTTCTTCTTTTCTGTTTCAGCTATGCCTACGCCATCGTCCTCATAAACCAATTTAAGCTTATCCTTGTCTATCTCTTCATAGTACACGGTAACCGTCTTTATCTTTTCACCGTACTTCAACGAGTTGCCGACAAGATTGTAGAACAACTGTCTCAGCAACGAATCCGCTAAAACCGTCAGTCCACGACAGTTGTTAATCACCTTTACACCCTTCAAATCTGAAAAGAGCGAAACCGCCTCGTCAACCATTTTCTCCACATCCGTATATCGCAATTCTTCAACGCCTAACATTTCGTAAGCCTTGGCAAAATCGAAAATCCCTATCATCTGTGCAACAGCCAATTCCATCTCTTTCAAATTATTCAGAACTTCATCGTAGCCAGCCAACTTCTTTTTCGCTAAGTAAACATTACCCGTAATAACACTGAGCTTGTTTCGAGCATCATGCCTAGTCAATCCACCGACGACACGCAACTTCTCATTCGTCTTCGCCAGCTTTTCTGATGCCTGTCTCAATTCCTCTTCGGCTTTCTTCAACTGAGAAATATCCTTGTAGACTGCTATATGACCTGTAACTTGATTTTCGGCGATTATAGGAGCACAAGAAAAAGCAACGGGAACTAAACTTACGTCTTTCCTCTTTCTAATTGTGTCTTCATGATAGATCTCCCCTTTGCTTGCTCTTTCATCGAAGGCAACCGCTTCTTCCATCTTGTCTTTTGGCACTATAACATCGTTGATGTGTTTGCCCTTAATCTCATCTAAAGAGTAACCGAAAAGCCTTATGAAACGTGGGTTGATGTTCAAAATGTGAAAGCTCGAATCCAGGTGCACTGCTGCCTCAGGATTGTTCATAAATAACCGTTCAAACTTCTCTTGACTCTCTCGAATTTCCCGCGCGTGCATCTCCAAGTTTTTAGCGTACTCCAAGTTGCTCATCGCAGTTGCAGCATGCGACGCCAAGATTTCGAGTAGCTCTTGATCTTTTTCGTCGAAAGCATCCAATTCCTTGCTATTTACTCCAATAACTCCGAGGACTTTATTTCCAATCTTGACAGGTACGTCGAGTCCGGAACGAATGCCAGGCATGAATTTGACCCAAGCATCTTCCTTCTCCGCGTCCGGAACAATGATCGATCGGCCGGTTTTCGCCACCTTAACACTTACACTTCTTTTAATCCAGTCAAGTGGTAGCCTAATCGAAAAGGATCCTGGATATCCACGATGATCCACAAGGCGAAGCATGTCTTTATCCACAACCATAAAAAATGCAATCTCAAATCCCAATGTTTTCTCCACGGCATCCATGGTCAGCCGGTATATTTCCTCCATACTCTTCGCCAGGTTCAATTTCCAACTATGAATGTTCAACCCAGAAACCTTTTCCTCATAACGTTTCCTTTCTTTTTCCGCCCTCTTTCGTTCTGTGATATCTCTTACAGTCAGTTGGAAGCCGACTGGAAACCCAAACTTCTTGATTAATCTACCCTCTACTTCCGCCCACATCCACTCTCCATCTTTGCGCTTGAACCGACCCTCTAAAATGCGACCGGGTTTTCCCATTAATCTATCTTTCATCCGCTTCGTGAGTAACTTCGATGTTTCATTGGACATTATACCGAACTTGAAACCGTTCTTCCCGACGATCTCCTTACGCGAATAGCCTGTGCCTTCTTCAAATCTTCTGTTAACATAAGTGATTTTTCCCTTGAGATCGGTATTGCATATACCAATGGGAGCTTCTTCCATCAAAGTCCCAAAACTTTCCTCAGATTTCTGCAGCATTTCCTCTGCTTTCTTGCGTTCGGTGATGTCGATAAAGCTCTCTATGAGATACTTGCGACCTCTCCGTATTATCGTTGTAACTGTCTTGAGAATCGGGATCCTCTGTCCATCCGCTCTCAACAGCATCCGCTCTGATTTGTCTATGGTCTGGCCCAAGTCAGTGATTGGACATTTTCCCTTTTCAGCGGGACAGATAAATCTGTGGCATATTTTTCCGATAACATCTCTGGAAGCGCCTATCGTTTCTAGAGCATGGAAATTTGCATCGACAATCTTGTGCGTTTTCTCATCTATGACTAATAGTCCAGTAAGCATAGAATCTAATATTGCTCTCAGATAGCTTTCATTTGTTCTCAGGGCTTCCTTTGCTTCTTTGCTTTCCACGATCTGGCATACACCATGCGCCAATTCGCCATAAACTGTTTCGGGACTGCCAATCTTGCTGAAATACCCATCAGCGCCAAGATTCAATGCTTTGATTACTATTTCCTCTCTGCCCTTTCCTGTAAACATGATAAACGGTATATTGTTGCCACTGTCTCGCAATTCTTTCAGAAAATTAATTCCGTCTTTTCCAGGCATGACATAGTCACTAACGACTGCGTCGTACGTTTCCTTCATCATCTTGTCCATAGCCTCTTCGACAGAAGATGCTGTATCAACTTGAAATGGTCCTTGCATCTCTAAGCATCGTTTAGCTATCTTCAACAAGCCGAGTTCATCATCAACATGCAAGACACGAATCGGCGTTTTCCTGTTCAAATCAACCGTGACTTCGACAGAAGACTCCATAACATGTTCAGTCATCTAATCCACTTCTGTAATTCAGGTACCTGAAAGCCAGCATTCGCACAAGCAGTTCTACTTTGATAAAACAATTATGAAGCCACAATCAATACTCGAGATCGAACAAGGAAATCATGGTAAGCGGCATAACAGAATGGACTTGAATTCAGTTGGGTATGATCCTTTCTTGCCTACTTTTGAATGATTCTGGCCATTGAATGGTCTCTAGTCTCACAAGGGATTCAAACTCTCCGATCGTTCTTTTGGCGCATTTTACCGGTAAATTTGGATGGGGATCCCACCCCCCGCACTTGAAATCAAAGCCTATTATGAGCTTTTTAAGCCGAACAAACTCAATTTAGGACGTTGTGGAAGCCTTGTGCGGGGGTTAAGAATTGAACACCCGTTTGCCGGTAAAAGTGCTCTTCAAACTGTCGGTTCAAACTTTTTCTGGGTACGTCATTTTGCGAGTGAAAATTGGCTTGATTGCGGTTGAAACGACTAGGTGTTGCTAGCATTTTAGTTATTGACCCGAGAGTTCGACGTCTTTCACGGTCATGTTATAGAACGCGGAAATTTTATTTCAAACATCTGCGAACACGAAATATGGCAAGCTATGACTCAATTTGATGAAGCACTGCGTAGATACTACGATGAGCAGGCAAATGTATATGATGACATGTACATGAGAAGTGATCTTGAGTGGAGAAGGGAACTTGAAGCTGTAACTGATGCGATGGCAAAGGCATTATCTGGTCGCAGGCTCTTAGAGGTTGCTTGTGGCACGGGCTTCTGGACTGAGATTGTTGCCAAGGTTGCTAGGGACATCGTTGCGATTGATATCTCTGAAAAAATGCTTACAATAGCCCGAAAGAGAAAAGTGCGAAGCGCTAACGTAGAGTACCGCCGCGGCGATGCATATGCGTTGGCAGAAGTTTCCGACGAATTCAACGCTGGGCTGGCTAACTTCTGGTTCTCCCATGTTCCAAAAGCGAGGATCGATGAATTTCTGCATGGTTTTCATAAAAAACTGGGAAAGACCGCTGTGGTGTTCATGGCTGATAATGTCTACGTACCCGGAATCGGAGGGCAGCTGGTTACAAAGGTAGGAATTGAGGATACGTTTAAGTTGCGTAAGGCATCAGACGGATCGGAGTATGAGGTACTCAAGAATTATTATAGCAGTGATACTTTAAGGCGCCTCTTGTCGCCCAAAACGTCAGACCTGAAAGTTCATGAGGCGAAGTATTTCTGGTGGGTTCAATACATGGTTCCTTAAAGTAGCGCGCGTGCTACGTTGTCTCAGCACTTGCGAATACCCAAGTCACTTTTTCATAATTCGATTTTATTCTGCGGATGCGATCTTCAGGCCACGTTTCATCCCAACTCAGTCCCAAGTCTTCATTCGCCAGAATGACTGATATTTCGGTGCGCCAAGGTCTTTTTTCGATGATCGAGACTATGCTACAGATTCTCTTGGGTGCGCTGCAGTCACTGCATTTTCCAGTCTGCGCACATGGAGTTGCAAATCCTTTGGTTCTTGCATGAAAAGGTGCAATGACATTCTTGATTCGACACAGAGCTTCGTCAACATCTTTCACAATTTTATTTTTGCCTGCGATTATGAAAACCCTTCTTGGACCAAAAATCATAGAAGCAACCCTATTTCCAACAGCATCTATGTTGACAAGTTTTCCGTCCCTTGTAACAGAGTTGGTTCCACACACGAGCACATCGCAGGAAAAGATTTGCCTTGAGATGTTATCACGAACCATAGTCTTTTCACGATCAGTAGTCAACTCCTTTGAGAATGGGTTCAAGACCCTGAATCCTTTCTTTTCGAACTCTTCTACAATCTCGAGTTGGCGGACTGTGGCCGAGTCTCCAACGCCTACAATTACATCCTTTGAAATTGAACTGAAAACAATCTGCTTCACTGCATCCCTGTTTTCTGCAAATTTAGCTTCAAAATTGTTTGCCAGAAGATTCTTCAATGTTTCTTCCATTTGAGCGTCCAACGCAACACACCACAGTCAACATTGTATAACCAATCGACAACCTTCGTCTAGTTTTTCTATGTTGCTCTTAAACCCGAGCAGTTTGTAGGCATGAGGATAGATGATAGAGCAAATGTGATCGCAGAAGTAATCAGAGGGTAAATCTTCACGGTATTTATTACTCATCGATCTGATTGGACACTTCTCCACGACGCCGACGTATCCATCAACGTCCAATTTCTCGGTTTTTCTTCCTACCCATACTTTTTCTATTTTAGCCTCAGATTCAAGAAATTCTTGTTTAGATTTTGCGACTAGGCTTTTTCTGTCTGGCGAAGCAGCGGTTTCTGCCCAGAACCTTGCAAACCTTTCAAGCTCATTTATGCCATAGTTTTTCGCAAGATAATGAGTGATCAATAGGTAAGCTCCAAACTCAAAAGACTTTCTCAGTTTAAGCTCTTCTCCTGTTGAGACTATTATTTCCTTGTTCATTCGTCACACAAGAAAGAATAATAGCAGTAAGTCGTATCAAAAGATTTTGTGAGGCTAGGGCACTCCGACTGTAATTTGGAGGGATGCTGTGAAGAGGTTGTATGTTTGTGGAAGCTTTGGGTTCACGCGTGAGATAGAGAAGTTGGAACGTGAGCTCAAGGAGGAGAGCATCGAGTATCAGATATCAAAGAAAATGAACACTCGCGGGATTTTGGGATGTCTGAACAAAATCGGAAAGACAATCAAGCAAGACTTTCTTATTTGGTTGAAGTGCAATTAATGAACAAATCAGGCTATAGTCATATGACGGCTGAAGCTTTAAGCGGTAGCTTTTGCTTTTTTTCTGAGGAGGCTTCGTCATCGTTTCGACGTTGTGAGGCATAATCTAAGCTGGTGATAAGGAAAAATGGAGCAAAATGGAATTGCCGAAACGATTATGCCAGATTAGTTGAAGGCTACATATCGTTAGTTTGGTGAGTGTGAACATATTGTTGGAAGATGAATTTAGAAAGCGTCTACAAGGACGCAAAATGAGCACAAAGGACATCGACTTCGCCGTGGGCGCAATCGGGGAATTTGAAGGATATCTTGCGAACAAGAGCGTATCGCTTGAATCCGCGGACTTGGAAACACTCAAGGACTATGTCTCGTTGCTTATCCAACAGGGCAAGAACTCCTGGGAAAGACTTGTCGCGATTGCCCGCTATTGCAACTTGGCAAAGAAGAACGATTACTACGTTTATTTCACATCAATCCTAGGCGCGAGAAACGTGTTACCCGATATAGGCGAGAGGTTGGCGGCTATTGCAGGGGAGGAAATTCGATGCAGAGTCTATCAAGGTTTCAAGTTGCCCCCGCTAGGCTTACCTCAAGAGAACTATCCGAGACTGACCCAAGGAGTCATGGATAGGATGGAAACTGAGCTGCCCAGTGAAACAGTCAAGAAGGTTCTCACATGGAACTACCACAAAGTCCCCGTTGAAGCCTTCAAAGAGAGGAAGGAAAGATTCGAGAAAGCAGCCAGCATCGATGAATATCTGAAGGACGAGCACAAAAGGTTCATAGAGGAACTTGAGAAATTCGTAAAAAATGGGGAGATATGGTACGAGCAAGAGATTACTCCAGAGGTTGTCGAGTTCGTGAGAGACAACCAGGAAATCTGCACGGGTGTCAGGTATGATGATAGAATCTACGTGACCAAAATACCCTACGTGCCAATGCAGTACCTGAATGAGAAGGATCCAACCATGAAGAGATACTACGCCTGCCACTGTCCACTCGCGAGGTCTGCGATACGCGAAGGAAAACCCAAAATCTCGTCGATGTTCTGCTACTGTAGCGGCGGCTTCGAGAAAGTACACTTCGATGTGATATTCGGCGAACCAGTTGAAGCAGAGCTGCTCGAAAGTGCCCTCCAAGGAAATATGCGGTGCCGCTTCGCCAACAAGATTCCGAGAGATAAAATGAAATAGGCACAGGTGTTGTGAGTGCAATGAAAGTTTCGCTGCTTGCGCTTGAAGGATTATCACCTTCTCAACTTTTGAATTGGAAAAGAGAAATGCAGCTGATTGTAAGGCCAGTCGTCGTTATATCAACGGTCGACAGAGAAGGAAATCCGAACGCTGCGCTGAAAACGAATTTCATGATTCTCAAAGCTTTGGAGGCTGTAGCGTTTCATTGCTTTCCATTTCATGATACTTATGAGAACATCGTCGACACTGGCGAATTTGTTGTGAACTTGCCATCTGAGGAGATCGCTGAGAAAGTCATGGTTACAGCCGTGGATTTCCCTCCTAAAGTCAACGAGATAGAGAAGGCTGGATTAACCGCCATTCCCTCTGAAAAGGTGAAACCCCCGAGAATAGCAGAATGCAAATTGCACATGGAGTGCAAACTGAAATGGTATAAAGACACAA
Source organism: Candidatus Bathyarchaeota archaeon (assembly GCA_029881805.1). Taxonomy (GTDB): domain Archaea; phylum Thermoproteota; class Bathyarchaeia; order Bathyarchaeales; family Bathycorpusculaceae; genus JAOULW01. The sequence goes on from JAOULW010000002.1 coordinate 176,595, forward strand.
TCATAGTCGGGGAAGTTGTTGCAGCATCTGCAGATGAAGAACTAATCCAAGGTGGATATGAAGAAAGACAGCGCAGATTGAGGCAAATGCTGTTTCTTGGAGACTGGAAATACGGAAAAATCGGTCAAGTAAGTGAACTGCCACATAAAACATATGATACTTATGTGAAGCACAATCCTTTCAGAACAGGCAAACCCTGAAGACATGCACAGCCACACGAAACAGTGCGTTTTCTCTTTGAGCACAATCTATGGTATTGTAGAGACAATCTACAGGTATCTGAGGCATCAGAATCCTGCAAAATTGTAATGCACGCATGAAAAAAGAGAAGCTGCAGAAGACTGTGGAGGCATCTCCGCGTAGTGGGTTCGAGTCCTACTCTCCACACCACTATGTTGAAAAATAGCGTGTTAATCAAAACTGGAAGCAGAAGCATCGTGACTCGTTCTGGTGCTTGACCGGTCGTATGAACAGAGCGAGAATTGGATGAGTCTTCAGATCCTAAGCCTTGATTCAATCAAGATTGAAGGATGATTTCTATGACAAGAACGTATTTAAGTATTCTATATGCTCTCAATGTCCAAGAAAGGGTCTATCTTGACTTCGAAAGTGGCTATAGTTGAGTCTAATGATGATGATGCAAAGGCTCTTAGTCGAACCATCCAACAGATTGGCGGAATAGATGAGTTAAACACTTCTGAGACGTCAGTGGTGGTAAAGGTTGGAGTTTTCAGCCATAGAGCAACCAATCACACGTCAGTTGATCTTGTTAAAGCCATCGTAGACAGTTTTTACAGGGCTCCCAAGGTTCTCTTGGCGGAATCAGACAATTACCAAGGAAACGGCTTGGAAAGGCTTCAGCTATGGAAGAAGGTCTTCACGGAAAAAGTGACGCCTGTAAATCTTTCAGACGAGAAAAACACTCGAAGAGTTACTTTAGCTGGTCAAGAAATGAACCTGTCAGATGTACTCTTCAAACCCAATGTGCTGGTTAGCACACACATATTACGTAGCTTTGAGCGAGGAAGTATACTGAAAAATCTGTTCGGTTGCGTTCCGTCTCCAAAAAAAGCGAAGTATCACAAAATCCTTTCCGTGCTCTTGGCAGACATTTATGAGGCGATAGGCGGAATAGATCTTGCAGTGCTTGATGGGACGTTCTTCTGGCGCGGTGCAGGCGACCTTCCTATCCGAATGAACACGCTTCTAGTGGGCAAAGACGCAGTGGCTGTCGAAGCAGTCGGAGGTGCGCTTGCAGGTCTGAAGCTCGAAAAGATGCCAGTGCTTCAGGAATTTGTGAGGCGAGGGCTCGGAGAAGGCGACTTGAGGAACATCGAGGTCGTAGGAGCCTCACTTAAGACTCTCAAGCCAAAATTCAAGCTAGCTGCCAAACAACATAGGAAGAAATGGCGTGAGCGCGGGGGCGCACCTAAAATGTGGGCTCCAGCGATCGATGGTTTAATAGAGGAAGGTTTCTTTAAGCTGCCGAACAAGAGAACGCGAGAGGACATTAGAAAAGCATTGAAGGCAAAATCAGTTCCCGTTGAAGGCAACATGAATCTGGTTGTAGCCACTTTGACACGCAGGGTCAAGAAGGGCATGTTGGAAGCAAAAAAGGAACCAGAAGGATGGATCTATTGGACAGAATAGCTTGTGTACGCTAAGAACTACATAGAAGAAAAAAGGAAGTTTGCGGGTGACGTGTCCGGTCATAGTGGGCTTCGAGTCCTGCCCCTGACACTTTTTTTAGTGGCTCTCACTACAATTGTAACATGGACGTACCACTACATTGAAATCTGGGGGAGGTTTCATTCTTGAATCATGCGGAACAAGGAACTCGAAACATGAAGCGAGACATTTCAGATAGAATTACGATAATTGAACTTGCCAAAGACGATCCTTCTCTGCCCACTTTAAACTCTCATTACGTGACAACAGGCTACTATGATCTCTCAATCGTTCACGAGCTGGAAGCTTGGAAAATAAATCTGACTCTGAAACCACTTGAGAAACCTTTGGAAAAAAAGTATACTGGAACCTTTTTCGAAAAACACATTGAGGAACCAAGAGTCTTCGCTGCAGTCTTAAACGGAAACCAAGTTGGTTGGATAGAGCTTGGATATGAAAAATGGAATAATAGAATGCGAATTTGGGAGTTTTTGGTTAAAGAAGAGTTTCGAAGAATGGGCATTGGAAGTCTGTTAATGCATTTTGCCGCCAATATAGCTAGGGAAAAAGGTGCAAGAATGTTAGTCTTGGAGACACAGTCCTGCAATGTTCCTGCAATAGCCTTCTATCTGAAAGAAGGTTTCAACCTGATAGGGTTTGATAGCGCCGCCTATTCTAATGAACACATCAAGAAGAAAGAGGTCAGGCTGGATCTAGGTCTAGCGTTGGAGCAATAACCACGTGCCCAAAAAGGGGATTTGTGCACGAGATGTCAATACGTCCATGTGGGTCAGCTATCACTCTCAAGTTTTTGGGTTTTGGTTGAAGATTGAGCCATTCTCTGGCGAGCTTGAGTAATAATGGATTCGATAAACGATGTTTTGGCATCCGTGTATCCAACACGATTAGAACCATACTTTATAGCCAGTTTCTTCTTCAATTCGTAGTATTGCTGAGCTGCTTCAGAATGAGTCCGAATGAAATCGCGAAAAAGCAAATGTTTTTCCCAATGACCACTCTTGAATTTCACTAAGTGCAAATGGTAATTTTCGAGCTTCGCCGTTTCACTTTCGTGAACTTTGCTCAAACAGTAGTACCAGTCTGGCTCCTCAGGTTGAGGAGTCAATTCTTTATAGTCGATATCTTGTAACAGCGGAATGCACTCCTCTGCGTCAGTAAACTCAGAAACACCTGCCATAATGTCGATAATGGGTTTCCCTCCTAGACTAGGCACTGCAGTAGTGCCAATATGTTCAATGGCAACCACTTTATGTCCGATGGCCTCAAGGACACGACGTTTCTCTTCTTCATACAATATTGGCCACCGAGAATCATATTCTACAATTATGACAGGGCGTGCCATGTTGCCTTTCTCCAAGCGATTCAGAACTGTTTTGAATTGTTTCTCTTTTAAATATTAATTGGATAAGTTGATTTTGTTTACATGCGATAATGTCTCTGGGGTTTGTCCAGCTAAAACTGGTCATTTACAGCTAGGTCACGCTAATTATCACGAGGCAAGTGCTATTCTTGTCCAACGCTAAACTGAAATAGCGATCAAACTGCTCCTTCATCGATATCTTCAGGATGTTTCAATCTAATCCTTTTCTCAGCAATTGCAGCCGCTTCCTCAAGAATTTTCAATGCGTCTTCTTTTACGGCTTTAGAAAAGTCGATCTCTATCAGACTTTTCGGAATATGTTCCTCCAAGCTAATGTAAACTTCAGGTGGACTAAGCTTCTCGTGCAGAAAACGGTGAATCTTGTCTTTGATAACCATTCGATCAATTACTTTCTTCATATACTTTGAAGAGTGACCTAATCTCTGCACACCGAAATTGATGAGATCCTGTTCTCTTGTGTTTCCATAACGGACCAGATACGAAACAATTTCCTTCTCCAAGCTCATTAAATAACTCCACTTCATTTACAACTACACTTCTGTCACAACTATAATTTAAGAATTGAAGCACGCATAAAAATGGGCTCAGCAGTTCTTTTATGTCATATTTAAAGCCATATAGAGAAAAGTTATAGTGGAAAGTTCCATAACGTTTTATACGCGCGTTCTGCCAATTTCAGTCGGGAGAACAAAAGGAGAATAAGAAAGTGAAAAGAAAAGCGTTGTTGAAAGCTCTTCTTTTGATAGGCATTTTGGTTCTGCCTTTTGCAATCAGAGCCCAAAATGGGCATGTAGACGCTGGCCCAGACCAGACAGTTTATGTGGGTCAAGAAGTCGCCTTCAATGGTAGCGTCTCTGTTGATCACAGTTTAATAGTTTCTATCGAATGGGGCTTCGGTGATGGGAGTCCGCCTGCTAATGGTTCGGATCCAGCCATACTAAAAACAACCACTCACATTTACGCAGCGGCTGCAGTTTTCGTCGCTACCCTCTCAGTAGAGGTTGGCCTACCATATAATGCGACTGAAACTGACACCGTTACAATAACAGTGCTTCAGAATCTGCCACCCGTGGCTGATGCGGGACCAGATCAGCTTGTAGAGCAGACAATTCCAGCTGGGGCAGAAGTCACGCTTGATGCTTCAGGGTCTTATGATCCTTACGGTGACCTGTTAACCTATGAATGGACATGGATTGGCGGTTCTGCAACTGGGGTAAACCCAACAGAAACTTTTCCGCGAGGAACAACAACTGTGACTCTCACAGTCAATGATGGTCAATTTACAGATACAGACACAGTCAATATTACCGTCCAAGACACTACACCTCCAACTGTAAATGCTGGTGATGACGTAACTGTTGAGCAAGAGTCCCATGAAGGAACGGAAGTCGCCCTTAATGGTTATGCAACAGATGCTGCCGACATTGAACTTGACTACTTGTGGACCGAAAATGGTGTTATACTTGGCACCGAAGCGAATTTAACATATGTATTCAGCTTGGGCACGCATGTGGTGACATTTAGTGCCACCGATGACTCTGGAAACACAGGCAGCGACACGGTCGTAGTCACCGTAGTGGACACCACACCACCTGAAATAACGGTGTCAGTCAACCCTGAAACATTATGGCCGCCAAACCACAAATATGTTGAAGTAACCGCTACCGTGACAGCCTTTGACATTTGTGACGCTTCACCAACAATTACGTTAGTATCCGTTACGAGTAATGAACCAGATAATGACAAAGGCATCGGTGACGGCAATACAATCAACGACATCGTAATTTTAGATGGCTTCACCTTTAAACTTAGAACGGAAAGAGCTGGAACTGGCTCAGGTCGCATTTACACAATAACATATCAAGCTACTGACAAATCTGGAAACACTGCGCTAGCATTCGCAATAGTCACAGTTCCTCACGATATGCAGTGAACACGATTCCAACACCTTAGCGCGGTAAACCGCAACAGCTACGCTATAGCGATGCTCAGAAATTAAAAACCAATAAGCGCGCGCGTCAACAATCCGAGACTGCGTCAACAATGCGTCGCGCGTTATTCCTTTGATCAGGTCATGTGAATCTCTTAGTTTACAACTCATCCAAAGTGCCTTTTCAATCGGTGCATCCTCGCATGGTGATTCAGAACAGCAAGCGGTATTGCATATTTTCTTTTTCAAGCGCATTGCCAATTTCAATTTTCTTTTGGGTAAAGTAATCTTCAGTTCTCGCGTATTCCAGTTTGTGCTTTCTGTACACCCAGTCCGCGTTGTGATAGTTCATTTTGTCGACTAGCACATAATCCACTTTTCCAGCTATTTTCGCCGGTAAATCGTCAGCTTTTGGAAGCATTGGCGCTATCATCGCGAAAGTTCGAATGCCTAGCGAGTGAAGTTTCTCTAATGTTTCAATTCTTTCTTCAATTGATGATACATTTGGTTCAAAAATCTTCCTGACGTCATCATCGGCCGTGGTTATCGTAAATCCAACTTCAACGTCTTTAATTTTTCTTAGGAGGTCCACGTCTCTGAGAACGAGGGGGGATTTGGTCTGAACGGTTACGGGCCAGTTATGTTTAGACAGTATTTCTAGGCATCGTCTTGTAATTTCGTATTTCTTCTCAAGTAACTGGTAAGGATCACATACTCCACTTATCCAGACTCTGCCAACTTTTTTCCTATTTATTTCGTTCTGCAACAAATATGCGGCATTAATTTTCACATCAACAAACTCGCCCCATCGTTCTTTGTGTCCAGTGAATCTCTTCATAAAACGTGCATAACAATAGACGCAACTATGCTCGCATCCAATGTAAGGATTGATAGTGTAATCAAAAACTTTCGATTTCGACAAGATCGTTCTTGCGTAAACTTCTTTGATGATCATTTCAGCTTCAACTGTATTGTTGGCTCAACCAGATTCGTACCTTTCACAATGGCAACTTTACTCATTTTGAAACACTTATCAAATCAAATGGAGTAATTAATATACGTAGCGTGGACTAACTGAAGCTTTCACGATCTCTATGTAACACTGCCACCAACCGCAAAAAAAGGCAGACAACGCTCGTTTGTTGACAATGTGTTTTTTGCAAACTAAAGATTGCAAAGAGCACCCGTCAGTCTTCGATACTCCTTTATGAAAGATTTGCGCATCTGCACTTTTTGTGTTTCTGAGAGAAAGGACGAGTCAAGAGCATTAAGACTCAACATGAAGAGTTCAGGGATGCCGAAGTTTAGTTGTTGATGAAGTTGTAGATACTCGTTGTTCATGTTTGTGTTGAACATTGAGGGGTCGTCAGTGTTTACGGTTACCCTAATGCCTTTGTCAAAAAAGGTTCTTATTGGATGCTCTTGCAGAGATGGAACTGCTCCGGTTCTTAAATTGCTGGTAGGGCACATCTCAATCGTGACGTCTCGCTTAAGAAGATAATCGACAAGCTCTGAGTCTCGACTTGCAGTCACTCCATGGCCTATGCGCTCAACGTTCAGATGATTTATTGCGTCCCATACGCTTTCAGGCCCAGCAGCCTCACCAGCATGTGCGACTAGATGGAGACCCATTTCTTTAGCTCTCTGATAAACACACGCAAAAGGCTTCGGAGGAAACTTTTCCTCACTACCTCCTATATCTATGGAGACAATATTGTCATTCTTGTTCTCTATCCAATCTAGGACCTGCACTCCAACGTCTGGTCCATAATTCCGAACCAAGTCGATTCTAAGATTGCATTCAATGCCAAAATCTTGATGTGCTTGTCGCACGCCTTCATTGATAGCGTCAAGCATCAACGCATAATCAAGACCCTGTCTCACATGATCGGGCGCGGAAAAGCTTGCCTCTACATATCTTACGTTGCATCGCGCGTCGTCTTCCAGCATCTCATATGTAATACGTTCAAATTGATCCTCTCGTGTGATGCACCTAAAAACTGTCTTATAGATGTTGATGAAATGGGGGAAATCACGGTATTGAAAGAATCGACGAATATCCGCAACTGTTTTGAAGGATTTATGTGATTTTCCTTCTTCGTCTAAAAGCCAAAGTAATGTCTCTGGCCTTGTCGCACCGACAATGTGAATGTGCTGCTCAACCTTTGGAAGAGCTCTTATTAACCCTTCAATATCCACTAAGCTACATCTCAGTCAAGTATATGCCTACTGACTGCTATAAGAGACATACCTTCTAACATGTGCTATTACAAGCACTTATTGAAAGAACAGGTTCATGGAAGTCTTTGGTCAAATCGAAATCTGAACCCACTAGAAACCTTCACTTTTCTCAACGGTAGTGTTGAACCTATTAGAGGAGATTGTCCTATATTGTTTTAGGAATTTGAATGTAGTTTTGAAGCGGTTCTTCATGTTTTCACTTTGCGAATCGGTCGTTTTTCCACACGTCTGCTGTGTCACTGTATCCTCGTTTTTCCCAATATCCCAGCTCTTTTTTTGACATGAAAGTTATTTTCGTGATCCACATTGCGCTTTTGTACGCATATTTATCTGGAACAACTAATCTTAGTGGAAACCCTAGTCCTTCTTCGAGCTGTTTTCCGTTCAGTTCATAAGCCAAAAGCACGTTCTCTCTTGAAAGCTCTTCTAGTGAAAGGGAAGTTGTGTATCCATCTGCGCATTCAAACATAACAAATTTAGCTGTCTCTTTTGGTTTGACCAAGTCCGCTAGGTGTTTGAAAAGGACTCCTTCCCATCTGCAACCTAGAACGCTCCAACCTTCAACGCAGTGAAAATCGCTCACAGACTCTGTTTTCGGGAATTTTATAATGTCCACCCAACTCAATCTTAACGGATTCTCAACCTCTCCATCCGCCTCTAGAACGTATGTTTTCAGGTCAATCTTTGGTATAGAACTTGTTATGGCTGGATGGTCCTTTCCCCATCTCAAAAGTCGGTGAGTAGAAACTTGACCAGGAGGCAAACCTTTACGATTAGATTTTCGAGTCTTCGTTGGCATACTTGTTCAAATAACAGCTACATCGCCCCTAAAAATAAGACTTGCTAGAAAGAAATTAAACAGATAAGGTTCTAATTCCCATTTACGATTGTTTACTCTTTGCGAACAGTTTTTAGCTGTCTTAATCCCTTTGTCACACTGCTCAAAATCTAATGGCGAAAAATATTTGAACATAACAAAGGTGACATCGCAACCCCTCCTGAGAGCTTGTAGAAAGTTCTTGGCGCGCAATCCTATTGCAAACGTCTTGCCTTTAGGCGACATTTATTCACCTCTTCTTCAAGTAAGCGACATCTACAGTGCCACAAGTAATAACCATGTAATTGGTGTGAGCGCCGTTTACCATGGGTTTTCAACACCAAGTATAGTTTTTGGGGTCGCCGAGCCCAAGATTAAGCAGGCTCTGTTGAAAAAAGCGATAAACGAAATTCCAAACGATTTCATTTCACTTTGTCAACCGCATGAAACGAATTTATTCAAGGAACACGCGACTATTAGGGATTCTCATTTTGAACAGCAAATGATTGCATATCCTCCAAAACACATTAGATGTAATAACATAAACGCAACAAAAATCAGCAAGAACGAATTTGAATTATTGAACAAGTTCTACGTTGAACATCACGCTAAGGCGTGGGCTCCAATACAGTTTAGAGCTGGACCATATTATTGCGTTAAATATAATGGTAAGATAGTCAGTGTTGCTGGCGTGCATTTGGCTACGCCTCAAATTGTCCAGCTCGGCAACATACTTACAGACGAGGCTTATCGGAATCGAGGCTTCGCCACAGCATGCACAAATGAGCTAGCAGCAAATCTAGCCGCAAAAGGCAAAATAATAAGCCTATTCGTAGGAATAGACAATGTCCCCGCCATTCGAATTTACAAGAAATTAGGCTTTTCAAAAGCACGCAATATCGCCTTTCTAGTTATGAAGAGGAACTAGCCTTTGAGATTCTCTGGTGAAAAAGCTAAGTTCAAGGCTATACATATTCAAACTAGTTGGGTGCAGTGCAACAGAATGGATTCATCCACAAAGCACATGGCAATGCAACGTATTCAAACGCTTTTCCATTTGGCAAAGAAGACTCTTCGTGAAGACCCCGAGTTGGCGCAACGTTATGCAAGAATAGCCAGGAGAATAGCCATGTCAGCTAGAGTTCGTCTACCCAAGGAGTATAGACGCCAGGTTTGTCGATATTGTAAAAGCTTTATTTTACCCGGTGTGAATTGTCGTGTGCGGATAAAGCAGCGGAGAGAACCGCATGCGGTAATTACCTGTCTAAATTGCGGTAAGCAAATGCGGACAGTGCTGAAGAAAAAGACGGAGAAATGAAAACTGGATAAACTAACTGCGGGAACGAGACGGGGCATCAAACGCAGACTGAGCGGAGAAAAACCAACCATATTGATTGGCAAAATCGGAGTTTCGCAAGAACTGTTGAAGGAAATTGAGAGACAATTAGAAAAGAAGAAAACGGTCAAAATCAAGATTCTGAAGAGTGCTTTGGAAAGAGACAAAGCCAAAGAGATTGCTTCAAGAATCGCTGAGCAAACAGACGCACTTTTGGTGGAAGTCAGAGGTCACACGTTCATGCTTTATAAGCGTCGCAAAAAGTGAAAGCCTTTATATTTGGCTTCATGATTTACTGAAGGAAAAGCTAAGAGGAAAAGAAGTCTTGATAACCCCTTATGATGTCTCAGCATCCAGATTCATCGAAAGGTTAGCTAAGTACCTGAAAGAAAATGTGGATGAGGTGACTCCTCCCACATGGGCTAATATCGTAAAAACTGGTGCCCATGTTGAGAAGACGCCGCAAAATCCGGAATGGTGGTATATTCGATGTGCTTCACTGTTGCGGAAGATCTATGTTCACGGACCAGTTGGAATAGAAAAACTAAGGGCTCAGTACGGAGGGCGGAAAGACTACGGTGTCAAACCTGGGCATGTGGCCAAAGCTGGTGGGGCAATACTACGAAAAGCCTTGCAACAGCTGGAAGCCGCTGGTTTGGTTGAAAAATTTGAAACGCGCGGAAGAAGAGTAACGCGAGAAGGACGGAAGCTTTTGCAGGAGTTGGCAGGAGACCTCCAGAAGGAGTCGGTTAAAGAGGTTCAAGGATTGGAAAAGCGTCAGAAAGGCGGTTGAGTTGTCTGAGAATGACTTAGAAGAACTTCGCAGAAGAAAACTTTCGGCGTTGCAGCGACAGATGGCTGAAGAGCAGAGAAGAGCGCAAAGGGAGCAGCAAGTGGAGTTGCAGAAGCAGGCCTTACTTAGAAATATATTGACCCCTGAAGCCAGACAAAGGTTGGCAAACCTGAAAATGGTTAAACCAGAGTTCACGGATCAGTTAGAGTTGCAACTTATTCAATTGGCGCAACAAGGGAAACTGTCGATACCGCTAGCGGATGATCAGCTGAAGCAGATACTTATCCAACTGCAATCACGAAAACGGGAAACAAGGATAAGAAGGGTATAGATATGGCTAGAAACAAGCCGGCAGCAAAAAAACGCAGACTAGCAAAGGCAGGGAAGCAGAGACAAGCCGTACCGACTTGGGTTATGGGAAAAACAGCTGGAAAATTCAGGGCACATCCAAAAAGAAGGCACTGGCGAACTAGAAAAATAAAGGCGTAGGAGGGACCGCTTTATGGGAGAAAAAAGCGAGAAAGAAGAACAGAAAACTGAGGAAGAGTCGGAAGAGTCAGAGGAGACTGTGGAAGAGGCAGAAATTCAAGAAACAGCTGAGGGAGTTTTGGAGGAGAAAGAAGAGGAAGAAGAGGAACTAGAGGAAGAGGCAGTTGTAAGTGAAACTGAAGCTGTAGAGGCAGAAGAAGCACCCACTCCCGTTGAAGAAGCGAAACCGCCATCGCGGGAAGAGAAGACAGAAGAAGAAATAGTTGAAGAAAGAATCTACACGATTCCGCTTGGTAAAGTGTGGATTAGGCCGCCCAACAAAAGGGCGCCAAGAGCGATGCGGATGATTAAGAGCTTTATAACTAAGCACATGAAGTTAGAAGTGCGGAGGGAGAGAGAAGAGGAAGAGATGGAAGAGCCTAAAAGACTCATTATTAGCAACGAAGTGAATATGAGGGTATGGAGCAGAGGCATAGAGAAGCCTCCGCGAAAAATCAGAGTGAGGGCTGCAAAGGATAAAGAGGGCAACGTCACTGTTTATCTGGCTGAAGGAGACTGATTTTGACTATTTACCTGTCCGATCTTTTTGGAAGTGCAAGTCTGGGCGTATATTCGCTGGTTACGGATAGAATAGTTGTAGTTCCAAAATTGGTTCCTCGTCAAAAAGCCGAAAGGTTGGCAGAATGGCTGAGAGTCAAGTTAATCCACACGATGATTGGAGGTTCGGTCCTTGTTGGGACGTTTGCGTGCGCAAATTCTAATGGAATTTTGCTTCCTAATTTAGTTCGCGAAGAAGAACTTGAGACAATGAAATCTGTTCTTGAAGGAAACATAGCTGTGGCGGATACCAAGAAAACCGCTTACGGAAACATGGTTCTGGCAAACGATCATGGCGCAGTTTTGGATCCGAGATTAAAATCGGAGGAAGTTAAGCAGATTTCTGAAACCTTAGGGGTCGAAGCCGTGCAATGCGAAATCGCTGGCTTACCCTATGTTGGGTCGCTGGCAGTCGCGACTAACAAAGGAGTTTTGGCGCATCCACTGTTGAAGGAATCAGAGCAGAGAATTTTAGAAAATGTGTTGAAGGTTCATGTTGATGTAGGTACTATCAATTGTGGGGTACCCTATGTTGGCGCCGGTTTGATTTGCAATCGGTACACAGCTGTGGCTGGTTCCTTGACAACGAGACCCGAGATATTTATAATTGGGAATGCCTTGGATGTTGTAAAGGAAGGAGAATAACATGAAAGTCTTTAAGGTTACAGGTGAGATTCAGAAGCCAAACTTAAAAACGACATTCCAAAAGGAAGTAATAGCCCTCAAACCCGAGCATGCTGTTGAAAAGGTTTACGCAGAATTAGGTAGCAAACATCGTGTAAAACGCTTTCACATAAAAATAGCCGATGTTAAAGAGGTTCCACTTGAAGAGATAGAAAATCCGTTGCTGAGAAAGCTTGTCGTCGGAGAAGAAAAAATTGGCGAGTAAAAGCGAGGAAGAACTCCGCAAACTAAGTGTTGAATTGCGCTTTCTTGAGCAGACAGCAGAAAACATACAATCCCGCATCAATATGGTAGCCACTGCTATAGCAGATATGACCTATGCCAACATGGCTCTGGAGGGCTTGGAAAAAGAAAAGGAAGACTCTGAGCTTCTCGTTCCAATAGGCGGCAACACCTACATTAAAGCTAAACTTGGAACTCCAGACAAAATAATCGTCGGAATGGGCGCAGGAGTTTCAATTGAGAAATCGCTGCAAGAAGCAAAAGAAATTGTCCGAAAGCGATTGGAAAACTTGGAAAAAACAAGAACATCTCTCCAACAGCAATTTGCTCAAGTCTTAGAGAAAATTAACGAAGACAGGGGAAAATTTGATAATTTAGTGAACGAGCTCAGAGGAGAGAAAACTTCAAGAAATGTTTGAAAGATTGAAATTTGGACTGAAAGGACTTGTAAACAAGGTAACGACCACTGAGTTGAAGGCGGAAAGCCTCCGTTCATTGCTTGGAGAATTTAGAATAAACCTCGTAGAAAACGATGTTGCCTTTCCGGTGGCTGACCGAATCTGCGACGAAATGGAAAAACGCCTGGACGGTTTTCAAGTTAAGCGACTTGAAGACCGCAAAAAAGTCATCGAGAAGAACTTGCAGGAAGTACTTTTAGAGGTCATGCTAACAAATAACAAAGTAGACTTGATGGAGACTGTTAAGAACAAACGCAGCAAAGGCGAACCTTTTGTCATAGTCTTTGTCGGAATAAACGGTACCGGAAAAACCACAACAATCGCAAAAGTTGCTCAACTGTTTAATAGCAAAGGCTATTCAGTTGTTCTTGCGTGCAGCGACACTTACCGGGCAGGTTCCATCGAGCAATTGGAAGAACATGCCAAACGCTTAGGAATACGCATGATAAAGCACAAATACGGCGCAGATCCAGCAGCTGTAGCTTATGATGCAATAAGCCACGCAAAAACCCATGGAATAAACGTTGTTCTGATAGACACCGCTGGAAGGATGCAGACAAACCGAAACCTGATGAATGAACTTGCAAAAATAAAACGCGTCGTTAACCCGGACTTGACTATTTTGACCGTGGATTCGCTTACAGGAAACGACGCAGTCATGCAAGCTGAAGAGTTTTACAAAAGCGTTGGTATAGATGCGACAATACTGACTAAGGTTGACGCGGATATCAAAGGCGGCTCCGCCCTCAGCGTAACATACGTGACTAAAAAGCCAATTCTATTCATTGGCACAGGACAAAAATATGAAGACTTGGAAGAGTTTGACCCGGAAAAATTCGTGCAAATGATCCTGAAATAGATACTTCTGCGAATTTTGCGACTTTTATTACTATTCGTATTTTTCCATGAGTTCCTTTAAGCCTTTTAAGTCAGATGGAGAAAGGAGAGGTCTTTACTTGACCCCTCGTTGGTTCCGAGTCCTCCACATTTCTTCATCAAGACTGCATGTGGTTCATCATAATAAAGTCTGCAAGGAGCAATCTTGTTCCACATGTTCTATTTGGCATCTCTAATATTTTTCCAGCAATTTTAGCAGTGTCGCTTTTGCTGAACAGAGTCTATTTTTGCTTTGCTCATATATAACTGACTTTGGGCTTTCGATAGCATCTGCACTTATCTCGTATCCTCTGTGAATGGGCATATCATGCATTACGTAGGCGTTACTTTCTTTCACTAGCTCGTTGTTTATCTGGTATGGCATCATGAGTTTGATGCGCTTCTCTTTTTCTGCATCGAATTTTGAGTCTTGGAAGAATTCCATGTCGATCCACGTGTCTGTGTAGACGAAGTCTGCGTATTGCACTGCTTTTCTAATGTCCAAAGTGGTTTCCCATAGTCCAGTTTTCTTGGCGTTTTCCAGTAATTCGTTGTCTCGGCTTGGCTCATTAAAGATTGGTGTCACAGTTGTTATTTTCACACCACTTTTTGTACAGCCTTCAACCAGCGAATTGCAGACATTGTTATGTATACCTATGTAAACTAGCTTCACGCTTTCTAGTGTGCCTTTCTTCTCCTTCATGGTTATTAGGTCTGCTATTGCTTGGCTTGGATGGTATTTTTCATCGCATCCATTGATTACTGGAACACGGGAAGCCTTAGCCATAGATTGCAAATCAACATTTTTGATCAATCGCGCCATTATGCAGTCAACATTACGCGACAAATACTGTGTTTCGTCTGATATGTCTGCTAAAGCGAAGTTTGTCGTCCTCCAGTCTATGTAAAGAGCGTGACCGCCAAGCTGGGTCATTGCTACTTCAAACGCGACTCTTGTTCTCGTAGAGGTTTTCTGAAAAATCATGGCTAAAGATTTGCTGTCCAAAATGGTTCGATATTTTTCTGGATTATGCTTAATGTCAATGCCTTTGTCAATTATCTCCATAAGTTGTTGACCGGATAAGTCTTTGAAATTAATTAGGTGCATTATTCCGCCTTCTTAAACCAAACCTATAGCTTGAGTTATAAAACTTTTCCGAGAACTTATTTGATTCCAGATCGATGTTCTTATCATTCTACTTGGCCATTGTTACAAACCACATATTTGCGTGTTCTTCTTCGTTGAATTCCTCTATTGCGTTTCCTGAATACGTTGCTTTGACCTCAAACTTACTTTCAATTAACATCCTCCTCAGTATGGAAAAGTTGTGCCATCTCAGTTTGTGTTCTCTTATCTGCAGGTCCACTTTTCCATTTTCTTTCATCAAATAGACTGGTCTCCAGATTATCACATTTCGATTTCGCGGGTGACGAGTATTATAGAAAAAAAGAAGGAGCTGAAGTCTTTCTTTCACCAACAAACGCTCCAAAATGAGTCTGTTCAACAAATCTTCGTTAATTTTCTTCGCGTTTCTCGTATTAAAAATGAATAATCCATTTTTTCTTAAAATCTGACGGAGTCCACTAAGGAAAGCTTGCACATGTCTGTACTGCTCCAAATTGGAAAAAACCATTCCCAAACAAATAGCAGCATCAAACTTTTCACCTCTTAAGATGATCCCAAGTCTTCTCATATCTCCTTGTATGAACCTGATTTTTCCCTCTTTCTTCTTTTTTCTGGCTATTCCTAGCATAGCCTGACTTATGTCGACTCCCGTTACTTCATATCCCAATTTACTCAATCTTATAAAGTGGTTCCCTGTTCCACATCCAATATCAATAATCGTTTTACACCCCTTCTTCTGAAACAGGTCGTTCAGAAACTTCATGTCTGCGTCATAATCATATTTTCCCCATGTTTCGTCATAAAACCTTGCTTCCAAGCTGAATTCGTCATTCATCTTGTTTCCTCGGGTTCGTTTAATCTCTTTAGGCCAATCAGCTTCATTGTAACATGACTATATTTATTACTTGCCAAAGAACCACTACGTGAGGAATAACTATAATTTTACTGGTTGCTTCAAACAAAGACATCGCAAGCTTGAATATTGCAAAACAAATCCTTGCCAATTATAATCTTAAAAAACTGGATGTCAATTTTCATGAAAATCCTGTTTACGAAGCCAGCGTCAACGGCAGAAAAGTCAGACTTGTAACTCTAGACAGCGAGCTTGTCAATGCACAAACTCTCACAGATACATTTAGCGATTTAGAACTTACAATTTTCATTTCGAGGCACAGCAGCGTAAGCGGGACTCCGACGCTTTCGGTGCATACTTCTGGCAATTTGGGTGAGGCAAAGCTCGGCGGACTTCCAAGAAAGGTTTCTGTTTCTCCAGCGAATGCCATGAGAGATGCTTTAAAGGCTATGATGAAGCTTAAGGAAGAAATGCAACTTGATTATGAAGTTTCTTACGAATGTACCCATCACGGTCCTTCATTGAACAGCCCTACTATGTTCGTTGAGCTAGGGAGTTCCATTAGACAATGGAACGATTTAAAGGCGGCAGAAGTGGTTGCCCATGCAGCTATGGAGGCCATTTCAAAGTTCGGCATCTTCCGAGCTACCGCGGTGCTTGGTATTGGGGGGCCGCATTATAACATGAAGTTCACTCGAATGATGATGGAAGACGAAATAGCCTTTGGTCACATAATTCCTAAATATGCTGTCCCATCCGTTGACATTGCTGTTCTAAGGCAATGTGTGGAAAAAACATTAGAGAAGATTGAGTACACAGTTTTGGACTGGAAAGGAATAAAAGGACAACATAAACCGAAACTTGTTGAGATGCTTGAGGAGATAGCTGTTCCATTTAAGAAGGTTTAGAATCCAAAAAGGTTAATAAAAATGATCATGTCTTATCTATAAGAACTGGCAGCCGTAGTAATGTTTATATTATGATTGACAAGTTGAGTGTGCGGTGAACCATGGGCTTAAGACAATTTATATCACAATGTGTAAGAACATTAAAGCTGGCAATAAAGCCTGGAAGAAGCGAGCTTTGGTTATCGATAAAAATATGCTTTTTGGGCATAGGTGCAGTTGGACTGGTTGGTTTCATCATAAAGGTATTATCTTCTGTTCTGCAACCTTCTTAGAAGGAAGAATCTATGGAGAAGAAAGAGGAGCTTCCAACAAAATTTTTTGCCGTGAAGACAACGACTGGCCAAGAGAAGAATGTGGCTAGGCTGGTTGCTGCAAAAATCGAAATGAATAATATACCAATAAAGGCAATTCTTGTACCTGAAAATCTGAGAGGATACGTATTCATTGAGGCTGATGGGCCACATTTTGTGGAGCAAGCCGTTGCGGGCGTCAGGCATGTGCGGTCAAGAGTTTCAGGCATCATAAGTTTTTCTGAGATTGAAAGATATGTGGTTAGAAAACCTGTGATTGAGGAATTGAGCGAGAATGACATAGTGGAAGTGACAGGTGGACCCTTTAAAGGCATGCGTGCAAAAATAACACGTATTGATAAAGGTAAGGCGGAAGTCACACTTGAGTTGTTAGAAGCAACTTTTACTCTGCCCATAACCGTTCACTCTGATTATGTCAAACTGGTGGAAAAGGCAAAAACTGAAAGCAGTGGAATGTAAATGAGTGAAAAAAAAGTTGTAGAACTACTTGTAAGCGGTGGGCAAGCAACAGCCGGACCGCCATTAGGTCCTGCTCTAGGTCCTTTAGGCGTAAATGTTCTGACTATTGTGAACAAAATAAACGAACTTACGAAAGACTACTCTGGAATGAAGGTTCCAGTGAAGGTTTCAGTTGATCCTGAAACCAAAGCGTTTGAAGTGAGTATTGGAACCCCCACGGCATCCGCACTGATTGTTAGCGAATTGAAAATTGAGAAGGGCTCTGGAACGCCGAGTACGCAAAAAGTTGGAAATCTTACCATGGAACAAGTCATCCGCATAGCAAAGCTTAAGCGTCCAGAACTACTAGCAAAAAATCTTAAGACAGCCGCTAAGGAAGTCTTGGGAAGCTCTGTCAGTATGGGAGTCACCGTTGAAGGTAAAGACCCTCGCGAAGTACAGAAAGAAATCGACGATGGCAAGTACAATGAAATATTTAGTAAGAGCGAAGAATAAGAGAATATTTTTATAACTGCATTCCATTCCCTCTTTGGCACGAGGCCTTCAAAATGCCCTTAGATCAGAAAACATTATTAGCCACGGTTAAAGAAGCAAAGGAAAAATCTGAAAAAAGAAAATTCACCCAATCAATAGAACTTATTCTGAACCTAAAAGAGATTGATATGAAATCACCTGAGGGCAGAATTCATGAAGTCATAGAACTACCCTATTCTTTAGAGAAATCCAACAAGATATGCGTAATTGCCTCTGGAGAATTAGCCCTCAAGGCAAGAAGAGCAAATGCGGATCTTGTCCTTGAAAGGGCTGAGCTTGAAGGATTAGCTGGCAAAAAGCGGGAGTTTCGGAAAATTGCTAACGATTATGATGTTTTCATAGCTGAGGCTCCATTAATGCCTTTGGTGGGTAGGATCTTAGGGCCTGTCTTGGGTCCGAGAGGGAAGATGCCTGTTCCTGTTCCGCCAACAGCTGATATAGGGAGTTTAATAGAGAAGAATCGCAAAACAATCGTCTTAAGAATGCGTAATCAGCCGATTCTACAATGTCGCGTTGGAACGGAAAGCATGAAAGATGAGGAGGTAGCCGAGAACATTCAGGCAGTCTTAAGAGTTATTGAAGGAAGACTTAAAAAAGGAATGAAAAACATCAGATGCGCTCACCTGAAAACGTCTATGGGCGCACCTATAAAAATCAAACCATAAGAGAGGAAGATCATGCCCTCCCAACAGGTTTTGCAAGAAAAAATAAGTGAAATCGAAGAGATAACACAGCTGTTAAAACAACACAAGGCTATCGGCATTGCTAGTCTACAAAAGGTTAGGGCAGCGCAATTGCAAGAGTTCAAGAAAAGACTAGCAGAAAAAGTGTATATGAGGGTCATAAAAAACACACTGATGAAAATGGCTATTGAAAACTGCGAAGAAAAGCCGGAAATGAAGAAACTTCTGGATCATCTAACTGGGTCGAATGTTTACTTGTTTACGGACTTGAATCCATTTAGATTGGCACTGATTCTGGAAAGGGGAAAAATCAAAGCAACCGCTAAATCTGGTGACATAGCAGCTTTCGATGTCGTGGTTCCAGCAGGAAACACTGGACAACCTCCAGGTCCAATAATCAGTCAGTTGAATGCTGTGGGTTTGCCCACGAGAATTGAATCAGGGAGTGTATGGATAAATAAGGATACACTAGTCGTTAGAAAGGGAGAAGCGATTTCTGAAAGACTTGCAAGTGTTTTGTCAAAGCTTGGGATAAAACCCGTTGAGGCTGGGCTTTCTATGAAGGTTGCGTTTGATGAAGGTTTGATAATAACTCAAGAACTGCTGGGACTAGACCCAAACAAAACTAGGCAAAATATTAGAGAAGCTCAGTCATTTGCATTCGCATTGTCCTTGGGCACAGCTTACCCAACGAAAGAAAACGCTCAGATGCTTTTGCAAGTCGCTCATCGAGAAGCCTACTTGCTTTCAGTGAATGCGGCAGCACCTAACAATGAGACGATTGCAGAATTGATTAGAAAGGCGTATATGGAAATGTTAAGTTTAAGTAGTAGATTGCCCTCTTTGAAGGAAAAGGGTGGACAAGCCGAGAAATCTGAAAAAACTAAAATAGTTGAATGAAGAGGTGAAAAGTATGGAATACGTCTACGCTGCGATGCTCCTTCACAAGGCAGGAAAAGAGATAAACGAAGAAAATCTGACACATGTTTTGACAGCAGCAGGCATTAATGCTGATGCAGTACGTGTCAAAGCTTTATTGGCTTCCTTGGCTGAAGTCAATATTGATGAAGCAATAAAGTCTGCACCAACAATGATGGCTGCACCAGTGGCAACGGCGCCGGCAGCAGATGCACCAGCGGCAGAAGCCAAGCCAAAGGAAGAGAAGAAAAAGAAAGAAGAGGAAGAGAAGGCAAAAGAAGAAGCAGCGCTGGAAGGACTAGGGGCACTATTCGGTTAGGTCTATATGCGATATTCCTTCAGTGTTTTAATTTTTTCCAGATTGCCAGTGGTAACCATCCGCAGATAATCATCAAGGTGCCTGGGAAAGCCTTTAGTTCATAGGTTAGTATTAAGGCTTCGAAAACAAAGAATGATGCAGCCATTGCGACGATTGACAAAATTGCGAAACTCTTACTATATTTTTTGAAAGTCTGTATGGCGAGCAAGCCTGCAAAAAAGAAGTCGCCTAAACCAAGACCCATGTAAAGTACGCCTCCTGTTTCGCTCACAATCGCTGGGACTATCGGTAATGAAACAAGCACTGGAAGCCTGAGACCAGAAACATGGCTTGCCGCGGATACCATGGAGCCGGTAAAAAGAACCAAAATCACGTCCATAACTGTGAGTAGTCCGACAAAGATTAGCGAGGTTTTCCATGTGAATAGGCTTCCCAAGTAGAGAATTATCAAGACTGCAAAGACTACTCCGTATAAATCCAACAGATATGGAAACCATATGGGGGTTCTGTTAAAAAATAGGTATAAGCATATGAATAAAGCTGGCGGCAAGACCGCTAAATACCACCGCTCTTCCGTGCTAGTCCTATTCTGTTCGTAAAGCAACGCTAATAATGCGAAGCCAAATAGGCCAAAAAAGGCTAGAGCTCCAAACGCAACAGTCACATTTGCACCAAAAACGAATAGACTCGCAGTAGCCACTATGAAAGCAGCCACAAGAAACATGATGCAGAAAAGCCTAGCCGCAGTCTTTTGAAGATCCGAAAAGAGATATGTGAATATGAAAAGTAGCATTGAATAAGAGAAGAGAAAAAGTATCATGACAGCCATTTGTGGAACAAAAACGATGAGCGAAACCGTTACGCTCATCGCCGCCACAAGCACAACGACATCTCTGACGCGAAATTCCTTCTCCTCCAAAACCCCCTTCAATTTTCCCTCAATTTTTTTTTCCAAGAACACAGCCACTGCAGTAACTGCGAAGAGAGCCAAAGGCATAGCAATGTCGAAATTCATACACGCACATAAGCAAAACAAACATTTATCCTTTTATAGGTTTTAGTGTGTTTCTTTAGTCTGAAGGTTGTTGTTTCAAGTTTAAAGTGGGTTTTGGTTGTTTTTGTTTATGGAGTTTGGTTCTATTAACATGAATACCGTTGTTTAGTTTGAAGGTCGCTGTTTTAAATTTAAAGTTGGCTTTCTTGGGAACGAGTTAGTCTGTCTCAACAGATTCGCGCGCATTTGTAATTATGATGGAAGAGTCCGTCAAATTGTAAAAAAATTTGTGAAAATTTGTTGTAAAATCATTTTTTCCTGAAAAACTCAAAAAGACAATATTCAAAAAAGAAGAAAGGATGGAAACTACCAGACGTCTAATCATAAGGAAGTTGAGTAAGCGCGCGTGGATTAAGGCCAGAGCTGTTTGGCTTTCCGCCAAGCTCCCACCGATGCGAGCAAGACCGTTTACCATAAATCGCCAGTGTCGATAACGCATATTTTAACGCCTTCTCTGACGTTTGATCCGCTGTCAACTACCAAGTCCTCATTTTGGTCCCAAACGCATGGTGTACGTATACGCTCAACGCCCCACCAAAGGTCTTCTTGGCAAAGAGCAACCTGCACAAGGGCAACCAGAATAACAGTTATCATGCACCCTAATGAGACCTTCAAAATTCGCCTCATCTTTCTTCACTCACCCCATCAGGCTATCTGATCACAAACGCTATCGCTGGAGTTTCCAGAGTATATAAAGGAGAGTTATTCACTGAATGTCTGAATACTCCACGTACCCGGTATGTATCTCGTGGGAGCAGATACGAATTGCCCATACCTGCCCACTCAGTTGAGTAGTAATCATAGGTGATTGTCTGCTCTATCCATCCGCCTGGAGACATACGGAAATCAAAAGAGTACTGGAGAACTCCTTGGACTTGCTCATAAATTTCTGTTCCGTTGAGGTGAGTTATGCGGAAACCGAAGAAAAACTCTTTATTTAGATAGTACGGGTCAGTTTCAACACCGAAATAGGAAGTTCGCATGTACTGAGTCGGCCACCCAGGCGGAGCAGATCTCATTATGGTTATCGATTCGTTTCCGATGTTTTCTAGACGGAACTTTATTGTGATGTTTCCGCCGTATTGATAATCTGACTTGTCAAGCTCCATCGAAAACTCTAGCGGGTCTGACATAATCGACACTTTGGGGCCTGCTGGAGGCTGAGAGAACCAGTAGTACGCGTAGGTTCCGCCTACGACTAGTCCCACTGCTATTACTACGAGGCTGATTTTAACCCAAAGCTTAGAATACCAAACCAAAACTACATCATCACTACTAATGCCTCTCTCCGATTAATATTTAAAGTTGTCGAAAAAGTTGCACACAAAAAATTCAGAAGAAACCAAACTGATTATTCCAATCCAAACAAACGCACGGCTTGAAATTCCTAAAGCGTTCAAGTCTGAACTTTCTTGCGTACATTCTTAAGCTTATCCAAGCTTGAAAGCCTCCAGATCAACCAATTTCGCTTCTATTTCCCGATAATTGAAATAATCTGCCAAGAGACCCTGCTAAGTCCTAGCAAGCGTAGTCACAGTTTGCAACCGTTGAATCTCGACTTTATCGAGCCCCGCCTCACCAGCTTTTTCTAATGCGGCAGCCAAAATCTTCAAAGCTTCCTCAACACTTGGCAGCTCTTAGGCAACTCTAAAGTAGTAGTCCTATAGCCCTTAGAGACTACTACTTTTAATCTAAGTCTACGAATTTTCTTAACAATAGTCTGCTTTAAAAAAATCAATTACCCTTCTAGTGATACACCCCCAACAAAACAATTAACGGGATTATTGAGACTAGCGCGTGTAAGCTTATAATATTCGGCGATAATTAATATAACAGATGGTCCAATCTATGTGTGCTTCTACTGTTTTCTCCGCCAAAACACGAAGTGTAAAAGATGAGGCCTTAAGAGCACATGAATAATAGACTATTTCGAGAATTATCATGGCACTAATAACTTTCCTTTTCTTTGCCTTCTTAGCACTTGTAACGTATGTCAAAGGAGAACATGGATGGAACATCGTATGTTTCTTTCTTGCAGCACTAGGTTTGACGGCGCTTATAGTGAACTACCGTAAAGCAATTGAAATCGAGGAATACAGAGAAAGGACGCGTTAAGAAAAATTGATTTGTTGTATGCGCATTACCTTCTCAACGCCCAAAGAACAAAGATCCCTTAGCCTTAATCGAAGGGTAGAAAAGAGAACAAGAGGTACGGGAAGATGAAGGACTCAAAAAGCTAAAAGATGTGGATTTCATGGATGGTTACACATTATTTTTAGTGGAAACGGCGCTGATGTTTTTATCCATTGCCGCGTATTGGAGGACAAAGCTCAAGGGATGGCTATTATCAGCCTTAGGTTTCTTTTTTCTTATCCAGCGGCTTCATGGGCACAGTGATCATAGCGATTTTTGAGATTCTGCTTCCCCATCCTGTCTATCCTTTTGTAGGCCTGGTGTTTTGGCTGGAGCTGTACACTTCAGCGATCCTTATTGCGATTGGTTGGGGTTTAGCGCTTAAGCAAAGCTGGAACAAGCATCGAGCGAAGCTTAATTCCAAAACCAACCTTAAAAGCGAAATTGAACGTTGAAAATTGCCAAAGAAGCAGTAATTGCCTCTTCAGTTCGAACAGTTTCCGCTCCTTGCTTTGGGATAGTGTTAGTAACAAAATCCGTAACATCACCTAAGTCTAATCCCTCTTGCTTGACTATTTCATACGATCCTCGAGATGGCGCTCCGAAGACTATGAGAATAGTTTGTGCCTTCTTCCACTTCTCAGCTATTCCCTCGACAATACTCTCGAATGGAACACCATATTTTGAAGTAGCAATAGCTAAATCAAAACTGTGGCTTTTCAAGATTTTTCCTAAAGAGCGCCTTTCGAAACTGACCACATAACCCCAATACTCCGATATTTCATCACGCTCTGCCATTGCAACCTCGACTTGTTTGTCAACCTTCATGACCTTCACTGTAACTCGCCTTCCTAGCGGCAGCTGCTCACCTAAGAGTAAAACTGGCTGCTCAACTCCAATGTCCACAAGTGTGCCTTTGTGTATTTTGGATAAGATTATTCCTTCACGGTATTCGCCGACCTTCAGATTTCTTATCTTGCGATCTAACGGATGATGTGGCGTCCGCAAAGGTGGAAGTATTCCGGCGTATCGCAATTCTGGCCTGAGCCCAAAAAGTCTCTTTCGCAAATACTGTGGAGTCTCCATATAAGCGAGCAAAGTGACAATCAAATCACTCTCTGCCGTTTGATTTTCTTTGAGAACATCCCGGTAAACTATGATCTCATCGATCCTGAAGATAGCAGCTGTCCTCCCAATCAAACCTATTTTTGAGGTTTTTTCACGCAGATGCGGAGTATCAGAGACGACGGAAGCTGGTATAGCTATGGAGATTTTTTTCTTACGCAAACTGTGTTTTCCGTCCTTATACATTCAAATTACTATAATCGAGTTTCTGCTTAAAAGCTAAAAGTACAATATAGTTTTTTAAAAAATGGTGGAAAGCGTGAGAAAATTGCCAAAAACAATTCTGGATAATCTAAACGAGATTAAAAGAATTGACCAGAGCAACATGCTTTCGTTTTGTATTGAAGCCCCCAAACACTACTTTGAAGCTGCAAAGCTAGCGAGAGCAGCCTCAATTCGATATTCTAATCCTCACACAATAATCGTCGCTGGAATGGGTGGCTCTGCCATCGGAGGAGAGCTCCTAAAAGACTGGACAAGAGACAAAATATCTGTTCCAGTAGAAGTTTGCAGAGAATATTCATTGCCAGCGTATACAGACAAAGACACTTTGGTGTTTGTTGTAAGCTATTCCGGGGAAACTGAAGAATCGCTGAATGTGTTTCTCGATGCCATTAAGCGGAAATGCATGATTGTTAGCATAAGCTCAGGAGGAACGCTGCAAGAATTTTCTGAAAAACTGAACATTCCCCATTTGCGTGTTCCTTCTGGAATGGCTCCTCGCGCGACTCTTCCATATCTGTTCATCCCCTTACCTATATTGTTAGAGAAAATCGGTTTAGTCTCTCATATTGCAGTCGAGATTTCTGAAACTGTCAAGGTCTTAAACCATGTTAGTGATGCTAACTCGCCTAGGCGACTGTTTATGGACAATTTCTCCAAAAGATTGGCATCAAACATCTGCGGGACAGTTCCGATCGTTTATGGGTTTGGAATTTATCGTGCAGTTGCCCAGCGTCTTAAAACGCAGTTCAATGAGAATAGTAAGGTTCCTGCGAAATGGGAGTTTTTCCCAGAGCTTAATCACAACGAGATTGTCGGTTGGGAAGCAGCAGAAAAGCTTGCAAATAACTTCTCGATTATCCAAATTCGAAGTGATGATGAGACAGGAGCAATGCGACAAAGAATCGAAGCTACGAAAGAGTTGATACGCGAAGCACCAGTGAAAATCTTCGAGGTTCGAAGCGTCGGCAAAAGCGCGCTGGCAAAAATGTCATCTGTAATCTGCCTAGGAGACTTCACAAGTGTGTATTTAGCTGTGTTGCGAGGAATAGATCCCACACCCGTGAGGACGATAAACTTGTTGAAGGAGAAAATTAGACAAGCCGGTGAAAAAAACAAAATAATACGCGAACTGCAAAGAATTGCAAGGAACTGATGTCTTCACTTAAACTTCTTTCATGATAAAATCAGCGAACATTTTTTCTGCAGTTTCAAGAGGCATTAGTTGAGGTGGATGTTTAAAGGCGTAAGCACAAATTGGCATTATTGCTCCTTTTAACTTCCTGTCTAAAGCTGTCCTGACAGCCCTTATTACATCAAACAGGACAGAACCAGCATTGGGTGCGTCAATCGTTGAAAGTTTCAAGTCTATTTGCATGGGCACCTTGCAGAAATAGATCCCCCTAATCCAAAAGTAGCTGTCACGCTTATTCTCCAAAAAGTCAACATAATCCGTTGAGCCAGCAACTACCTCAGCCTTATAGGGTAAAGATGCCTCCACAGACTTCGTTTTAACAGATCTCTTAACATCCCTTGTTCTGTCCAGCGTATCCAAGGATTCCGTGCCTCCGCCGACATCAAGCTGATACGTCTCTGTAATACGAACACCATTCATTGAGAGTAGTTTCAGTAAAGTCTTATGCAGCGTGGTCGCGCCCACTTGATCGACTAGGTCGTCACCTGCGAGTGGTAACCCAGCTTCTTCAAAACGTTTAGCCCACGCAACGTCGCTAGCAATGAAAGTAGGCGTGGCATTCACAAAAGCGCAACCAGCAATTAAAGCCTGCTCAGCATACCACTGAGAGGCTTTTGCGGCTCCGCTTGGAAGCAAATCAAGCACAATTTCTGCTCCAGTTTCCTTCAAAATTCCCGCAACGTTAGCCTCGGGCAAATCGCTTACCTGCACGACTTTCCGCGTGTATTTACCAACACCGTCCATGACTGGGCCCTTATGTACAATAAAATTGGCTGCTGGAACATCTGTAATCTTTGAAGTGTTATTTGGTTGTGCAAAAATTGCTTCAGCCAAATCCTTTCCAACTTTTCGAGCATCGATGTCAAAAGTTGCAACAATCTGAATATCCTTTGGATGAAAACCATCTAAGTAGATGTTGCGTAATCCAATACTTTCTTCTTCTTTCTCGCTGTCGCGATAATATTGCAAGCCTTGAACGAGAGCTGAGGCGCAATTTCCAACACCTATCAGGGCAACTTTTATTTTTGGCATTTCTAGCACCTTGTTTGGCTTTCTTTTTCTTCAATTGTCTTATAAAAGGCTACGCTAAACTATGGTCAAATTTGGGTATTTTTCATGAAGGTGTGGTCAGATGCGATTCATATACATTGTCCATGTAACACTTTTGTGTAGACGCATCACATATGCTACAGAAATGGAGTCAAACATCGAGTGTGGAAATTGCGTAATGCTTGAATTTGAGATAAGCAAAAATGGAAAAATGCCAAACGTGAAAATCCTTAGATAATTAAAATTGAAATAATGGATTAAGCTATCAATTTTTCAATCGGCACATATTCCTCGAATATTCCAGCCCTTCCGAGGGCGCCTTTCCACAGTTCTAATCCCTTCTTTGTTTTCCATTTCTCAGGAGCTGGTAAACCCAAAACTCCGAGCTTGTCGCCTTTCTTGATTTTTTCGGCGGTCAAGCACATGCCAGTCTCTGGATTTACTGGGGTTATTATGTCTGGGGCGATTGCTACCAGTTTCCCGTCTTTATAGGCAACGAGAACCTCATTTTTGGCTTTAAATTCAAAAACAGCATTCGCATATTCTTGTTTCCCAAGGAGTTTAACTGTAGCAAAAGTAAAGCCGCCTTCCGTTTTTAATTCGGCATTTTGGACGTCGCCCTCAAAAAGTTTGATTCCACGTACTTCCTTCAAAACTGCTTTCACAGGTTCTGGATTTTCCCTTAGGATTTTCCCGATTCGCATGGATTTTGACAAACTAGACTGAATTGGCGAAGTTTTTACTTGAACGCCTGTCAGGATTCTCCTTGCCGTATATGCACTGTGATTCCATTCCGTAGCTAAGACCCGTGAAATTCGTTCAGCAGCCCTCGAATTCAGTGTTTCCTTTGCAATAACTAAATTTTTCGCATGCAAATCTGCAACCACCATCGGTGCTAAAGGAATTCCGTCAATTGTATAAACTTTTAAATGGACTTCGGGAACAGATCTGCCTGCGCCATCAGCATCCACGATTGGAATTCCTTGTCTAACAGCAACATCAAGCGCAGCCAAAGTGTTGAAGCCGCCTAGTTCTACGGCGATTGTTGCGTAAGCAGAGAAACCCACATATTCCTCTAAATTCCTTAAAGTTTTCACTGCCGCATGTGAATCATACTCGATTGACGTTGTAGCGCCAACACATGCAAAATTCACAACCTTTGCTTCATCTGGCACTTCAGAAGAGGGTATAAGCTTAGCAGTATATCCTTCTGAAACGAGCCTGTCGACCAATGTATGACCCGCTTCTGGGTCACCGCCACCTCCAGCCGAAAAAATTGCCGCGCCATTCACCAAATCCATTAGATCTTGGCGACTTAAATCCCTCAACTTCAAACCACCAAATTTGTTATTTATGACTACTTATTATTTCTAGTAAGCCATAAAGTCTTTAAAGCATGCACACAAGAAAGGCTGAGCAAAATGAATGGCGAAGCTAAATCACCCGATAAGTTCACAATAATTAACGAGCTAGCCCGTAGACGAGGCTTCTTTTGGCAGTCATACGAGATATATGGTGGAGTAAGCGGCTTCGTAACCTACGGTTCTCTAGGTGCTAAGTTAAAGCAGAATATTGAAAGGAAACTCCGAGAGCTTTTCGTGCACAAGCTTGGAATTTTAGAAATAGAGTCACCTGTGATCACCCCAGCAAGGTTTTTGAAGCCTCAGGCCACGTTAGCCATTTCAAGGAACCTATGGTTGAATGTCTGAAATGTAGGAAAAAATTTCGCGCAGATCATCTACTACAAGAACGTGCAAAGATCAGCGAATCGGAAGCTGAAAAGCTACGCCTAAAAGAACTTACAAAGGCAATTGAAAAGTATGATATACACTGTCCAGAATGCGGCGGCACTTTCGGCGAACCAAAACACTTCTTGACTATGTTTAAAACTACAATAGGCCCACATTCGGGGGCAATTGGCTACGGAAGACCTGAGGCCGCACAAGGGATATTCGTAGAGTTTAAGCGCCTGTACGAGATGGCTCGGGAAAAACTTCCCTTCGGTGTTATGCAAGTAGGTCATGCCTTGCGGAATGAGATTTCCCCGAGACAAGGTCTGATAAGACTGAGAGAGTTTACCATAATCGATTTGGAATTCTTCTTCGACCCTGATGAACCGAACTGTTTTCTCTTGGAAGATCTTGAAAATGAAACCCTGCGACTTCTACTGGCTGAAAACAAGCTAAAAAGTTCAGAGGACATCACTGAAGTCCTTGTAAAAGAGGCATTAGAAAACGGCTACATTAAGGCTGAGTGGCAAGCCGTTTTCATGGCTTTAGCTAAGAAATTATTGATCGAGTTGGGTGTCCCTGCTGAAAGGCAGCGCTTCATAGAGAAACTTCCGTGGGAAAGGGCCCACTATTCACTTCAAAGCTTTGATCAAGAGGTTTATCTTGAGCGCTGGGGCTGGGTTGAAGTTTCCGGACACGCCTATAGAACAGATTATGATTTAAGAAGTCACATGAAATCCAGTGGCGTGGACATGAGTATTTTCAAGGAATATGAAAAGCCAGTCGAGAAAGATCAAGTTTTTATAAAACCTGTTATGGCCAAGCTTGGACCAACATTTAAAGGCGAAGGAACGAAGGTTGCGGAGATGATTTTGAAGGCTAATCCTGAAGAAGTTGCAGATTCCCTGAAGAAACGAGGGCATTTTGTTATTGGGAAGTACAAGCTTCTACCAGAACACATAACAATAGATCATAAGAAGGTTGTTGAACGTGGAAAGCATTTCATTCCTCACGTTATTGAGCCAAGTTTTGGTTCTGATAGGCTTGTTCAAGTGGCTCTTGAATATGCCTACCGTACTAAGGGCGAAAGGGCTCTGCTAAGCTTTCCTCAGGATATCGCACCTATTCAGGCGGGCGTTTATCCTCTAGTGAGTAAGGATGGGTTGCCCGAGAAGGCATCGGAAGTGTATAAGATGATGCTTGATGAGGGTTTTGTCGTTGAGTATGATGAGGCAGGTTCTATTGGCAGGCGATACGCTCGTGCAGACGAGGTCGGCGTGCCTTTAGGCATAACGGTGGATTATGAGACTCTAAGCGAAAAAACAGTGACTATTCGCGATCGTGACTCATGGAAGCAGGTTAGAACCCGAATTGGAGATTTACCAGCACTTCTGCGCAACTATTTTAGAGGGAAAACTAGTTTTGAGGATTTGGGCAAGCCATTCGAAAGATGAGTTTTCGCTACCTTTTTTAATACTTCAACATATCTACTGCTAGGAGAATCAGCCTTATTCTAAAGGCGGGAAAAAGTTTGGTGCTTCCAGCAGAAACTGAAGAACGTGTAAAACGAAGAGCCTTGAGCATTTGCCAAGATCATCTCAGAAAGGTCGTAGATCTAACAAGAAGGGTTCCCCAGATGATAGATTGCTTCATAAAGGATGACAAAGAAAGAACAAGACAGCTTTTTGCCGAAATTAGAAGCTGTGAGGACGAAGTTGACAAAGCTAGGCGGCTAGTTTCGCAGGAGCTTGCCGGAATAGGAGCTATTTTGCTCAGTAGGGAAGACTTCTTGAGGTTTACAAACTTAACAAGTGAAATTGCAGACTTTTCTGAGGGCATAGCTTTCCGTCTTGTTGAGATCATGGAGCATAGTTGGACCGTTCCCATGGATATTAAGAAGGATTTGCTGAAGCTTTCTGAAGCTGTTATGGAAAGTGTTCTCAAGCTTAGGGAAACAATGATGGTTCTCAGTTATGGCTCAACAAAAACAATGGAGAAGGCTAAAGATGTTGAAATTGCTGAACGAAATGTTGATGAGCTTTACCGCGAGCTCGAAATAAAACTTCTAAGCAGCAAAATTGACTTTCCAGTTCTGATTCTTCTAAGGGACATTCTGCAACTTCTGGAAGATTCAGCAGATAAAGCTGAAGATGCTGCAGATGCAGCGCGTATATTATCTCTCATCATGTGAAGGCGAAAGATTAGATGCCCGGGAAAATTGAAGTAGAATTTATTGAGAACTTCTTGGTTGTATGGAATCCAGCGAACGGCTCAAAACTCTACAGAACTGGTTTTTACGGGAAACCCCTTGGAATCCCGAAACCCAAAATCCCGGAATTCGATGTTCCTCTAATTTTGGATTTGATGGAAGGTTTGTATCTCCGTGAAAAAGGAATAATAACCGTCTTTGAAGGTTCTGATAAGAGAAAAGTTAGTCTGAGAAAATTACGTCAAAGAGCTCAGCAATTGTACAAGGAATTTGACGAAAGATATGTTGTCTATCGTGATTTACGGGATAGTGGCTTAATTGTTACGCCCGGAATAAAGTTTGGATGCGACTTTGCCGTTTACAAACATGGACCTGGTATTGAGCATGCGCCATACATGGTTTCCGTCAAGAAAGCCAAATCTGAAATAACAGCCACAGAAATTGTCAAAACCGGAAGACTTGCAACAACCGTAAGAAAAAGGTTCATCATTGCCGTGCCAGACTTCGAGAGAGAAACAACAAGATATTTAATATTCAAGTGGTTTAAGGCATAAAATTCTTTTTTACAGTGAGAATTTTCTCTAGTGCGTCACCTTCTTTTCATATTTTTTGTGACTTCGTGATAAATTAGATAATGGTATCCAAGTTTTTCATATGTACTCGTACATAATACCGCAGGTGCCCAAAGCCAATCTACCGTTGGCTCCTAATAATTTCGTACAATTCCTCCTCTAGAGTGGGTGTATGCGTAGGATTTTCAGTTATCCTCCCGATCTCTTTTCCTTCGCTGTTAAAGATTAGGATTAGAGGAATTTTATCAACATTGAATGTTTCCACTTCCGGTGGGGATGGAGGAATTCTCCACTTTCTTTTCGGATTCAACGAGTCTTTCTTTAAGCCCGCAAAGATTCTAACCTCAAAACCCGTTGCTTCAGATATCAAAGCCAAGACCGGAATGTTTGCTGTACAATCCTTACATCATTCTGCTGAAAACGCAACTATTACATATCTGTTAGCGAGCTTTTTGAGTTCACTTATTGTCTCTCGTCTCAGCTGGTATGTTTGTTTTCTTGTTACGAACTTCTCTCGAAATGGTTCTTTCAAGGCGTTTATGTGTTGAGTTACTGGAGTCGTTTTTCTTATAATTTCTAACAAATTAACGATCATTTTTACCCTGGCATTAATGTTTGATTTTTGAAGTCTCCTCGCACATATTGATGTGGGTAGATTTTTGTTTCTGCTAGTTTGCAGCCTTCCGCTATTGTCACGTCGTCTGCGACTACGGAAATTGAATCTATTTTCGTCTGTTTTTTTGGAGTTGAAAGAATTGTCACGTGTCTACCTACTATGCTTTCTTTTATCTCCGCCTTTTCTCCAATTATAACCCTATCCATGACTGCAGAATTTTCTATCACAACATCCTTGCTAATTGTCGTGTAGTTATCGATGCACGAGTTTACTATTCTAACACCGTCGCTAATTTTGCAGTGTCTCCCTATAAGAACCGCGCCTTCAATTTCTATTTTTCCTTGTTCTATTTTTCTTACGATTTCTTTCTTTCTCTTCAGCGATTCGGAACTTTCCCCCTGCACCCATATTCTTGTTTCTTCGTTTATCTTTCCACCAAAATCTGTTAATGAATAGAAGCGACCGTTGAGCATGTCTTGCATCGCTTCTAGGTAATGTTTTGGACTACCAACATCGTACCAGCTTCCTTTTAGCTTATAACCATATACTGGTCTTCCAGTCTTAATCAAGTAGGGAATGAAATCGAAACCAAAATCTAATCGGTGGGTCTCTTTGATCAGCTGTTTAACGCCTTTCTCTCCGAGGGTTTTTCTTATTTCTGGGGAAACCATGTACAGCCCGGTGTTTGCAAGGTTTGATGGCGCATCTTTTGGAGCTGGTTTTTCAACAAACCTAGCGATTCTCATTTCTTTGTTTATGTCAGCTATTCCGAAACCCTCAACATTTTCCACTTCTCTGAGGGCTATTGTCATTATGGCTCCCTTCTTTCGATGGAATTCGACGAGTTCCTTCAAGTCTACGTCAAAAATATTGTCACCTTGCACCGCAAAAACTGGATCTCTAACATTATAATAATCCATATTTATTCTTGCAGAGTCTGCACTGCCAAGATCATCAACATTTGGTTGGTATTTTATGTGGATGCGGGGGCTTATGTTGTATCTTGCGGAAAATCCATAGCCTGATTCAAAATAGTCATGCAAATCTCTATAGTTTGTGTATCCCTTTACTCCGAAGATGAAGTTCCTAATGCCTTGGCGTGCGAGGGATAGCAACGAAAATTCTATCATTGGCCGGTTTAATAGGCGGATGCAAGCCTTGCTTGTCTCTGCTGTCAGTGGAAGCAGGCGATTCGCTTTTCCTCCGACTGGAATTATCACTCTTAACCTATCTGGCGAATAGTTGTCGCGCAAAAGTCATCACCCGACAAACTTGAATGAACTGTAGTTCGTATTGACGTATTAAATTTTCTAATCCAATCGTGAATTTTATAACTTACTTCGATGAAAACGTTATGCATTGTCTCAAGGGTTGAATAGTCATGAATAAAGTGGGCGGATATTTTCGTTTGATGCGTCCCATAAATTGTTTTATGATGGGTTTAGCTGTAATAGTGGGAGCGGCACTTGTCCGTGCACAATTAAGTGCTCTTTGGTTGAATCTTTTTTATGGATTCATTACGGGTTTCATGTTGACCGCAGCATCGATGACCATTAACGACTACTATGACAGAAAAATCGACGCCATAAATGAGCCAAACCGTCCTATTCCAAGCGGCCTGATAAAACCAAAGGAAGCATTAGCATTCGCCTTTATCCTCACGGCACTGGGATTCGCAGCTGCACGTGCAAATGCCTACCTAACGAACATTTTCTGTTTTCTCATAGCCATAATTGCGTGGGCACTCTTCGCGACCTACACTACTGTTGGAAAGCGCAGTGGGCTACCTGGCAATTTTCTTGTCAGCATCTGTGTTTCATTGCCATTCATATATGGAAGCTATGCGACCGCCGGCACAATTGAGCCAAACGTTTTGGTTTTTGCTTCTATGGTTTTTCTTTCCAACACTGGTAGGGAAATTACCAAGGGAATCGTGGATGTTAAAGGCGATAAACTGCGTAGTGTGAAGACCTTGGCTGTACGTTATGGAGAGAAAAACGCCGCTGTCGTGGCTGTGTTCTTCTATCTTTTGGCAGTTTCGCTAAGTCCAATACCATGGCTCCTAAGTATTGTTTCCATGCGGTTTATTCCTCTGGTCGCTGTAACTGATTTTGGGCTTATTGCCTCTTCCCTTATGCTTCTCATGGATTATTCGCGAGAAAATGCTAAAAAAGTCAAGAAAATGGTCCTTTTATGGTTCCTCTTTGGATTGTTGGCGTTTGTCGTTGGCGTTTCTGGGTGAATCCATGTTTAATAATGAAATTTTTCTAAATTTGTTTCTGATGTTACTGTGCTATGCATACACACTGCTCATAATTTTTGTCTCGAGCAAACTGGATAATTTTTTTAGTGTATCGCGTAAGGTGCCTCGCAAGTTTTTGCACATAATGATTGGAAACCTTCTTTTTGTTATTCCTTTTTTTACTTACAATTCTTTTCCACTAAACTTCCCTTTTTTCGTTGCCGCACCTTTTATATTGGTAACTTTTCTTGCGTCGCTCCACTATCCGTTTAGAAAATTTGGCAAGAAACTAAAAGGTCTCGCAGACTTAACTGAAGAGGGACATCAGCAAGGACTTGTTTTTTACGCTTTTTCTTACACTTTTTTGGCGCTGTTTTTTGCTACTAAACCTCATGTGATTGCGGCCGGAATTTTGCCAATGGCATATGGTGATGCATTAGCTTCTTTAGGGGGCGAAAAATACGGCAGAAGAAGGTACAAAATTTTTGCAGAAAAGAGCTTAGAGGGGTCAATGGTAATGTTCATCGCAAGCTTCTCTAGTTTCGCAATTAGCTTAGCGTTCTTTTCAACGCTATACCCTTTTTTATTTTTTGACAAGATTTTCTCATCGCTCGCTGTTGCGTTGGTCGGAACTCTCACCGAAAGTGTTTCACCCAAGGGATTTGACAATTTGACGGTTCCTGCTCTTTGTACGCTTGTGTTTTTATTGTTAGGTGGAGGCGCGTGAAAAGTTGATTTTCGTCGTCTTAGACGGATTAGATGCCTCAGGGAAAAGCACCCAAGCATTCAATCTTTGCAATTTCCTAACGGGGCAAAGGAAAACTGTTTATTTACGGATTCATCCTTCTAACGATAATTTCTTTGGCGTCAAAACAAAACACTTTCTCTATTTGAAGGGTAAAAGCGCCCACTTCGCTTCGGCTTTGTTCTACATGCTTGACGTTATTCGTTCAATTTTGCTTTATTCATGGCGAAAATATGATTACGTGATTTTTGTTCGTTATTTAATGGGAACAGCTTATTTGCCACAGCCTTTGCATAGGATTACCTACCACTTTTTTGCATTTGCCGTGCCAACGTCCAATCTTATGTTTTTTCTCGATGTTAAACCGGAAGAAGCGTATAGAAGAATACGACAAGTTCGTGAAAAACATGAAATGTTTGAAAGCCTTGAAGAATTGGAACGGATTAGAGCAAAGGCGCTTTACCTAGCTTTAATAGGTAAGTGGATAGTCGTAAATGCAAATAGATCTGTAGACGAAATTGAGAGTGAAATTAGAACGTCACTTGTCGAAGAAATATCGCTCTATAATGATTAAACTCAGCTTTCAGATTTGTTCTAAAAATTGGACTTATAAGTCTCATAACTAAGAACTCTTATGGAGAGGCGAGTTAATCCGTGAATATAGATGATGAAACTAGGCTTGAATACGCATTGCGCGGAAAAGATTGGAAAGTTTATTGGCTTCTTTTAAAAAGGGGTCAACCAATGAGTGTTCGTGAAGTGCAGAAAGCCTTACGTTTCAGCAGTCCTAGCGTGGCGCAACATCATCTTGAACAGTTGCGTATCCTTGGCTTGGTGCAAAAGCAGGATATAGGCGGTCACTATTCCTTGACTGGCGAGGTTAAAATTGGCGTACTTAGACACTTTGTAAAGTTGGGAAAGCTTCTTTTTCCAAGATATTTCTTTTACGCGGTTTTCTGCACAACCTTCTACATCACCTATCTTTTCGTGTTGATGCAGGGCTTCACACGAGAAAATCTGTTTATTATCCTGTTTGGAGCGATAGTTTCGGCAATATTTTGGTATGAAGCGGTTCGCATATGGTCTTTGAGACCATTCTAACGGAACACAAGGCTTAGGCGTCTAGGTTTTTTAACGCAACACTGGGCAAAGGAAATGTTACTAATCGAAAAAGCACTCATTGCGAAAGGCGTTATTGGATCGAAAGGGCGGTTAATATTGAAGATGCGCTATATATGATGCCTGAACTTAAAGTGGAACTTGATTGCTTGGGAAATCTAGTTTTTCATAAAGAAATTTAAGCTCAATTAATGCCCTTTTATGTTTATGCTATGCCGAACTTGGCTCTGTGTGAACGGTGACTATCGTTTCTGCAAACTGCTTATTAATTTCGTATTCAATTTGTGAAGCTATCTTATGCGCATCTTCTATTGAAATTTGTTTGGTGAAACAGCAATCCATGTTGATGTAGAGCTTTTTGTCGGCAACGTAAGTCACTACTCTCTTTATTCTAAAATCTGGTGCGAAGCTCTCCGCTATATTGTATATTATTTTCTTTATTGTCTCTTCGTTCACCGCTGAACCTTTCTCTATTTTGGTTCTGAATGGCTCTATGTGAACTGTCAGGTTTTCGATGTTGCTAATTTTTTCATCTATTTTAGTTTCGATTTCTTCAGCTATTTTATGTGCCGCTTGAACTGATAGTTTTGGGTCTACACGAGCATGCAACGTGATGTAGAGTCTGTTCTTTGTGTAAATTGCGTTTATTTCGTGGGCTTCCCTTACGCCTTCTACTTCGGTGGCAAGTTGTTCGATGAGTTTCTTTGTAGGCATCTCTTGAGTTCCGGCTGGTTCAATATGAAATGTCGTTTCAACGTTTCCCAGATTTTTTTTCATATTTTCCTCTATTCTCACTGTTATTTCGTGGGCCTCTTCCAAGCTGATGTAATCTGGTACTCTAAACGTAGCCTCCACAAAAATTTTTTCGCCAGACTTCCTAACTTTCAAGTTTTCACACAGACAAGCACTTTTTACGCTTGCTATTTCACTTTGGATCTTTTTCACGATGTCTTTAGATATTGCATCACTTAGCTCCATTCCGCTACTCCAAATCAGATTAACACTCAAGTAATTCATTATGGCGCTCAAAACCAAGGAAGCTGACGCGTCACCTTGATAAAAACCTAAAGTTGCCAATCCAAATCCAAAGAATGCGATTAGTGTTGAGCCTAGATCTGCTAAAGCGTGATAAAGACCTGCTTTCATTGTAATACTTTTGCCTTCTGATTTGTGCAGTATTCTAACCCTCAGAATGTCTATGCAGAAAGTGTAGGCTATGGCGATAAAGCCAGCAAATTCCCATTCTTGAATTAAATAAGGTTCGTTTGCCATTAACTTTAAAACAGATTCTGTTGTTAGAAAGATTGCTGTGGCTAGAAGTATTATTCCACCTATCAATCCGCCTATGGATTCAATTTTTTCATGTCCATACATGTGCTCTTCATCTGGCGGCTTGAGAGAAGCGCTAGTTGCAAATAGCAGCACAAACATCGATAAAGTGTCCAGTAATGCGTGGGCACCGTCGCTCAAAATTGCCAGGCTTCCTGTTACAAACCCAAAGATGACTTCTACAATAACTACGCTAGCTATAGCAAACGCTGAAATTTTTAGAATTCTCAACTTGGAACTGGCTTTCTGTACATTCTGCATTATGTCTTCGTATACACTGCTAAAAAATCATGGATTTAAGAATTATGTGACAATTTCTCAATAAAAAACGAAAACATTAAAAACGGAAGTAGCATATGATATTCGCGGTGCTAAGAGTGCAAGGTGAACGCTTTAACTTTGCTTGAGTCTTCTACGCGTTGTTCCGAGATTATGAGTTCCTGTCCTATAGAAATTTTGAAGAAGGTGTCTGTTGGTTGAGTATTCGTGATGTCCTAGATGGGAAGTTGACTGAAAAAGAAGTTGAAATCAAGGGCTGGTTAGTCAACAAACGTTCGAGCGGTGGAGTTCAATTCTTGATAATAAGAGATGGAACTGGAACCATACAGGTAACTGTTCACAAAGATGAAGTCGCCCAAAAAGCGTTTCAAGACACTGATAGGCTAACACAAGAATCATCCATCATAGTCAAAGGTATAGCCAAAGAGGACAAAAGGGCACCAGACGGCTACGAAGTAAGAGTTAAAGGCCTTCGGCTTGTCCATTTAGCAGAGCAGGAATATCCCATTGGCAAGAAAGAGCATGGCGTTGATTTTCTATTGGGATATAGACAACTGTGGGTAAGAAGTCCGAGACAAGTTGCGATTCTAAAAGTGAGAGCTGAAGTAATAAAAGCTTGCAGAGATTTCCTCGACGAAAACGGTTTTACCCTGACAGATTCCCCAATTCTTACTCCAGCTGCTGTTGAAGGAGTTGCCACACTATTCGAGGTTCCGTATTTTGGCGATAAGGCCTTTCTAGCGCAAAGTGGACAGCTTTATGTTGAAGCTACAATCGCTGCTTTCGGCAAGGTCTACTGCTTTGGCCCTACTTTTCGAGCCGAGAAATCGAAGACTCCGCGTCATTTGACAGAATTCTGGATGGTCGAACCTGAAATGGCCTTCTTTACTTTCGAAGATAACTTGAAATTCCAAGAAGACATGGTGACTTATATCGTGAAGAAAACCCTAGAAAAACGAAGCAAAGAGTTAGCGGTCTTGAAGAGAAACGTAAAACCTTTGAAGAAAGCCGAACCACCATTCGACAGGATAAGCTATACTGAAGCAATACAGATGCTTCAAAAAGGACGATACAAAATAGAGTGGGGAGAAGACCTAGGAACACCTCACGAAAGGTTTATCTCCCTAAAGTTCGAGAAGCCTGTTTTTGTCCATAGATACCCAGCCAAAGCCAAGGCTTTCTACATGCAACCAGATCCAGAAAATCCTGAAGTTGCACTTTGTGCTGATTTGATGGCGCCAGAAGGCTACGGCGAAATAATAGGTGGAAGCGAAAGAATTCACGATTTGAAACTGCTTGAGCAGAGAATCGAGGAGTTTGGCTTACCGAAGAAAGCTTACGAGTGGTATTTGGACTTAAGACGGTATGGTTCGGTGCCACATTCAGGATTTGGGTTGGGAATTGAAAGAATTCTGATGTGGATATGTAAACTAAAGCACATACGCGAGACAATTCCATTCTCGAGAACTATGAAGAGAATCTATCCGTAGGTTTATGAAAAAATAAACACATGAATTAGTTAAAGCAAGAGAAATAGGTCTAGGAATGTTTTTAAAATATGTATCGTATATATCGTATATGAAAAAGTGGCTTCTGTGAAAAGCAAGGGGCTTTCAAGGGATGGGCACCGAAAATCTTGAAAAGATTTTCAATCCTCGGAGAATCGCTGTAATTGGAGCCAGCGACAGAGAGGGCTCCGTTGGCGCTAAATTATTCAGAAATCTGATTGGCGTGGGATACAATGGAGCAGTTTATCCTGTCAACCCTTTTAGAACCACAATACAAGGCATAACTGCTTATCCAAGCATCCTCAAAATTCCGTGGCGAGTAGACCTTGCAATAATAGCAACCCCGGCCCACATTGTCCCGCAAATAATCGAAGAGTGCGGAAAAGCCGGAGTCTCTGGAATAATTATTATATCTGCCGGTTTCAGGGAAGCTGGAAAAGAAGGAGAGGCTCTTGAGGAACAGATAGTTGAGGCTAAAAACAATTTCAACATGCGCATTATTGGACCAAACTGCTTCGGAGTGATAAGACCCCGCCTAAAACTTAACGCCACTTTTGCCAACAAATCAGCCATACCTGGAAAAATAGCATTTATTTCACAGAGTGCCGCTCTATGCGCTTCTGTGCTTGATTGGGCTGCAGAAGCTAACATTGGGTTCAGCGTCGTGGTTTCGACGGGTTCAATGCTTGACGTTGACCTTGGGGATTTGATTGATTACTTTGGAGCAGATGCTCAAACAAGAAGTATCGTTCTTTATGTAGAGTCTATCAAGAACGCACGGAAATTCATGAGTGCGACAAGGGGATTTGCCAGGGCTAAACCTATAGTCGTAGTAAAAGCAGGGCGGTTTACTGAGAGTGCAGAGGCAACCATTTCTCATACAGGTGCACTGTGTGGAGAAGACGCTGTTTATGATGCAGCATTTAGACGCGCTGGGGCCATTCGCGTTGAAGCAATAAATGACCTCTTCAACTGCGCAGAGGCATTAGCCATGCAGCCAAACCCTAAAGGTCCAAATCTCACAATAATCACCAATGCTGGTGGACCTGGCATCATGGCTACAGATCTCCTTATTGCTAGAGGCGGGAGGCTTTCCCAGTTAAGTGATGAAACAATTCAAGCCTTGAAGAGTCTTTTGCCTTCATACTGTAGTATGATAAATCCCATTGATATTCTGGAGGAAGCCACTCCAGAGCGGTTTAAGAAGGTAATTGAAATCTCCCTCAAGGATTCAAATAGCGACGGCTTTTTGATAATATACACACCGCAAGGTGCAGCCGACCCTTTGACAACTGCGGAAATAATCTTGGAGCTCTCCAAGCAAACCACAAAACCCATTCTCACGTCGCTAATGGGTGAGGATGACTGCCGAAGAGCCAGGCAGATTTTACGAAAAAACAAAATTCCCGCATTCACCACTCCCGAACAAGCCGTTTCCACCTTTATGCACATGTACAGCTACACTCAAAACTTGGAGCTTTTATATCAAATTCCTGAAGAGCTTCCTGTAGAATTGTCAATACCAACATTTCTTAAAGAAGTTTTAAGAAGAGCATTTAACGAAAAGCGCACAGTACTGAACCAGCTTGAATCGTTGCAATTCCTTGAAGCATACAAAATTCCGACAGTAAGGACCCTACTTGCAAAATCTTCAGAGGAGGCTGAACTCATAACATCTGAACTGGGCTATCCCATTGTTATGAAAGCACTGTCACCGCAGATAACTCACAAATCAAAAGCTGAAGGAGTCATCCTAAACGTGTGGTCACAAGAGCAAGTTAAAACATTCTTTGACAAGTTGGCTAAAAGAGTCAAGAATTACAGTCCCGAAGCAGAATTCCAAGGCGTTGTCATCCAGCCCATGGTTCAAAAAAGAGGCTACGAGCTATTGATTGGCTTGAAAAAAGACCCTCAATTTGGTCCAGTGATAGTGTTCGGCTTGGGTGGAGTCATCACAGAGTTGCTGAAAGATACATATGTAGGTTTTCCGCCATTAAATCAGGTACTTGCGAGACGGCTTGTAGAGAAAGTGGTGCACGAACACTTAGAATCAAGTGTGTACCCTCCTAACATAAAACTTCTCGAAGAGATTCTGGTAAAGTTCTCGCAGCTTGTCATAGACTTTCCTGAAATAAAGGAAATGGACGTAAATCCCATAATCGTTGACGAGAAAGATGCTGTAGCCGTCGACGCTCGCATCATTTTGGACACAGAGAAAATTCTACAGAAACATCTGCCACACGAGCATCTTGTAATTGCTCCCTACCCTAGAAAATACATCACTCAATGGACATTGAGAGATGGAACTTCCGTTGTCCTTCGTCCAATAAAGCCTGAAGATGAAGCTCTCTTAAATGAGCTGTTTAAGTCCCTCTCAGAAGAAACGATGCGATTCAGATTTTTCCAAGTAATAAAAGACATGTCCCACGAGACCTTAACTAGATATTGCAATCTAGACTATGACCGCGAAGTTGCCATAGTCGCTGAGATACAAAAAGACGAGAGGAAAATTGTCGGAGTGGGGCGACTTATCTTGGAACCAGGTGGAAAGCGAGGAGAATTTGCTGTGGTTGTAGGAGACCAATGGCAAGGACTTGGGCTTGGTACAAAGCTGATGGATTATATTATCGAGATTAGTAAGGATATGGATCTGAAAACAATTTATGGATACGTGATTTCTAACAACATTAAGATGGTTAATCTGTGCGCTAAGAAAGGCTTCAAGATGGAACCGACGGATGAAGAACTCTCAAAAGCAACACTAGACATATCCTAAGTTTCACCTGCTTCCCCTTCAAGTCTAATATGTTTCTCTTTTCTGCGCCAAAATGCCCAATTACGTATTTGTCTTGGTAAACATAAGAAATGGGAAAATTGAAACTACTTTTTCTCTAATTGCCTCTTTAGTTCGTCGTATGTCGCTTTTACTTCTTCGATTGAAGCCTCGTCCTCTAATGTTGAAACGTCACCTAAAGCTGCTCCAGATAAAACAGCTTTCAAAAGCCTTCGCATAATTTTTCCACTACGGGTTTTCGGCAATTTATTTACGATCACTATTGCCTCTGGCGTGGCTATCGGACCAATAGTATTTCTGATGTGTTTTACAATGTTTGCCCGCAGTTCTTCGGACGGTGAAAATCCGCTTCTAAGCACAACGAAGGCTACTGGAACTTCACCTTTTATTGGGTCTTCTTTACCCATGACCGCTGCCTCCGAAATCGCAGGATGCGAAACCAATTCGCTTTCAAGCTCAACGGTACCTATCCTGTGTCCAGCCACCTTTAATACTTCATCAGCCCTTCCAAGAAGCCATAAGTACCCGTCCGGATCTTTCACCGCATAGTCGCCTGTGTAATAAACGTTTGGAAATCTTCCGAAGTAGGCTTGTTTGTACCTCTCTGGGTCTTTCCACAAAGTTTCAAGCATGCCAGGCCAAGAGGTTTTAATGACTAGGACGCCTCTTTTCCCTATTGCTGTCGGTTGTCCTTTTTCATCATAAACTTCTGCGAGTACGCTTGGCAGTGGATATGTTGCTGATCCTGGTTTCAATTGCACAAGTTCGAGACCTGCCAGTGGAGCTATCATGAACCCACCTGTTTCGGTTTGCCACCACGTGTCTATAATTGGCAATTTTTCTTTTCCTATTACGCGGTAGTACCATCTCCATGCTTCAGGGTTTATTGGTTCGCCTACTGATCCTAACAGTCTAAGAGTGCTCAGGTCGTGTTTGTTTACCCAATCTTCTCCGAATTTCATAAACATTCTAATGGCTGTTGGTGTTGTGTACAATATTGTTATTCCATGGTGCTCAACGATATCCCACCATCTGTCCTGTGCCGGGTAGTCTGGTGTTCCTTCGAAAATGAAGGATGTTATCCCTAAAGCTAAGGGGGCATAAACATTGTATGTGTGTCCAGTAATCCAGCCTATGTCCGCGGTGCACCACCAAATATCCCTTTCATCTGGATCGAAAGCCCATTTGAGCGTCCAGTATGCCCACACTAAGTAGCCGCCCGTGCTGTGTTGGACTCCCTTTGGCTTGCCCGTGGTTCCTGAAGTGTAAAGTATGAAGAGTGGTTCCGTTGCTTCCATTGGTTCTGGTTGGACATAGACATTTGGCTCGACTTCTGTCATTAAATCATGGTACCAGTAGTCTCGCCCTCCTTTCATAGAAACGTCTTGTCTGGTTCTTTTTACAACTATTACTTTTTGAATGGTTGGAGTGTTTTCCAATGCGCGGTCTGCTGTTTCCTTTAATTGAACTGTTTTTCCACGTCTGTAGGCACCATCCGAGGTTACGAGAATTTTCGCCTCGCAATCATTTATTCTGCCTGCAAGTGCGTCGGCACTGAATCCAGAGAAGACCACAGTGTGTATTCCACCTATCCGCGCGGTTGCAAGCAGTGTTATTGGCAGTTCAAGAATCATCGGTAGATAGACTGCGACCCTG
The DNA here is from genome assembly GCA_029881805.1 of Candidatus Bathyarchaeota archaeon. Classification (GTDB taxonomy): domain Archaea; phylum Thermoproteota; class Bathyarchaeia; order Bathyarchaeales; family Bathycorpusculaceae; genus JAOULW01. The sequence continues at coordinate 219,797 of JAOULW010000002.1, forward strand.
TCACCTTTTTTGAGTCCAAAATTCTTGAAGATTTTCGCAAGTTTGTTGACTTCTCTATAGAGTTGATAGAAAGTGTAGGTTTTGACTTCTCCCGGTTCACCTTCCCAGATGTAAGCGAGCATGTTCTTTTTTGGAGTTTTCAGATGTCTGTCTAATGCATTATAAGAGATGTTCAAAATGCCTCCTACGAACCATCTGTAAAATGGTGAATCTGAGTCATCCAACACTTTGTCCCATGTTTTAACCCAGTCGATTGTTTTCGCCTTTTCAGCCCAAAACTTTTCCGGGTTTTTTATAGACCTTTCCCATTCTTCTTTTAGGATTTTTATCGGCAATACTTTCTCATTGAATGGCAAACTCTCTTCTGACATTCTTAAACCTTCTAGCGATTTTGTGGAAAAACTTTTCCGAAAATATAAATGTTTTTAGTTTAAAATAGAGAAGGTAAAGGAGATTCTAGCCTACTGGACATATGGGTAGAACAGTTTTTCCATGAGCTTCATTTAGCACTTCTGCGAGGGCTAGATAAACTGCACCTAGTCCACAGATGATGCCTTCAATTCCGATTATGCGAGTAAACAATGTCAGGTCCATAGTTGAATTATAGGCAAGCAGTGCTGATTTAGCTGCAAGTAAGAAGAAGAGTATTGCAAGGCTCATGAAAACGAATTGTAATGTGCGATTGGTTTTTAAAGTGCCGAAGAACATGCCGAAAGTGAAGAATCCCCACATGAAGAAGTAAGCAGCCATAGCTAGGTCTGAAGGTTTCTGAATCCCTATAATGGCATAATATTTTGGCAGCACAAGTAGAGTTACAAACGACCAACAGAATAAACCATATGACGTAAAAGCTACAGTGCCGAAGGTGTTGCCTTTCTTGTATTCCATTATGCCTGCTATAACTTGAGCCAGTCCACCATAAGTTAAGCCCATTGCCAAAATCATCGTGTCGATTGGGCCTAATTGCGCGTTGTGAACAAAGTTTAAGAGAACCGTCGTAATTCCGAAGCCAAATAACCCAAGCGGTGCCGGATTTGCTGTCCTCTCGCTCATATCTATCTCACACCTTGCTTTTCCATTATTATAAGAAAGAGGTTTGTTAACGGTGTTTTTAACATAAGGTTTTATGACTAGGTTCTTCGCCTTCTGCTTGTGATGTATTTGCTCGCTTCTAGGACCGCAAAAGTTATCAAAGTGAATAGTATGGCGATTGCCCAGTCAAAGAGTTCTGGTGCCCTAACATCAAACAGTGTTTGAAGGACTGGTGTATAAAGCACTATTAGTTGTAAGCAAAGCGATGAAAGTATGGCTAGCCATAGAAACCTGTTTTTAAACACTCCAACTTTGAAAACGGTATATTTTAGCGAACGTGCTGAAATGGCATTGGCTAGCTCCATCAAAACCATGGCCGTGAAAAGTTGTGTCCGGGCTTCAATTAGTTGATGTGCACTAAGCCATGGCTGATACATGTAGTACCCAATCAGAAGTAGCGCTGTCATCAATATAGGTGTTCCAATCAAGTACGCCTTGACATCGCGGGTAAAGACGCTCTCGTTTGGGTCTCTAGGTTTTCTCTCCATTAAGTCAGGGTCGCCTGGGTCAACTCCTAAGGCTATGGCTGGCAGGCCATCTGTAGTTAGGTTCACCCAAAGAATTTGTATAGTTGATAGAGCAACTGCCGGAGGAAGCATTGAGCCTAGACTAAACTGTGGATCTGGGCACGTAATCATTACTATAAACATCACAAGGATTTCTACTATGTTGCATCTGAGTAGATACGTCAGATATTTTTTGATGTTGTCATAAATCTCTCGCCCTTCCTTAACAGCCTTAACTATCGACGCGAAGTTGTCGTCCGCTAAAACCATGTCTGACGCCTCTTTCGTCACCTCTGTGCCTGTAATTCCCATAGAAACTCCAATGTCGGACATTTTAAGTGCAGGCGCGTCGTTCACTCCGTCGCCTGTCATTGAGGCCGCGTACCCCTTAGATTTCCAAGCTTTGACTATTCTCATTTTGTGTTCAGGAGAGACACGAGCGTAAATTACTATGTTTTCAGCCATTTGATTTAGCTGTTCATCGCTTATTTTGTCCAATTCTGCGCCTGTGAGCACTTTTTCTTCCCCTTCGTTTTCGCCGATAAGATTTAGTTCCTTTGCCACGGCCAATGCCGTTAACTTGTGGTCGCCTGTTACCATGACAACGTGTATTCCGGCTTTTTTGCAAAGGTAGATTGCATCTTTGACTTCTGTGCGCGGAGGATCAATCATTCCCATTATTCCAACAAAAATCAAGTCATTCTCGATTTTTTCGTCAAAAGACTTCACAGATTCCGGTAGCTCTTTGAACGCGAAACCCAAGTTTCTCAAAGCTTGAACGGCCATTGCTTCATTTACTTTGAGTATTTTTGTTCTGTTGTCTTGGGTTATTTTCCGTACTTTGCCGTTTACAAGGATTTTTGTGCATTTTTCTAGGACTATCTCTGGTGCACCTTTTACCATAGCTATTTTCTTTTTTCCTGAAATAATATGAATGGTTGACATGCGTTTTCTTTCCGAAGAAAAGGGAATTTCGCCAATACGTGGCGCTTCTTTTTCCAATTCCTCCTTCCACAATCCGGCTTTAGCTGCTGTGACAACCAGTGCGCCTTCGGTCGGATCACCTTTAACAGTCCATCTTTCGCCTTCCTTCTCTAGCTTAGCATCGTTGCACAGTGTTGCAACTTTCAGAAGAGTGACAAGTTCTTCTTCTTCAGTTGTTTTGATTTTTTTGTCTTCGAATAAGAAATCTCCTCTAGGCTCGTAGCCAACTCCAGAAACCTTAATCGCCTTGTCATTCACATATATTCGTTGTACGGTCATTTCGCCCTTTGTCATTGTTCCAGTTTTGTCTGAGCATATAACGTTCGTACATCCCAAGGTTTCGACAGCAGGGAGCCTTCTGACTATGGTGTTCACCTTAGCCATCCGGTACATACCGACTGCAAGTGCTCCAGTAACAATCGCTGGTAAGGCTTCTGGAACTGCCGCGACAGCCAAGCTTACGCCCCACAAAATCATGTGTATGGGCTCTTGTTGCTTTACTACAATACCTACTGTCGCCACCAACAGACAGACTGCAACTGAGAAAATTCCAAGCCATTTGCCAACCGACGCCATTCTTTTTTCAAGCGGGGTCTCTTCTTCCTCCGTGATCTGGACCATTTTAGCTATTTTTCCAAACTCTGTATTCATTCCGGTCGAAGCCACAACGGCTTTTCCTCGCCCATAGACGACAACCGTTCCAGTAAAGACCGTGTTTCGCTTGTCAGTTATTGGTGTGTCTTCAGGTAATGGGTTAATGTCCTTATTTACTGGTGCGGATTCACCCGTCAATGGTGCTTCATCTATTTTCAAATTAATAGCTTCGACGAGCCGGGCGTCTGCAGGAATCTTGTCCCCTGTGTATAATAGAACAATGTCGCCAGGAACAATTTCGGTGGCTTGAACCTTAACCTCTTTTCCATCACGCAAAACCATAGCTGTAGGCGCAGTCATTTTTCTCAAGGCTTCCACAGCCTTTTCTGACTTGTACTCTTGACTGAATCCTAAGGCTGCGCTTGCAATAACTATTGCAAATATGACGAGGGCGTCGTAGAGTTCACTTTGCGAGCCTGTCTGTATTCCTATAGCTATAGAAAGGATCATTGCAATTATCAATATGATGATTAATATGTTTGTGAACTGTTCTAGGAAAAGTTTAATCGGAGACTTTCCTTTTTCTTTCTTTAATTCGTTAGGTCCGAACTCTACTAAGCGTTTTTGCGCTTCCTCTTGACTTAGACCATTTTCTTTTGTGTTTAGAGCTTGCAATGTTTCTTCGATTTCCATTGAGTGCCAAGATTCTGACGTATTCTTCACTCCCTACGCTAAATGCAATAGACCCTATGTTGTTTAGAAGCATTGGTTATAATCTTTTCTCTTATGAGCGAGAAACAGATGTGGCAAATAAGTTTATAAGCACTTTTGTAAATCACTCTAAAGGTATCGAAATTCGATGGGAAAATATAAAGGAGAAGTGATTTAGCGTTGATTGAAACGTGGTTGATAGCACCGATTTCAGCTGTAATCTCGATTTTGGTTGGACTTTACTTCTATCGTGACGTGGTCAAAAAAGACAGCGGAACCAAAAGAATGCAGGAAATTGCTGGAGCAATAGAGGAAGGTGCAAATGCTTTTCTCAAGAGAGAATATATGGCATTAGCGATATTCGTGGCAATTGTAGCTACATTACTGACTATATTTTTGCCAGTTCCCATATGGCTGACTGGCACCCCATTCCAGAACTTTCAACTTGCATTAGCGTATTTATTCGGCTCCTTCTGTTCTGGCCTTGCTGGTTATCTGGGTTTAAGCATTGCAACAAAGGCCAACACTAGAGCCGCGAATGCTGCGAAAGAGGGCTTAAACAAGGCCTTCGCAATAGCCTTTCGCGGCGGAGCGGTTATGGGTTTGGCAGTTGTAGGTGCAGGACTACTTGGAATCAGCGTCGTCTATGCGATTACTGGTGATCCAGGAATAATATTGGGCTACAGTTTTGGTGCAAGTGCGCTTGCGCTTTTTGCGAAAGCTGGAGGAGGCATCTATACGAAAACAGCTGACATCAGCGCGGATTTGGTTGGAAAAGTGGAACTTGGAATTCCAGAAGATGATCCAAGAAACCCCGCGGTTATAGCTGATAATGTGGGTGACAACGTAGGCGATGTTGCTGGTATGGGTGCCGATCTTTTTGACTCGTACGTGGCAAGCATCGTTGCGGTCATGATCCTTGGGTCAGCTCTTGATCTGCTCTCGGGCTCTGCAGGATTTTATACGCAAATTCCGCTTACGTTTGCGGGTTTCGGCATAGTGGCTGCTGTTTTAGGAGCATTGACGGTTAGAGTTGGCAAACATGGCAATCCCGGAAAGGCACTTAACATGGGCACGTACGTTACCTGCATAATCTTTGCTGTCTTAACTCTCATAACGTCATACTATCTTCAGTATGACTTGAGAATTTGGGGTGCAACTGTTGTTGGCTTAGCTGCTGGAGTAATAATTGGTATGACTTCTGATTACTTCACTTCGGATGCTAAATCACCTGTCAAAAAAACTGCCGAAGCATCTCTGACTGGAACAGCAACAAACATAATAACTGGCTTCTCTTATGGCTTGCATAGTGTTTTTCCTCCGCTTATCGGGATAGGTGTGGCGTCAGCAATAGCGTATATGCTGTGCGGTCCGATAGGTGGCCCAATGGGCAGCGTAGAATACATCAAATGCGCTTTGTTTGGAATAGGCATGGCCGCTATGGGAATGCTTTCAATAGTTGGTCTCATTGTCTCAAACGACGCTTATGGGCCGATAGTCGACAATTCTCGAGGAATAGCTATGCAAGGCGGGCTGAGTGACGAAGTCATTCGTGTAACAGACGAAATGGATTCCGCGGGTAACACGGCCAAAGCAATAACCAAGGGATTTGCCATTGGTGCAGCAGGCTTGACAGTTATCGCACTTTTAGCTGCTTATCAAGAAAGAGCTGGTGGAACAATTATCACTTTTGATCTTATGAATCCGCTGGTTTTGTTGGGTGCGCTAATAGGTATTGCTATGCCCGCCGTGTTTTCAGCGATGGTTATGTTGGGCGTCGGCAGAAATGCTTTCCGTATGATTGAAGAGATACGCAGACAATTCAGAGAAATTCCAGGATTAAGAGAAGGAAAGGAAGGCGTTAAGGCTGATTATGCAAAATGCGTTGATATTGCGACAAAAGGAGCCTTAAAGGAGCTTATGCCTGCAAGCGTCGTCTCTATCGGTGTGACCTTGATCGTGGGCTTCGTAGGCGGAATTCAATCATTAGGGGGCTACTTAGCTGGCACCATATTCTCAGGATTGCTTTTTGCTTTGCTGATGGCCAACGCAGGCGGTTTATGGGACAACGCCAAAAAACTAATAGAATCTGGAGAGTATGGTGGCAAAGGCTCTGAAGCTCACAAAGCAGCAGTCGTGGGAGACACAGTTGGCGATCCATTCAAAGACACAGCGGGACCTTCACTCAACACTATGATTACGGTGATGTCTCTTGTCGCTTCATTATTCGCTGCACTAATTGCGCAATACAATCTGCTTCAATTTCTAGGACTGTAGCTCTCCATCTCCCTTTTGTGGTTAAGAATTTTTCCAACAACAAGGAGTAAGTTCACTCTTATCAGAATAAAGGAGTGCAAACCTCTTATTTCCGTGTAGTCTTGACGGGCGTAATGCTTTCGGAGTTTTCATTAACCATTTCCAAACTTTCGTATACAAAACTCTACAGAGGCAACATAAACAAAATTAATTTTCAGCAATTGGCGCCGGGAATGGGATTCGAACCCATGCGGACCATTAAGGTCCACAGGCTCTCAAGGCCTGCGCATTATCCGCTCTGCCATCCCGGCGGTGATGCGTATGCTCATCTAGTAGGGCTCAGTCTTAAAATGTTTACTTGTTTGCCAATAATAGATTGAGAATTAACGCCTTTTTTTAGAAGTAGCGAACTAGGATTATTGTGTCCCAAAGAATGTGAATGAAACCTCTCGAGTTTCATTTTGCTTCTGCTAGATATTTGAAATGTAAGGGTTTTACGACCATTTTTTCGGTTATAGTTGCTATGAAGCTGCGGCTCTCAAGTATGATTTCTGAAAGCTCTTGATCAAGCTTCAGTTTGAAATGTGCGTAATCTGAGTAATTCTTGTGATATGACATAATAAGACCGTCCCATTCAAGTCCTTCTCCTGGTAAAGCAAAGGCGATGTTTGGTTGTTTCATTATCCACGCTTTTCCTGCGCTTAGAATTGCGTTTCCTTTTCCCTGATTAGAATAGCTTTTATTGGTTTTTACGAACGTGAATGCAATCAGTTCGAATCCAATTTTTTCCCATTTTGGGATTGCCGTGTATCCCTCAATCAGTTGTGCTTCAATTCTTGACCTTCTTCTTGTGACAGTGGGCTGAGAGATTTTTAGGACCTTAGCTAGTTCTCTGTCGCTTCTGCGGCTGTTTTTGATTAACTCCCACAAAATCTTATAGTCTAAGGATTTCAGTTCCTTCATATTGAATCACCATTACATCTATTAGTGCTGTTTTTATGACTTGCGGAAGAATCTTCAATTACGTTTTTGCACACAGAATAGCGCATCAAGAATGCCGGAAAACTTCGTACTGAAACAAAAGTGTAGATTTTCTTCCGCAAATTATAAGAACTGATTTTTCATAAAGGTTTGAGTCTGTGCCTTGGGGGTTGGCATGCAATGAGCAAGGTTGAAGTGAGTAAAGACTGTCGCGAAGCGATAAATGGATTACATGAGGAGATGAAGCTATTGGAGTTAGCTCAAATTAACTTGGATCACAAAGATAAGCGCTACACGATAGCAGTTACGTTTCTTTCGCTATGGGTGGGATTTGCGATTGCAGACTTCGTTGCTGCTGCCACAGTAGTCTATTCGATGGGTCCTGTTGTTGGAACGGCTGCGGAACATGTATTTCGGAATCCAGAAGGGGGAGTTTTTATGAACTTTACATGGTTTGGCCTCGGACTCGTCATTTGCATTGCCTTTGCATTACTCTGTCTTTGTTATAGTGTTGTATGTTCTTTGTCTCGCAGAGCGACAAGAAAGGAACTTATAGAGATTAACCAGAAGTTGAAAGACGCTAAAAGTGCAATAGTCGAATCCTGTCCAATGGAACTTTGGTATAGTGGCGAAGCCTAAAGACACTATAAACTTCTTCGGACAAGAAATGGATAATACATCTGTTCGTGACAGGCGTATTGAATCTTTTCCAAGCGATCTGCTTGTTTTTTTGAAGGAAAATAAGCAAAAATAATGTTTTTTGTAAACCGAACTTTCTGTGATGGAAAGTTTTTTATCTTCATCATATGTTAATGTTTGAAAAGGGAACTTAATGGCTAAGTGTCCAAAATGTGGAAAGGAAGTCAGCGCTCCTAAGAAATCTTGGAAGATGGCAGGCAGAAAAGACAAGAGTGGCAAGAGATTGGAACTCACAATTGGGCTCTTTGAACATTGTGGGAAGTCTTTCAGGTCCGTACTAAACAAGAGAAAAATCTAATTTCAGCAAAAAACACCCTTCTTTTTTTATATTGAATTCAGAAATTCTAAAGACTAAAAGGTAACATCTAGTCGTGAGTAAATGGAGTTTAGGGGGCTTTGATTGAAGAGAAATATTGAAGATACTCTAAACGAAATGCAGCCTGAACTGCTGAAAGCTTTGAAAAACATTGGAATCTACCAGCCTCATCCTAGACTTCCCTCTGATTGGTTTCAATGGCAAATAGCTGAAAGACAAATGATCCTTAATTATGCTGAAATAGCCTCTGGAACAAACATATTAGAAATCGGCTGTGGAGGACAAGCCATAACTACAATTCCTCTTGCCGCCTCAGTAGGAGAAAAGGGTAGAGTTATTGCAGTAGATAGAGGAAGGTGGCATGATTTCTGGAAATTGATAGGAACTAGTGGTCTGAAGAATAGAGTTATACCTCTTCAAGAAGACGCTAGGAAACTTCCCTTTCCTTATTCTTGTTTTGACTTAGTTGTTTGTGTTCATGGAATAAGGAGCTTTGATAATCATCAAGCAATTGCTGACGCAGTTAAGGAAATGTTAAGAGTGACCAAAGAAAGAATATTTCTAGCTGAAAGCTCACCTATTGCCAGAAACCTGGCTCAAAAGGCTCACATAACAATGTATAATCTGAGAAGTCCCATGTTTCTTGCCTTAGGTATAGATTATTCTACTGCAGGAGACATTCCATATCTCTCAAGAAGAGAACTGGTGAAAATTGTCAAGAAAGCTGGTGCAACAAGAGTTGAAACGCGACTGATTGAAGTGAATATGCCTCATCACCTTGCCTGGTTCCCATTAAGTATGATTGAAAAAATCAGAGACAAGAAGACTAGAGGAGACATGAAAGAAAAATGGAAAAAAGCTGTTAAAATGTTAGACAAATATGGAGAGGAGCACCCCCCAGTTATCGTAGTCAATGCTTGGAAAAAGCAATCATAGACGGCATATGTTGTCCTTTCTATTCTTATTAAGAAGTCCTATAAGCAAATACAATGTTTCACATGGGAAGTTTTGAAATTATGGACTCTAAATACTAATCATGACTTCTCAAATCAAATATTCAAACACTAATAACATATGTGAAGAGGCGTAAAGATTGAAGTCTGAGCACAAACAAACTGTAGAATCCAGCAATCATCAACCGTTAAAAGGCGCTTCCAGAGAAGAAATCAAGAGAGAAGCAAGCAAACCATTGTACCTAACTCGATACGAATAAATCAAAAAGAACGGATTTTTAAATCTTCTATTGCTCTGAAACAATATTCCATAAAGCTTTTATAACCTAGCTGATACTTCAAAAGAAGGTCCGTAGAAATAATGAGAAGAATTAACAAGTTCCTTAAGTTCATCAGCTTCGTTATCACAATCTGGGTTTTGAGCATTGCCTATGCAATTACAAGTCTAGGAGATTAAACCTACTACTTTTCTATGTGAAAATTCCAGACATTTACAGGAGCAATCAAATCTCGAATTTTCCAGCTCTAGATGACTAAATCTACTCTTCAGAAGTCTAGAACATTATAATTACTTGCTAATCTTTTAACTAGCTGTAGGAATAGTTTCTTCTGTTGACTATGACTACTAGTAGTAGTGCTATCATGAGGTATGTTCCACTCACGGATGATGATAAGATATATCGAATCGTGTAATAAATCAAGTTATAGAATAAATTTCTATAAGTATTTTCCAATTATCTCAGTGTGGGAGACAGAGGTTTTGGAGATGGAAATGGAAGAAAATAGAATAGGGTCAATAGAAAACCAGATAGGCTTCTTGAAATCTGAACTCTGCAAAGAAAGCAGAAAAAACACAATGCTTTTTCTTGTAGGTCTAACAGTCGGCTTGTTATCTAACATACTTCTCCAGTTTCTGTTCTCATATTAGGAGGATTACATATGGGGAAAAAGTTTTCCAAGGAGCAGTTTCTCAAACTTGCAGAAGAACTATTACAAGGTGGACCAAAAGTAAAATATCAGAACCCAGATGCTTGGACAAACTACAAACAAAAGGAGATGCTAGAGGAAGAAACTAAGAAGAAACAATTTGGACATACAGAAGACTTGCCTTAATAACTTATAATCGCAAAGATAATTTACAATAGTGAAACCTAATAGAAACTCCCTTTTCGAAGAAATCGAAAATCGACCCAAAAAATCTTAAATCCGTCTTTATCAACCAAAATATGAGGGCCGGTAGTCTAGCTCGGTTAGGACATCTGCTTGACGTGCAGAAGATCGTCGGTTCAAATCCGGCCCGGCCCACCAAAAAAGAGATGTACCTGTTCCGAGTTTTATCTAACCATTCTTTTGTTTTCCTCTGAACTCACAGCCCGTTTGAATGCTCTTTGCATCTGCAGTTTTTTGTATTCTTGATACGTTATCCGAGAATATGGATAGAGTTCCTTGAATCTCTTATACGTGACTCTCAAATCAATATCAGAGGGTTCTGCGTTAAGCACTCTACCGTAGCTCTTTGCCTTGGGTTTAACGTACTTTATTCCCCACAAGATCGCTAGTACTAATGCTATGATGAAGAGAGCCCAGAATATTTGGAGAGCTAGAAAATCCAAATTTTTGCCTCCCTTATTATTCGCTTCGTTCAGCTTCGGTTTTCTTTTCAGACCTTATCGGAAGCACAGGGGTCCCTTCTAATCCGAGGACGTTAAGGATTTCTGCGGATGATGGAACAACAATCTTTGTCTGCTGCGAAAATGTGTCTCTTACTACATCTAGCTTCTTGTTTAGTTGGGCGTTCTCCTTGAAGTACTGGTTTGCGGATTCAGAGACCATTTTTATTGCTTGAGCTTGCGCTTCAGCCACAATTTGGATAGATTTGCTTTCTCCTTCTGCTTTTAGTATAGCTGCGGCTTTGTCTCCTTGGGCTTTAAGAACGGTGCCTTCTTTGTCTTGCGCCGCTGCCTCTTTTCTTCCAGTCGCCAATAGCCGTATCTGCCTTCTCTCCTGTTCGGCTGTTTTCTGTTTGTGCATAGCTGTTTGAATGTCACTCGGTGGATCTATTCGTTGAAGCTCTATTCTGTTTACCTTGACTCCCCACTTGTCTGTCGCCTCATCAAGCACACTTCTGAGCTCCACATTTATCTTTTCTCTAGATGTTAAGCACACATCCAGCGACATTTCACCTACAATATTTCTCAGCGTGGTTTGAGCCAACTTTACTATTGCCAATTCAAAATCTTCAACTTCGTAGAGCGCCCTTTTCGGATCGATTACTTGGTAATATATTACGGCATCAATTGTTACTACTACGTTGTCTTCAGTAATTATTTCCTGCGGCGGCACATCTATGACTTGCTCTCGCATGTTTACGCGAAATACCCTTTGGGCAAATGGGATAATGAATCTTAGCCCTGGTTCAACTGTCTTCTCGTAAGCATTCCATCTCTCAACTAATCCTTTTTCGTATTGGTTGACCTTCCTTATTCCGGAAACCAGAATTAGTACAACCAGAACCGTAATGAGAGCTAATACAGCGCCTAGTATTTCTAGTTCAAACATCCATCACTACACCTCCTCTACTATGAGGCTAACTCCTTCCACCCTCACTACTCTTACGTTTGTTCCTTCTTTTATAACTTTGTCATGGTCTGGCCGGCAAAACCACAGTTCACCCATAAGCTTGACAACACCCCCATTAACCGGATCTACATCAGTCTTAGTCACCGTTTTCTTGTCCAGCAAGGCATCAATATTGGTCTTGGTTCGTCTAACATTCAATTTTTCCAGTAAGCCCCCGCCACGAATTTCTTCAACTTGAAATGCGCAATCTTTTAAGTGATTCAACCGTCTCACCAATTCGCCAAAGTCATCTGTATTAACTTGCAGAATGAATTCGCCATTTTTGCGTCTGAGCATGTAAACTATTCTGTATTGTTCTGAAAATTTCTCTAACAGCTGAGCAAGTTTCAATTCATCTGCTTTGACTGTGAGGGTGATTCTCATTATTATCCAATATAAACAGGCATAAGCCAGTATATATAGTTATCGAGCGTCATTGAGTCTTATTGATGCCCCTAGTTAGACGAAAACACCAGAGACAGCTACAACCTTATGCACTTCCTAGACAGCCTCAATCTTGTTAAATTAAACCACGAAAAGGATTATATGCGGCGCAAGTGTAAGCAAAAGCAAATAATCACAAATTGGTGCAGACTATGCCATCTGAAATTTTGGATACAGAACAGTTCGTTGAAATAAGCGAACGCGCCGAGTATTGCCTCGTGAAAAGATTGAAGGAGATCGTGAAGTTGAAACTTCGCACGCCAAGAACGCTTTACACTTTAAAAATTGAACCAGTAGAAGCTGAAGAGGTCATAAAAAAACTTCGATGCGAAATCCGCGAAATATGACACTCGTTATAATGAACAAGAACTAGCCAGACAGCCTACTTTTCAATCTTCCCAATTCTCAAATAGATTAGATACGATGGAACTATATTAACTAAGGCTTGCGTTATGTTGAACAAAGCTATCGGAGCAAGCAAACCCACAACAACAGGCTGTGGCATTTTATAAAACAGTTGAAGCAAGTAGTAGTTTGCTATTGTCATTACCCCTGCTCGTGACATAATCGCGACGGTCGAGTTCAAAACAACGCCTTTTCTCAACAACGCAAAACCCAACAAAGTCGCCAACTCGGCAATCAACTTAAGAGTTCCTCCGGGAAGGTTTCCTCTAAGAAAAATGATTGAGCATCCAATTAGACAAGTGTATACAGAACATAAAGGTCCATAAGAGAATAAACTAATCATGATAGGTATTCCAGTAAGGTCCCAAGAGATCTTGGGGTAAATCGGAAATGGAATGTCAAACGGTGGCCCAGGTATTATTTCCCACAGCGCCGAAAGAGCTCCCAACATGCTAGCCGCCGCAATTTCTAGAGTCCCTATCTTTTGCAAAGGTATACCACACTTTGAGAGAGAATGAGTTGCGACTAAGGATATATAACGCTTATTTTTAATGTGTCTTTTTACAGTCTTGAACTGCTTTTAGTTATTACTTCTAGCAAACCTTACTTGCTTTTTTCTTTTTTGAAAGTTTCATCAATAGATTTAAGGCGACTGTCTCTTCATTCGCGTTTCTGGTTTTTATTGCTCCTGCTTTTTCAGCTTTTGAGAATAGTTCTTCGCCCTTTTCTGTGCGGATAATTATGAATGTCCATCCATCTAATCCTAAACCACCAGTGGAAATGTCTGCCAATTCGGAGCTGAAGTCATTGCAAAATCCGCAGCTTTTTCGAGCGTACTGTTTTATGTCAGCAAGAGGTATGGCTTGAACCCCAGAACTTGTGGTTACAAGCATTTTTCCCTTGATATTCACTTTCCTTATACCCATTAAGTCGATCCCCAATTTTTCATGGATATGTCTTTCCATAAGCCCTTCGTAATTGAAGCATTCTGAACACATGAGACCGATCAGGAATTTTGAAGGGGCCGCATATCGCTTCAAATTAGCCATCTGCATTTTTCTCACTGCGTGAATTTGACAAGGAGTTCCAACAAACGCCATGGCAGTCTTTTTCTGTTTGCTGACTTCTGCCAAGGCAAGGATGCTAGGCGAATAAGAATACCTTGTTCCAGTGCATTTTAGAATTTCTTGTGGACTTGTGGCCAGTATTGGTGTCGGATAGAACGGTCTCTCTTGGCTTATTTCAGAAACAATCGCGCCGTCAATGAGCCCATTTTCTAAAGCGAACACCAATAGTGCGGTTACAGCGCCTCCATCCTGACAGGCCTTCAATATTCTTTCATCTTTAGCTTGAGCCACAGCAAGCCTGCAGTGGATTCCAAACTCTTCTTCTATTCTTCTCTCTCTACCAAACACAAAATTCTCCGCTTTAGACCAAGACCACTCATATTGAGGACAGACTTGCGGGCAAATTCCGCAGATTTTGCATTCCTTTATCAAGTTCGGCTTTTCTTCTTTATACTCTAGGCAGGTGAAGGGGCAAACAAGTACACATGTGCCACAGCCGACACATTTTCCAGTTTCGACAACATTTCTTTCCAAAGATTCTTCAAAACTTACTTTAGCAAAACTCATGGATTAATCCTCATAGAAAACAATAACCTTTACATTTAAGTTTAAATCTTTTGGAATGATTCAGAACACATGAGGGAAAATATACTTGAAGGAAATAATCCTAACAATTCCTGATAGCCTTTACAAGTATTTGACCTTTCTCGAAAGATCACGTTTCATAACAAGCAAAAAAGAAGCTTTGAATACCGCTTTGGAATTCTACAAGAAACTTGCCATGCATGATTGGCTTCCTTATGCGTATCGAATGGGTGGCGGAAGAGTTCTCCTAATGGATACCGGTATGCTTTCTGACCTATTTCATGGACTCTCGAACATTGAAATTTTCAATGCTGGAAAAGCAAGTGCATTTAAAAGAAAACTTACGAATCCTTTTTTTCAAGACGTAGATTTTTCAAATCCGGAGAGCTGGCCAATTGTGCTAACCGAACTTGAGGTTATGGGGTGGGGAAAGTTTTCGAAGTTCAGGAACGAGATAAAGGTAGAGTCATGCCCACTTCCAGTGCCATACTTACAAGGCTATTTCGAAGGACTGTTCGGATTTCCATTTGAAAGGCACCCGTCAAGGGTTCCGAACATCAACATATTTGTAGCTAAGAAAAAGTAAAGGAAAAAACTTCCTATAATCCCGTCCAAGGACACCTTTTATACGGTCCAATTACAATTGTAACAATTGTTCCCAGAATCCCGTCAAGATTCAGCTCCTCTTCGAGGAATGCGCTTAGGTCTTCCATTTTTTCGAAGATCACTTCTGCAAAAATGTCCGTGTCTCCGCTTGTTCTATACAATACTTGAATGTCAGGATGCTTTGAAAGATGATCAACAATCTCTTTAAGCTTGGCTGGCTGCACTCGAAGTCCGATGAATGCTTTTATGACGCGCCCTAATTTGTGGTAATCCAAGACGACTGTAAACCTTTCAATGATTCCCTCTTTTAGGAGCTTATCTATTCGTCTTCTGACTGTGGCTTCATTCGCACCCACTTCTCTAGCCAATTTAATTATAGGCTTTCTGGCATCCACTTGAAGAGCCTTAATTATTCTCATATCAAGTATGTCAATAAACATCAATTCTTCATCACCGTTCTGCAAGAAAACAGTAGACTACTCATCTTATACGTTTTTCGCATTTCCAGTAACCAAAATGAGCAAATACATGTGGCAAAACCGTCAAAATCAACATACATACTTCACTATTTTCGTAAAATCCCGTACAATATTGTACATCTATCTGGTATAAATACGACGTTAGTGTGACGTTTTTCGTTATAGCAAGCTTTATTTTTCGACAAACAATATACTGAAATAGGCACATCTGGGAGGTGTTTAGAATATGGCTTTGGAAAAAATCGCACGAAATATCCCCGCATCACTGTGGAGCGAAGCATCCGAGAAATTAGTTGAGGTTATTCTGAATTCGCCGAACGCTAGTAGAATGCCAAGTGACCTAGCAAAAACAATACTTTACTATTGGCAGAGAGATCAACTCGCTACTGAAGTTGGCTTACATCGTCTCCTCGAAGCCTCCATGATCTTGGAACCTGAAAAAACTGTTAGTCTGATGGAAGAGCTAGGATTAACCGAAATTGTAACTATGCTAAAGGAAACGTCAAGGCAGTAGAAGTAAAACTACTATCTCCCATTTTCTTTATGTAAAGATTTTAAGGTAAATATGACTATTACATCATTTCATGAAGGATGTTTCTAATATGATCGAGTTTGGCATAGAGTTTGTTCCAAGAGACCTTTATTGGAAAACAACCTTTTATGCAATCCAAGCGGAAAAAATCGGATTCGATTACCTGTGGATTACTGATCACTTCAATAACAGAAATGTGTATGTCTCCTTGGCAATAATATCCGCGTATACTGAGCGAATAAAAATCGGCCTTGGGGTCACAAATCCATATCTAGTTCATCCTGTAGTTACGGCACAAGTTGTGGCAACACTTAATGAGATAGCTCCTGATAGGATGGTGTGCGGACTTGGAGTGGGAGATCGGACTACTTTGCAGATGGTGAATGTGAAACAGACAAAACCCCTGGCTACAATACGCGAGTCTGTTCGCATCATCCGCGATATCAGTTCAGGTAAATCTTTAGAAATGAATGGCGAGATCTTTACGCTTTTAGGAGCGAGGCTGAACTTTAAGATAGTTAATCCTGTTCCTGTTTTCGTAGGGGCCCAAGGTCCTAAAATGTTAGCGTTGGCAGCAGAAATAGGCGACGGGGTCCTGATTAACGCTTCGCATTCGAAAGATGTTGAGAATGCAATGAAATTTGTTTATGAAGGTATGGAACGTTCTGGTAAGAAACCTGATGACTTGAACATTAGCGTTTATACTTCATTCTCCATAGCATCCGATTACGACAAGGCATTCAAAGCCGTGGTTCCGGTTGTAGCATACATCGTGGCAGGTTCCCCTGAAATGATATTGGAACGGCATGGAATTTCTTGTGAGATTGCGGATAAGATCAGAGATGCTATTGTACATGGTCAGTGGAAAGAAGCTTTCTCTTGCGTGGATAATGCTATGGCGGAAGCCTTCTCAATTTGTGGGACACCCGAAACGTGTGTGGAAAAAATTGACAGACTCGTGAAAGCTGGAGTTAATCAGATAGTTGCAGGTTCGCCAATAGGTCCAAATATGCGAGAATCAATTAACATGATAGCCACACAAGTATTTCCGCAGTTCAAAAAGTGAAAAATGGAGAGAAAAGAAGATGATTACTGCCTACGTTCTAATGAGGATTAAGCCCGGAATGGATAGAAATGTGTTGCATGATGTCCAGAAACTTGCCCAAGTGAAGATCGTTGAGACTCTGTATGGCGAATATGACATGCTTCTCAAGATTGAAGTAAAAGCACTAGACGAACTAGATACGTTCATTTTTGATACGGTAAGAACAATAACAGGAGTAGAAGGCTCCACCACACTTATCGCTATAAAAGTTCCGGGTGAATGAGGTGTTAAGAGAAAAAGAGCCGCCTTCTATTGTGAAGGGTGTTATGACAAAACCAGTAATAACTATTGACAAAGATAGCTCTGTTTTCCAGGCAGCTAAAGTGATGAGTGAAAAAGCCATAGGTTCTATTGTTGTTACAGACAAAGGAGAACCCGTAGGCATAACGACCGAGAGAGACATACTTCAAAGGGTTGTGGCAAAGGGCTTAGACGCATCAAACGTGCAGATGAATGATGTCATGAGCCAACCCTTAATAACAGTCAACGAGAGCGTGCCAATAATCAATGCCATCAGAATCATGGAAAGAAACAGGGTAAGACATTTGCTCATAATTGAGAAAGATGAACTTGCTGGAATAGTCACCCAGCGGGATTTGTTAAGGGTTTTGGTTTTTCATGTGTTGATTTCTTTTAGACCGTTGCTTTGAGGTAAAGGAGAGAAGCTAATATGGTGGTTTTTGCATACACGCTTATCCGTGCTGAGCACTCAGATTCTGAAAAGCTGGTGGCTAAATTGAAAAAACTGCGTTTTGTGAAGGAAGTTACGTCTGTGTATGGAGAATATGACATGGTAGTGAAGACGGAAACCAACTCGATCGAAGAGCTGAACGTTCTCATATATAATGAGTTACGGAAGATACCCAGTCTTGGGGCGACAACAACAATGATCACGTTGCAGCAAAAGTGATTCTGTGCCATCAAAGTTCGCTGAAACTTAAATAGTTACATCTCCTCAATTGGGAGGAGGAAAGGGCTTTCTATGAATATTGTTCAAGTAATCGGAATTGAAGAGTTCCCAATTGTAAAGAAAGGAGATAGCTTGGCTGAGCTTATATGCAACATGGCTAAAAAGCAAGGGACTAGCGTCCAAGATGGAGATGTAATAGTGGTCACGCATGTTGTTGTTTCGCGTGTTGAGGGTAAAATTGTGAATCTTGACGAAGTTGTGCCTTCCGAATTTGCGAAAAACATAGCTGCGCAATATGAAAAAGACCCGGCTCTTGTTGAAGTAGTCCTTCAAGAGGCAAAAAGAATAGTGCGCATGGACGAGGGAAAAATAATAACAGAAACCAAACATGGATTTGTCTGCGCAAACTCTGGAGTGGATAAATCCAACGTTCCTGGAGAAAGAGTAGTCGCCTTGCTGCCAGATGACCCGGATGGTTCTGCAGAAAAAATTAGACGAGAAATCAAGAGGCTTACAGGTTACGATGTGGCAGTCATTGTTTCTGACACACATGGTCGTCCCTTGAGAGAAGGCGAAATAAACGTGGCTGTCGGGGTTGCCGGCATAAAACCGATTAGAGATAGAAGAGGTGAGAAGGACTTCTTTGGGTACGTTCTGAGAGTGAAACAAACAGCAGTTGCCGATGAACTATCTTCTTCTGCTGAACTGGTGATAGGACAAGCAGACGAGGGGATTCCAGTAGCCATAATCCGCGGATACAACTATCCAAAGTCAGAAAACGCAAAGGCGACGGAACTGATAAGACCGAAAGAAAAGGATTTATTTTTGTGAGACTCGGCTAATATTTGGTTTGCTAGGACATGTAGCAATGACAAACCATTTAGTGCCGCTTGAAGAGGTCGATCGTGTAGAAATACTGAGCCTAATGGACAACTCGCTGGAGTTTCTTTCCTCAAACAAAAGAAAAGAAGTGCAGCAGGTTCGTCAGTGGATAAGGAAACGCATGGGCGAAGAATGGGTCAAAGAGCATTTTCACTTACCAATAGCTGAACATGGGTTTTCGATGTTAATACGAGGCTTTCACGAAGGCGATTCTCACACAGTTTTGTTTGACACAGGCATCAGCTTAGAAGGAGTTGTTACAAACGCTAAAGGAATGGGAGTAGACTTAACCGAAGTTGAAGCTGTCGCATTATCGCATGGTCACTACGACCATTTCGGCGGATTATTAGAAGTTCTCAAGTTTATCGGTAAGAAAGATTTACCCATTATAGTACATGAGGACATGTTCAAAACTCGAGGCGTAGCGGATTCAAATGGAACCGTTAGGAAATTTCCAGATTTCCCCTCTGAAGACCAAGTAAAACCGGCTAGATTTGTTAGGACGAAAGAGCCTTTGCTTTTTGCAGATAATACAATACTTGTCACTGGCGAGATTCCCCGCGGTACCGACTTTGAGAAAGGTTTTGCTCAACAACGTGTTTTGGCCAATGGCGCATGGCAGCCTGACCCATGGGTTTGGGATGACAGAGCACTCGTTGTCAATGTCAAAGAGAAAGGGTTGGTGATAATATCTGGATGCGCACACGCTGGTATCATCAATGCGGTGCGCTATGCACAGCGAATCACCGGGACCACAGCTGTACATGCCATAGTTGGAGGTTTTCACTTGGCTGGAAAAGAATATGAGTCCAGAATAAACGAAACAGTAGATAAACTAAAACAGATAAATCCAGCTTTGGTGGCGCCATCTCATTGTACGGGCTGGAGAGGCATTTTTGCAATTGCTAGCGCTATGCCTCAGAATTTTGTGTGGAACAGCGTTGGGAGCCTCTATGAATTTTCGGTTGAGTGAAAATGGAGAGACTGAAGTGAAAATCGCCGTTTCAGGCAAAGGCGGCGTGGGCAAAACCCTAATCGCTGGAGTCATCGCATGCTCCCTCGCTAAAGCAGGGTTGAAGACGATAGCCATCGATGCTGACCCTTCACCAAATCTTGCCTTAACTTTGGGATTATCGCAAGAAGAGGCACACAAAATAGTGCCCATATCAGAGAACAAAGAGTTGATCAGGTTAAAAACAGGTACAGGGTATTCAGGCGTCTTTCGTTTATCTTTTACGGTTGATGATATTGTCCGCGATTATTCTGTCGAGACCCCGTTTAATGTGAATCTAATCGTTATGGGAACCGTGCGGTCAATGGGTTCCGGATGCGCTTGCCCAGAAAATGCTGTCATTCGTGCTCTTCTACGGCACTTGGTGGTAGAGCGTAATGAGGGAGTGGTTCTTGACATGGAGGCAGGCATTGAACACATTGGAAGAGGAACGGCGCGGCATGTCAATACCATGCTTATTGTCGCAGACGCGAACATGAAGGCCCTCGAAATCGCGAGAAATATACATGAGCTAAGCAGCAAGGCGGGCATGAAGCAAATTTTTCTGGTTGGAAACAAAATCGCTAATGCTATTCAGAAGGAGACTATAGAAAATTTCGCTGGAAAGTACGGTTTAAATATTCTGGGCTTCGTGCCCTTCGACAAAAAAGTCCTAGAGATGGAAATGCTTGGGGAAACACCACTCAAGAGTAAGGAATCTGAAGCAGTACATGCCGTAGAAGAGTTATGTGAGAGACTCGACGAAAAACACCTAATAAGTTGGAAGTGAAACCTATAGACAAAGGAGCAAAAAATGAATGAAAACGCTTGTTACAATCGGTCGTGGGGGAACGGGAAAAACAAGTTTTGTGGCTTTGATGGCCAAATGCTTCATTGAGATTGGAGACACGCCGCTCTTATTGGTTGACGCTGATCCAGACCAGAATCTTGGCGAGATGGTCGGAGTAGACTTGAAAGAGAAAGGGAAAAAAACCGTTTCGGAATTACTTGTGGAGACTTTTCTGGAGGAAGGGGGGACAACTGTCGGCGTTGCACCAACTGAGCGAATTGAAAACAAAATCTGGACGCATGGCGTGTATGAAGGTGATTATTTCGATTTCATTGCCCTAGGAACAAAGTGGGTTGAAGGATGCTATTGCCTACCGAATGCAGCTCTGAAAGGCGCCTTGGAATCACTGACTAAGAATTACAGATATGTTTTGATAGATTCCCCAGCAGGCTTGGAGCATCTAAACCGAAGAATCACGTCAAAGGTCGATGACATATTTGATGTGCTTGACCCTTCCAAAAAGTCCTTCGCCCATGTTGAGCGTGCACATCGCATAGCTAAAGAGGTTAAAACAGACTTCAAAAATTTCTACGTTGTTGGCGGTTTTAGGTTTCCTGAAAGTCTAGAAGGCAAAGCAGAAAAATCATCAAAGCATGAATTCTTGGGCAAAATAGCATACGATGAAGCGGTTGAGGAATACGTTCTTGCTGGAAAATCTCTGCTGGAATTGCCGCGTGATTCTTTGGCTTATGTTTCTGCAAAGAAAATAATGGAGAAAGCAGGCTACATCAAACGATAAGAAAGTTAGGTCACATTTGAGGTATGCCTGATAGAAGAGACTTCTAGAAAAGCTTAAAATAACTCCGTAATAAGCATTTACTTTCTAAACCTCTGGGGTTGTGTTAGCAAGTGAGTAGAAAAGGTGTTAACGTAAAGATTGATGAATTGAAAACTGATGTTGGACTTATTAAGAATCTTGAACTTTCATTCGGCAAACTTGTAGAAGACAAATGGGCCGAGCCAATGGGACCGACCCCTTTTCCGTCACTAACGACATTGAGAGAGTGGGACATGAAACTTCTTCAACGCTATAAGCCATTCTACATGCCTTACTGCGACGTATGTTGCCTTTGCACTTTTGGAAAATGCGACTTGACGGGGAATAAGCGCGGAGCATGCGGAATAAACATGGCGGCGCAACAATCAAGGATAGTGCTTTTAGCTTGTTGCATCGGTACGGCAACCCACATAGGACATGCCCGTCACATGACTGAACACTTAATCGAAAAATTCGGCCGTAGAACTCCACTCGACGTAGGTGGACTAAACATCAAAGCTGAAGCCCCCGTCACACGCCTCGTTTGCGGGGTAAAGCCAGAAACACTGGGCGATTTGGAAGAAGTCTTGGATTATGCAGAAACCCAACTTACTCATTTATTATCTGTCGTACATACTGGACAGGAAGGAAGCAACATCGACTTTGAGTCAAAGGTTTTCCATGCTGGCATGATAGACCACATTGGATTAGAAGTCGCGGACATCGCTCAGATAGCCTCTTATGGCTTTCCAAAGGCAGATCCTGAAGCGCCGCTTGTGGATTTAGGATATGGAACCGTGAACATTGAAAAACCTGTAATTCTCTGTATCGGCCACAATGTCGTTCCATCTGTAGGAATAATAGATTACATGAAAGATAATGGATTTGACGGTGACATCGAGGTTTGCGGATTGTGCTGCACTGCTCATGACATAACACGATATTATAAGCGTGGCAAAATCATAGGTCCCATTTCATGGCAACTGCGCTTTATAAGAAGTGGGGTTCCGGATGTAGTGATCTTGGATGAGCAATGCGTCAGGGCTGATTCCCTCTATGAGGCTCAAAAGATTAAAGCGCCGGTGATCGTGGCTTCCGAGAAGAATTGTATGGGACTGCCAAACCGCACCAACGATCCGGCAGACTTGATAGTTGAAGACTTGGTTAACGGGAAAGCACCAGGAGCATTAATTCTCGACTCTGAAAAAGTTGGGGAGGTTGCTGTAAAAGTGGCGTTAAAGGTTACGCCCTTGCGGAAGAAGTTTAAAACAATCCCAGAAGTTGACGAAATTCTCCGCATGGCAAAAGAATGCAGACAATGTAGCGACTGTCGAAGGGCATGCCCTCAAGATCTGCACATTCCAGAGGCGATGAAAGCTGCAGCTCATGGAACATTGACTACACTTGCAGAATTATATGAGTCATGCGTTGGCTGTGGACGATGCGAGCAAGCATGCCCTGTTGGCGTGCCAATCCACAGTTATATCGTGAAGGCTGGAGAGAAGAAGCTGAAAGAGGAAACTTACAAGGTGAGAGCTGGAAGAGGAGCTATACAAGATGTGGAAATACGAAATGTTGGAAGCCCAATTGTGCTCGGTGAAATTCCAGGTGTTGTCGCTGTTGTTGGATGCTCTAATTATCCAAGAGGCGGTGCGGAAGTTGCTGAAATATGCACTGAATTCGCTAATAGGCGTTTCATAGTTGTAACATCAGGCTGTTCGGCTATGTCTGCCGCAATGTATAAGAACGAAGAGGGAAAAACTCCTTATGAGTATTTTACGGGTGAATTCACTTCTGGCTGTATGGTCAACGTCGGCTCTTGTGTTGCAAACTCGCACATTGCTGGCGCTGCAATAAAAATCGCGAACATTTTCGCGAAGCGGAATTTGAGGGCTAATTATGAGGAAATAGCCGATTACATATTCAACCGCGTTGGCGCAGTTGGCCTTGCATGGGGCGCCTATTCGCAGAAGGCAGCCGCCATTGCAAGTGGTTTCTGGCGGTTAGGAGTGCCCGTCATAGTAGGACCGCATGGAATAAAGTACAGGCGTATGCTTCTTGGAAGGGCTGATCGCAAAGAAGATTGGTATGTTTATGACGCACGAACTGGCGAAAAAGTCTACGTTGGACCAGCGCCTGAGCATCTTTTCTATACCGCTGAGACGAAGGAGGAAGCCATGGTTATGATAGCTAAGCTTTGCATGCGACCGAATGACACTTTTAGAGGGAGGTCAATTAAGCTCACACACTACATTGACCTACACAAGCGCTTGTATGGAATCATGCCCGAAGATATTCCTCTATTCGTGCGCACACTTGCAGACATTCCAGTGACAATGAAGGATGAAATAGTCAAGATTATTGAGGAGAAAGGTTGGAAGGAAACAGTGATCCCTGACCCGACGCTTCTTCCAAGAATGATTAGGAAGCGTAAGGAGTGAAAGACGTATGACAGCAGCTGAACCTTGGCAAATTGCAGAAATTCCCGGACCAAAAAAGGCTCTAGTCGTAACAAAGCCTGGAGTCGTTGCCGCGATGATTAAAAGGGCTAAACACCCAATACTCATAGTTGGTCACGTTGCTGTTGAGACCGACTTAGGGGACAAAAAGCTAGTAGATTACATTATAGAATTCGCAAAGAAAGCCAACGTTCCTGTTGTGGCCACAGCTCACATAATTGGTGAGTTCTTGAAGAGAGGTTATGAACCAGCAGGATTTATGCCTGCAGTTGACATTGGAAATCGGCTTGTGGACTCTGACTGGATGGGCATTGACAGTAAGGGACCACATGATTTGGCGTTGTTCATCGGTCTTCCTTACTACATGGAGTGGACTATTCTTTCTGGGCTGAAGCATTTCGCCCCAAATCTTAAAACCATAACTTTAGATAACGTCTATCATCCGCATGCAAGTTGGTCTTTCGCGAATATTTCCATGGAAGATTGGATGGAAAATCTTAAAGTCATGATGGAGAAGTTTGAAGAAGGAGGCACATGAAAAATGTCAATGTTTAAGGACATACCAGTCGACGTAGGCGTAATCTACGAAGGCGAAAGAATCCGCAGAAAGGACATGTACGTGGAACTCGGCGGACCAGACATCAAAGAGAAATTTGAACTGACAAAAGTGAAAAAATCAGAAGAGGTCGAAGATGGAAAAGTGACCATAATAGGATCAGACATAAAAGACATTGAAGAAGGAAAAGCCTATCCCTTCGGCATACTAGTCGAGGTTGCCGGCGCCAAACTTGAGCCGGAACTTGAAGGAGTCGTTGAAAGACGAATACATGCCTATTGTAACTTCATTGAAGGCTTCATGCACCTCAACCAACGCTATGATATTTGGCTTAGACTGAGCAAGAAATCTTTCCAGAAAGGCTTGAATTCCTTTGACTACATTGGAAAGGTTTTGCATAGACTCTTCAAGAGCGAATTGCCAATAATCGAGAAGATGCAGGTGACGTTCATCACAGATGTCGAGAAAGTTAGAGGAATCTACGATGAGGCCTTGCAAATTTACGAGGCAAGAGACGCTAGAGCTAGAGGGCTGAAGGATGAGGAAGTTGACAAATTTTACGGCTGCGTCTTATGCCAGTCTTTCGCTCCAACCCACTGCTGTGTAATTACGCCACAGCGATATTCAAACTGCGGAGCCATAAGCTGGTTTGATGGAAGGGCTGCAGCAGGTATAGATCCAAAAGGGCCAGTTTTCACCATTGAAAAAGGAGAATTGCTTGACTCAGTTAAGGGAGAATATTCAGGTGTGAACGAAGTTGTCAAAAAGAGAACATTAGGGGAAATCACACAAGTATGCCTCTACACGGCCTTTGGCTATCCACACACTTCATGCGGCTGTTTCGAAGGCGTAGCCTTTTACATTCCTGAGGTAGACGGCTTCGGTATTGTTCACAGAGGTTACAAAGATGTGACTGTGAATGGATTGCCTTTCTCGACACTCGCTGATTCTACAGCTGGAGGAAGGCAAGTAGACGGTTTCCATGGAATATCCATCGAGTACATGCGTTCTCCAAAGTTCTTGCAGACCGACGGTGGATGGGACCGCGTGGTTTGGATGCCTAAGGAAGTGAAGGAGCGGGTCAAGGATTTCATTCCTGCAGAGCTTGCCGACAAGGTTGCCACTGAAGAAGAAGCCAAAACAATTGACGAACTGAAGGCTTTTCTCAAAGAGCATAACCACCCGATTATGGAACGCTGGAAAGAAGAAGTGATCGCTGTTGAAGAGGCTGTAACTGCTGAAGCAAGAGAAGAGGCGCCGTTAATGCCTGTTGCAACGGCAGGAACCTTGCCGATAACTGCCGGCGGCTTTAAAATAATCCTTAAAGATGCGAAAATCTACGCTAAAAAGGTTATAATTCGCTCGATGAAAGGCGAAAAATCTGAGAAAAGGTGAAAATGCATGGCAGAGAAGGAGAAAGGAGAGAAGGCTTTAGGGCTTAAGCTTAGTGCGGACTTAGTGGAGCTTCTTGCGAAACTTCAGGAAATAGAGCTTGAAGATTTCGAGATGAATGTTGGCGATTTGGAGATATGGTTTCAGCCAGGTGCAATAGCAGCCCCAAAAATTGCGTCGCCGAAAATCGTGTCACCAGTAACGGTCAAGCCCACATCAATCATCGCAGCGGAATTTGTTCCACCAATTGAAACGTACCCTGGCAAAGTCGTTGAAGTAAAACTTGGAGCCACGAAAAGCGGGGGCGGAACCAGAGGGAAATCCGTAATCATCGGAGGCGAAACGACTCCAGCCTTCTACACGTTTGAATCGCCTGCGTTGCATCCTCCTGTGGTAACGTTAGACGTTTTTGACATGGAAGTCCCTCTTGCGAAAGCTGTGAAGATGCACGTGAAGGAGGTTTTAGGTGATCCAGCAGCGTGGGCAAAGCTTGCCGTTGAAAAGTTCGGCGCTGACCTTGTGACTATTCACCTGATAAGTATTGACCCGCTTGTTAAGGACGCTTCTCCGAAAGAGGCTGTTAAGACAGTCGAGGAGGTTGCCCAGGCTGTGGATGTGCCCCTAGTGATTGGGGGATGCGGAGACCCGGTGAAGGATGCGAACATGTTCGCAGAGGTTGCAAAGACCTTTGCTGGCGAAAGATTTCTGATTAGCTCGATAACGCGAGACATGGATGTTGAACGTTGCGCGAAGTTTATTAAGAAAAATGGGCATGTTGCCTTGTCTTTTACGCCGATGGATTTAAATTTAGCTAGGGAACTTAACAGAAGGCTTTATGATTTTCTGCCGAAGGAAGACATTGTTATGGATTTGACGACCGCTGCACTCGGTTACGGTCTCGACTACGCCTTTACCAACATGGAGAGAGCTAGGCTTGCAGGTTTGATGGGCGACCCTGAACTGGCACATCCAATGTCTTCTGGAACAACAAACGCTTGGGCAGCGCGGGAAGCGTGGTTGAAGATGGCTCCTGAGTGGGAACCTCGCGAGTTGAGAGGACCCTTGTGGGAAGTTGTTACTGCCTTGACGCTGTTGCTTGCTGGTGTGGACCTGTTTATGATGATGCATCCGGCTGCCGTGAAGACGCTGAAAGACATAACTAGACAGTTGACGGCTGGCGGTTCCGGCGATGCGGACAAGCTTGTTGAATGGGTTTCTATGAAGATTTAAACTTGGAGCGTTTTAGATATGAGTGAGAGAGAAGGTAAAGGAAAAGTTGGCATTAAAGAGCTAAGCCCTATAGACGTGTACAAGCTTCTTCCGAGAACAAACTGCAAAGAATGCGGCGAAGAAAACTGCATGGCCTTCGCAACGAAGGTTGTGAACCGTGAGGTCCCAGTCGACAAGTGTCCGCCGCTCCTAATCAAAGGGCATGAGAAAGCCTACAAGCAGCTGAAGGAAATGCTGAAACCCCCCATAAAAGAGGTTGTTGTAGGCGTCGGCGATAGAGCCGTGAAGATTGGCGGAAAACTGGTAATGTATCGCCACGAGTTCACATATTTCAATCCGACCGCTGTTGCGATTGATGTTACCGACGAAATGTCTGACGAAGAGATTTTGGACAGGATAAAACGAACTGAAAAGTTCAGCTTCGAATATATTGGACAAACGCTGAAACTTGACATGATTGCCGTTCGCTCCACGTCAAATGACCCAGAAAAGTTTAGAGCCACAGTCAAGAAAGTGACTGAAAACACCAATCTGCCACTAATTTTATGCTCATTGAATCCAAGCATGCTCGAAGCTGGACTAATGGCGGCACCGAAATCGAGACCACTTCTGTACGCGGCCACACAAGACAATTGGAATGACATGGCTGAGCTTGCCTTAATGTATAACTGTCCACTGGCGATTTTTGCTCCTAACAATCTAAAACTACTTAAGTCTTTAGCGAAGACGCTAGTAGCGTATGGTGTTGAAGACCTTGTACTGGACCCGGGTACTTTCACGAGTGAAGGTTTGGCTGATGTGCTTAACAACTTCACGATGATTCGAAGAGCGGCTTGTAAAAGCGGGGACGAGTTTCTGGGTTTTCCGTTGATAGGTGTGCCTATGACGGTTTGGATGGAACGCGGCGAAGCGCCTGAGGAGGTTGCGAAGTGGAAGGAAGCTTATGTAGCATCTCTGCTCATCGTTCGTTTCGCAGACGTAATAATAGTGCACAGTGCTGATGGCTGGTCGCTTCTGCCGCCTGTTGTATTGCGACAGAACATTTATACAGACCCAAGGAAGCCGGTCGCTGTTGAACCCGGTTTGAAGGTATTTGGGAATCCTGATGAGAAATCGCCGGTGATGTTTACGACAAACTTCGCCTTAACCTATTTTACTGTAGCTTCCGACATCGAATCCGCGAAGGTGAACGCCTATTTAATGGTTGTTGACACGGAAGGCATAGCAGTGGACAGCGCTGTTGCCGGAAGGAAACTGACAGCGGAGAAAGTTGCCGATGCAATTAAGGCGTCTAAAGTAGAAGACAAGGTTAAGCACAGAAGACTGATAATTCCAGGTAAGGCAGCACGCTTAAGCGGTGAGATTGAGGAACAAAGCGGTTGGGAAGTGCTTGTTGGACCCAGAGATTCGTCTGACATTCCCAAATTCTTGCAGGAGAAATGGCAAACCCCCGAATGATTTCTTGTTCATATTTTTATGCAATAGAAAAATGTTGAGAATTTGGTTTGAGGGCTCTTACTTTTCCACCATGGGTCTTGAAGCCTACCACCGAGTCTCAGTGACTATTACTCCCTTGATTCTTCCCATTTCTTATATCTTCTAAGATAATCTTCCGGTTTTGGAAAAACGTCTTTAATTCTTTGAAACCGCTTTCTGACGTTTATCCAATGCTGAAGTACCATAAAATCTTTCGGCTTGCCGAAACTTTCAATCTCGCCATTAGACCGTTTCCTTTCAATCCTTATGCAGTCATCTACAATGCAGCTCAACACGCATGCGCCGCAGTATATGCAAAGTTCTTCGGTTAATCCAACCTCTCCAGTCTTCCAAAATAAGGCGCTTGTTGGACATGCCTTTATGCAGAGTTTGCACTCAATGCCTTTGCATGTTCTTTTATTGATGGTTATTTTTCCCTCGACAAAGAACTCCTTTACGTCTAAAGGCGCAAGAAGCTCTTCTCTCCGTTTTTGTTTTTCTTTCTTAGTGGTCTCTGTTAAAAGCTGGAATATATCTTTGTGCGCGATTTTCCCTTTAAGCTTGCTTTTCTTTGGCATTCACTTCATCTTTTAATCAAACATCCGTTCTTGAAACGTATAATGTGTATGAATTATAACTTTTTATCCAAAATCCAGAGTGAAATGTGGAAATGTTTGGAAACACCAAGTATCCTAGTTTATTCCGCTCCTTTCAATTATCTTTGGCACAATCCACTCGAAACCCACAGCCATCATGTGTATTCCTGCAGCGCTAGTTGTCTTGCGGATTTCGCCGATGAGCTCGCTAAAGATTTCAACGTTTTCCTCCAAAAAGGCTTCTTTGCTTTTCTGCTTCGCCCTCCGCAAACGTTGCTCCACATCGCCCGGAACTTTGATGCCTGGGACAAATTTAATCATCCAATCCATCATTGCCTGTGACTTGAAAGGGGCAACACCAATCAGAACTGGTGTTTTCAGGTAGCCTATAGCGTCCAAAAAGCGTTTAGCTTGTTCAACAGTATAGATGCATTGAGTTTGTATGAAATCAACACCAAGTTTAACTTTCCTCTCAATCTTCAGAATCTCAGGTTCCAAAGGGTCGGCGTTCGGTGCAGCGGCGATACCAATATTGAATCTCGGCGGATTTTCAATTTTGTTACCGTTTAGGTCCACGCCTTCGTCTATAACTTTTCTCATCATGTACGTGAAAGTCGCAGAATCTAAGTCAAAAACGGGTTTAGACTGAGGTGTATCACCCACCACGGTGTGGTCCCCAGTTAAAACCAGAATGTTCTTTATTCCCAATGCGCCTGCAGCCAAAACATCAGAAAGTAACGCCAAACGGTTTCTGTCACGCGTTGTCATCTGGTAAACTGCCTCTAAGTCTCCCTTCTCCTGAATCAAATAAGATGGCACAAGCGCATTCATATAACCAAAAGCCGTAGGGTTATCGGTTACATTAACAGCCACAACATGTCCCTTCAAAATTTTTGCGCCCTCAATAACCTCATGAAGATTCGTCGTCTTGACAGGTTCCAATTCACCAGTAAAAACAAATTTGCCATCCATTATCTGTTTCATCAACTCACTATAAGCTTCAGGCTTTCTACGTATACTGATTTCGTCAACATTCACAGTCTCAATTTTCTTTTCAACAACTGTTTCGCCACCTATTTCTCGCGGATGCTCCGAAATCCTGAAATCCAGAGGAGCCCTAAACTTGGCAAAAGAGTCAAGTCTATTTCTATCTTTCAATCGATTGTAAATGAGCACCCAAGCACAATCTTTCTTCCATCCACCGACTTCACACTTTCCGTTGACTTGTCCTCCACATGGTCCGTTGAGCAGGCTTTTTGCACATCTAGTTATGGGACAGATCCCCCCTGTGTCAAAGAGAATGCAATCACCGCAAGCGCGGCACATCTCGTAAAACTTGCCTTCTTTCGTGTCATGCATTCCCAGAAACTTTGTGTCATTAGCTGGAATAACTAGCTTGTTTGGATACAAACCCCCGAGCGTCTGAATGCCGACACCACATGCCAAGCTTAGCACAGCATCATAATCATCAATCAGCGGATGGAGCGAGCTTGCCACAATCTGCTTATCACACTGGCGTAAGATTGAAGTAGCCTTTATCTTAGATTGACTTAAGCCTTTAATTTTCCGACGCATCTCTAGCAACATCTTCAAAATTTCAGCCTGCTTTTCACCACCAACCTCTATTATGCCCGCGCATCCATCACAGCCGAGTATCAGTAGACTTTGAAGATTCTCAACCATTCCAAAAATTTCTTCAAGAGGTTTCTGCTGGACTATGATCAATTTGTTGCCTCCCTAAAGAAGCTCATATCAACATAAGCCGACAATATAAAAATTGCTGTAAGCATGACGGAAGTTTAATATCCATGAGATTGCATTCCTTAAGCTTCTTTACGGTTACAGTCTAAGACATTTGAGGTTGATGCTATGCCCTTTGGAAAAGGTGCCGAAAAATGTTACCCCCCATGCCGTAAAGCCTGTCCTGCCGAGGTCAATATTCAGGCATACATCGCCCTCGCAAGCCAAGGAAAATTTCACGAAGCCTTGCAAGTAATAAGGAAATACATTCCTCTTCCGGCTGTTTGTGGGAGAGTGTGCTTTAGCCCTTGCGAAGAAGAATGCACAAGAAAAGATATTGATGAAGCGCTGAGTATTCGTGCAATAAAGCGTCTTATAACAGATTATGAGCTTAAAACGAAACAATATCAAAAGGCAAGTGTAATACCAAGGAAATATGAAGAGAAGATCGCCGTAATCGGCTCCGGCCCTGCTGGACTCGCTGTAGCCTATGAACTCGTAAAGATGGGATACCCGGTCACGGTTTTAGAAAAAGCTCCCAAACCTGGCGGCATGCTAAGAGAATGCATACCAGAATATCGACTTCCTAAGAGAGTACTCGACGCAGAAATCCAATATCTCACCGATTTAGGCGTGGAGATAAAAACAAAATCAGCGCTAGGCAAAGATGTAACAATAGAGGGTCTATTTAGCCAAGGCTACAAAGCAGTCTTTCTGGCCATTGGGGCTCAAGAGTGCCTAAGCCTAAATGTTGAAGGTGAAAACTTGGGCGGTGTCGCTCACTCTCTCGAATTTTTGCGAGACGTAAACTATGGAGAGCGCATCAACCTTGGAGATAAGGTAGCAGTAATAGGCGGTGGAAATGTGGCTCTTGATGCAGCCAGAACTGCTAAACGATTAGGAGCTGACGAAGTTACCATAATATATCGGCGGTCAGAGGAGGAAATGCCGGCTCACCGTCGAGAAGTTGACGAAGCAAAACAGGAAGGCGTGAACTTTCTCTTTCTAGCATCTCCGAAAAGATTTTTGGGCAAAAATGGAGATGTTGCCTCGATAGAATGCGTTCGGATGAATCTGGGATCACCTGATGAAACTGGCAGAAAACGTCCAATACCAATAGACGGCTCAGAATTCAAGTTTCGAGTTAACACGGTGATATTGGCGATAGGAGAAAAACCTGATATCTCTTTCTTACCCAAAGAAGTTGAAGTCACAAGAAGAAATACGATCATAGCCGACTCTGTAACGTTAGAAACAAAAATGCCTGGAGTATTTGCAGGAGGAGACGCGGTAACAGGACCAGCATCAGTTATAGAAGCCATAGCCGCAGGAAAGAAAGCAGCAATTTCAATAAACCGCTATCTGAGATGTCTCGACCTGAAGACTGGAAGAGAGGAAACAATCTTCGAAACAAAATGGGTTAAAAGCGAAAAAACGTTGGAGAAAAAGCTCAGGAAGCCCTTACAATTATTATCTTCCACTCAACGTTCTGGAAACTTCCAAGAGGTTGAACTCGGATTCGATCTTGAGAGCGGCTTCAAAGAAACCCACAGATGTCTCTTTTGTGGACCATGCGCCCAATGTCTTGAACTGGAAGACTTGTGCGAGCCAGATGACGTACTTGTGGACGAAGATAGATGTATAGCGTGTGCCAACTGCGAAAAAATCTGTGGATATGGGGCCATACAAGTTGAAAAATCCGTCGCGAAAGTCAACTATGACCTTTGCAAGGGTTGCGGAACATGTGCAGTGGAATGTCCAGTAATGGCAATTTCCATGAGCAATTTTACGAATGAGAAAATCCTAAAAGCGATAAGAGAAGCTCCAAAAATATGGAGAAACGACACGCCCCATTTTATAGCATTCGTCTGTAACTGGTGTCACGGTGTGAGCATCGATCAGCTCAGGGCGTACGCGAACACCCAAATAATTCCAGTGAAATGCGTTGGAAGGGTAGACCCGTTGCATGTTCTCCAAGCTTTTTGGACAGGAGCAGACGGTATTTTGATTCTAGGTTGCCACAGTTCAGATTGTCACTATACTTCTGGTACTTCGGTTGCTGATAAAAGAGTTGAACAAACAAAAAAATGGCTTAAGGCAGTTGGAATAGAACCTGAACGATTGAGGATAGAGAAGACTTGCGTTGATGATAACAACGGTCTCAACGAGACTATAGTAAAATTTGCATCGAATCTAAAAGAGGCGGGTCCAAATCCCTTACAAAAGCATTCTAGCTAGTTGCTCTTTACAGCTTCTCAGAGGAAGTTTATAACTAGGCTTGCACTTCTTACTTCTTGGTTGGATTAAAAATGTGTGAATTCACCGTAATCTTTGATGGAAAGACAGTTTTCAAAGAAGCAATCTACGCGAAAATGGGAAAAAACAACTTAATCGTTAAAGACATAATGGGAAAATCCAAAGAATTTAAAAACTGCAAAATCATCGAAGTTGACGTGAAATCCACACGTCTAATCCTTTCAAGCGCTTAGAATCCGCCGGATACAGAATCTAAGATATTAACAAAACTAGATAACCCATTGCTAAACCAAAGATTACTGGAAATGGCAGTCCAGGGAACATTCCCTTCTTTTCCAACAATTTGAATGATAGTAGACATCCTAACAAAATGCCCATCATCGCGGCTGAACATGAGATGACGCCGAAATTGAGAAGCATATGTCCTGAAAGCATAGAATAAAACGTCAGATCTCCCAATCCCATCTGAAGGTCTCTAAAAGAGAAACTTAGACCGCGAAGTTGCTCAAGCCCGCTACGCGCTATTTTTCCAACAGGTCCATGATATACGGCAAATACATCGTATATCGAAAGAAAACCTAGAATCAACGTCAAGCTTAACGTAGGGATTGAGAAGCCTAAAAACGCTCCTAAAGCACCACCTACACAGAGAACTATAATATCACAAACTTTGCTTCTGGTTTTAAAAATCGCAAAATCCGCTAAAGCAGTCACAAGCACAGAAGACACTAAGGTCAAGATCTCTATGTAAGGAACATCAAACCTTGAAAATGCCGCAGATAAATAAACAATGGAAAGCATGAAAATCGCTGCTGTCAAAGCAAACCCAGTGATTAAATTAATCAATTTGTGACTTTTTCGTTTTAAAAGAAAATATAAAAGTGAAGCGCCAACTCCAGCTAAGACGACAAAATAGAACGCGTTGCCAAAAGAGCCAAGCGTGCCTTCTGGGAATGGTGTAATCCTATAGAACTCTTCCACTGTTGATACTAGAAATGCGCACAACACTCCGAAAATAAGGCTTGCTGAGATGGGCGCTAGGTGTATGAGCCCTGCTTCAAACTTGTCGCTCAAAGCTCTTAACTTCCTGCATTTTTATAATTTTCTCAGCTTTTGCATGGCATTTGTTGCAGAATAAACTTTTTTTTCTATCGGTTTCGAAAATCGAGTTGGAGAAAAACATAACACAAAACGGATTTGAACAATGTCTTAGGCCTACAGCATGTCCAAGTTCGTGCACAGCCTCCTTTGTGCTTCTCTCCTCAAGAAGCTCTGTGTTTGGGGGTTTTCCGTAAAATTCTGGTCTGAGTCTCCATAAAGATACCAAGGCTGCTTTTCCCGGGCATTCGGCTTCTCCAAATACAAAGTTTAGCTCCGGAACAAAGATGTCGGCGTCAATTATTCCTAAAACCTTGTCTAAGGTTTTCTCTTTTTTGGCATAGTTGTGAATCTTGCTTAGTATGATGTCAGAACGGGACTGTTTTCTTGCTTTGTTGAAGGCTTCCTCTGGTATTGGGAAAGTTTCTGTAATTATCGCGCATTCTGTATCTGGAAAAATTATTTTCAGATTTTCTTGTATTCCGCTTACCGGATAGGAGTTTGCTTGTCCAATGCGCAAAATTCCAATTCTCATGTATTTTTTCACTTTACAATTTGAACGTGTCTCCAGCTTTGGGTGCTGCTGCCTCTAAACCTAGTTCGCTCCTTGCCCATTTTGCGAGTAGTTCACAATTCCTTTCAGCGCCGTGAACCGCATAGATTTTTGGATTTCCGCCAAGTTTTTTCAATGCTTCTTGAAGCTGGCTTGCTCCGCAGTGGGATGAAAAGTCGAAATGCGCAACAGCGGCCTTGACTTTTCTCATTTTTCCATCTATAGTGCATATTCCTCTCTCTAGCAGCTGTTTTCCAGGCGTTCCTGGAATCTGATAGCTGACCAAAAATATGGCGTTGTGCGTCTTTTTTCCAATTTTTGAGGCGTAAAATACTGCCGGGCCACCCTTGAGCATGCCTGCTGGCGAAATTATCACGCCTTGTATTTTGGCTGCTTTTCTCCGGTCTCTCCATCCTTCAATCCAATCGGCAGAATGTAGGGCATCTACATACTGTTTAGGGTCTCTGAGGAACTCCTTGCAATTCATTATTATTCTGCCTGCTTCGCGTGCCATTCCATCAAGTGTGATTGGATATTCAAAATGGTGGGCGGCTAAAACACACGCAATTTCTTGGGATCTTCCAACTCCGAAGGCTGGAACCAAGGCTGTCCCTCCTTTTTCTACAACGTCTGTGACTTCATTCACAAAGTCTTTTTCGAGTTGCTGCCGTTCTGTGTGTTCTTCATTTGCGTAGGTGCTTTCAATTATGACCGCGTCCAAGTCTCCGCAATCCATTTTTGCACCTTCCAGAAGTCGCGTGTCTACGACGTTGAAGTCGCTTGTGTAGAGTATCCTTTTTCCTTCGGCCTCTATCAGTATTTGGGTGCTTCCCGGAATGTGTCCAGCGTTTAGGAATTTAAATTTGATGTCACCGATTTTTTCTTCTGTGTCAAAGTCTACATGTTTGCTGTTTCGCATCATTGATTTAAGTTCGAGATATTCGAAAGGTAGGTAGTAGCTGGAGAGGTGGATGAAATCTGAAATCAGGACTTGGTTCAGTTCGGCGGTTAGCTTGTTTGCGTATAGTGGTTTTTTTCCGTGCATGTAAAATATCGGGATTGCGCCTGAATGATCCAGATGGCTGTGAGTTAAAATTATTGCGTCTACATCTTTTGGTGGTATGTGCATTGGGAATCCTGGTGTATGGTTTAGCATTACTCCGTAGTCTAGCAGAACCTGCGTTTTTTCGGTCTTTACGGCTATTGCTATTCTGCCGACTTCTCGGGTTCCGCCTAGAAACCCTAGCTGTAATGGACTCATTTATTTTTCATCCGCTAATGTAGTAATCATGCCTTCTGCTATTTTAAAAATGTATTGACTTTTCTGTCTGGGCAACCCTAATCTGCCCCTTTCTTATTGCGCTAAAAATTTCGTCAATATCTGCAGAAGCTTGAATTTCTGTGTACACAGTCCACAATTCTTCCGCCACATGAGCGTCGCCGCCGGCAACACCCGGCAATCCCATTTCTCTAGCCAAGTCTTCAGCCATTCTGTTAATGTGGGAAGTCGAGACACCATTCAAAACTTCTATGGCGTCAAAGTCGTAGTTTTTTGCTTTGTCTCCTAGGCCATACGCTCTGTAGGGATGAGCGACAATGGTTAGATTGTTTCTTTCTTTTGCGAAGTTGACAACGGTTTTGACAGTCCACGGTTTGGGTGGCAATTCAGCTGTACCTAAGATTACTACGTCGCCTTCGTTTGTGCTTATTTCGACTCCTGGAATTATTAGGATGTCCTCATATGCAGAAGCTAATTTCCTAACCTTGTGATAGCCTTCAACGGTGTTGTGGTCTGTTATGGCTACGGCTTTGATGGATGAATGTGCGTAGAGTTGATCTGCTATGGTTTTTGGTTGTATTGATGCATCAGATGAGTATTTTGTGTGCACGTGCAGGTCTGCTCGGATCAAGGGTAGTTCACTCATGTGTTTTGTGTGACGTTATGTCAAGTGATTATGTGTGATTTGATCTTGTTTGTCCTTTTTTCTCTGTAGTGACTAGTCCTCCCTTATATACGCATTGAACTTCGGGGTCATAGTTTATGATGAAGTCTTGTTGTGTTGATTGTCTTGAGTCTGACTTGTTTTTGTTTACAGGTTTTTTTGATTGTGCATTGGATTGTTTCGTCCCAGTTTTGTAGGTCGTTTAGGAGAACGATGGTTTTGTAATCTGTTCGGTTTATGTACTCTGCTATTTGGTTTGCGACGTATTCCGTTGTTTCTTTATCGAGTGGCAGAGCGGTTTCGTGTTGAGACAGGGGGTAAACTTCGTCGAGTTCTCTTGGGATTATACCGAATGGTGCTGCGTAAAAGCATACGTGAACCTTATTTGGGTCTTCTTCTAGCTCTTTTTTGAGCAGTTTTTTGATTTGCTTGTATTCTTTGGATTTGTGAAATGGTTTTTTTGGTGTCTGTGGCATTAGGAGAAGCGTTGTGTTTTGCTTGGGTTTGGTGTATCGTTGTTTCAGCATTTTTCTGTAGTGGACGATTTCTGGTCGCGTAAGCCCAATAGAGTTGAAAAAGAACAAGCCGCTGTCTTTCACGCTTGGCGCGTACTTTTCTATGAAATCCTGATATTCAGCGAGTTTTTTGACGGCTTGTAGTAGCGCTGGATGTACGTGCACTCGCATTTCCAGATGCTCCCATAAGCGTCCGTCTCTTATGGCTTGTTTTATTCGTTTCAGCTCGGCAGCGCAAACGTATAGGTTGTGTTCTGCCAAGAAAGTTTCTCTTTCGTTTTGTGGCAGTTCTAATGTCTGTTTTGGAGTTGTTTGGGCGCATTTTGGGCACGTGCATGGAAAATAGTCCAGTTCACCAAGCCTGTGTGTGCCGTTTTCTGTCATGTAACGATTTTCTCTAGCGTATATAGCATAAGCCGCGGAATCAAAAAAGTCGCATCCGAGGGCCACAGCCAAAGCGAACATGAAGGGATGTCCAGCGCCGAAAAGGTGCAGTGGCTTGTCCATGGGTAAGTACATTTTTACAGTCATAATCATATCCACTAAAACATCGAATCGGTAGTTTTCCATGACTTCGGTTGGGCTTCCCAAAGCGTATATTTGAAAAGGTAGTTTGCTCATTTCAGCAGCGGATTTGGCTACAAGGTCCAAGTGTTTTCCTCCTTGGACTGGACCCACCCAGAGAATGTCGTCTCTGGTTTTTATTTTGAAGAGTTGTCTTGCTCGCTTTAATGTTTCAGTCACTGTTTGTTCTGCATATGCTTTTGTGACTTTCCAGCCTGTTGGAATGTCTAGGATTGTGGCTATGTCCGTGTCTACCAGCTCTTGATACTCCACAATTTCTTCGGGGCTGGTTTCTACGTCGCCGTAGACGAGAATTTGGTAAGCGCCAGAATCAGTCATTATTACCCCGTCGAAGTCTAAGAACTTATGTAAGCCTTTTTCCACGGGCTGGTTTCGGAAACGCTTTTTCAATATGTGTGCATTAGTTATTAAAGCGTCCAAGCCGAAATCTGTCGCTATCCTGTTCGGAGAAATAGACTGTATGTTAGGATTAATCACAGGAAAAAAAAGCGGAGTCTCTACTCTGCCACTTTTGGTTTTGAGCCTGCCAATTCTCGCAAGCACATCCTTCTCTTTTATCTCAAAAGACAACAGTCAAACCTTAAACAAAGTCAATTAAACACGTTTATAAAAAATGTCGCTATTTAGGATTTTTCACTTTGGCTCCGGTCTCTTTTAGTAGGAGTGGCAGTATGGCAGATATTCCCATGGTGATTGCGGATGCGCAGAAAGGTGCCCAATGACCCACGTCATCCCAGAATATACCGCTTAAAACGTTTCCCGTCATCTGTCCTACCCAAAAAGTCGTCGCGGAAAGTCCATTCACAAGGCCCCATTTTGCTGATGGTGTAGCTTCCATCATGAGCGTCTGAAACGCAGGCCACGAAGCACTCAAAATGGCATTCGCGACGAACATGGAAACAATTAACTCCAACGCATTACGGGAATAGAAAAACAAAAGGAAAAACGGAGACGAAACCAAAAACGTCACAAACATAACCCATCTCCTGTCAAATCTATTGCTACACTTGCCAGCCGGAATCTGCACAACAATCGAGGCAACTCCAAAAGTAATAGCGTACCATATGCCCACAAACGTGTAATCCACAGAAAAGTTTGACACAATAAATATTGGAATCACGGGTGCAGTCATGCCTATGCCAATGCCCTGAACTATGTTAATCAACGAGAACACAACCACTACAAACAACCAACCACTGACCAAGCCTTCTTTATTTTTCTCCATATCCGCCTTCACTTGCTGTCTCTTAGTCTCTCGCATAACAAGCGTAAGCGGAAAAACACAAAGAATCAATACCGAGCACAAAAAGAAAGGCGAACGTATGCCCAAATAATCCGCGATCACCCCGCCAACAAAAGGAGCAACAGTAATGCCTAACAACCAAGAAATGTTGATCCAACTGTAAGCTAAAGCCATTTTTTCAGGTGACGAAGCGTCTGCCACCATCGCCCATCGAAGAGGCAAATACAAACCCAACGAAAAACCAGACAACATGACCCAAGGCACCAAATCCAACCAATTACTAGCCAAAGCATACATCAACGGCGGAAAAGCCGCCAGCAACGTACCCAAAACGTGAAACCACTTCCTGCCGTACCTATCAGAAAGGAAACCGCCAAGAATCTGCATAACCGCAGCAACACCATTCATTAAGGAAAATACAAATCCAACTTCAGTCATAGAGGCGCCGAGAGAACTGTTAATGTAAATAGACAATATCGGACCAATCAAGTTAGTGGCAAAGGAGCCTCCTAAGAAAACGATGGAAAGGATTAAAATATCTCTTCCGTACGTCATAAATCGGCTCAATTCCATTGCTCCTTGCCAAATGGATCGACCACCGCTCAAAAATGCGAACAATCTATTTAAGAATTATGGGCTACAGATGTGCATTCATCTGAGTCGAAAACATGCTTATATCTTGTTTTCTCCAAGTAATTTGCTCACTGCAAAGGTGGCAAAAACATGGTCTGCACAATCGAGATTTACGAAAAACCTAAACTCAATGACCCTGTTCTAATTGAGGGTTTGCCAGGAATAGGGTTCGTAGCCAACATTGCAGCGTTGCACTTAATCCACGAACTAGAAGCCAAACGTTTCGCCGAAATCTTCTCCGCAGCATTCCAAGACCTAGCCGTAACGACCGAAACAGGAGGCACACGCTCCCCAATGAATGAACTCTATTACTACAAAAGACAAGGAAACGGTCGAGACCTAATAATATGGTACGGCAACACACAAGCCCTAACAACCTTTGGACAGTACGAACTTTGTGGACGCGTTTTAGACTTGACCGAAGAACTAGGTTGCCATCTTGTGATATCAATAGGCGGATTTAAACAAGAAGAACTAAAGAGGCCACCACAAATCTACTGCGCAGCCTCAGACCACGAAACCCTAAAAGAAGCCCTAAGCCTTGGAACAAAAATAATGGTTGGACAAATATTCGGTATCGCAGGTCTTCTAATCGGACTAAGCAGAATAAGAGGACTAAAGGGCTTTTCACTTCTAGTGGAAACTCTAGGAACGTACCCCGATGCAAATGCTGCACGTTACGCCCTATCTGCTTTGAGCAAAAATTTGAACCTGGAACTCGACCTGTCAAGACTAGATGTAGCAGCCGAAGAAACCAAAAAGGTATTGGAATCCTTCGGTCTAATTAGAAACATTGGAGAAGAAAAGAAGAAAGAGGAACAACCGTTTCGCTGGTTTATTTAACCTTTGACTTCGCTGATGAATTGCTCGTAAACCCGTTGCACACGCTCTGCAGCTGGACCTGAACCTTCAACAACACCCTTCTCAGTCAGCTTGACTTTATCCATTACCCATATGAACCCTTTATCCTCATAAAGTTTAACCATCGTTGGAAAAACCTTCTCCAAACGGTCTGCGAGGGCCTTCAAATCAAATGGTTTCTCTACACTTAATATTTGAGCCACGACATTGCCATTAAGGAAAACTCTGTGTAACGTCTTTCCTTCCTCATCCTTGGCCTCCGCAAGACATAGGCTTAAAGTGTCTGGGTTGATGCCAATCAAAATTCCACTGAACGTCTTTCCAGTAGTCGTTGAAACAATCACATGCTTATCTGATAACGCAGTGATTTCAGCAAAGAATTTCCTTTGCGCTACTGACAATTTCAAACCTCCATTTCACCTATCACTTATAATAACACATATTTAGGATTTTAACAAAACGGCACCACCAGTAATCATCCACAACACTCTCGGTGCCGTCTTAAAAATACGTGAGGCAGAAGTCGAAAACTACAGCTTCGAATTCCTCTTCTCCACATCCTGCCTTAATAATGCAACGGTGTTAGGCGGCAAATCTCTGTGAACAACAAGGTTTGGACCGACCCAGCTGCCACTTCCAACTTTGATACCAGGCATTAAAAGAGCATTTATCCCTGTCTTAACATTGTCACCTAAGACTACCCCGAGTTTTCTTCTTTCGCTGTCAGCAACCTTGTCTTTGACCACCATCTTTATCGTTCCGGTGTCAAGCCTATAATTAGCCGTTATGGTGCCCGCGCCCAAATTGCAGTTTTCACCAATTACGCTGTCGCCAATATAGGAGAGATGGCCGATATGCACTTTATCCATTATTATACTGTTTTTTACTTCGCAAGCGTTGCCTATTCGCACTTTTTTGCCTATGCTCGTGTATGGGCGTATGTAACAATTGGGTCCCACATCGCTTTCTTCGTCTATGAAGGCTGGGCCTTCAATGTAAGCTCCAGAGCGTATGCGTGCAGTTTCAGCGACAGTCACCTGACCAATAAGGTGGGCACCGTTCTCCACAATCCCCAAAATTTTGTGATGCATTCTCATCAGCGCCCAACAATTTGCCTCAAACAAATCCCAAGGTCTTCCAATATCTATCCAGACGTCGCTTGAAATTTTCGAAGCAGCAACCGTTCTCCCACTTTTCAGTAATAGTGAGATTGCGTCAGTTATTTCCCACTCGCCTCTAATCGAAGCAGGCGTCTCTCTCAATTTCTCAAAAATTTCTGTCGAGAAAACATATATGCCCGCATTCGCCAGGTTTGATTGTGCTTGTTCGCGGCTCGGCTTCTCAATTATGCGCGTAACATATTTTTCATTTTCAAGCTCCACTATACCATAATTTTCCGGTTTTTCAACGGGAACAACAGTCATTGTCGCGGCTGGTTTCTCTTCTTGATGTAATGATATGACATCTTCTACAGCCTTAGCAGCGAACAATAAATCGCCATAAGTGAGAAGGAAATTTTCCTTTACGTATGGTTCGACCATGCTTACAGCGTTGCCTGTTCCCAGCACTACCTTCTGCTCTACGTACTCAATTTTCAACCCAAACTTGTTTCCATCACCAAAATACTGACGAATCGCATCTGACATGTAATGTGTTACAATCAAGACTTCATTTATCCCGGAATTTTTCACAGCAGCCAAGCAGTGCTCAAGTATTGGTTTTCCTCCAATCTTTATCAAGTGTTTCGGTCTATTCGACGTTATTGGCTGAAGTCTTGTCCCTTCCCCTGCAGCTAAAATCACAGCCTTCATTTCACCATTTCCCCAACAAACCTTTTGACCAGCGTAACTCCTCTACCCATTATTTGTTTTGCAGCTTTTAATGATTCACCCTCCGCCGTAAGTCTTATCAAAGGCTCCGTCCCCGATGCTCTAACGAGAATCCAAGCACTTTCAAGCGCTAAACGGACACCGTCAACCGTTGAAATCTTTTTGCACGCTGGGAAAACAGACTTTAAGCCTTCTCTCACTTTTTCCACAACTATATATTTTACGTCGTTTTTGCAGGAAAAATTTTCTCTTAAAGTCATGTATTGAGGCACTTCAGCGATGAAATCTGACACACTCTTTTTTTCATTTTCTAGAGTTTTTAGAAATAGCACAGAGGAAAGTATTCCGTCAGGACAATAGTTAAATTGCGGATGTATCCAAGCTCCGCATGGCTCACCGCCAAAAAGGGCACCATACCTTTTCACTGCCTCAGCAACGTAAACGTCACCGACTTTTGTTCTTGCGACTCTGCCACCCTCTTTCTCCACCATTTTTTCGACACCCATAGAAGCTTCGACATTTGTAACAACAATTCCGCGACCTTTTTTTTTAACGATACATGCGGCGTACGCTGACAAAACACGGTCAAAATCCAGAAAGTTGCCTTTCTCATCAATGAAAGCAACTCTGTCGCCGTCGCCATCGTAGGCTATTCCAACATCTGCCCCCAATTCTTGGACAATTTTGGCTAAAGGCTTTAAGGTGTCAGCATTCGGTTCGGGGCTTCTAGCTGGAAAGAATCCGTCAGGTTGCGCGTTTATGGCTGTCATCTTGCATTTTAAATTTCGAAAAATTTTCGTTGAAAGAGTATGCGTTGCTCCACATCCCGGATCCACTACGATATGCCATTTCTTGTGGAGTTCTACTGTCTTTAGCTTTTCAATATATAGAAAGCTTTTATCTATGTATGAGACTTCACCGGCATCACGCCAATCTGTCAAACCAAGTTTTTCCTTTCCCATAGCTCTTTCAATCTTGT
This sequence comes from Candidatus Bathyarchaeota archaeon, assembly GCA_029881805.1. GTDB lineage: Archaea > Thermoproteota > Bathyarchaeia > Bathyarchaeales > Bathycorpusculaceae > JAOULW01. The sequence goes on from JAOULW010000002.1 coordinate 263,065, forward strand.
CTTGGCTTTTCTCGTCGTAAGCCGTGCTATCATTATTGAAGATTTTTATGCCATTATATTCGGGTGGGTTATGTGAAGCCGTAATCATAAAGCCAACGTCAACATTCAGTTTTTTTGTCAAATAAGCTAAGGTGGGAGTGGGCAAAACACCTACACAATTAACGCTTGCCCCTCCAGCCAATAAACCGGAAACTAATGCGTTCTCGAGCATCAAACCCGAAACTCTCGTGTCCCGAGCCACAAGCACCCTTTTCGCCTTGGAGAAGGTAGCAACAGTTAACGCTATCTTAGCTGCCAAAAGGGGCGTTAACTCAGCGTTAACTAACCCGCGCACCCCAGAACTGCCGAAAAGCTTTGACCCCAAAGTTTTCAATCGTCCCTCACTATTTATGCGTCTTCATGGTTAAGATGGTAAAAGCGCTTAAATAACTTAAGCAAATGACGGCTTTACCTTCATACAGAATTCTATCAGCTGTTTCCATGAGGGATGCGTTCCATTTGGGCTAGAAATGTAATAGGCCGCAACCGCGTTTGCCAATGCTAGCCTATCTTCGCATGAAAGTCCATAAGCATCCCCTAAAATGTTTCCAGCGTTCCAAACGTCTCCTGCTCCGGTTGCCCTCAAAACTGGCACTTTGAAGACCGGAACGATTGTCTCGTCTTTTTTAGTGTAAGTCGCTGAAAAGGTTGTCGTGTGCAAATCGACTCTTGCCGACAGACGCGTTGCCAATATCCTTGCGGATTCCTTTGCCAACTCGTCCAGTCGTAATTTTCTTTTCTTAAGTTCCATTATTTCGTCGCTAAGGAGGGATGCATAGCAAACTGCTTCGTTCTCATTTAAACTCAATATGTCCACGTGTTTACTTTGCAAAACATTCTTCATTAGCTCTGGAATTTTTTCCTCGTTGGGACTTGGGTCTGCCGTGTCATAGTAGTTTTTGCCTTTTCCTCTGGCTTTCACATGACTAAAAACCGTTCTAGCCAATTCTGTTCCAAATTGTTTGGTCCCAGCCCAATTAAAAACGCAGACATAATCAGCGTTTTCAATTGTTTTGAAATCCCCATTGTCCAAATGATGGGGTCCAAAATCTGCAAGCGCGCCTACATCCCTAAGCATAACATTGGCTCGTCCACCTCCAACTCTAAACTCTAACGCCGTCGTTATCGATGGTTCCTTGAAGATTTTGATGTGAGAAAAATCGACTTTTTTCGATTTGAGATAAGACTTGATTAATTTCAGCCCAAACTTGCTTGTACATACTATTGGAATGACATTCACATCCAATTTGGCCAGTGCGGAGACGGTGTTAATCGCGTTTCCACCCCTCATGTCTGCTTGCTCTATTCCATCTATGCTACCTCCTTTCTTCTCAGTTGCACTCTCGACAGCTTCAGAAAAGGCTACCACGTCCCAATTTAGGGTTATGAAGCGATCAAGGAAAAAATCTGGCATAACAACAACATTAAGTTCTCTAATTTCACTCTCTAAGAACGTTTGCATTTCTTTAAGAGGATTATCAAACAAGCTCTTGTCCACCTGAAACAAAATGGTTGCATAGCGCAAATAACATTTTTCACGAAATATTCTCGTACGTTCAGAGTGTATGAGTTAACTTTGTTGAAAACACACCCTATTCGAGGAATACAATTAAAGTTTAAAACCGAAATCTCCTTACTTCTTTTAGCAATCGCAGTGTGTATTGTGAGTGCTTTTTGCTATTCTTGTGAAGCCTACAAGCAAGGGCACCGTTTCTATCATGGGTTTTGTTGTCTTCTCTTGGATTTTGAGAAAATTGCTAAGGGAGACGTTCCTGTTTAGATGAGTAATTCTTGGATTAAGCCTCTTTCGACTCATAATTCCAACACTTGTGTTGGCGATGCTCGCTAATCCACAACGTGATTTGCAGTTGGTTTACCTTCCCCCAGCATTTATGCCGTCACTGCTACTGTTTTTCGTAGAGTATTTCTCGGTATTATCCAAGCAATAGGCGAATGCAAACCCACACGATATCGCCGAATAATAAGGCAAGGACCAACCCCGCTGTGATGAAGATCAGCATTGGCAAGCCTGGTGTCGCCCAGACAGCGTCACTAATCTTTCCAGTTTCAACAGCCTTGGCTAATTTCTCAACCATCACATTTCGGTTCTCGTCTCTGGGTATAACAACCAATCTTCTTTTAAGCGTATTTTCATTGCATTCTTCTATGTCTTCTAGAAGGTAAATATGCCATTTCTCCCTTAGTTTAGCAATTGAGACTTTATAGCCAGTTATCAAAACCAAAACCTTTCTGCCCAAAGACGCATTTTCATAGCCTTCAAAAAGCCTGTTACCAGTCATCAGATGCCATGCTACGTTACGGAGAAACATGTAAACCGCCGCCGCTGCAGCAAGTAGAACTGAATTGCTGAAAACAGTCACTGGAAAAAAGATTTCTGAAATCGGCGATACTCTTTCCAAAAATGTGAGCAAGTTTGACGGATAAAATGGTAACGCAAGCGCCAGGCACATTAAGGCTTTCGCGTCAGCGCCTCCAAAACCCCCAAAGTAGAACAGTATCACTGCGAAGGCTGCGGTCAAACCGAAACACATGCCATAAGAAAGTACGCTCAAAGTTTCTCCATAGGAAAACAGCTCAATGAGCGTTAATGCCAGTGCTGGTGGAGCAAAAAGCAACCAAACATTGTTACTCACTTCACGGGTTTTATAGTCGCTCCACGACGCATATAATAGAAAGATTAGGGTGAGTGAGGTTCTTATTGTAGTGAGTATTAGCTGCACTTCCAAGCAAAGCACCACTAAGTATTGCTTAGTTTCGCCCTATTTTTGGCATAGCGTCAAGGTAAGTGATCTAATAATCAATATAAATGATTGGATATGTTTTTTGAAGCATTAGCATCAAGTGCTTGTTGAAAATTTACTTATTGCGGCGCTTGTTCCAGCCACTCTAAAGTTTGTCCAGCAGAAGATGCGACTTTGAAATAGTATGCCGCTCCATTCGTCCATGTATAGTTCACGGTTATGCTTCTAATTGAACCTGCTGGGAGTGATATTGGAAGTGCAGGGGTCGTCGTTTGATTTTCCAGAGTTGAGCTTGAGGTTCCCACGTAAACTTGTATTATTAGAGTGTCGGAGGTTCCGGTATTTTGAACATCTATGTCTATTTTCTTTGTGGCGTCTTGCGTATAGAAGTTTACATTTGTTTTCCACAGTCTAACTCCTGCTTGTTCGCCCGCGCTGCCCATGTACATCATTATCCAGGAATATGTGACGACAATGGCTGCTACCGCTATAACTATCAACAACAGCGTGGCAAGTATTGGCGATATAGCCTCTTTGGCTTTTAACAGCTTTTGTTTCAATATATCTTCACCTTTTGCTGTTTAGGAAATCTCCATATTACTTATTTAACTCATATGAACCCAAAATCTACATTCAGAATAACTTGAAGACCAAATAGTGGAGGCTTAGCTCTCAGTTGAAACAGTGATTGCTGGAGGATATTCAACTGTTATCCATAACCCCGTTTTTTGATCAGTTTCCACTTTGTACAAAGGAGTTGTGTTGTAGAATGTGACTACTGCTCCGTGCCAAGTTATATCTAAAGAATTTGTGAAACTCACTGGCGCCATGGTTACTGGAAGCAATTCAATCGTCCTTTCTGGAGTATTGGACACTTTGAGAGCGCCTGTTTTGCTTCCTGCTGTTGCGTCAAAGAAGTAAAGCCTTTGATTTGCACTATCCGTGAACGTGATTCCTGCTCCCTGATCTCCTGAGCCAAATTGGCTCCAATGGTGCGTCCAATAAGAAGACGATAGATTATAGAATAGACCTGTTACATTAGAGATAATTGGGAACCCATTTTCTGTTCCATTTTCAGTCTGCGGTGAACCGAATGGAATAGTCAATCTGATTGGGCATAGATCCGTAATAGTTCTGCTTTGTTGGCTTTCTATGAACATTAATCTTAATTGGTAAGTGAAGTATGTGGCGTTAGCTGGAAAGGTTACCACGATGTGCGCATAAAGGTTCGGACAGTTGTCGGCGCCGCCACTCCATTCAGCCTCTTGATGAATTATGTCCCTCACGATTCCATGATGAATGACATAAGCTGGGGCAGCCCCGTAAATGCTCCATCCATTGTTAATGCGCATGAACCGGGCGGTGCTTTCAGACGTTCCTATTGTTGATTTTATTTGGAATCTACCGCTCGACGTGATTACGGTCAAGCTCATGATTCCATTGGTTAAAAATCCATTATCAGGGTCATCACCAGTGAAGTATCGGTTAGTGAAGGCATAGAATGTCTGGTTAGCCGCGTCACTTCCTTCCCACCATATAGTAACTTTCGAGACTTTACTACATACTAAGAAAACTAGCATTGTTCTTCTACTGAAGACGCTTGCGTTGTTTGCTAAGCCCAGCGGAATTCTGTACTCTGACGCCCAGTCTTCTATCTGAAATGGCACTTCACAGTTTACGCCATCAATCGTCTGATTTACATGAATTGCCTTCACTGGTATGGGCGGAATAGGTTTTGCCTGTGTTGTTAAATGCAGGTTTTGACCGAGCCATCTCATTGTGCCGTTTTGCAGTAACTCCACAACTAGAGTTTCATTTGGAATTGTTGAGTAGTTTCCAGCGATGTCGACTACTACTGTAGCATAGATTGCGTCAACATAGGCATCAACATTAAGATTATTTCTGAATTGAATATGAGTAGTGTTAAGGTTGTTCCAAGTCCAAACTGCTCTCAAGCTTGTAGCGTTGTATGTCCTCGTCAAAGGAGATGTTGTACTTCCACCTTGGGGTAAGTCTTCGATTTTATTCCACGCGCCACCATCTAGCAGATAATACCATTCTAAAGCTCCATTGCCTGAACCGTAATAAGTTATGTTGAAATAAACCTGTTCTAGTATCCCTGTTCCGTCCTGATAATCAGTCACTTCGCACGTGGTTCCTTTTCCAATTGTTTCGTAATTCCCATCAGGTACTCCAGTAATTGCAGAACTGCTTCCTGCGACAGCATACTTGGTCGGTGATTGAGGATTCCACGAGAATGTGCACGTGTAATGGCTAAAGGATGAAGCTACGACGATTATTCCCCTAGAGTCTTCAACTTGAATCACATAGGAGTACTGATCTATTCCCGATGGAATGTCAATTAGGTACGTGCCGTTTGCAAAAGCTGTTGGTTCGCTACTTGGATTGACCAACTCCCATGTCGAGCTTGCATGAATATAACGATAAAATTTGAAGTTCTTTTTTCCAAGATTTATGAGCGGCTCGTCTTCGTCTTTAGTTATTATCAAATGTGTCTGATTGCTTGAGGTGGCATTTTCAACTTGTACCGTTAATCGACAATAGGTTTCATAGGTTATTCCGTACATTCCAAGTCCAATCAAGCTGTAATTCACAGCCAGGTTTCCAGTGCTGTAACTTGCATTTGTAAACCAGTAAGTGCTCATATCAGAGTAACTTACGTCGAATGATGCTCCCCAGTCTGGGTGCATGTCAGCTATGTTTACCAATCCACTGTGAAGATAGTTTCTTGCTAGCATTTTTGCATATGAAGAATTCCCAGTGACTTGTAGCACGGAGCCATAATAGCCAACCGTAAAGCCGAGGATTTGTTTTAGAGCAAGATTTGTCTCGTCTATCGCACTTAGAACTTGCGGCTGGTCTCGGACCGGACTGTTACGTATCGTGGAATAAGTGATTATTACAGTGGCTATGAGTATTACTGCCACAAACAGAGCCGCAATGATTGAAAACTGACCCTTGCAGTTCATTTGCTAGACCCCTCCAGTTTGCCCGAGTTGCAAAACAACAAGCCTAGATGTCCCGGCAGCTGTGTATTCTGAACGGTAAAGTCTCGGCTTATAATCGAACAAGAGACCTAAGGCTGTAAGCCTAATGTCCGGAGTTCTCGTCAAACCAAGCGCAAAAAGCGAACCAGTAGAGTCAGTGTCACCAGGAGAAAAGTGTCTGTAAACTGCACCTGGAAGCCAGCTGCCTACTTGGCTGAAGACGTAGGAGGTCACTGTTAAGTGATATGTGCTCAGTATTGATGTTGGAAGTGCTCTTGTTGCTGTTTGATAGGAAGAAGGATAAATGCCATAATAATTGCAATAGTACAAGGCTTCAGATGAAAGATAAACAACACCGAGCTCTGACGTTATCCAACCAGAATTGTAAGCATATGCCTGATTATCTAAGCCTCGGAGGAATGCATTTAACCCTGCTGGGCCAACATGTCTCATTCCATAAATTCCCCACGTGTTATGTTCACTTGGGAATAGCCCCTTGTTACTGACATAATAAAGCGGATAGCCTACTATGTTGACCCAAGTCCAGTTGTATTGCCGTATTCTTTGACCTAACGTGTGGCAATATCTGGCGTAAGAGTTTTGGACAGGGTCGTACCCAACGCCTGAGCTTGCGTAATATCCTGCTGGTATTGGCACTGCTTCTCCGCATGTGTTTATTACAACGGCATTTTGGAGGATCTCTCCTTGAAGCGCTGTGCCGTTTAGTATTTGTCCTAATTGCGTTGTGTTTTGTATCATTATTGTGCGTTGAAAGTATAGTGAAAGTAAGTTGTATAGGTCTTCTGCTAAACTGTGGGCGGTATAGCCAGTAATCCACCAGCCATTTGCGTCGCTGCAATTCAATATATAAAGGGTGCCTCCGCCTCCATGTTCCCCGATCTTTTCAGGAATGACCCCGAAAGTCACGTTAGACGAAGCTACGAGGTAAGAAGATGCGTCGGATGCTATCCCTAAACTTTCAGCGTTTGAAATCGATTTAATGGGAAGATAAAGCTGTCCTCCGCCACCGCTTTGCACTTCATAGACTGTCAAGTTATAAACTATGTTAGGCGGTAGACAAGCAGAAAGCGCAACCTGCAATTGTCCCCAATCCGGATCTGATTCGTTCTTAAACACTATTTCGCTCAGGTCATAGTCCACGTCCAATGTTTGAAGGGTCGTTAATGCAATTCTTCTAAGGTTTAGTGGCGAAACGCTTCGTGGCTGAGGTAAGACGGCGAAGAAAGAAGAGATTATGAATGCTCCTGTGACAATGAGTATTACTAGAAATATCTCAATTGTCCGCATCATCCTAGCCCACCACCGGATAACTTTCTAAACTCCACAATGCAAGCTTGGCTTGATAGGCGACTCGATTAACTATTACTTGTCGTAGGTCTGTTGCGACCCATTCCTTTCCAGATGTGTCTTCTCCAAAAGTCACTGGAAAGGCCATAGAACTTATTCCCCAAGGCATTAAGATGACGCCACCTTCAACAGCGCTTTTTCTGTATGTAATTATCAAGATTCCAGGGTTGTAGGTTGGAATTGTAACAACTTTGTAGGGTTTTCCTTCACCATAGTTGACTTTGCCAACTTTCCCTGTGTCATTGTCCATGGGCATTTCGCGTAGAGTAAAGTCTTCGGTCAATAGGACAAAGGTTGCGTTGTATGATAATTCTGCTACGGGCGGTCCAAAATATTGCACGTCATAGCTGTGGGCTATGAGCACTTTCCTCTCTTCTAGATTATCAATGAATGGAATGATGTATTGTTTATCTGAATTTACTCGTTCATGGTAGCCCACTCCAATTAATCCGCTAAGGTGAGCATATGCGATGAAAGCGTAGGAAATCCCGTCATCATCAACCTCAGCGAACTCTAATACAACTGACCCTTTATCATCAGCGTAGGTGGTGCCATACTCCGTTTTGTAAGACGGGTATTCTCCTCCACCTTCAGCTAATGCGACTGTAAGAAAGCAATAACTTATTGCAGCGTTTGCAAGCGGAAAGCCTGTTCCGGTAACCTCAACAGAGATCTTTAAAGGATTTTTGGATTGAACCTCCTTAACTGAAACTGTTATAATCGGAGTTATAGTCAGCTGGAACCCGTATGTGTTATTTACTCCAAGCAGTTTTGCCACGGTGGAGTAGTTAATGGCTTGGGTGAAAGATACCAGCAGAAAATTGCCAAAACCCATGGTTATATTACTATAATATGACCCAGTCTTAGGATAGTATACTGGTTGTCCATATGAAGATCGCAGTCGCATGAGCGAGAATGGACTGAGCTTGTACTGCGTGAATTCTGGGTCTTGCACTCCGAAACCCGTTGGAGTGCAATTACTTCTTCCCCAATTGACTGGGATGCCCGGGTTCAGCAACATGTTATCAAGCAGATCACTACATTTTGTTGCAAGGTTTCTATGACGCTGATATAGTATTGCTGTTTGGAGGGTTTGGTTGAAGAGGCTTATGAAGAGCAGTATTGCTCCTAAAAACACGGTGACAGAAATCAGATGATCTATAGTTGAACCTGCCATAATTCTGTGCCCCTCTCAACCTCCGAAGAACAAACTTATAGTGCCGTTAGCTAATTTCTCTGCTCTTATGCATGCATTTGTTGAGTTACTTATGAAAGTCGATTCTTGCCATAGAACATTTTGACCCAAAATAACAGAGGTAGATGCAATTGTTCCGGCAGTCTTTAGTCTAAGCGTTATTTCCAATATTTTGCTCGAATTCAAAGCTGGGTCTAGAATCGTTCTTAGTGTAGCGTTTCCTGTGTAAGGGTAATTTTCTATGAATGATGGAACGTTTGATTTTTGTGTAACGGTTCCGGTGGATATTGTCGCGTGGTTTAAAGCGAAGTATATCTGCTGTATTGTGCTTCCTAGTTGGCTTGCGGCTTCCTGCAGCACAAGCGTTCTGCGTGAGTCCACCCAGATATTCATGAGCCAGTTTGCCGTCAAAGGGAAGAGGAAAATCTGTAAAACTAAAACTGGAACCATAATCACATATTCGATGGTCACATGAGGCATTTAATAATCGCCCTCTCAAAGGTTAGATATGCAATCCTAAAGAGGTAATCACCTCGGCTGTGTAAAACTCGATAACGGAGCCATCAGGGACGTCCACAATCTCTTCTGTGTTCTTAAATCTGAAGAAGTCAGCGTTGAAACCAAGACTGGCCTTTGGAAAAGTAACGGTTATCTTTATTGTATTGCAGGCCTCGGTTTTAGCTGAGATAGAGCTTCCACTCAGCGTTACAGATTGCGAACGACGCGGATGCGAGCCTTGGCTGAGAATTGGCAAATAAAACTTGAAATAGTTTTTTGACTCCCCACCAGTGGATATTGTTGAATTCAACACTCTTAGGGACGGAGCAGCAACCACTCGTATGAAGTTGCCATCGTTCATCGGTAGTTTTTCAATAACGTATATGTAGCATACTGGTGCTGAAGCACCTTTCTGGAGGAATGCGCCATCTGAAGATGGAGATATAAGTCCGTAGTAGTCGTTTCCGATAGAGTATTTGTATATATGCATATTAAACAGAAGTATGCCTACGCTATAGCTAGCGAAGTAGGTGTATCCTCCTGTCTTGTTCAAGTAGACTGTATAATTTAACGCCAAAGATTCAAAGTTTACTTCTCCATATTTGCTGGCGTAACGAACTGTTTGCGTACGTCCAACGGTCCAAGCTACATCATCAATTTGAAGCCCAACTGTTTGCATGAATTGTTTCATTGTACTGAATTCGTTTTCAGCCATTCTTGCGTTTAGGAAGTTGTTTGCAAAAACTATTGTTACTAATAGCATTACTACAACTGCACTTGTTAGTATGACGGTTGAAATCGCTGGGCTGATTGCTCTCTTGTCTTTTCCGAATCGAGTAAGCAGCAAGGTTTTGAACTTCGTGATTTTCCCTCCTAGCCAAATTTTACAAACATCGGGACTATTTTAGCTGCTAAAACGGCGATTATCACAAGGATAGATGCATGTTTGAATCCTGCCGCAATAGATTCTTCACTTATTTTTCCCGCCACCAAGCCTATCAAGTAGCTGTGGAAAATGCATGAAGTGATGAATGTTGTTATCATCGGGCTTAGATCCCTTTCGACGCCTGTCTCAGCCACGCCTAGTGTTCCCGAAGTAAAGCCTATCATCATCGTCGTTGTCGCCACAAGCAGAATAGCCGCGAAATACGGCATTAGTATATATGGGCGAACTGCCATTTTCTTCTCCTTCTCGACCTCATTGGTTAGGTTGTTGAATCTTGCCAGAGATTCAATCATGGCAATTGTGCCTCCGCCCACATCTATTGTTTCAACAAGTAGAAACATTATGACTTGAGTCATCCAGCTTCGTGTTCTCTTGACAAAATCCATTACCACCTTTTTGACGGGAACTCCCCAAGAAATCTCTGAGCTTATTTTACGCAATTCTTTGCTGAATTCACCATAATCGCGGCGGGCAAGACTTTCAATACATCTTTCAGGGGATAAACCCGTTTTTCTGACTTCAGTCAGGTCTCTTAGAAAACTGTTAATTCCTTGTTCGATGCTTGCTTTTCTCTTCGAGACCTTGCTGTTCACTATTGCGGCTGGTGCTGTAGCAATAAAGAGGACTATGGCAATTGCCACAGGTAGGTCAATTATTGTTTGAAATGAGCCGAAAAATGGAACTTGTATGTACCCCATAAAGTTTGTCAGCAATAGGAAGATTACTATGGCTATAATGCTGCAGATTCCGAATGTCTTGTATGGGCGGGTTTCTACTACTGGCGTCTTGGGTTGCATGCTGTGCGCCAGATAAATGAACATTAGTGAAAGCATTGGTGTGAATAAGTAAGTGTAGAGAATTATGCCTGAATACATTGTTATGCCGATGCTGTAGATGGATTCCACGCTGAATAGAATGTAAAAGCAAAGAGACATCAAAACCATAACAATTATGAACGTCTCTAAGAGCATTCCAAGCCTTTCTGCAGCAGCCTTGACACGCAAGGCTCTTGTCTTGAAGATGTCTTCAGCTTTTCTCTCAAGAAAGTGCCCAATGTCGCCGCCGATTATTACTGTTGAGGCGTACCCGGATAGGAAATCTTTGAAGACGTCTAGTGGGTTTTTCTTTGCTGCATTCTCTATGGCTGTTAAAGGGTCTATTCCAAAAATTTCCACATCTTTTATGATTTCCCTTGCTTCACCACTCATTGCGGGCATTAACTCAACTTCAGCGAGTCGTTTGAAACTTGTGTAAGGTGCAATACCTCCAGAAGCCATAACGCTAATGTAAGCTGCTGCAAAAGGCATCTCCCTTTCTAAGTTGCTTGCCCTTTCACTGGCTCTAGACATAGGTATCAATAGAAATCCTATCATTACGTAAAACGGAAGTGGAATTAAGAAGATTATAGGAAGGAAACCGTAAAGATATAGAATCACCAACGATATTATGGGCACTGGGACTGTCAACGCTGCAATAAAGAACATTAGCGAGACGTAAGTTTCTGGGTAGATTTTTATTTTTGCTCTTTCCAGATAATCCTTAAACTCAAAAACGTTTTTTAGAAAGGAAGGCGCGGTGCTTCCGAAGAGGCGGAAGGACCATGCCTCAAGGGTTTCTAGAAACGGCAACTACCCTCACCTCTTCCCCTGCGATAACTTTTTCATAGATCTGCTTTGGTCTGGCATAGTACTCTGCAACAATTGCAGCTACGTCCTTGTAGCTTCTGATGTTGCGTTCCAGCATCCAATTCAATATATTCTTGCGTCTATCTATTTCTTCAATCAGTTCTTTCATGCCAACACCTGTTCTTTCAGAAATTGCCGATAACATAATGCTTTTGTCGAAGGTTGGTGCATATTCATCCTCAGATGGGTGCCATGTAAAAGAACATCTGTAGTCTTCGTAGTCACTGATTTCGTTAACATTGATTACACGTCTGTAAGCCTTCTTTTCTGCGTCTTTTGTCAGATGGACTCTTTGAATCGATAACACAATGTTCATTAGTGGAATATAGGCAGGTGAGATGTCCATGGGCCTCTGTGTCAAACGTTTGACTGCGGAGTCCAAGTTTTCAGCGTGCATTGTGCACAAACCACCGTGACCTGTGGCTAGAGCTTGGAAAAGCACGTAAGCTTCTTGGCCTCTCACCTCTCCTACAATCAGCACATCCGGACGGTGTCTCATTGAGGTCTTAACAAGGTCAAAGAGGTTTACTTCGCCGACGCCGCTTCCGCCTAAGCCATAACTTTGTCTGGCAATAAGAGAAACCCAGTTTTCATGAGATAGGTTAAGTTCCGCTGTCTCTTCTATTGTGATTATTTTGCTTCCAGGCTTGATTAGACAAGCTAAGGTGTTTAGAGCTGTTGTTTTTCCGGCGGCTGTTCCGCCTAAGATCATTATTGAGGCCCTGTTTTCCAGGCACAGCCAGAAGTAAGCAGCCATCTCCTCTGAAAATGTGCCCAATTTTATTAGGTCTATTATCGAATACGGGTCTTCCCTGAATTTCCTAATTGTAAAGGCTGTTCCGAAGGGTGTGACTTCTCGTCTATAGCAAACCGCCAGTCTGTGCTTGCCAGGTAATGAAGCGTCTACTATGGGGAAGGCTGAGCTTACGTGTTTTCCAGCCATGTGCACAAGTTTAACGACCATGTTGTCAAGCTCTTCATCATTTTCGAACTCGATGTTTGTTTCGATGCTTTCATAACCTCTGTGCCAAACATACACTGGTTTGGTTACTCCGTCGCATGAAATATCTTCTATGTTCGGGTCTCGCATTAGAGGGTCGATTCTGCCAAAACCTACTAGGTCTCTTTCAGCATGATACAGGATTTTGTACCATGAAACATCAGGTAGCCAACCGAGGCTAATGCGATACTTGTCAACAATCTTTTTGGCTTCTTCCGCAAAAAACTTTCTAGGATCAAGAATTTCTTCTTTAGGTGATTCTATTTCTGAAAGCAATATTTCTAAAATGCGGTTGTAGATGCTTCTTTCTAGTGGATCAAGTTGCAATTCATCCAGTATGTATTTGGCCTCGCCCGTTTTTGGATTTTGTACTATGGCAACATGAGCAAAAGGCTCGTAGAGGGGATATTTATCAACGACTTTTAGTCCTCTAGGCACGGATTTTGTCGAGGGTGGCGGAATGTCCACCTGTCCGCGTTTCCTTGGATTTATTTTTATTTTTACTTTTTTCAGTTTGGCGAATGCTTCCCTGAGTCGCGATTTTGCCATTGCGTTTTCTCCTATCTGTCTATATGACCTTAACAGTCTATTAAATCTTGCGTCTCACGATATACCACTACTCTTCTTCCCCCGCGGAGAATGAGATAACCTTCAACTTAATCAAGACAACAACAATGACAACGATCACCACTGGAATTAGAATCAAGAGTATTGTTGTCAGAGACCATGGATTCGATGCCTCTGGAGTTACACTTATTGTTGTTTGATTTCCTCCGCTTATGTACCCATTTTTGGATGCGTTGACTGTGATAACAATCGGTGGCAGTTGTTGAGTCGTTCCTGGGGCATTGTAAACAAACATGCATTGACCATTCAAATCGGTGAACCCTGTAGAGACAGGTAGATCTCCTTGACTTGCCGATATCATGAGTGAGACATTCGCGACAGGATTTGTATTGCATCTCACATTGACCGTGACGACAGCCGATTCCCTAGACATTACTTCAGATGGATTAGCTTGAACTTCGACGTTGAGTATTCCTGGGTTCACCGTTATGTTTAATGTGTATTCTCCGTCAGCGTATCCAGTTTTTGATGCGTAAACTACGACGGTGATATTAACCGATGCAACAACTTGGGGTGCAGTGAAGATGAAAGTTGCATAACCCTCGAAATCAGTCAATGCCGTAGCTGTAAGTAGAGTTTCCGATGTTATAGTGACGTTGGCTTCCTGAATAGAATTCGTATCGTACAAGACCTGAACAGTTATATTCGATGTTGCTTCTGAGACGATTTCTGCAGGTTCAGCTATTACTTCTAAAACAAGTGTTTTTTGCTCCACGATCAACACAGCTTGACCGTATCCCTCACTGTATCCTGCCTTGGTAGCCGATGCCAGAATTGTAACGTCGATTTGACTTGATGTTTGAGGGGCTGTAAACTCAAATTCCGCTTTACCATTTGAGTCTGTAAATCCATTCGTAGATGAAAGAACGCCATAATCAACCGATAATTCAAGTGAAGCATTTGTAATTGGTTCTTCAAAGCCGCCTGTTACAAGTACAGTCACTGTTGCCTCTTCTTCTGATTTAACTTTCGTCGGCTCAGTAGATATTTGGACTTGCAGAGGTGGGATAACCTCCAAATACTGGTAGTCAGAACCGTCTGCATATCCAGTCCCAGAGGCTCTTGCAATAATTCGGAGATTGGTAATTTCCGTAACATTTGGCGTAGTAAAAGTTGCTGCAAAGTAACCAATTGAATCTGTTAAGCCCGATATCGGATTAAATTCTCCACTTTTTACTGAAAACAGTGTCACATTTGCATTTCCCAAAGCGCCCGTTTCATTCGACACATAAACAGTGACAGAAACTTCAGTGTTGTGATTAGCTGTATAATCGCTGAGAGTAATTAGTACGCTCAAAGGTGTCAGGTCTTGAACGCTTATAGTTGCTGTTGCGATGTTTGTGCTTGTGACGTTGAAATCGTCAATTACCGTTAGGCTTGCGATGTATGTTCCTGTTGAGGTGTATGTGTGATTATAAAGTGATAGAGTAGTCCAATCGCTACTGGTTCCGTCTCCGAAGTCGTAGAAATATTGGTCAACACGTCCGTCATCATATGAATCAGCGCCTATGAATGTGACTGTTTGATTTGGTGCAACTAAGACCTTGTCTGTCCAAAGGCTTGCGGTGGGGAGCGTATTACTATTATCGATTGGTGCTGACAGGAAGAATATGAAGTCAAGATTTACTCCGTCGCCACCTACGGGGTTTCCTTTTCCATAAGGATTTAGTAATTCATGTAAGGGCCCACTTCTATGCCCCCAATAATTATATGTTGCATCTACGGTGGCGGTTGATGAGACATCCACGCCCATTGAATTATCGCAGACATCATTGAAGTGTGCCTCATGAGAATTTCCGATTTCGTAATATATTCCCACCATGTTATTTGAGATATAATTGCGAGTTATGTGAGTGCTTGTATCAGTTGAAACGCGAAATCCGTTAAGATTTGCTGAAATATCATTGTTGATGATAACGGTGTTGTCGTAGGCATCTGCGGCGAGTACTATTCCACTTTGGTCGTTAAGCGAAATGATGTTTTGCTCTATATGTATTTCTCCAATAAGAATCCCGGTTAAGGATATTCCGTCACCGTTTGACTTTATTCCATTACTTTTTATTGTAATCTGGGCGCCACCAGTTAAATAGATTCCACTCATCGCGTTATTGTCAATCTCGTTATTCTCAGCAATCACGACACCATTGTCGATTACTATTCCATTCTGAGAATTTAATCTTGTAAAACTGTTTAGCATGATTAAAGAGCCATCTTCTACTGTTATTCCGTTTGTGCCGTATTCTATTATGCAGTTGATTAGCGAACACTGCTGTATTGAATTGATCAGAATTGTATTCCAATCTCCTTTCTCCGGTACAAGCTTGTTTGATGTGAAACGTATCATCTTGTCTGTTAATCCGTTTGCCAAAATTCTTCCATTCACTATCAGGCAAAAGCTTTCCCCAAACTTCACTTCAACTCCAGACTCTATTGTCAACGTTGCATTTGGGTATATGGTAACATTGTTTGATAGCACAAATGGACTGTTTACAAGAGTCCAAAAGGTGTCTTGTGTAATTGGGCCTTCCACATAGGTTGCGTTTACAGGGTGGAATAAGGTTATGCTTGCAAGATTAAACATGCTAAAAACCAAAGTTAGTAGGATAACTAACAGTTTCAATTGTTTTTTCATGGTTACACATCCTCTTGTAATTATGTTATCAACTATCCATGTAGCTAGTTTTAGTTTAAGCATTATGAATTCGAAATAAAACTTCAAAATCTATACTAGTATGTCTCGTTCGAACGAAATAATAAATAAAAGATTTAATGAAGGAAAAGAACCAAACTAAACTAAATGGAGGAGACTATTTGAAAACTTTCACAGTAAATGCCTTGGAAGACTTTCCATTAATAGAATCAGAAAATGACATAGGGAGAATGATTGTTAAGATATCTAGAAAAGAAGGTCTAAAACTCGAAGATGGAGATGTAATAGTTATTGCGCAAAAAATCTTTTCAAAAGCTGAAAAAAGAATAGCAGGATTGAAGGACGTTGTTCCCTCAGAGAAGGCTGAAATAATTGCAAAAACAATTGGCAAAAGCCGTAAGTTTGTCGAGCTAGTTCTGAGAGAAACAAAAAACATAGTTAAGGTATCGAAGGAGGTGTTGTTGGTAGAAGATAAACGTGGCTTAGTCTGCATAAATGCTGGAATAGATAAGTCAAACGTGAAAGGCAGAGACAACTTCACGTTGCTTCCAGAAAACCCTGATGAGTCAGCTAGAAAATGCCGTGTGACCATCAAGAAACTTACAAGTAAGAATGTCGCAGTGATTATATGCGACACCTACAGTCGCCCTTTTAGACGTGGGCAGGTAAATTTTGCGATAGGCGCGTCTGGAATTAATCCATTCAAAGATTATCGCGGCAAAAAAGACCTTTTCGGTCAAACTTTAAAAGTGAAAAACGTCGCAGTGGTAGATGAGATAGCCGCGGCAGCAGAGTTGCTTATGGGGCAAGCAACAGAGGCAAGACCGGTCGTCATTATTAAGGGCTTAAATGATGTTGTAGATGTCCATGAAAAAAGTAGCATAAACGAATTATACATTTCAAAAGAAGAAGACTTATTCAAAGATACATTGTAATTATAGCCATTGTAGAAATGGATTACTAGCCTTTTCTTTCCCAATTGCCGTTGTCGGTCCATGTCCCGGATAAACAATTAAGTAATCAGCCAAGTTTGCTAGTTTTCTCAAAGAAAGTTTCATGCTCTCTGCAGAGCTTTCAGGAAAATCTGTTCTTCCAACAGAACCTAGAAATAATGTGTCACCCGTAAAAACCTCTTTGTCTCCCACAAACGATATGCTCCCCTGACTATGTCCTGAAGTAAGCATAACTTTTAGGGTAGTCTTTCCGAACTTCACTAGCTCCCCATCATGCAATAGTATGTCCGGTTGAATTGAGAACTTCTCGAAACCAAATAATTCTGTGATCTCATTGCTCGAGCTTTCAAGTATGTGCGCGTCGTATTCATGAATTAAAATGAGCGATTTGAATTTCTCTTTCATTGTCCGATTGCCGCACGTGTGATCTGGGTGCCCGTGAGTGTTTAGAACAAACTTCGGCGTCAATGAATTATCATCAACGAACCTGAAGATTTTTTCGGCCTCATAGCGGTTCTCAAAACCAGGGTCAATTACAGTCGCCTCTTTTGTTTGTTCGCAGCCTACAACATAGCAGTTTGTGAAAAACCTGCCAACAGTAAATGTGTTAACAATCATAATTATCAGCCACTAAGTATCGACTATGAAATTAATAAACCGTTCAGTTTATCACTTAAAATCGCGCACCAAAATTATTAAATTTCCAGAAAGGAAACATTCTGTGAGAGGGGAGGACAAATTGAAACTACGGGAAATTGAGGACACATTTCACAATCTAAGCATGTGCCCGAGATGTAACTCTAACGAAGGTTTTTGGCTTGGACTAAGGAGCGGTCACGTTTATGTTCAGTGTAAGGGCTGCGGAGCCAAGCTCGAGTTCTTTAAGATCTTTCCAATGGACGAGAAAGTAAAACCGTTAAGACGTTGGAATTTTTTTTAGGGATATAGCTCGGCTTATTATTCTTGAACGAGAAAAGGAGATAATTCCAATAGACTTTTCTATAGCTAGGTGCTCTAATATTGCCAAAAAAGAAGTGTTAAAAACATCATGACCGAAACGCCAGAGGAAGGCATAGGGACGGGCACGATTCAGCAAACTGGATTTGAAGAAATAACCACAATGGTCTCGGCCGAGTTTCAAATCGAAGAGACCATACTGGAACACAATATTCCCACATATTACTTAAAACAGCCGCAGGAAACAAAAGACGCCTTCTTAAGACTTCTCCAAAAGCTTGAAGCGATGAGTTTGATCGCCGTCCTGCGAAGAATAGATGGAAGAGTCGTTTTGAAAGTCATTTCTAAGCCTCCAACAAGACGAAGTAACGTTTTAGTTAACTGGGTACTATTTTTTGCAACTATTGGAACGACTTTTCTTACGGGATACATGCTCTCAGAAGGTATGATTGATCCTATACTTGGCGGAGCTACATTCACAATTGCGATAATGGCTGTACTTGGCATGCATGAAATGGGCCATAAACTAGCTGCAAACAAAGAGGGAATAGACGCCACCCCCCCATACTTTATTCCTGGACCGCCACCTATTGGAGGTTTTCTTGGCATTGGGACTTTTGGGGCCGTAATAATGCAAAAGTCACTTCCGCCAAATAAAGATGCATTATTTGACGTGGGCTCTAGTGGTCCAATTATTGGCTTTGTCATATCTCTTGTTGCACTTGTTGTAGGTTTGCCATTTTCCGTACCTGATTGGGTTCCTAAAGACACTTCAACTCTTCCAGTGCCATTGTTGCTTGAATTGATAATAGGGTATTTTCCTCTTTCTGGAGGTCCTCCTAGCCCAGGACCTGATTATGTCCCTGTGATAATGTTGCATCCGGTGGCTGTGGCCGGCTGGGTCGGCATATTTGTTACTATGCTTAACTTGTTACCTGCTGCAATGCTTGATGGCGGACATGTTGCCCGCTCATTGTTCGGTGGGAAGACCCGGTCTGTTCTGACAACTCTTTCAATAATTTCTTTGGTCTTTGTAAGCTTTCCAATGGCGTTTTTTGTTCTCTTTATGTCTATGTATAAACATCCCGGTCCATTAGATGATGTTTCTAGTTTGTCAACAAACCGGAAGCTCTTGGCAATAGTGCTATTGGCAATTTTTGTGCTTTCTTCGTTTTTGCACTATTTTGTCTACCTTCTACTCAGTCTTTTAGGTGGTTGAGACTGATGAAAAATCTGGGTAAGAGAACATTACTTGTATTTTTGTTGAACAGCTATACAAGAAGGTTTATTAAATATTGCGATATTTGATAAGCTTGTAGAGGTACTATATTCAACAACGATCTATACCCTAGAAGGTAATTACGGATGAGAGGCGTACTCATCTTGGCGGTTTTCTTTCTATTTTTCGCATTTGTGTCGCTGTTGATTCCTTCGCCGATGTTTCCTGGAAATGTTTTCTGCCCACTGATTGGAGGCGCAATGGGTGGATATTCTGATTTTTTCTGTGCGATTCTTAATGGCGTCTTTTATGGCGTAATCTTGTGGTTAGTTTTTGTCACTATAGGTAAGAAACTTGAAGAAGAGAAGTAGCTTGACTTTTCGTCGCTGGTTTAGCTCTCTGGTTGAGTTAGAAAACCTTCAAGTTTAATTGTGCTTCCACACTTGTTGCACGTCAGAAGTAATTCTGCAAGTTCGTCATTTTTGACTTTTGTTTCGACGATTTGGTAGATTTCTTCCGTTTCGTCATCAGGTGATATGATGATTCCACATTTAGGGCAGGGAAATGCTCCGTCTCCATCGATTTTGGTCAAGTCGATTGTATAGTTGATGGCTTTCTTAATAGCTGCTTTTTTCATCATTTAAACACACCTTTTCATTTTAGTTCTAATGATTTTCCATGCTTAACCAAGAATTAATTAACAATTATGAATCACTAATATAGATAGCAAATCCACTTTTGGCAATAACATTAGTTCTTCTTCGAAAACCATGGAGTACGACTTTTTCTCCCTAACTACTATATTTATGCTTCTAAAGCTTGACTGCACCAAATACTGCGGGGTTTAGTTCTTTAAATTTCCTTAACCATGCAAGTCTTTCGTTTTTCAATTTGTCAGCGTAAATTTTGATTTGCTCTTTAGTGTAGAACTTGGACAGATCAAAGTTTGTCATTTGCAACCCATTGACGTTTTTGGGCACTAAGGTGTCAAAATAGGGGTCTGTTTTCCAATCAACCGAATTTCTGACGATTCCCCTTATAATGGCTGCCATCTCAGGTATCTCCACTCGTGTAGCTTGCTTAACGATTTTGTTTCCTTCTTCTCTAACCTCTCCAACCCCACCCGTGTTGAGAAGGTAACATTGAGTTTTGTCTTTGTGTGTCTTCAGGAAGTCGTAGAACCAGTTTCCTTCGAGGGACTCGTCGCCGACAATGAAGGGGTTGGTTCCAGTTTCTCTTACCGATTCACCTGCTCTGCTTGGGTCTCCTGCAGAAGTTTCAACCGACTCACCTAACATGAAGGCTGCTGCAGCTTGTTCGATGGTCAATTTTGACGCGATAGGTACTACTGTGTTTCGTCTAGTGATGAAGATGATTATCATTTCGTCCAATTCGCTGAGGGGCGGTAGATTTACGCTTTCAGATTTGTCTGTTCCCAAATCGTCTCTCTGTATTATGGCTCTGCCATTCTCAGTTAAGGTTGTGTCATCGAAGTGTACGTTGCCAAGATAGTCGACCATCACATTCTCGAAGATCGTGTTGTGGCTTATGGCTGCCCTGAAGATTATGGGCTGTATTTTCGGATTTATATAGCCGGTTTTAAGATAGAAACCTCTTTCAGTTCCTAGTGCAGAGCCGTCTGGTCTTATGAAAACTACGTCGTCTTGGACGATTTCTTGGCCTTCTCCGTCTTCAAGTAGACCATGGTTGTGGCAGGCATGGGTGGTCTTGCCTGTTGCGCTCAGTCCAAAGAGAATCATGCCGTATCTTCTAATTCTTCCAGTTCTGTCCTTCGCTTTGATTATCTTCGCTCCGGCATGAACTCCTAGCATTCCTTTCTGCTTTGCTGTCCACATAGCCATTCGCAGAAATCCTTTCTTTGCTTCTCCGTAGTAGTCTGAACCGAGGACGTAAGTAACTCCAGCCTCAGGAAAGACAAGAATTTGTCTGTCTTTTTCTTGCCATTCCGGCACGTAAAGGAGATCCAATTCTGGTCCGGGCGTCTTCTTTGACGGGAATAGGGTTTGTCCAATCATGTAAGCGAGACGTATCATTTCTTTTCTATGCACGGATACGTATAGCGTGCAGTGGGGGTTGAAAAAAGCGTTATCGCCCATCGTTCTTTCAACGCATACGACGGGTGTTCCCTCTATGTATCTGTGCACATTTTTCACTGTTTTCGGTGCATTCATGAGAATTTCTTTTTGCCTATGGTTTAGTTCAGATTGAAGCACCTTTTCGCTTCCAATGTACACTGTTAACCATGCGCTTCGGTTTTTTACCGTTGATACAAAGTTATAGTTGCCATAAACCGTTCGAACGCCATATCTCTCCGCTGTCTGTTTAAGCTCCTTCGGTGCTGGATGCGCCACATTGTCAGCATTACGTAGGCTTTTCACAGTAGCCAAAACTGTTTGAAGTAGAGTATTCATATCGTATTCAACGCATTCTTGAATCTGCATAATATCCCCTTAGACAGATCATAGACTCACGTTAGAGTTGATGAAGATCCTTATAAATCATAGACCAATCCAGGTATCTTAGGAAACGGTTGCGTTTCTCCAACATGTTTGGCTCCCGCTATCCAATTGACTAATCTCTCTATGCCTATTCCTGCGCCGGCAGAAGGTTTTAGTCTTCTTTCTTTCGCTAACTTCAAAAGCGTTTGATAGTTTTCTTTTCTGATGTTGTCTCTTTCCATTTTTCTCGTTATCTTGTCATATTCATATTCTCTTCTGGCACCAGACAGCACTTCTCCATATTTGGGCATCAGTAGATCGTAATTATCCCACTTATTCTGGTCGAAGTCTTCGAAGTCATAGAACTCTCTGGGAATATTTGTAACCCATATTGGATCACAAGTTTCAAGCATTAGCTGGGTTTCCCAGTTTCTTCCGTATCTTTCTTGGAGTTCTTCTCTGTCATAGGTTCTGAATGGTATTTCAGGAACTTTCAAACTGTCGTGTCTCTTGAGGTAGATTAGCTCTTTGCGCATTTGTTTTTTTAGGCTGCTTACTAGTCCGCGAAGTATTTTTTCAACGAGGCTTTTGATCTCTTTGGAAGTGGCGCTTTTGACTTCGAAATCCAGTTGTGTAAACTCGTAAGCGTGTATTCCGCTGTATGCTCTTTCTGTTCTTTCGATTCTCACGTTCGGGGATAATATAAACAACTTGGGGTAAGCTAAAGAACAAGCCACAATCTTATGAAGTATCATGCTCAGTGTCGTCCTGACGGATTTTCCATAAATTTCTACTTCAATCCGTTTCTCTATGGATGCTCTCGGATCTGGCCATAAAGGGTCTGTTGACTTGGAAAATATCACTGGCAGCAACCATTCGAACTCTTCATTTACGAATTGACAAGTGAGATACTTCAATTCGTAGGTCATTAATCTGCTAATGCATTGTTTTCTTTCTAGTTCGCCTTTGGAGAGCCGTTCTAGAGGTTTTGGCATTCCCGCTAATCGGTCCCAACTAACTGCCAAACTTTTCTGAACGACTGCTCGTTTCCTGCTCATACATTCGCCTTCCAACGTAAACATTCTGACTAACGGTCTGCTCCATCCACAGTCGAATATGTATTCGTCATTATAAATTTTTTATAAAAAAATATGTTCTTTTTCCAAAAAGTTAAGCTTTTATATTTGAATTTATATAAAAATTACAACATGTCGCCAAAGTTGGATGAAAAAGACCTAGCTATACTGGCATTGCTGCAGAAGAATTGTAGAACAACTGCAAGGGAGATTGCCCGGAAAATAGATTCGCCAATAACGACAGTATTTGCAAAAATGAAGAGGATGGAGGAACAGGAAATTATTAAGTACTATAGAGCCATTCTAGATGCCAGAAAGTTAAATCTTGACACAACCGCCTTCATTTTAGCTTCATTTTCCTACAGAGATGGAGAAAAACCGCTTTCGCAAAGGGCTATGGCTGAGCAGATTGCGAAATTTCCAGAAGTCCAGGAAGTCCACATAATAACTGGGGATTGGGATCTTTTAATAAAGGTTAAAGCCCAGAATGTTGATGCAGTGGGAAGATTTGTTATCGATAAATTAAGGCTTGTTAAAGGAATAGAGAAGACTCTCACCTGCATGGTTTTTGCCACTCAGAAAGAGACAACAGATATCCCTCTGCCCTTAAAAAGACAATTACTAGAGAAAATTCAGTGAGAGAAAAGGCTTCATTCAATGCAGTCATGTTCAAAGAGAGCTGGAATAATAAAGTAATGGTAATGCCAGAAGTACGACGTTCTTCCCTTTTGTTGTGAGGGCATATTCTACTCTTAATGGCGGTCCGATGTCAACTTCTCTCTCAATGTACCCGTGTTTTTTCAGCATTTTGAGCTTGTCTGATAACGTGCGGGAGTTGACGCTGAGGATTTTCTTGAGTTCGCTGAAACCAGTCGAAGTCTTCAGGAACAACGTGTATAGTATCTCCAGATTCCATTTTTGGGATAGCAGGATGAAACTTTTCTCTAGACTTTGTATGTCTTCTTTCAAATCTTTCAAGCTTACTTCTTGCTTTTCCAATGCTTGTATAAGCGTGTCTTCTATTCCTTTAAGAGTATGTTCTATGCGTGTCTCTACGAGTTTGCGGAGTTCATTACTCAGCGTTAACTGTGAATCCATTTGCCTACACTTGGTGTGAAGTAGCATACTTCATAATTTATAAAGGTTTACTTATACAACAAGGTATATAAAATATATCAGCAATCGGACGGTGAACATCCCTTGGAAAAGTTTGATGTCGTGGTGGTTGGTGCTGGGACGGCCGGATGCCTAGCCGCAAAAACAACCGCTGAAGCGGGTTTGAAGGTTTGCCTGATCGAAAGGAAAAGGAAAGAGGGAATTGGAGAAAAAATCTGCGGAGACGCTCTTGGAGAGCATCACTTGAAGAATTTAGGTTTAGAAAAGCCGCAGGGCGGCGAATTAGAAAAAAGGATTGAAGGTATTAAGATTTATTCTCCAGATCTGAAGACTGTTTTCACTGTTGAGCATGAAGATTTTGTCGGTTACTTGTTGAATAGACGTCTTTTTGGGCAGTGGCTTCTGAAAGAAGCCGTCGATGAAGGCGCTGTTGTTCTTGATTATATGCTGTGTTTGGAGCCTGTCATTGAAAATGGCTTTGTGGTTGGTGTTCTTGTTAAGGATTTGAAGACGGGTAAGAAGGTTGAGTTAGGCTGTAAAATGGTTATGGATGCTAGTGGTTTTTCGGCGGTAGTTCGGCGAAAGCTTCCTGAGAAGATGGAAATAGAAGACAAAGTCCCGAATGAGGATGTTGAAGCCTGTTATCGTGAAATAAGGCAGCTTAAACAGGAGACTGAAGACACAAAGCATTGTGAAATCTATCTGAATCAAAGGATAACTCCTGGAGGTTATACTTGGATTTTTCCGAAGAGTGGAGCAAAAGTCAACGCTGGCTTAGGAATTTGTATGCGTGGCAAGTTTCCAAATCCCAAGAACCAGTTTTACAAATACATCTTAACTAGGCCTCTTTTTGAGGGTTCACTGCTTCTGAGCGGAGGCTCTTGGTATGACCCAACACGTAGACCTTTGAACAACATGGTTGGAAATGGAGTTGCAATTCTCGGCGATGCAGCGTGTCTTGTGAACCCGATTCATGGCGGTGGAATAGGTCCTTCGATGTTGAGCGGCTATCTTGCTGGAAAAACAATAATTGAAGCCTTGGAAAAGAGTGATGTTAGTCAAAAATCCTTGTGGTCTTACAACTGCAAATATATGGAAATGTATGGCGCAAAGCAAGCCGGACTTGATGTTTTTCGTATTTTGCTTTTGACAAGTCGTGACGAGGACCTAAACTATGGAATGGGATATAAACTCTTGACAGATGAAGATGTTTTGAAAGCTGGCTTAGGTGAGGAATTTCATTTGAACATAACTGAAACTGCCAAGCGCGTCTTTCGTGGGTTGAAGAGAATACGATTCTTGAACAAGCTTAGGCTTACAGTCAACATGATGAAGCAAGTTAAAGCCCATTATGGAAACTATCCTGACGCTCCCGAAGAATTTAGGAAGTGGAGGATGAGAACAGAGGCCTTGTTTGAAGAGGCTCAGTCAAAACTCATGGAGTAGGTGTCGCACTCGTTAACCTCATCGGTTGATGAAAAACTGTAGTGAGATGTGTGCCTGTTATGCGTCTTGCAGTCTTGGCAACAGGGGGAAAAGATTCCACTTTAGCGTTGCATCGAGTTTTGAAGAAGAGCTATGATGTAGAGTATCTTGTGTGCATGGTTCCGTTGAGTGAGGACAGTTGGATGTTTCATTATCCAAACATATGTTTGATAGATTTGTTTGCAGAGGCTGTTGGGATTCCACTCGTAAAGGCTGAAACTGCGGGAATTAAGGAGAAGGAAGTTGGAGATCTGAAACGGTTAATTGGAACGCTTGATGTTGAAGGGATAGTTTCTGGCGCAATAGCTTCCAACTATCAAAAAACACGGATAGAAAGAATCTGCAAGCAGTTAAAGCTTAAGTGTATAACGCCTCTTTGGCATGAAAACCCGCAGGGAATGCTAAGCGAAATTTTGGACCTTAATTTTGAAGCGATAATTACTGGAGTTTATGCACACGGTTTTAGTAGGGAATGGCTTGGAAGAAAAATCGACGATGCGGCTGTTGCCGATCTAATTGAGCTAAATAAGCAGTATGGTGTTTCGCTGGTTGGCGAAGGAGGAGAATACGAAACTCTTGTACTTGACACGCTTTTCTTTAAAAGAAGAATAAAGGTTGTTGAGGCGGAGAAGATTTGGAAAGGTGAAAGTGGCTATTTTCTGGTTACCAAAGCAGAATCTGAGAGCAAATGATTAGATGCATTTTAGGTTGTGAGGAATTGCTTTCTCGCTATTATCTTTTCGATTTTTCCTTTTCACATAGGTTCTTTGGCATATCCCGAGTGCTCAGTTTAGAAGCCAGTAAGCTTTTTCAAAATAGCATATCTACCATTCTGTAAATGTTCAAGAGATTACGTGAACCTCCTCCACGTTAACTCTAACGTCTCGTTTACTGTCAAATTGTTATCGAAATCAAACATTCCAAGTTTCACGCGCAGGTTACAAGTCCAAGTTCAATCTATTGCAAGGGAGTAGGAGACCGAGAGACAAGTTTTCTAGAAAAGGTTTATTTTGTCCCATGATGCTAAGAATCAAGCTACTGGCGGATTAACCGTCCGCTGGGATGTAGCCGCACAGGCTGAACCATAAACTAATTGCGAGGTGAAAAAATGGCATACAAGTACATTGCTGAGGCTTGGGCAAGACCTGAAAGATCTTATGTAGACGAGTTAATGCGCCAAAGATTAATAGATTGGCGTAGACAACCAGTAGTGTTCCGCATTGAAAAACCGACACGCCTGGATAAGGCAAGAAAATTGGGTTACAAGGCAAAGCAAGGCTTCGTGATGATTCGCGTCCGCGTTAGAAGAGGCGGATTAAGAAAGCAGAGACCTAAGGCAGGAAGAAGACCGAAACGCATGGGCGTCAAGAAATTTAAACCTGCCAAAAATCTGAGACTTATCGCTGAAGAAAGAGGTGCAAGAAAGTTCCCCAACATGGAAGTACTGAACTCCTACTGGGTCGGCGAAGACGGTCGATCAAAATGGTTTGAAATCATACTAATTGATCCTGATCATCCAGCAATAAAGGCTGACAAAGACATCGGCTGGATATGCGAGAAACAACATCATGGAAGAGTTTTCAGAGGCTTAACAAGTGCAGGCAAAAAAGCCAGGAGCCTGAGAAGAAAAGGGCGCGGAGCAGAAAAATTCAGACCTAGTAAAAAAGCGTAAAGGAGAAAACTAGACCCCATGAGAACGGTCAAGCCGAAAGTCCTTAAAAAAGGCGGAAAGCAACGCTATGGAAAAGGCTTCAGCAAAGAAGAACTGAAAAAAGCTGGGCTAAACCCAAAAGAGGCTTTGAGGCTTCATATTCCAATAGATTCCAGAAGAAGAACGTCCTATGAAGAAAACGTGGATACAATTAAGAACCTTTTGGGTAACAAGAAACCTGCTTCCAAACCTAAGAGAAAATCTAAAAGTTGAATCAACCTATATCCCAAATAGTGATGAATGCTTTGTCTTCTAAGATTCCAATAGCATACATTGACATACGAGTCTTTGCACACGCAACCGAAGATGTAGATAAAGTTCTCAGTGCAGCACGCAGCCTCCTTCCTACGACATTAATTGACACCGTTGTATTTGGAAAGTCCAATTTGACTGGTCATTATGGAAACCCAATAATTCTTTTGGAAGCAAGAATTAAAGAAAAAAACGCTGTCCAAGCAGTTTTCGAGAGGGTTTCCTCTGGTTTAAGAATCTTGGACAAGGAACTATTAAGTAGCCAAATCAAGCAGCACTTCGACAGAGGGAACCTCTACATGAGACTTGACAAGCAATCCGCGTATCTGAACGAAATCAAGCTCTACCAAACGGATCCCATACATCTGCGCATACACTTTAGAAAGCACAGCCTAGAAGAAGTGATAGACGCCTGCAGAAAATTCGGGTTGCTACCATGAAAAGAAACTATGCCGATTTGCACTTATGCCCAAATTCGAAAAATTTCGAGCAAGTTTCTCTAATGATAAAAAAGGCTTCAGGGCTCGGATATCGCTTAATAGCCGCAACTTCGCAATTAAACTATATCGGAGAAATTGAACGCCTAAAAGAGTCTTGCAGAGAAACCGGAGTCGATTTTGCATCTCGTTTAGACCTTAAACCCAGAACACCAAATGAGCTAAAGCACAATTTACGCAAGTTGAGGAGAAAATTTGAAATCGTCGCTGTGATATGCGAATCCAAAAACGTCGCAAGACAAGCAGCAAAAGACCGCCGTGTAGACCTTCTGAACTTTCCATCGCTTGATTTTCGCAGAAGGTTCTTCGACGCTGCCGAGGCTGAATTAGCTTCGAAAGCCTTGGCTTCTCTTGAAATAGACATGAAACCGTTACTCACTTTGGAAGGACCCTTGAGAATCAGGCTTCTGTCGAATCTGCGCAGAGAAGTGGATATTGCTCAAGAATTTTGCATTCCAATTGTTATATCAAGCGGAATCTCGAATGAGTACCTTATGCGTAAACCAGTTGACCTAGCGGCCTTGACATCCCTTTTCGACTTGGATATGGTTTCTGCAGTAGATGCAGTTTCCAAAAATCCAATAGCAATCGTTAAGAGAAACAGGGAAAAGCTCAGTCCTCAGTTTGTTGCGCCGGGGATACGAGTAGTCCGGAAGGGGAAAGATTGCTGAAAAAAGTGAAACGCCGCTACCTAGCCTTGGCGTTAGATTACGATGGTGCGCTTGATTCTAAGGAGTTTATGGCCACTGTCTGGAACGCCTTCTTGAAGCTTTACGGCGAATATGGTGCAAGCCGAACAGGCTTAACCTTGATTGACTACGACGCGGAAAAAAGATTTGCTATTATACGCACGGTTCACACGGCTGTCGAAATGGCTAGAACAGCTTTAGCTTCAATAAGCAAAATAGGAAATAAGCCAGCTGCGGTGCATGTTTTAGTAGTTTCTGGCACTCTGAAAGCCCTTTACAAGAAGATACAAGGGTAACTGTATGAAAGCTTATTTGACGGTTCGTCTTCTATTCTCATGGGGGATGATGATGCCGTCCCAGTCTGAGCTTGTGCAGATGAGGAACTCATGACGGACAGACCCCTAAAACTTGCGAAACTACAGACTAGAACGAGCTTCTCGGGCCCTTTTCCTTTTGAGTCCAAAAGCTAACGCCAGAATAACTCCTGAAACAAAGCCGCCGACGTGTGCCCAATATGCGACACCGCCAGAGATGTCAAAAATCCCGTAAATCCATTGCATGATAAACCAGAAGCCTAGAAAGACAATTGCTGGGACTGGCAGTATGAAATAAAAGACTATTGTGAGAACTTTTGCTTTTGGATAAAGAACTGCGTAGGCACCTAAGATTCCAGAAATTGCTCCTGAAGCCCCGACAACGCCTGTCCTAAGATCTGCAACGCCTGCGAGACCTGTATTGATGCTTGCTATATGCGCAAATACTGCCGATAAACCGCAGAATATGTAAAAAGCGAGATAACTGATATGTCCAAACGCATCCTCAACGTTGTCCCCAAAAATATAGAGGAAAAGCATATTCCCAAGCAGATGAAGCCAATCAGCGTGCATGAACATCGACGTAAATAACGTGTAAAGTCTCTGTCCATCGAGTATTTCATTCGGAAACGTCACAAAATTTTCTTCGATGTTGCTGGCGAATCTGTTGTCCAAGATGTTTTGGGTAGAGAGCCAATAAAGTGTAAAGATGATAATATTTATGATTAGTATCCAACGGTTTATGTGGGGCGTTGTAAAAGAACGATTCAGATCTTTTATTGGAAGCAAATTCTAACCCATCAGAATACCAATTAACGGATATTTAACTCTGATTTCAATAGGGAAAAGAAAAATCAATTATGCAATGTTAGCTGGTTAGGCACTCGATCATTTTGCTGCATGTCAAGCATTCATCTGGAAACGAAGAGTCCTTGGGACGTTTCTTCAGGTACCCCATAAAATGACTGCACTTTACACTTTCGTCCAATTCTGCCGCTGGTTTCTTAGGCTCCCTTGCAGGGAACAGGTTTTCTTTGATTTCTTCTCTTTTTTGGCTTTCAGCGTCACTTACCTTAGTAAGACAACGCGGACATGCGTAAAACTTCTGGACATTCGTATCAGATGCGAAAGTTGCTAAGAGCGGCTTTCGAAATTTCTCCCCGCATTCCCCACATTTAAACCCTGCAGGGTTCTCTCTCAAATAATAATCTCCGTCATTCGATCTGAACGAACTTAGAGTCTTTTCCATTGTGAGCCTCCAGAGGCTAAAGGTATATCAAATATTGATATTTAATAAACCTTTCCGTCTACCCGTTGAACAAAAAGACACTAGTGGGCCCGGCCGGATTTGAACCGGCGATCTTCGCCGCGTGAGGGCGATGTCCTAACCAGCTAGACTACAGGCCCTGATGTTTCTTGGCTTGAATTATCGCGCCTCTGGTTTTCTTAATTCTTGCTGTTGGATTTGTAATACTTATTTTCGTTTCATAAAATCTTTTTCTAACGTTTCTTACAGGAAAAACCCAGGCGATTCATTTGGATAGTCAGGATGAAAGGTTTGAAGATAATGCGAAAGTTGACAAAGTTTTACTAGTTCTGTGTTTTCTGGCGTCTGCATTGGTTGGCCATATTCTATCGCGTTATCTGCCACTCTGAGGTTTTACTACTTATCCAGTATTATGTTCTTCACATTTAAGTCAAAACGAATCGCAATCATGTCTTTGTGGAATCCATCAAGGAGTTCGTGTGCAGTTTTGTCATTAGTTTCATCAGTAATTTCAGCAACCGATTCAATTGTAATCGCTGCTTTTTTCTTTTTCATATCTTAGACCTAAACGTGATTTACATTAGTTTTGATTCTTTATCGGTTTTACCCTTTTGCCGTGTGCCATTAGTTACGACTAGGATCAGTCCTCTATAGAATAATGTTCTATAATATTCCTCTATATGCTCTGCTCAAGAAAACGAGCAGATATGAAAATCAGAAAACAAACACCCACGCCTATCCTCTGTTTGATTCAGAAAACTTAAAAGCGTACCTCTCTTTTTTGTAATGGCTGATGTTGCCGAGGTAGCTCAGCCTGGGAGAGCGCCCGGCTGAAGACCGGGTTGTCGCCGGTTCAAACCCGGCCCTCGGCACCACAATTGACTTTTGGAATAAGCCCAGGACACTCTACCTTCTCTTGCGAAAGAACCTAAGTTCAGCTTGACCGCACACGTATTCAAAGCCGCTTTCAATTAGTTCTTTTACTTCAACTGAAGTTCTGGCGACTTTGCAGACATAATCATCGTCTGACAAATTCTTTATGAGCTGCGTGTATAGCAGAGTGCGCCTTTCTACTTAACTTGAAGAAGAAATGAAGAGTTGCGGAAGACACTGATACAGTGACGGCATCACTATTTGACCCAGGGTTCAAGTCAATGTGTGTATGGGATAATGCAGAGGTTTGTTCTCTACTCCCCAAAATAGAGCGCGCGCTTGTGGCGCGTGTAAATCAAGGATTTAGGCTTGCTGTTGGCAAGAACTCTGGCGGCTTGCGAACCTTCGTTGCCTGTTCAAACGCATAAGCCAATTTGATAAGCGTCGGCTCTTGCCATGCTTTGCCGAAGAAGGAAATGCCGACGGGCAAGCCAAAGATGTATCCTGCTGGCACGGTGATATGCGGGTACCCTGCTACCGCAGCAGGCGATGAGCTGTCTATTTCCCAACCAACTGTGTCGCCATTGATCAAGTCGATTATCCAAGATGGGCCTCCTGATGGCGCGACAATTGCATCAAGTTTGTGTGCTCGCATGGTTTTGTCGATGCCTTCCTTGCGTGTCAGACGATGATTCTTCGCAAGTGCATCGAGATATTTCTTCTCGTGTAGTGAGCCTTTCTTCTGAGCGGTTTCCATATGTTCCTGTCCGAAGTATGGCATGACACGATCCTTGTTTTTTTCATTGAACTTTATGATTTGGGCCAACGCCTTCACTGGGGTTTTCGCGCTTGCGAGGTACTTGTTCAAGTCCGCCTTGAACTCGTAATGAAGGACTTCAATTTCGGTCTTACCGAATTTTTTCGGACCTAAGACGTCGACTGGGTCAACGGTTACTGCTCCCATTCGCTTCATTGCATCAAGACACGTCTCAAAAATCTCGGTGATACGTCTGTCAGTCCCTATCATTTTTCTTGCAACACCAATACGAGCACCATTAAGGCCGTTCTCATCAAGGAATTGTGTGTAATCTTTGAACGCTCTTTTCTTACTAGGCTTTGTAGCTGAATCTTGCTGGTCGACTCCTGTGAGTGTTCCAAGCAGAATCACCGCGTCTGCGACGGTGCGTGCCATCGGTCCGGCTGTATCTTGACTATGGGCAATGGGGATGATTCCGCTCCGACTCCACAAACCAAGTGTGGGTTTAATTCCTACAACGCCGTTCGTTTGACTTGGGCAGATAATCGAGCCGTCAGTCTCTGTACCAATCGAGGCCGTGCATAGGTTTGCCGCAACTGCAACTCCTGAACCTGATGATGAACCGCAGGCGGAACGATCAAGCACGTAGGGATTACGTGTGAGCCCACCGCGAGATGACCAGCCGCTGACTGAGTGTTTGCCGCGGAAATTCGCCCATTCGCTCAAGTTGGTCTTACCTAATATCACTGCGCCTGCTGAGCGCAGTTTCTTGACGATGAATGCGTCGCGCGGTGCGAAATGACCTTCGAGCGCGAGGGAGCCAGCTGTGGTCTGCATTCGGTCATGTGTATCAATGTTGTCTTTGATAAGAATGGGAATGCCGTGGAGTGGGCCACGCGTTTTGCCGACACGCCGCTCTTCATCGAGGGATGAAGCGATAGCAAGAGCGTCTGGATTTGTCTCGATGACGGAGTTCACTTTCGGGCCGTTCTTGTCTACTGCTTCAATCCGATCCAGATAAAATTCGACGAGGTGACGCGATGTCACCTCGCCTATGGTCATCATTGATTGTAACTCAGAGATCGACCATTCTTGCAATGCCATAGTTCACTACCTTTAGTGTAATGTTACTACTGAAAGCTCATAAACTTTCACGCGCCACACTAATGTATACGAGCCCACCACAACAATGCAGGGAAAGGAAAAAAGAGGGATTGTGCGGGTGATATCTCCACTCTGACAGGATTACGCTCGTTATGGCTCAGGTACTTCCCGTTCCAATAACACGTAAACAGCAGAAATGCCGGTTGGAGCGCCCAAACCGCCTATCGACTTAGCTTGCCAACCTTCTTTTGCCATACGATTGATTTTAGCAACAAGCTTTCGACAAGTGCCAGTGTCAGAGAGAATTTCATATTCCTTCATTTCAATGTCCTCCATTCAGAGTCTAGCATTGATTAAATATTTACCTTCTGAAGCGCGTGCGACCAAAAAGTGTACGGAACTTGCGCTATGCATGTATGCTGATTGTGTTTCAAGCAAACCTTTTACCCGAAGGGTGAGTCAGTTGAATATAGAGGAATGATGTATTGGATTCTGTCGCTATAGTCAAGCATGAGGACGATGTTGAGAAGGCTCTTGAAGCGGGTATTAGGCTGTTAGGTGGGTTCGGGGTCTTACAATCGCCCTTCATTATCAAGCCCAACATCTGTGCAGATGTGGTTAAGACCAGGTTTGCTGTTACCGACGTAAAGATAGTTGAAGCTTTGATAAATCTGGTTCTCAAAAAGGACAGAAACCTTTCGATCAAGATAGTGGAGTCAGACAGTGAGTCAAAGTTCGCAGATGAGGCCTTCGAAAAATTCGGTTACAAAAGTCTAGAAGAGAAGATGGGGAAGTTAGGCTTTGATGTGTCTCTGGTCAACCTCAGTCATTCACCTACATTTCCAGTCAAACTAGACGGACTTTACTTCAAAAACCCTGAGCTTCCTAACTTGATTACTGGGTCCAAATACTTCGTCTCCATTGCTATTGCGAAAACCCATTATTTAACCTTCATAACTGGAACCCTGAAGAACCTCTTTGGGCTTCTCCCAAGAAAAGATCAATCATTTTATCATGCCCGCATTAACGCGGTCATCGTTGACCTAAACAGGCTTGTAAGACCCGATCTTTGCATCGTTGATGCAAGAGTAGGTCTAGAAGGCTGGGAAGGCCCGAAAGCAAGACGGCTTAACACGTTTATCTTGGGAAGGAAACCAGTGTGCGTAGACGCTACCATGGCTAGGATTATGGGGTTCAAACCGGAGAAGATTCGTCACTTGGTGGAAGCAGAGAAACATGGTCTTGGTAGCTTAGACCCAAAGATTCTGGGAAAGAGCCTCAAGTCCACAACAGTAAAATTCAATCCACCGTCTCACTTGTCTCAGTCAGCTCTTCTGAACTGACTCATCGCCACGCGTGCATCTGTGGCTCCACTCAACAAACATAAAAATGGGGAATTTGCGGGTGATATCTACATTTGTCGCCGGTTCAAAGACCAGGTCGTCAGCACCAAAATTGACTCACGAAAGCACGCGGGTTCATGAAAGCATGTTCTAGGCAGTTGCCATTCTCCACAAGGCCTGCTTCATTTGATTGCCATGTTTCAGTCCATAATAGATTCCCGCCATTTTGGCTGAGTATGGAATCACTATTCTTTTTATGGCATTGAAGATTATCGGGTTGCGGAATCTGTGTTCAAGGAATGTGTCCCCCCAAATTCTGATGTTATATTCCCAGCAACGGATGAGGAGCTCCCAGCGTATTTCTGAAAGTGAATCAATCTGTGCGCCCTTCTTGTGCATCAGCAAACAGTTTTCTAATGGTACGAAAAAAAGCGGCACATAGAAGGCGTTGTAGTCTTTCAGGTCATCAATCAGCTCAAGCGTTTCCGCAACATCCTCTTCACTTTCTTCGGGAAGTCCGATAATCAAAGTGGCAAGGGGATACCAGTCGTTATCATTCAGAATCCCGAAGGCTTGGGCGACTACCTCACTCCACTGCTCAGGCTTGTAAGGCAGCATCTTGCCAGCCATGTACTTTCTCATTAGTCTAACGCTGCCCGTCTCAATGCCTGTTTCAGACGTAACAATGGCCTTCTTACTATGAGAATACCAATTATGCTCAATCAGAACTTCAGCCACTTCCTTCACCATGCCGGGGTTGCAGGCAACAGGTGCCAAAGATATATGTGAGGACTGAATGCCTTCAACACCTGGGTGATTAGCAACGCTTTTGACAAGTTTCAAGACTGCTTTTTTATTCGGAATGAACTGTTTGTCCTTTGCGCCATATAGAAACAGGTCTTCGGTGACCAAGGTGATGTTGGAGCTTCCTTCCATCGTTGTTGTCTCTATTTCTTTCATTATTATGTCCAACGGCATGTCAACCTTACTCTGCATGGTAGGTGTGCAGAACTGACAGTTTCGACCGCACCCCTTAGAGATCTCTACTGCGCCATGAATAGCTGCATGCCTTATCAATGGCATACTTTCGTCGTCTGAGGCATGTGGGTTATTTTCAGAATGGACTACATTTGGAAGAGGTTCTCCATTGACTGCTTTGCTGAAAATGTCAACTATCTTCTCTTTTTTTCGACCGATGAGTACACAATCAACACCATAGTCGTCAGCCACCTTTTTGCGTTCGAGTTGCCACGAACCGAATCCGCCAACAACGATTTTGGGTCTGAACGTTCGAATGCTTCGATGCTTGACCAGCTTTCGAAACTCGACGGCATTAATTGGTTCGCCCCCACCTAAGAGCGAAGAGTAGGTTTTGCTGACGTATCCCATTCCCAAAGGATCCATGGAAGAGATCCCAACCACTTTCGTGTTCGGACCGATGAAAGTGCCCAAGTCGTCAGGGTGAACTACTGCAACATCGGACTCGCTGAAACCATTCTCCAAGAGAATGGCTTCAACCTTCCTCAGACCATAAGGTGCATACTTGGCCC
Source organism: Candidatus Bathyarchaeota archaeon (assembly GCA_029881805.1). Taxonomy (GTDB): domain Archaea; phylum Thermoproteota; class Bathyarchaeia; order Bathyarchaeales; family Bathycorpusculaceae; genus JAOULW01. The sequence continues at coordinate 298,465 of JAOULW010000002.1, forward strand.
TGTTGTCATAGTTGCGTTGAATCGGTGGATAGATTATCTTTCTCAGAAGCCACATGGGGACGGGACCCTTGGCGAAACCTGCCACGAAGGCGACAAAAGGGCTGTTATAGTAGTCGCTCATCTCTGTAGCTGAAGCCGTAAGCACAACCTTGACACCTGAGTCGGTCACCATCTTTCATTTCCCTTAAGTGGATTTACAAAGACATGTTTCATTGTCCTATTAAGAATTATTGTTGGTAAATCCTCTTTGAGACGAGCAGCAACTGGCAAAAAATCTGCTGAATTACGCCTCAGATGTAGAATCACAGAAAAATAAGGGCATTCACATAGTATCTTCATTTGTCACGGGTTCAAACCCGGCCCTCGGCACTATACACGGACCCTAGACACGTAGAAAGATGAATAAGCTTGTTTTGAGATTATTTTCTCTTACTGAAGAGTTTCCCATAGTTTCCTGCTTTTAGCTCAAGTCTCTTACTTTCGCCTTCAGCATATTCGGAGACCATCACTTTTGGTCTCTTTTCCGTTGAAAAAGAAACCAGAATGCCATTATCACTGACAAATAAGCTTAATACCTTGTTGCGCATGATGGGAGTATGCAAACAAACAGATTTGCATTAAATAGTGTAAGGAGTTGAGATTGCGAATGGCGAGAAGAGAGATGCATAAGGCAGTTTGTGCTGAATGCGGAAAAGAATGTGAAGTTCCCTTCAAACCCGATGGAAGCAGACCAGTATATTGCCAAGAATGCTATTCCAAGCGAAGACCACCGAGAAGATACTAACGACGCAACTAACATTCATCCGCTGTCCACAATTTTTCGTTTCCCCATTTTCGGTACTTGCCCCTGCCATTAACAATAAATAGGAAGAACACACTTCTGTCTATTCATTAGAGCGTAAGAGTAAGGAAACGTAATGCCTAATGATCCAGTTTGCGGTGCGATTCTCGATGAGAAGACGTCAAAATTCAAGATTACTTATGACGGAGAAACATATTATTTCTGCAGCTTGACCTGCAAGAAAAGGTTCAAGAGACATCCAATGAAATTCATAAAGTAGCATTATGATCAACGAACACGAAGGAGTATGATAACGGTTCGAAACAAAGTTTCACATGGCGAATATCTCGCTTTCTTTCGGTAAACTATGAGGTTGATTCTGACAAGTTATTCCACGGGCGATTTCAGCAGAGAAAGAGCAAAAATCAATGTGTGGAAAACTTCCGAATGAATTCCGTAGCGCGCGCGTGTTATGGTTGTTTCTAAGGCTGTTCTGATGCGTCAATGAAGTTAATTTTTAAGTAACGTATCTGATAAATTGAATAATTGAGGTTATCGATTTGAGCAAGAGCGACTTCATTGTCGTGACGACACCTACAGTGGCTGGATACAAAATCAAGAAGGTTTTGGGAATGGTTACGGGTCTTACCCCCAGAACCAGAGGGGTTGGCGGTATATTCAAAGCTAGTTTGCAGTCGCTCAAGGGCGGAGAGATAACGGCTTTCACGTCTGAGATAGAGAAAGCCAGAATTGAGGCAGTAGAAAGGACGATAGAGAAAGCGAAGGAGATGGGAGCGAATGCAATCGTTGGCATGGACATGGAGACATCTGACATTGGCCAAACAAACGTAACTTTGATATCTGCAACAGGGACAGCGGTCATAATAGAGGCCGAATAAGGAGAAGGCAGAATCCTATAATCACCACACTGACCAATTCCCTTCTTTTTTTTGGTGATAGTTTCCTATGCATGGCTTTTGAGGTTTCGCTTTGAATTCGGGTTTGTAGATATTCGAGAATTGAGGTTGATGCCTTTTCCGTGATTTCGGATATGCCTGGGTTTTTTCTCTCACTTCGTCTATGAGATATGGAGATAATGCGATTCCAAGCGTTTGTTTAGAGTTTTTCTGTTTACCTTAGCTCGATAGTTTTGGCTATTTCACTCGAGTATTTTTTCTAGTGAAAACTTTCTCCCGTCATATTTTGATTTCCCCTAAATTAGCAGTTCTTGCAAACGCAAACGCATAATCGCTAACTAACAGGAAATTCTTCTCCTTCTCGCAATAGCTTTACTTTGATGTTTGAATCCGCTTCGACTTTCTTCCGGAATTCTTCCGGTCTTGTGCTCCAACGGTGCATTGGTATTACAGTTTCTGGATTTATTGCTATTACAGCTTGAGCGGCTTCAACATTATCCATTGTGTAGGTGTCTCCGCTGGGGAGTAAAGCAACATCTACGTGCCCAAGCTGTCGCATCTCTGGAATGAAATCTGTGTCTCCCGCGTGATAGATCGTCTTATTTTCGATGGTTATCAAATAACCGACTCCAAAATCTTTCGGGTGATAAGGGTTTCCAGGGGACCTGAAACGTTTAACGTTGTAGGCTTCTACAGCTCTAACTATTATGCCATTCACTGTTGTTTCCTCTCCAGGTCTGAGCGTCTTGACATTTCCGCCGATTTTTGAAATACAGTCTTTAGGCGCTATTACCAAAGTGTCCTCCTTCACCACTTGTTTGATTCTTACTGGATCGCAATGGTCAGTGTGTGAATGTGTTACCAAGATTAAATCTGCTTTTTCATCAGGTTCACCATACTTCTCCAGGTCTATATAAATGACCTTTCCTCCACCTCTAATTTGAAAACTGGCACGGGCGAGCCATTTGACAAAGACAACCATCTTGCATCACTTTTAGTATGCTCTGCCAGCATATATTAGTCTTAGAGAGGGAAAACTCTGGTCTCGAGTTTGTTGCGCGCTATTTATGGTTACAGGATGCGGAAGAAGCATCAGTTTTTGCTTGAGAAAAAGCGACAAGAAATTATGTTCGTTTTCTGAACATACTCAATGGGTTGATTGTGAAACTCGAGCCAATAGAGAAGGGTAAACTGCTACGACTTAAGGAGTCAAAAGTCACTCGGAGGAGAAGAGACCGTCGCGACATAATAGTGGCAATTTTGAAAACCGCTCGAAATGGAGTGCGTAAGACACATTTGATGAAGAAAGTCGGAATGAGCTACAGTCAGCTTAAGCTGTATTTGAAAGTTATGAAAAAAGCAGATCTTCGTGAGAAATCAGATATCTGGGAAACGACTGAGAAAGGCTTTAGAATTGTAGAGGCATGTGAGATTTGTTACCGTCTTGCAAAGGAAATCTCGTGAATAAGCAAGAATTGCACCTAAATTCGTAGAAAAAATAGAGTTTATGTTGAATCTCGTCTACGGTTTTTGGCATTCCTTCTTTCAGATTACCTGTCAAAGCAGATGGTTTCAGGTTCCGAAATATTTCTAGAAGGTTTATAACCAAAGATAAGATGGAAATATGAATAGCGAGCGCTAACAGTCTATACATTTATGATGAGTGCTTGGAACAGAATATAAGTTAGCAGTAGGATTGCTCCACCGGCTTTCGAGACTCCCCCCCTCATTATGAAGCGCCAGAAGATGATGGTTGTCATTAGTAGGAATGGGAGGATCTCAGTGAAGATGTTCATGTCAACTTCGAAGGGAGAGGTTAGGAGGACCAGTCCCAGAACAAGTGTTAGGTTAGTGAGGTTAGAGCCGATGAGGTCTCCGATTGCGAGTTGCACTCTGCCTCGTCTGACCGCTGTCAAGCCGAGTGTGAGTTCCGGAAGCGAGGTGCCGATGGCGACTATTTTTGCGCCGATCAGGATGGGTGGAACCCCTAAAGCGAGAGCCATGTTTGCCGCAGAGTAAACTGTTAGGCGTGCAGCTACTGCTACGATTGTGATGCTTAACAATAGTGTTATACCAACAACGCCTTTTTCTCCTTTGCCGACTTTGCTTTCGACTTTACTGTTGTCCGATTTGACAGGGGGCGTTCTTTTTCGCGCAATAAGAAACATGTTGATAAAAAAGGTTGCAAGGAGGATGATGCCAATAATAGGGCTTGGGATGTCAAAAATGTGGTATTGATTTATAACAAGAAGTATAGGGATAACGGTTGCTATGAAGAGAATGTCCGATAGTTCCACGAGTAAGTCGGTACAACAGGCTTTGAGGTATCCAAGTATGCCCAGTATGCCGAGGACCGCGCCTACATTGAACACGTTAGAACCTAGGATATCGCCAATACTTATAGCAGGATTTCCTTGGAATACTGAGAATCCAGCGACGGTAATCTCGGGGGTGGAGGTCAACACAGCAAGGATTATGAAGCCCGCCGATGCCTCACTCAATCCAGTGATTTCGATAAGTTTTTCCACTGATTTTATAGCAAAATGGCTAGCCGAAGCTAAACCAACTAATGAAGCAATCAGGATCAGCAGCTGTACTACTGGATCTTCCAACATAGTATTCCAACTTTCCTATGCGAGCTAGATATACTTTATGCGACCAGTAGGAACATGATTTTGTCACAGTTCCACAGAAGAAATTTCGCGTGCGTTTCGTGCCACTTATTTCGATGGCTGTTATATTCTCAAAGAAGAATAGGGTATTAAGCCTTTATTTGCTCTGTAATTAATGAACAAACAGATGCATATAGAAGAGGGGGACGGGCATTCGAATGAAGTCGTTCTCAACATCAAAGAAAACCGTCTTTGCGATAGTGGTTATGTTGTTTCTTTTGAGCACTCTAACTTCGAGAGTCAAAAATCAATCAGTCAAAGCAGAACCTGGTACGTTGACTGTTCCATTTGACTACGAGAAAATACAGTGGGCCATAGGAAACGCCACCTCAGGAGACACAATTCTCATACTCAACGGAACTTATTACGAGCATCTGAGTGTAGACAAGTCCCTAACTCTAATTGGAGAGAGTAAGGAAAACACCATCATTGACGGAAATGGGGAAAATCGAACGGTTATCGAGATAATCGCCAACAACGTTGTCATCAGCGGGTTTACTGTTCAAAACACTTCACAAGCGGCTGGAACTTCATACGCTGGCATCAGAGTCTCGGGGAGCGGTTGCAACGTTACTAATAACATTGTATCCGGAACCAAAGTAGGTATCTTTGTGACCTCGCAAAAAAACCAAATAAGAGAAAACGTTGCGAGAAACAATGGGCACGGCATAGCTCTACACTCCGCCTCTGAAGTAACGATGGAAGGAAACAATGCTTCGGCAAATACTGTAGGCATTTCATTGGCACTTTCCTCTAACAACATGATTGTAGAAAACAGCGCAGTAAATAGTTCCATTGGGGGACATGGGATAATCCTGTCGACAGGCTCTTTTAATAATACCATATTTTCGAATTATCTAGCGGGCAATTATCATGGTATGTGGCTTTCAGATTCCTATGAAAACCTAATTATGAACAACACGATAACAAAGAACGAACTTTTAGGCATTGAACTGGCCAGTTCTGCGAACAATACATTCTATCACAACAACTTCATCGACAATCCCAAACACATTGTTATCGATAATAAATCAATAAGCATTTGGGATGATGGATACCCCTCAGGCGGCAATTATTGGCACGGTTACGTCGATGTCGACGAAAAAAGTGGCCCCAATCAAGACCAGGATGGCCCCGACGGAATCTGGGATCATCCGTACGTTATAGACAATGATAACGTCGACAGATATCCTTCAATGAAAGTCCATGGCGAGATTCTTGATGAAACTTCACCAGTGACTTCTCATGATTATGATGGTTCTTGGCATACGGAAGACTTCACCATCACCCTCATAGCCACCGATGAATTTAGCGGCGTAGCAGAAACCTACTACAGAATCAATGCAGGCCAGACAAGAGTAATCAAAGTGGACGGACAGCCCCTCATATCCACAGAGAGTAGAAACAATAGTCTAGAATATTGGAGCGTAGACAATTTTGGAAACGAAGAAAGCCATCAAATTTTGACTGAGATCAAATTGGACAAGACAGCTCCTGATGGTTCCATAATAATTAGCAATGGTGATACCTATACGTCTTCGGTTTCGGTGATTTTAACACAGACCGCAACTGACACAACATCCGGCGTAGCCAGAATGCGGTTTTCCAACGACAACGTCACATGGACTTCATGGGAAACATACAATAGTTCCAAGAATTGGGCACTCACAACAGGTGACGGAACAAAAACAGTGTACGCTCAATATATAGACAACGCCGGCTTGATTTCACCAATATTTTATGACACAATTACATTAGACACAACGGATACACAAGGGCTTGAGCCTTCTCCTTGGACTATAGCAGCAGCCATAATGATGGGGACACTTGTTATATCTGCGCTTCTCTGGATAGGCATAGGGAAGAGTAAGAGAAGAAAAAAGCTGAGAAAGACGCGTTCGCGGGGACATCTTTAACAGGCAGAATATTTATCGTTGGGCGCTTGAAATCTCCTAGCTTGGCTTTTTGCGAATTACATCACCCCGACATACTATTCTGTTGTTGCTTCAATTCCGCAACTTACGTACACAAGCAACATTGCACACGGAAGGATAACATTCCGAAACTGTAATATTCGATCTGTTGAAGCACTGCTTAAACCACATCAAACATTTACTTTTAAGGGTTGACATGACAACCCCATCAAAGACTGAAGTCGACGGTAGCATAGAACAAAAATCCAAAACACTTTTTACAGTGTGCAAGAAGAGTTTCTTAGCGCCGAAAGGAGAGAGGGATTCATTCAAATGAAACAAAGAGCAGGTGCTATCACACATAAATTCTCTTCGTCGCCTGCTATGACAAAGAGGAGTTTCCCATTTTCGTTACTGACACTTGTCTTCATACTGTTGTTTTTAAATTATTATTTCGTATTTCAGGTATATTCAAGCCCCTACGTGACTGGATATTATCCTTTAACGTACAATCTTCTAGGTCAAACACAGTGGTTTTCGGGTGAGCTAAGCGACCTGACGTCAGATAATGGAGTTCACATGACGTTTAGAAGCTACGGGTCTTCATATGCAACAGGTAATGAAGCGATGTTCGCTTACGGCGAAGACACTGCAAGTACCCCGCGTTACAGGATCTGGGATGGTGCGAACTGGGGCACTGAAGTCAGCGCCTCTGAAACGGCATCGACTATTCAGTGGCTGATCTTAGAGTCTAACCCAAATCGTAACGAAAAAATACTAGGCACGTTAGCTTCGACGGGAGCAATTCACGTTCAGGTCTGGAACGGGTCTTCTTGGAGTTCCGTGCAGCCTTTAGGTAGCGGAGTTGGAACAACCAATGACGCATATCGAAGTTTCGACATCGCTTATGAGCAGGCTTCAGGAAGAGCAATTGTAGTCTTTGTCCCATCATCCACAGCCGTGGATCCTCAATATGTGATATGGAACGGTTCTTCTTGGACGGCTCCAGCAACCATAGACATTTCGACAACAGGTGCGGTTTACTGGGTCAAACTTGCTTCAAGACCGCTTTCGAATCAAATAGCTCTAATGACTCTAGACGCCAACGCTGACATAGCTGGGATAATTTGGAATGGAAGCACCTGGCACAATACAAAAACGCTCACGACATCCGCGAGCACAGCGTTAAGAGAATGTTTTGCCGTGGAATACGAACAACAAAGTGGCTACGCGATGTTTCTATGGGGCGAACTAAGAACAGACCTTTACTACTGGCGATGGGATGGAAGTGCATGGATAGGAACGGCTGCAACGCTTTTGGATATACCAAGTCAAGGTGGGGTTTCCAACTGGATTTCGTTAAAGGCAGACTCAAATTCAGATAGGCTGATGATTGGTGTTCAGGACGCTGGAGCGGATCTAAACACTCGAGAGTGGAGCGGTACTGCTTGGGACACAGCAACTGAACATCCAGAGCACGATAGCACGGTCGAGAGTGTTCTTTCACGAAGTTTTGACATAGAATACGAGACATTCCCTGGGCATGAGGGACATGCCATGCTTGTCTGGGGAGATGCTTACTATGCAAGCTGGAAACATTGGACACCAGCTACTGGCTCTAGTGGCTGGTCATCCAGAACCATCCTTGCAGGTTCCGACGATACTGCTGTAACTCAGTTGAGGCGCAACAGTGATGGCAGAATCTTTGCGGCCTTACTAGACGATCCAGCCAGCGGCTCTGACGATCTTGTAGAGTATAGATGGGATGGTAGCACTTGGTCAAGCAGGCTCGTAGTCGAGGATACGCCTACTAGGGCTGCTCAACCCATGATGGAACCATTCATGATCGCTCCAGATACGCATCCAACACCGATCGAATATATAACAGAAGTCGAGTTTACTGGGTCATCAAACACTTACGATTGGACTGAGCTGGTTTGGACGATTAATAGTGCTTGGACTTCGGAAAACGTAGCTGTGACGATACAACTCTACAACTACACACTCGGCGACTATCCAACCAACGGGAACGGGTACATTTCCTACACATCGAGTTCAATTCCAAACACAGACGAAACCAAAAGTCAAACCATAACTACAAGCCCAACGCACTTCCGTGATACTCTAGGCAACTGGAAAATTAAAGTCAAAGGTGTAAAAACGACCTCGACGCAATTTGACTTTAAAGCAGACTTAGTCAAACTCGAAGTCACACACTTGGACACAACACCCCCAGAATGGTCAAACGCCGAGACAAATAGCACCATCGCAGGACAGCCAACACTTTTCCATGTGAAATGGACAGATGACTTCGAGTTGAGCGGTTTCATCTTTGGAACTAACAACACTGGAACATGGATCAACGATACGTGGGCACCCATGGGCGGATCCACCAACTGGAGTAATGTAACCAAAATCTTGAGCAGCACCGCTCTCGTAGTGCAATGGAGAGTTTGGGCAAACGACACATCCAACAACTGGAACGACACAGGCATACTGGAATTCACGCTTCTTCATCTTCCAGTGGCATCTTTCACATACACGCCTTCTACAGCATACACTGGCGAGACAGTCACATTCGACGCTTCTGCCAGCTACGATCCAGACGGCACAATAACCAGCTATTTCTGGAATTTTGGAGATGGAACAAACAGCACCGGCACGGTCACCACTCATTCTTACGCTGACGATGGAGTGTATACAATACCACTCACAGTCACTGACAATGACGGACTGACAGATACAGAAAGCCAGACCATAATTATTCTCAACCGACTTCCCACAGCGTCTTTCACAGAATCTAACACATCGGTACCCACCGGCACAACAATCTACTTCAACGCGTCTTCCAGCTTTGATCCGGATGGTTCTATTGTTAGCTACTTCTGGGATTTTGGTGATGGAATAAACGGCACTGGAGTCACGATAGAGCATACATATACTGACAATGGAACATACACCGTCGCTTTAACGATTACAGATGATGACGGTGCGACAGCAAACGCAACAGCAACAAAAACAATCTCCAACAGACCCCCGACAGCATCCTTCACAGAAAGCGCCACAACAGTCTATACTGAAGAAAACATTCATTTTGATGCATCAGGAAGCATCGACCCCGACGGTTCTATTGTTAGCTATTTCTGGGACTTCGGCGACGGGACAAACGCAACAGGCCTAACAGTAGACCACTTCTATGCCGAAGACGGAACATACACAGTCACATTGACAGTCACAGACAATGACGGGGCAACCGCAACTGCTGTGGCAACCAAGACGGTGCTGAACAGAGTCCCAGTGGCCTTTTTTACTGAATCGGCTACAGCCGTGTTCACTAATGAAATTATCACGTTTGATGCCTCGGGAAGCTATGACCCGGACGGCTCGATCGTTAGTTACTTCTGGGATTTTGGTGATGGTACAAATTCTACTGGCCTGACTGTCACCCATGTCTATCCAGATAACGGCAATTATTTGGTTACTTTGACTGTTACGGATGACGATAGCTCAACAGATTCAACATCTGCCACAAAGACTGTTTTGAACAGAGTTCCGGTTGCTTCATTTGCCGAATCTGCAACAACGGTACTTACCAACGAGGTCATATATTTCAACGCCTCCGCCAGCTACGATCTAGATGGCACAATCCTTAGCTATTTCTGGGATTTCGGAGATGGAATAAATGCAACGGGCATGACCGTGAGCCACGCTTATACCGACGACGGAACATACAATGTTACTCTTACCGTTACGGATAATGACGGCTCAACAAGTACGGCGAATGCTGTCAAAACGGTCTTAAACAGAGGCCCTGTGGCGTCCTTCACCGAAACAGCTACCAGCGTGCTTACGAATGAAGCCATCTACTTCAATGCTTCTCAAAGCTATGATCCAGACGGTTCGATCGTCAGCTATTTCTGGGATTTCGGTGACGGGACAAACGCAACAGGCATGGCTGTGAGCCACGCATATGCAGATAATGGCATTTACACAGTGATTCTAACGATCGCGGACGACGACGGCGCTGAGGCTTCTACTGACGCCGCAAAAACTATTTCGAACAGATCACCAGTTGCCAGCTTTACTGAGACGGCAGAGACAGATTATACTGGCACAGCTATCACGTTCAACGCCTCTGCCAGCTACGACCCGGATGGCTCCATTGTAACGTACTTCTGGGATTTCGGAGATGAAACAAATGCGACGGGTGTTGTTGTGAGCCACGCCTACGCCGACAACGGCACATTTGTTGTCACTCTAACGATTACCGACGACGACGGCGCAACCAGTACAGCCACGTCTACAAAGACTGCGTTGAATAGGTCGCCGGTCGCATCTTTCACGGAATCCTCGGAAACAGTGTATAAAGGTGAAGTTATCACATTTAACGCCTCTAGCAGTTATGATCCAGACGGCACAATAACCAGCTATTTCTGGGATTTCGGAGATGGTACAAACGCTACCGGCTCGATAGCGAGTCATGCTTATGCAGATGACGGCGTCTATACCGTCATATTGACTGTTACAGACAATGATAATGCAACTGGAGTCCAAACGGCTACCAAAAATGTATTGAACAGAACACCTGTTGTTTCGTTTACCGAATCCGCGACCACTGTGTTTACCAGTGAGATTATCTATTTCAATGCGTCAGCGAGCTATGATCCAGATGGTGTGATTGTTAGTTATTTCTGGGATTTCGGAGATGGGACCAATACAACTGGTGCTACTACAAGTCACGCCTACACGAATGAGGGTGTTTACACGGTTGTACTAATAGTCACTGATGACGATGGCGCAACGGGAAATGCCACTGCAACCAAAACCATTCTAAATCGAGCCCCAGTTGCTTTATTTACCGAAAGCACCACAACTGCTCTTACAGATGTAGTCATTAGCTTTAATGCTTCCGACAGCTATGACACGGATGGTACGCTGGTTAGTTATTTCTGGGATTTTGGTGATGGTACCAACGGCACTGGCGTAACAGTGGACCATGCTTATCTGGATGATGGCGTCTACACTGTGACTCTAACCGTCACAGATGACGATGGAGCGACGTCAACTGTAACCGCCACAAAAACAATTCAGAACAGACCTCCAACGGCATTGTTCACAGAATCTGCCACTACAGTGTACACGGGGGAGATCATCTACTTTAATGCTTCATCCAGTTACGATCCAGACGGCGTCATCCTTAGTTATTTCTGGGATTTTGGCGACGGTACAAACGCAACTGGAATCTTGGCTAATCATACATATGTTGATAATGGAACCTACACTGTCGACTTGACTGTCACAGACGATGATGGTGCAACCAGCACAGCATCTTCCACAAAAACTGTTTTGAACACGTCTCCTGTGGCGTCTTTCACCGAGTCTTCAACAACAGCGTACAAAGGAGAGGTAATTCGCTTTAATGCATCGGTGAGTTATGATCCAGACGGTTCAGTTGTCAGTTATTTCTGGGATTTTGGTGACGGAACAAACGCTAGTGGCGTGATTGTTGACCACGCGTACACAAACGTGGGAACATACACGGTGACGCTGACTGTAACCGATAATGATGGTGCAACGGCTTCAACAACAGCCGTCAAAACTGTTTTGAGCAGACCTCCTGTAGCCAGTTTCATCGAATCTGCCACAACGGTTTACACGGACGATGTCATTAATTTTAACGCATCGATTAGTTATGACCCTGATGGTGTGATTGTTAGTCACTTCTGGATTTTCGGCGATGGAACAAATGCCACAGGAGTTATTGTTAGCCACGCTTATGCTGACAATGGCACTTATGTAGTGACTCTTGCGGTGACTGACAACGACGGGGTCACTGCCACTGCCACAGCAACCAAAACTGTTTTGAATAAGTCACCGGTGGCCTCGTTTTCGGAATCAGCAACCAACGTATACACCTATGAGCCGATCACATTTAATGCTACATCCAGTTATGACCCTGATGGTTCCATTGTGAACTATACTTGGAATTTTGGCGATGGCAACGTGACAACACTCACTAGCCCAATAGTCACTCACACTTATGTGGATGATGGAACATATACCGTGACTCTAACCGTGACTGATAACGATGGCGCAACTGCGACCTCCACCGCCACTAAAAATGTTTTAAACAGAGTCCCAGTGGCTTCGTTCACCGAGTCTGCCAGTGTTGTCCCAACTGGTGAGGCCATAATGTTCAATGCGTCAGCCAGTTATGATCCCGACGGCTCCATTGTAGGTTACTTCTGGACTTTTGGAGATGGAACAAATGCGCCTGGCGTAGTTGTGACTCATGCTTATGCTGACAATGGCACATACGTAGTTACCTTAACGGTAACAGACAACGACGGAGCAACAGCATCAAATACCGCTACTAAGACCATTCTTAACCGCCCACCAGTAGCATCATTCACAGAGTCCGCCACAACAGTGTACACTGGCGAAGTCATTTACTTCAATGCGTCAGCCAGTTATGATCCCGACGGCTCCATTGTTAGCTTCTTCTGGGACTTTGGAGATGGAACCAACGCCACAGGTATAATTGTTAATCACGCCTATGCAGACAACGGTGTTTACACAGTTGCTTTAACCGTTACCGACAACGACGGTGCGGTGGCCGCAGTCTCCGCTATTAAGACTATCGGGAACAGACCTCCTATCGCGTCGTTTACTGAGTCAGCTACCACAGTGTTCACGAATGAAATCATCTACTTCAACGCTTCCGTGAGTTACGATCTTGACGGCTCCATTGTTAGTTACTTCTGGAATTTCGGGGATGGCGCAAACGCCACTGGCATTACTGTAAACCATGCCTACGCTGATAACAATATCTACACGGTTACTCTAACCGTTACGGACAACGATGGAGCGACTGGAACAGCCACTGCGACAAAAACCGTGGTTAACAGACCCCCTGTTGCCTCTTTCACCGAAAACGCCACAACGATTCTCACTGGTGTAGCCATTCGCTTCAACGCGTCAGGTAGTTATGATCCCGACGGCACTATCGTGAGCTACTTCTGGGATTTCGGTGACGGAGCAAACGCTACGGGCATAGTAGTTGACCATGCCTACTTGGGCAATGGAGTCTATACAGTGACTTTGAATGTAACAGACAATGATGGAGAGATTGCGACTTCTAGCGCTACTAAGACCGTTTTGAACAGGTCTCCTGTGGCGTCGTTCTCGGAATCAGCTACAACCGTCTACACCGGTGACAGCATCACCTTTAATGCCTCTTCGAGTTACGACCCAGACGGAACAATCATCAGTTACTGGTGGGATTTTGATGACGGAACCAACGCGACTGGAATGATGGTGAACCATGCTTACGCTGATAATGGAACTTATACAGTTACACTTGTAGTAACGGATGATGATGGTGCAGCAAACTCAGTTACGGCTACTAAGACCGTTTTGAACAGGTCTCCTGTGGCGTCGTTCTCGGAGTCTGCCCAGACAGTGTACACGGGCGAAAACGTCACGTTCAATGCAGCCCAAAGTTATGACCCAGACGGAACTATTGTTGAGTATTTCTGGGATTTCGGGGATGGAACAAACGCGACTGAGATTGCGGTTCAGCATTCGTATGTAGATGATGGGAACTATACCGTCACTCTTACCGTTACGGATGATGATCAAGTCTCAACCTCTACATCGTCCATAAAAACAGTCGTGAACCGCCCTCCAGTTGCTTCTTTTACCGAGTCCGCTGCCACGGTCTACACTGGTGTTACTATATCGTTCGACGCCAGTGGTAGCTACGACCCAGATGGGAACGTTATTGAGTATTTCTGGGATTTCGGCGATGGCACTAACGGGGCTGGGGTTACTATGGGACACTCCTATGCCGATGATGGAAACTACACAGTGACCCTTACGATAACGGACAACGATGGGGCGACGTCAACTGTCACCTCCACCAAAACCATCCTAAACAGATCTCCAGTCGCCGAAATCACACAATCTGCAACCGTAGTGTACACTAACGAGGCTATTCACTTTTCAGCATCAGGGAGCACTGATCCTGATGGAATTATTCTTGTTTACTTCTGGAATTTCGGTGACGGTACAAATGCAACCATCAAAGAAGTTGACCATGCATACGCCGATAATGGCACTTATTCAGTGATTCTGACAGTGACCGACGATGACGGAGCAACTGGGACAGCTACCTCGACCACAAGGGTTCTGAATAGTCCTCCTGTGGCATCATTCACTGAATCCGCGCAGACGGTCTACACAAACGAGATAATCGCATTTAATGCTTCTGCCAGCTACGATCTAGACGGTTCTATTGTCAGCATTTTCTGGGATTTTGGTGACGGCACTAACGGAACTGGGGCAACGGTTCAACATGCGTACAACAGCTCAGGCGCTTACACCGTTACGCTAACAGTTACAGACAATGACGGCGCAACGAGCACAACAAGCGCCCAAAAAACTGTAGCAGTCACACCGCCTGTGGCTATTTTCACCGAATCTGCAGAAACGGTTCTAACGAGCGAGATCATATACTTCAATGCTTCAAGCAGTTATGACCCGGATGGCACTATCGTCACATACTATTGGAACTTCGGTGACGGTTCAAACGCCACTGGCGTGACTACACAACATGTATATGCAGACGACGGAAACTACACAGTAACTCTAACAGTTACCGACGACGATGGAGCTGCAGACAGTGCCACAGCAACAAAAATCGTTCTGAATAGTCCTCCTGTGGCATCATTCACCGAGTCCGCGCAAACTGCACTTACTGGTCAAACCATAGACTTCAACGCCTTCAGCAGCTATGACCTGGACGGCACCATTGTAAGCTATTTCTGGGATTTCGGCGATGGTACAAATGCAAACGGAGTGACCGCATCGCATGCTTATGTTGATGA
Organism: Candidatus Bathyarchaeota archaeon; assembly: GCA_029881805.1. GTDB lineage: Archaea > Thermoproteota > Bathyarchaeia > Bathyarchaeales > Bathycorpusculaceae > JAOULW01. Next base: position 313,636 of record JAOULW010000002.1, read on the forward strand.
TGGCAACTACACGGCAACACTCACAGTCACGGACGATGATGGCGTGACAGCCACAACATCGGCAACCAAAATCATATCAAACCGCCCACCTGTGGCCTTCTTCACCGAGTCGGCGACAACCGCGTTCACTGGTGAGGCTATTACCTTCAATGCCAGCGGTAGTTATGATCCGGACGGTTCGATCGTCAGTTACTTCTGGGACTTCGGTGACGGCACTAACACCACTGGCATAATAGTGAGCCATGCTTATGTTGATGATGGCAACTACACGGCAACACTCACTGTGACTGACGACGACGGATTGACTACATCAACGAGTGCCACTAAGACGGTTCTGAATAGTCCTCCTGTGGCCTTTTTCACTGAGTCAGCAGAAAACGTGATTGTGGGTCAGACCATATACTTTGATGCATCTGCCAGCTATGATTCGGATGGTGTGATTGTTAGTTATTTCTGGGATTTTGGTGACGGTACCAACGCGACAGGTGTGACGGTTGAACACGCCTACGCAGATGATGGCATTTACACAGTAAACTTAACTGTCACCGACGACGATGGAGAAAATGGAACAGCCACCGCTGAAAAGAATGTGGGAAATACACCACCAGTTGCAAGTTTTACAGAGTCCGCGCAAACAGCCTACACGGGTGAAACCATATACTTTGATGCTTCTGCCAGCTACGATCCAGATGGCACAATTGTCAGCCATTCATGGAATTTTGGCGACGGAACTACCACCGCTGGCGTAACAGTGAACCACACCTACATTGAGGACGGATATTACACGGTAACATTGACTGTCACGGACGATGATGACGCAACAGCGACAGCTAATTCAAGCAAAACAGTGCTAAATAGACTTCCACTCGCTGTCTTTACAGAATCAGCCGAGAGCGTACTTACCGGCGAGGTTATCTCTTTCAACGCGTCAGGCAGTTACGACCCGGATGGTTCGATTGTTAGCTATTTCTGGGATTTTGGTGACGGAGTAAATGCGACTGGCGTTACAGTTCAGCATGCCTACGCTCAGAATGGGACATACACTGTTACCCTGACGGTTACTGATGACGATGGGGAAAACAGCACAGCAACCTCTACAAAGTATGTAGGAAACAGTCCTCCAGTCGCCTCTTTCACTGAATCCGCTGCCACGGTCTACACTGGTGTTACTATATCATTCGACGCCGGCGGCAGCTACGATCCTGATGGTACTATCGTCACGTATTTCTGGGATTTTGGTGACGGCGCCAACGCGACCGGGATGACTGTAGGTCATTCTTTTGTCGACAACAGAAACTACACAGTAACGCTTACGGTTACAGATGATTATGAAGCGACAAGCTCAGTCTCTGCAGTGAAAACAGTGCTAAATCGGGCTCCAACAGCCGAGTTCATCCAATCCAGAACAAAAGTCAATACCGGCGAGCTGATTAACTTCGATGCCAGCAACAGTTACGACGCTGACGGAACCATTATCAGCTATTTCTGGGATTTTGGAGATGGGACGAATTCACCAGGCGTAATAGTTGATCACGCCTATTCCGATAACGGAAACTACACCATAACGTTGACCATAACTGATGATGACGGTGCAACAGGCACCGCCACTGGAACCGCACAAGTTTTGAACCGTTCTCCTGTAGCTAGCTTCACAGAATCAGCAGAAACATTCTTCACCAACGAAATTATAACGTTCAACGCGTCAAACAGCTACGACTCAGATGGATTGATTGTCAGCTATTTCTGGGACTTCGGTGATGGCGCCAACAGCTCAGGAATGGTAGTTACCCACTCTTACGTCGACGACGGCAACTACACAGTGACCTTAACCATCACCGATGGTGACGGAGCAACGGGAACGGCTACCTCAACTAAGAGCGTTCTGAATAGAGCTCCTATCGCTTCGTTCACGGAATCCACAGAAACCGCGTACACTGACGAGGCATTTGCGTTCAATGCTTCTGGTAGTTACGATGTGGATGGTTCTGTTGTTAGTTATCTGTGGGATTTCGGAGACGGAACCAATGCGACCGGTATAACCGTTCAACATGCTTATGCTGACAATGGCAACTACACTGTGACCCTAACAGTTACAGATAATGATGGCGCCAACAGTTCTGTCTCAGCTAGTAAAACTGTTTTGAATCGATCTCCTATAGCCTCATTCACGGAGTCTACCGGGACAGCACTTACAAGCGAGAGCATCACATTTGACGCTTCTGGTAGTTACGATGTGGATGGTTCTGTTGTTAGTTATCTGTGGGATTTCGGAGACGGAACCAACACCACTGGAGTCGTTGTTAATCACGCTTATTCTGATAATGGAAACTACACGGTCACTTTGAGCGTTGTGGATGATGATGGAGCAACATCATCTACGTCGTCTACAAAGACGATTCTGAATAGGTCTCCAACAGCTGTCTTTACCGAGTCCGCAGAGACAGTATACGTGGGACAGATTATCTACTTTAATGCTTCCAACAGTTACGATGTAGACGGCTACGTAATTAGCTATCTCTGGGATTTTGGTGATGGAACAAACTCGACAGGCATGATCGTTGAACGTGCATATGAGATTAATGGAACATATACGGTGACGCTGACGGTTACTGACGATGATGACGCGGCAAACTCGGCGTCTTCGACAAAGATAATTCTCTGGAACGAACCACCAGTCCCGGTTTTGACCGAATCTGCCGAGACCGTCTTCACTGGCGAGACCATTTCCTTCAACGCCTCTGATAGTTATGATCCAGATGGCGTTATTGTTGGTTACTTCTGGGACTTCGGCGACGGTTCCAACGTCACTAGTGTTGCAGTTCAGCACTCCTATCCAATTGAAGGCAACTATACGGTTACCCTAAAAGTTACCGATGATAAAGGCGCGACTAGTTCTACCTCAGTTACTAAAACTGTTTTGAATCGATCTCCTATAGCCTCATTCACCGAATCTGCCGGAACTGTGCTCACAAATGAGACCATTTACTTTAATGCTAGTAGCAGTTATGATCCAGACGGTTCGATCGTCAGTTACTTCTGGGACTTCGGTGACGGAAATAACGCAACTGGCGTAACAGTGAGCCATGCTTATGTCGATAAAGGAAGCTACACAGTGACACTCACAGTCTCGGATAACGATGGAGAAACTTCCTCAATATCATCCACTAAGACTGTTTTGAATCGATCTCCCACAGCCTCATTCGTATACTCACCTAGCTCTCCAATAGCAGGCGAAACCGTTACTTTTGACGCTTCGTCAAGTTATGATCCTGATGGCTACATCTCCAATTACACATGGAACTTTGGAGACGGAAACATGACAACAGTAGCCAATCCTACAATAACTCATATTTATGCAGCGGAAGGAAAATACACCGTAACCTTGACAGTCGAGGATAATGACGCTGCAAACGATTCCGCGGAAGCCACGGTTGACATAAGAAACTATCCTACTGCGGCCTTCACTTTCTCACCAGTTTCTCCAGGGCAAGGTCTGCCTGTCACCTTTGACGCTTCTTCATCTAAACCTAATGGTGGGGTCATTGTCAATTATACTTGGAATTTTGGCGATGGCAACATAACTACAGTGACTCTGTCAGTCGTGACTCACGTTTATCAAGTTGCAGGAAACTACACCGTAACCTTGACCGTAATTGACAGCGAAGAATTGAGTGACTCCCACTCTGAAACGGTGGAGGTTGGAGTACCTCCTGTGGCTGCCTTCACATTCTCGCCGGTCGCTCCTTTTGCTGGGGAAAGCATCACCTTTGACGCTTCGTCAAGTTATGATCCTGATGGCTACATCTCCAATTACACATGGAACTTTGGAGACGGAAACATGACAACAGTAGCCAATCCTACAATAACTCATGTATACACGACAGGAGCAACCTACACGGTGGAATTAACTGTCATGGACAATAAGGGATTTACTGGAACACAAATACAGAGCATAAGTGTTAAGGACTATCCAACCGCTGAGTTCACATGGTCTCCAAGTTATCCACTCGTGAATGAGATAACAACGTTTGATGCTTCCGCTTCATCGCCAAACGGCGGAGTAATAACACACTACTTCTGGGATTTCGGCGACGGGACCCCTTCGGTGAACGTTACCGACCCGATTACGACCCATACTTACGCTGCGATCGGAAACTACACAGTAACGCTGACCGTGACAGACAGTGAAGGACTAAGCGACACGATCTCACATACCCTAAGCCTCAGAGATCATCCTCAAGCCAGCTTCACTTATTCCCCTGAACTTCCGACAGCAAACGTAACCGTAGTAACCTTCGATGCATCCTCGTCAACACCAAACCACGGAACTATCACAAACTACACATGGAACTTTGGAGACGGAAACATAACAACGGCGACAACACCTTTCATAACTCACATATACGTGACTGCTGGAAACTACACCGCGATCCTTACAGTAGCAGACAACGAAGGTCTGACCGATTCTACCAGCAAAACTGTATCAGTTGGGCAAGCCTGGCCCATAGCTTACTTCACATACTATCCTGACTACCCTGCAAAAGGTGAAATCGTAATTTTCGATGCATCACAAAGTTATGATCCTGATGGCTACATATCCAACTACATCTGGAACTTCGGCGATGGAAACATAACAGTGGTCACGGCTCCGATTATACAGCATGCATACGCATCCGTGGGAAGTTACACGGTGACCCTAAACGTCACAGACAATCACAGCCTAACCGAGATGTTCTCACAGACTTTGTCAGTTAGAGGATATCCGACGGCAGACTTTACATGGCTTCCGATGGAGCCCGAGGTTAATACACCCGCAACCTTCGATGCATCAACATCAACGCCCGACGGTGGCGTAATTGTCAGCTACGAATGGAACTTTGGCGATGGGAACGTAACGACAACATCAGACATCACGGTTACACACTATTATGAAACATTTGGCGCATACACGGTCACCCTAAGAGTGACTGACAGCGAAGGACTATGGGATACCGAGTCAAAGACCCTGAAAGTCATCGCTCCGCCGACCCCCAACTTCACGTGGTCACCAACCATTCCTCTGGAAAACCAGACGGTCACCTTTAATGCCTCAGCTTCCGTTCCAAATGGAGGCATGATCGCTTTCTACTTATGGGATTTTGGCGATGGTTCGCTTCCCAGACTTGAGGCATACAGACCAACAACGACTCACATCTATGAAGCATTTGGAAACTACACAGTAAAGCTGACAGCGATCGACACCGAGAACCTGAATGCCTCAATCTCCAAGGTAATCACAATCGGAGCCAATCCAACCGCGAACTTCACGTGGTCGCCAGAATATCCACAGGCATACGAAATCATAGTATTCGATGCTTCTATGTCTAATCCAAGAGGCGGGAACATCATAAGTTACAAGTGGGATTTCGGAGATGGAAACGTCACCACAGTGATGGACCCTGTGATAAGTCACTACTATGCAATGTCAGGGGACTATCTTGTGATTTTGAACGTCACTGACAATGAGGGATTCTGGGGCAACCAATCAAAAACAATCAGCGTGGCAGTCTCAGTGCCTCCACAAGCCGAATTCACATGGTCTCCAACCGCACCCTATTTTAATGAAACTGTAACTTTCGATGCTTCAGAATCTACGCCTAACGGTGGTGTAATTGTCAGTTACGAATGGAACTTTGGCGATGGGGCAGTCTTGACCACGTCTGATTCAATAACTGATCATTCATACTCTCTAGATGGCAACTTCACCGTCACCCTTAACGTAACAGACAGCCAAGGGCTTTGGCGCAGCACGTCAAAAACCATAAGCGTTCTTCCGCCCAGTGGTCCCAAGGCTGAATTCACTTGGTACCCCTTATCGCCAGTCGCGAACCGGACGGTTTCCTTCGACGCGTCAAACTCACAGCCTGGTTGGGATGGCACGCATCATCCACCCATTGTCAGCTACACTTGGGATTTCGGCGATGGCAACATGACAACGGTTACGACGCCGAACATAGAACACACGTACACTCAAGCGGGCAACTACACGGTCACTTTGATTGTGGTCGATTCCTTGAATCAACCTGGCGGTGTATCTTACGTCATAGAGGTTCTAGAACTCATGTACTGCGACGTTAATGGGGACGGGTTCGTAGACGTGAAAGACCTACTTATGGCAGCTTTCGCTTACGGATCAAGACCAGGCGACCCCAACTGGGAACCAAGAGCCGACATCAACGGAGACGACTTCATAGACATAAAAGACATACTTATAATAGCACTGCACTACGGAGAAGGCTCCTGACTTGTTTATCGTCTTTGACATAGCAATCGAATTGCTGGTTTATGTTTCATAGTTGGCAGATGAGCAAGGTAGAAAAAACTGTGAGTAACGTTTGGAGCCAATTTTCTCTTTTGTTTTTATGATAAGCTGGGGCGCCAAATTTATTTATCTTCGAGAAAATATGATTCACAGAAGGAGATTAGTTGAACATTTTGTGAAAAGAGAAACGTGCAGTTTCCCGTAGAAGGAGAACGTGGCATGATATACTCGTACAAGTCCTGAAAACTGCCGAGAAAGGTGAACGTAAGACGAAGATAATGGAAGCGGTAGGAATGAGCTATAGTCAACTCGAGAAATATTTGAACGCTCTAGAAGAGTCAGGTTTCATAGCTGAGAAATCCGGTGTCTGGAAAACAACGGAAAAGGGCCTTCACGTTATAGAAGCTTGTGAAGTATGTCGCCGTATAGTAGAAAAAGTCCCATAGAAAACACTTAGTAGCCTGGAATCTTAAAATCTGCCTTACTAGAAATCTCTCTCAATGTTTTTCCGAGGCATGTGTAATGCCTAGCTGACACGTTCAGGCTTCCTCAAGAGCGTATCAGACTAGGCTCAATGTTACCGCGCACTTAATAAGTTCGAAGACTTGAAGGCATAGTGCGTTACATGTTTTTCTGGGCTTATGATTAGATGTAGTATTGCCTTTTTCATTCAAAAGCGAGAGTGTAGGTTCACTTTAGATAATTGATGACTTTGCCTTCTTGAGTCAGCTTGTAGAATGACTTTCCCTGTTTGATTTCTTTTTCTATGCAAAAGTCATGTTCTAATACGTCTAGATGCCATTTCAAAGTGTCTTCGTCCAAACCTGTCTTTGATTGTAGGTCTTCGATGGTTGTGCAGCCTTCTTTGAGGGCTTTGAGGAGTTCTCTTCTTAGTGGATTGTTCACAGCCCTAAGGTAACGTTCATGGTACTCTCTTGTGTTCTTAATCGAATCGCTTGTAGTTTTAGTTTCCCGCACCAAAGCGAATGCCAATAGTAAAGCATCGCAAGCTGCTTATAATTCTGTTCTGGGGGCACTTCAGATTTGCCTTGTCGCAGTTTTCCTGAACAATGCTCGAGTGCATTCCGTGGAGAAGAATTGAAATAAGACGAGTTCGAATAGAACAGTTCAGGTTCGAATCATGAGGCGAATCGCAAGCACCTTGTCCGCAATATTTGCCATAATAGTTGTCCTTTTCATACTGATGCAAGCGCAAAGCATGGATGCGCCATGGATATTCACCGCCTTTGGAATATTCATGATTGCAGTCATCGTGTTGTCAGTGATTAGAGTCTGGCTACGTGGTTACTAAAACAAACACACACAAAGTGTCCAAAGACCGGGTTCTAACCAGCGACAAATGAGGACATCTCCTACAAAATCTTTATTTCTGTCAGACGAGTCTCGGTGGCACGTATCTGTGATTTGAATCTAATAAAGTCGGGCATATTTTTAATTCAGATTCTGCATTCATATTCTTTTTATTTTCAGACACTGATTCTGAATGCATTCGACAATTGACTGAGAAGTGTTACTATTGCTGCTTCCAGAGTTGTTTGCGCTGTTGGCAAGCGATTTGTTTCTACTGCTGAGTCTTTTGACTTGTCTTCTAGAAGAGCGATTCCCAAAGGCTATACCCTACGTTTACCAAGCGGCAGCCGTGATGGGGTTTGGACACCTAATGGTCAGCAAGATGTTCTTGACGGTTTTTGACGCAGAGATGCGCTTCTGGTACAACCTTTTCTATCTGATGGTTGGTTTAGCCAACATCATAGCGGTTAACATCTATTTCGCTGTTTCACAGAAAACATGGTTTCTTGCACGAGTCTGGTCTCTTGCAGTGACTTTTCCAACGTTACTGATCTCAACGTTTTTTATTTACAATTACGGATATCTCCAAGCAGCCACTGGTCCAATTTCGACATTGCAGATAATTCTCATGATTTCCTTCGCTGTCCTAGGGGTCAGCGTCTTCGTGCTTTTCAGTCAGAAAATACTTGAAAAATTGGGGTGGAGGTGACAAAATAAATTGTTTGGAAGCTTGAAGCTAAAAAAGCCAACCAAATTTCTGATTCTGCTTTTGACGTCTATACTGATTGGAGCGGTAAACGCAGCCATCTTCTACACTTTGACGATGGAGTCTCAATTCCTCGTTTCATCACCAGTGATAAGGTTTTCCAGCGCTCCTGACGAACCCTCTGGTTCAACAGTGAACGATGCTTGGTGTATGCTAAATGCGACGTCCTATCCAAACGCTACATTGACTTATGAGCAGGCATTGTACATAGAAAACACTGACGGCAGTAATGCGCACTCTTTCAGGCTCAGACACTTGGACGTGAGTCCCGTTAATGGAACAGCAACCGTCGGAAACTGGAGCAGCATAAAATTCATGGTCTACAATAGTACAGACTTCGTGTGCTCACTGAACTACACGGTTTCTGGCACCGACTGGATACTGGAACCCAGCAGCGGCGAAACGAATTACTACTCAGTACCAGCAAGCACGTCGTGGTGGATTAGGCTTGAAACACTCTCTCCAGCAACTGCAACGACAGGAAACACATGTTACATCACAATAGCGGTTGACGTTCAACAGTAGCTCATACCCCTTTTTCTATTTGATCCAAAAGGAAGTGTAAACATGATTAGGTATAGTGTTAACACTAACAGGATACGCTACTGTGTTAGGTTATCTCTGATACTGTTTATTTTTTTTGGCTTTGCGCTTCCCAATGCCTCTGGGCAAGCATACATATCTCTAGTGATGGAACCTTCTGCGGTTGTCGATTCTCCGCCTGTGATTCTTCAAGACGGCACAGTTGGAACAAGCACAATCTACACAAACAACACAAGCGCAAAGGTTAGCGTTGAGGCCCCGTTATTTGATTACGTGGACAACAATGACCCTGATGCGGATTCCAATGCAGATAGAGGAATGCATTCAAACTTTACAGCTCAACAATCTAGTCCAGACTCAGTCTATGACGTGTTCACCGAAGAGAACACAGCGGCAATAGTTGACTATGTTGACAACAACAGTAGCGACGTGGACAGCTCTTCTGACCTTGGCACCCAAAGCAATTTTGAGAATCAAAAAGCCCGAGATTCCTCTTATGACACGCTTACGGAAGCAAACCAGGCAAATACATATTCCCTGGATGCTACAGGTGGATACATGATAGTCGGGGATGGTACACCTGATTGGGGTTCTACGACAGGTACCATTTCGTTTTGGGTTAAAATGGACGGCTCCGTCCAAGGTAGATTTTGGGGACAGGACGGAGACATGGAAACTCGCTGGTCAGGAACTAATCTTGTCATTGACTGGGGAGGAACTGCATCAATGACTAGTGCTTATTCATTTTCTAGTGATACTTGGTATTTTGTGGCCATTGTATGGGACGAGAATAACAACAACCTTTTCCTTTATGTTGGAGATGAGAACAATGCACCAACACTGGATGCAAATAGTCTGAGTGGGACTTGGACAAGTATCACACCAGTGCCAACGGAAAACCGCTTTCTTAATGGTCTCGGTGGCAATGAGCCTTTAGATGGGCATGGAGATGATTTAAGATATTGGAATGTTGCCAGTAGTCTAGCGGAAATTCAGAGTGATTACAACGAAACACTATCTGGTTCTGAACCCAACCTGCAATCATATTTCAAGTTGGATAATAATTTTGACGACATTGGTCCAAACAATGATGATGGTTCCGGCTCCGGCAGCTATTCATTCTCCACTGATGTTCCATTCAGTGGTGATAGCGATTACGGTTTAGACCTTGAGGTTCAATGGACTAGTGTTATTGACTTCTTACCCACAGAAAAACTCTGCATCTACACTGGGAACCTTGGTAACGAAGACTTAAGATTATATTATTGGAACGGAACTGGATGGGAAAACCTTGCTGTGGATTTAGCTGCCTACAGTTGTAACGAGTTTATTGTCTCCCTGACTTCCACGAATTTCACTATTAGATTCAAGGGTGGGACAGAATCAAGCGACACAATTCAAGATCAATGGCAAATTGACGCATCCTTACTAAGGGTTGAAGGTGCAGGAGACAAGGAAGATGCGGTTGATAATGATACATCTAATGTAGACGGTTCTGACGACGTAGGTACGATAATTAACTTCGAAAACATGAAAACGATAGACGGTATGGCAAACCTCACAGAAGGTGAGGTTGGAGGTGGAACAGTTTGGCTATGGCAGGAAGATACAAGTGGATACACTTCAACAAGTTCATACGAAACGTTTCAGTTCTGGAACAGTTGGACGACGAACTCAACTACTTCTGGTACGATCACAAAAATTGGGATCTATGTATTTGCCAACCCGGGAAATTCTCCACAAGTGAAACTTGGAATCTATGGAGATAATAGTACCAACCCAGGGAGTCCAGGCAGTCTACTTGGAGAGACAAATGCAGCTGTAGTAACAGGAGCGGGATGGCTTGACCTTGACATAGTTGGGAGTGGCGTGAGTATATCTGCAAGCACGACCTACCATGTAGCTCATATTACAAACATCGTTCCAACTACTCAGTGGAGATACCTCAAAACCGCCACTCCAGTCTCTGACTACAGAGGCTCCAGTGTTTGGCCGAACTTGTTCAACCCAGCGGGGAGCACCACTAAAAGTGGCTCATACCGCTATGGTGCGTATAGGGTAGGTTATGACGAGTGCAGACTTGACCAAGAGATTCAGTGGACAGACGTCCCATACTCACTACCGAACGAAAATCTTTCAATCTATGGAGGAACCATGGGAGCCGAAGACTTACAGGTCGATGTTTGGAATGGAACTGGCTGGGAAACCGTTTTCACGGACTTGTCTTCCGGATGGAATAATCAATCAATAACGGATTGGTTGACGACTTCTAATCTCACGATTAGGTTCAAAGGCGGAAATGAGACAGGGGACCCAAGTCAAGATACATGGCAGATAGATGTTGCCTTGATTCATATTTGGTACGATGGTGGAGAAAACTATGAAATCAACCTCGAAGTCCAATGGACGAGTGCAGATTACACTCGGACAAACGAAGAACTCTGCATCAAAACCGGAACATTTAGCGGTTCAGAAAACATTCAAGTAAAAGTTTGGAACAGCACGGGAAGTTCTTGGCATTGGGTCATGAACTTAACGGCAAACCAGTGGAATAACGTGTCAATAACGTCCTATTTAACATCAAGCACTTTGACTGTGCAATTTTTAGGTGGGACAGAAACGGGCGACACAAGCGAAGACAGTTGGAACATAGACACAACTCTCCTACATGTTTGGACAGATGACGCAACATACGATTACGTCCTAAGAGTAAACAACACAGCCACAGACTCTTGGGAGATCAGGCTAAAGAAATACGCTGACTCTAACATAGGCCGTCTGCAGAACTGCACTATATACTTCCACAACTCCACAGACGGAAACTTGTCTCAAATCGTCATCGAGAGTGGAGCTTTCGTCAACGAAACTGGGCCATGGTACGATGTGGGGAGTTTGGAAACCATCTACATAGCCATGACTGTAGAAGCAACCAGCAAGGTCACATCATACATTTATGCCTATCTTGAAGTTCGTACCCCAGGAACCACTACTTATCTTCAATACATTATAGAATTTGAGATTACTTAGCGACTTGAATACTATTATCTCTTCTCCCAAAAGTGCTCACCCAACGTGTCTGTGTAAGCACAACAACCCGTATCATGTCATCTATGTGCGTCTGCTAATAAATTGTCACCGGTAATGGAGCAAAACATAGCACGGTATTGGCACTTACTGTGCATCTGCAATAAATATTGGGAATTCATCAAAACTATAAGTTGCTCGTGCATTATTCAAAATGAGTGAAAGCATGATTTCACCAGAGTTGTCTTTGATAATCGTTCCCATAGTTATCATTGCAGCAATTCTAGTAAGCTATACGCTGTTTCTGATAAAGCTACAGCCGACGAAGGAAAACAAGAAAGAACCCGCGTCTGGCAAGGAGATCGAAAAAGAGAGGGTTCCGATTACTGTCTCAGAAATGACGGAAGAAACAACCAGACCCTCACAGCCGGGAGAGAGTAGCAGCGAAGAGCCAGAGGCATTTGCTCGAGAGTCAAGGATTGAGAGTGCAGATATTGAAAACCATCATACAAGTGATAGTCTTGAAACTGGGAAGGGCTCCAAAAAGAAATACAACGATAAAGAATTGAAGAAATCCTTCTTTCTATTCGGTTCCAACGAGTTTCAAGGGTGCTCCCACAAACTGGGTCACCTGAAGAATCTTCCCAAGAACACTCCTATTCCTGAAGAATGCTTCGGATGCCCTCAGATTCTTGAGTGTCTCGGCCGCCCAATGCGTAAATGAAATTTCTTTCAATGTAAAAAATTTCAATACCTAATAATTGTGGAATCTCCATTCCTTCTGTCTCAATTCTATGCACATTTGCAATATGATGAGAATTAGGCTAGGAAATAGATTAGAAGAGCAGTTGCGAATGTTACTAAAAATGAAGGAACCACGTATTTGTAGGCTTTTCCAAGAGGGCATTTGAAGTAGTCTGCTGTAAACCTAAAGCACAGATGAGTCGGTGCAATTATGTATCCAAGATAGGAGCTCATGTAGATTAGTGATGCTGTTTGGGGCGAGAAAGCCACAATTCCATACAATATTGAAACGCTTATGGATACACCTGCCAATGGGGAGCCTGTGAGAAATCCTAGAATTCCTGGAATAACAGTCAGAAGTACCACAGTATCGACGTTTCCGTTGGCTATGAATGGTTTGAAAACTTCAGAAATTCCCGCTGTTACTATTGTATTTCGTAGAAGGAATGCGCCATAAACTGCGAAAGTCACTCCGTAAAGTCCCCAACTTTTAAAGGGTTTCGCAAGAACTTTGATGCTGGACTTTGAAATGGCAACCAAAAATATCAGCCCTATGAAGGTTGCTACAAGAATATCAAATCCTTGTTTAGACAAACCGAAACCACTTAGGCTCAAACCAACAACCACAACTATAGTTGCCAAGATTGGAGAAAAAGAAATTAGGAAATCTCTCAAGTCTGAATTAGAATTATTTTTTTCCTCGGAGTTTTGCTTGTCCTTTGCTTCAGAAACTTTCCAGAAACTGAAAATGCATCCGACAGCTATCATTACGATGACTACGGGAATCTGACGCAAAATTATCAGAAACATAGGTATTGCAGTCAGCGCTGCAGTTGTTATTAGTAGCTGGCTTATTGGATAAACTGGAAAAATAGTGTGTCTGAACCATAAGTTCACATAAGCTTTCTTTTCCGGCGTGAATTTCAATTTTTCTGCTTCAGAATCCACAATCGGTGCTGACATCAAGGCTCCACCTGGAACTGGGAGAAATCCTATTATGGCTGGAATCACGCTTAGCACCACTTTCGAGTTTTTGACTATTCTGCTCAAACTCTCGCTAAGACGGTTGATGACTCCTGTTTCGTTGTAAAGCTGGCTCAGCAGCATTATCCCAAAAGTTGCAAGAACGACTGAAATTGCAAGACGGCCTTCAGGTGTTGCATAATTGGTGTTCTCGTAAACTACTGTTGGGATTGCTGACCATTCAAGTGACAGCAGAGCCAAAAGCAATGCGGTTGCGTTCAATGTTATTGCAAGATTTACGCGTTTATATATCATTATTCCGAGAAAGCAGAATGAAACGATGATTGCGTGTAAGGGGTTGAGGAATCCCAAACATTGTTCATCCTTTGAATGTTAATTTAGAGAATTGAAGGTAAATCTCTAAGCTCATAACTGTTTCTGCACATTTTTGGACAATTAACATTATTAAGGCTAAGCAATTCTTGATTTCTTTTATGATTACTCGACTAGAGGCTCTTCAACTGCTTAATGCACATGTTTTTAGTGTGAAAAAGAAGCGCCATGCAATTGCGGTTTCAACTATTATGAAGATGCGGGCAAAAAGGCTGGAAATGGACGGGTCCGAATGGGAGATTGTTGGATTGCTACATGATTTAGACTACGACATAATTGAGGGAAGATTTGTAAGTATGGAACGGTGCAATATAGGCTATGAAAGGAAAAGTTTTCATTTCTGGTCCAATTCAAGGCGTAGAAACAGAGCAGTCGTACAGGGATATTGTCAGAGAAATTTGTGTCTTGTGCGGTTATGAACCTGTTGACCCGTGGGAACGTGAAAAGGTCCTTTACAGAGGAAACGAGCCGGGCTGGTGGAACAAGGTTCCTGTTGCAGATTTTATAAGAAGAGACCTGGAAGACATTGAAAAATGCGATGTTTTGATTGCTTATCTGCCGAGGCTTTCTGCTGGAACGTGCATGGAGCTTTTCTACGCCAAAATTAAGAAGAAGAAAACTATCTGCATATGCCAAATCGAGAATCCGAGTCCATGGATAGTAGCTCACTCGGACATAATTTTGAAAAGAATTGAAGAACTTGAGACCGCGCTCAAGCAATGCCTTTGACATATTCTTGCGACTTAAATAGTTTTTCAGAAAAGGAAAAATAGGGACTTCGACAGAATGTCCTTGCACCGTATGGTGTGCGGTCGTAGTCTAGTTTGGTCTAGGACATCAGCCTGCCACGCTGACGACCCGGGTTCAAATCCCGGCGACCGCACTTCTTTGAGTGATAGGTAACCGAACGTATTACTACCACACCGTAGCCCTCGTCTATGAGAAAATGTACTGTGTGTGCTCTTTGCAATTGATGCATCAATGACGTTTGTATATGATTTTAGACTGGTACAAAAAGCAAATTTGTTATATACTTAGGCGCTTGGAATTACCCTATATTAAAGCCGAGGAGAGAAAAAAGTATGGGCTTCAGTTTTTTGCTTAGGGGGCTTGTCATTGGTTTTACAATTGCCGCGCCTGTCGGTCCAATCGGCGTGCTATGCATACGGCGCACGTTAGCAGAAGGGCAAGCCCATGGTTTGATTTCCGGCCTAGGAGCTGCTACTGCCGATGCTATCTATGGCTCCATCGCTGGATTCGGACTTACCTTCGTGTCAGACTTCTTGATTAGTCAACAAGTGTGGCTTCGTCTTATTGGCGGCGTCTTTCTTTGCTTTTTAGGCATACGAACTTTTCTGTCCACGCCTGTTGAGCAAGCTGCTTCAACGAAAAGAATGGGTCTCTTTGGCGCTTATTCTTCCACGTTTTCTCTGACTCTCACAAATCCAGTGACAATCGTTTCTTTTGCAGCGATATTTGCCGGATTTGGTGTAGGAAGCCTAGGTGGGAACTACGTCTCTGCGGCAATGTTGATGCTTGGTGTGTTTATCGGCTCAGCCTTATGGTGGCTTATCTTGAGCGGAAGTGTGAGTCTGTTTCGGACAAAATTCTCGCTCTCCAGATTGCGGTGGGTGAACAGAATTTCAGGCATAGTCATTGCAGCATTCGGTGTAATTGCTCTATTCAGTCTGATATTATGAGAGCTCGGCGTTCGGTCTTTCATTTTAGGGTCGCTATTGCGATTATCGTAAATGGTGCTATGATGCTTAATGTAAAGCCGCTTGAAAAAGCGGTTATTAAAGTGTCAGAGCCGCAGTAGCGCACGATTATTGGCAGTGTTGTGTCCATTGTTGTGGCTCCTCCAAGCGCTATAGGCGCATACTTGTCAATTTTAGCCGTCAATGATATAGTCGCTATGGTCAGTAGTTCTCTTAGAAAGTTTACTGTGAAGCCCAGCATGCCCAGTTCTGCTCCGAAAAAGTTCCAAACAAAAGGTCCTGCCAGCGTGTACCAACCGAAGCCAGCGCTTATGGCCATTGAGGCAAAAACGTTGATGTTCAAGATTAGTCCAGCGACCAGCCCGCCTAAAATGCTGCCTAGGGCTACTGAAAACGGAAAAATCAGAATTTTCAAGCCGGTTTTCCTAATCTTGGCCATTGCTTCCTTGTCCAGTCCAAAAGCGAATCCCATGACAAATAATAAGAGAATGAGCGAAAAACTGAACATGAAATTCGAAATAAAGCTACCGAAAAGTACGTTTCCGTAATTATTGTCCAAATATCCAGCGATGACCCCGCAAGCAAGTGCAGCTAAAATGTATTTTATCATTCAATTTTCACCATTTTTCTAGCCGCCTTAAAGAAAACTACGCTGAAAAACAGAACCAGTCCCAAAATGACAAGTGCGTTTAGACCGATCTTGGGCATTGAACCTAATAATTCATTATTTGAGCCTATGCTAAAACCCAGCGAAAAAATCAAAACTATGATTGTTCCAAAAGTGACTTTGCCGAGGTTTATGTGCTTTTTTTCTCGTAAGACGTAGCCTAGCAAAATTCCTGCAATCAACGGGATTGTTAGACTAAACAGATATATTATGTCAATCAATGCTTCGCCAACCAGAGTCAATTAGTCACTCTATACTTTTAGCTATTCATTTAATCTTTCTTGGCTATAGTCCTTAGAATTTGAGAAAAGTAAACAATGAAAAAGGGAATGTTAAGGCGTCTTTTCTTGTATTATTCAATCGCCTTTCTCAAACAGTAAGTAATGATTGATTAGTTCTCCTAAGCCTGCTTGGGCGCAAGCGTATGTGTGGAGACACCAACCTTTTCTTTGGTATTCCATGATTGTTTTGCCGACGTCCTTGTGGTGTCTTACTTTAACGCATTCCGATTCTTTCAACCTACTTCACACTCTAAATCGCTTTGGAATTAGCTGACGCTATAAAAAAAATCTTGCGAATCTCGATTCAGTTGATCGGTTGAGCTCATGCTTCTTCGTAGAATTCTTGTGCCCTTGGCGGTGTCGGACTCAAGCCTCTGCGTTCCCGTATCTGTTTTATTATGTCGACTTGAATTGACTCTGGAACAGGAGCCCAGCGACTGAATTGGGTTGCCCAAAATGCTCTCCCCTGAGTTGATGAACGCAGTTCATCTGCAAGCCCAAAAGATTCAGCCACTGGCATTTCAGCCTTGACAACGACCATGTCCTCCTCATTTACCATGTCGAGGATTCTGCCACGGCGCTTCTGTACTATCGCAATGACATTGCTCACAAATTGGTTTGGAACTTTACATTCGAAACTTATGATTGGTTCCAAGAGCTTAGGGTCGCTGAGTAGGAAACTACACCAGATGGGGCGCCAAGTCATTGGGAGTATCTGTGCTGGTCCTCTGTGCACGGGGTCCTCGTGAACTGTAACGTCTTCCAAGTTCACCTTCAACCCGTATGCCGGTTCCTTTGCTAACACCGAAGTGTATACTGCTTCTCGGAAGCCTGACTTCACATGGTCAAGTATTTCTTCCACGTACTGTCTTCCTTTAATTCTGTTGACAAGTATGTTTGTACCTTCGATGGCGACAACGCTACGTGCATCGTCTGTTGGCCAGCCGAACTGCTTCAGAGTTTTCTGCCTCTCTTCACGAGTCTGCATTTCCGAGATTTTTCCAGCTCTTATGGCTTCGATAACTTCTTCAGGTAGTTTTTCCAGCGTTACCCATAGCTTGTTGTGTTTGTTCGGGCTCTTGCCCATTATTGCGGGTCCTTTATAATTATCGGTGATTGTTTCACGATAAATCACAATTGGCTTACTGATTTTTACCTTTAGCGCTGCCTCTTGCATTCGATAAGCTGTAACCTCAAGGTGTAGCTCGCCCATACCGCTTAGAAGGAACTCTCCGCTTTCCTTGTTTATCTTGAAATGCAAGTTCGGGTCTTCGATTGTGAGTTTGTGCATGACTTTGTCGAAAAGCGGCAGGTCTTTGACGTCTTCGGGCTCAACAGCAACCGTGACCACAGGGTCTGAAACGTACTTCAACCCTTCAAACGGCTGTGTTTTCACTCCTTCTTCTGCAACAGTTTCGCCGACATGAACGGAAGGTAAACCAGAGAGCGCGGCTATATTTCCCGCTGGAATATTGTCGACTATGACTCTATCAGTGGCCATGCTCATGTAAACCTGTTGGATTGTTCCTTTCTGGTGGCTTGTCACAAGCTGAACGGTCTTTCCTTTCTCAACGGTACCGCTGAAAAGTCGTCCGATGGCAACAACTCCACTGTGAGGGTCAACCTCAATCGTGGTTATGCACATGAGAAGCGATCCGTTTGGGTCAACTTTAGCCATTCCTTTACCCACGGGGCTGTCTGCCTCACCCGGCCAAATTTGACTCTGCCTGTAAGGCTGTGCTTGGAGTGGATTCGGTAAATGCTCGCAGAACATGTCCAAAATCGGCTCATAAAGCGGCGCTTTTTTGCTTAAGGCGTCTATTTTTGCTCCGACTTCTTCTGGTTCGCCAGTGTATGCGTCAATAATATCCTTGAATGATAAGCCTTTTGCCTTCATATGTTGTAAGTTCAGTCCCCACTTGTGGAGTGCTGAACCGAATGCCACGCGTCCATCTTCAACCTTAACCTGCCAGTCTTTTTTGTGCTCAGGAGGCGCATACTTCTCAATAAGGGTGTTTATTCTGAGGATGATTTTTGCGAATTTGCGCTGTATCTCTTCTGGAGTTAGCTTTATCTCTTTTATCAGTCTGTCAACCTTGTTTATGAAGAGAATTGGCTGTACCCTTTCGCGTAGTGCTTGCATCAAAACTGTCTCCGTCTGCGTCATAGGTCCTTCTACAGCGTCTACAACCACAAGCGCACCGTCAACAGCACGCAAGCTTCTCGTGACTGCTCCGCTAAAGTCTATGTGTCCAGGCGTGTCGATGAGGTTTATGAGGTAGTCTTTTTCTTGGAAAGTGTGGGTTAAGCTTATGTTTGAGGCGAAAACTGTCATCTGCCTTTTCTGTTCAAGTTCCCAAGAGTCGAGAAAGAGCTTCTGTCCAGCTGTTTGCTCGCTTATTATGCCTGCAGCGGCCAAGAGGCTGTCTGAAAGTGTGGTTTTTCCATGGTCCACGTGGGCTATTATGCTTGTGTTCCTTATCATCTCTGGGCTGTTCATCAGTTTGACAATTTCTTCGATTTGCTTGTATCGTCCCATGATTAGACCCTCTTTAAGCTAGGTAAATATTCCGTTGTGCGTCTTTTGTGCGCACCGGGTTTCGTCTTGCTTTCGTCAGACATTTAGATTTTTCACTGCTTAAAGATAAGCTACATGGAAATGAAAAATGAAACCTATTAACTTTTTGTTGCTTTCATGATATAAGTGCAATAAATTTGTCTGCCGTTTCCTTACTGATGTAAAAACCCTTTCGCGACAACCTTCGCTTACCCAAAAGCTTGAGAATATCGCTGAGCGGCATAGGTTTGGCTGCTTCCTGAAGATTTTTGAATCTGACAAAAGAGACCCTCTCCTTGTGTTGAATAAACTCGTAATATTCTTCCTTTGACTCCAGAACCGACTCGTCGCCATGTTCAACCCATAAGCTGTCTGCATCCCCAACTTTACGCTCAATGAACTCCGCATGACCTCCAAGTTGCCCAACAGGCTTCGCAACGTAAAACAATATGAGGAAAGTGTTCTTAGGAACTGCCCACCCTCTCTTTACATACGAGAGCACTCTTTTTCCTTCGCGGTTAAGGTGGCAGAACTTGCGCCACCACTTCTCCCTGATCATCATGACAAAAGCATACTTTTCCTTCATCGAATCCACATGTCATGATACTTTCCATCATCATTTAAGGCTTATTAAACCAAAAGCGTTACCCTGCTCCGATTGTAGTTTTTACTGCAGAAACCAGAAAATGGCTTGCGAGGGGCCTGTCAAAGAGACAGCATTAGTTTTTTATTGGCAACCTGCTTATCTACGGTTGATGTCTGACAAAAAATTTTTTGTAAGTCGCTATGAAAAACTAGGCTGGAAATATAGGAATGTCAACCTCAAACAGGCAATCAGAATAAACACCATGAACTCTAAAGAAGCTGAAGTTGTAAAAAGGCTCCAATCGCATGGAATAAAGCTCGATAAGATTCCCTTCCTACAAAGCGGCTACCGGGTTTCCTGGTCAGAATTTTCTGTTGGAGCTACCTCCGAGTATCTCATGGGCTTGTACTCAATTCAAGAAGCAGCTGCCCAAATTCCAGTCATACTATTCACAGAATTAACAGATAAGACGGTCTTGGATGCCTGCGCAGCTCCAGGAGGAAAAACTGTTCAATTGGCCGATTTGATGCAGAACACGGGCGCAATAATCGCCTTAGACACTAAAAAGCAAAGGTTAACAGCCTTATCAAACCATTTGGAGAGATGCCGTGTAAGTAATACAATAGTGTATCACATGGATGCGAGACGCTCGTCACGGCTCAACATGAAGTTTGACAAAATTCTCTTGGATGCTCCATGTTCTGGCAACTTTGCAACAGACAAACACTGGTTCAGGAAAAGAACAATAAATGACGTGAAAAGAAACGCGAAACTTCAAAAAGAGATATTGGCAGAATCGGCTAAAATCCTAAAAGATAATGGCGAAATAGTTTACGCAACATGCTCTCTGGAGCCTGAAGAGAACGAATTCAATATTGACTGGGCAATAAAAAACCTAAATCTTCAGATTGAAAAAATCGACTGCTACGGAGAAAAAGCCCAAACCAACATTTTCGGGAAACAATTAGATAGTTCGATAGAAAACTGTAGACGAATTTGGCCTCAAAAGACCCAAGGATTTTTTGTTTGTAAACTCATTAAGTGTGAATGTAAATGATTGAGCCGATAACAGATTTTGTAAGTCGATTTAACACACGAATCAGCCTAGACCAGCGACTTATACTGAGAAAGAAGAACCACTACTTCCTCATCGATGACAATCTGAAACGATCAGTCAGGAAAGGCTTCTTTTATGCGGGAACATATCTTGGAAAAACCAAAAATGGCAAGTTCTTTCCAAGTTTCAGTCTATTAAGATTGATAGCGGAACAGGATGCAAACCAGATAGCCGTTGACGAGAAGACAGAATGGCTCTTCATCTGTGGAAGAGACGTTTTTAAAAGAGGAATAAAAAAAGTGAAAGGTTCGAAGAGGAAGGGCGACTATACATTAGTCTTGAATCAGCAAGGAGAATGCTTGGGTTTCGGCAAGATACTACGCGACTTAAATGAAAAAATAAAGAATGGAGTCACCATCCAAAACATTTCAGACATAGGAGACTTTCTAAGAAGAGAGAAGAAAGACTAACTCCTTTGTCTACCTTTTATCGTTTCCGCCATCTTTTCAATCTTCACAGTTTTCTGCTCTCTTTTCAGCAGATTCCTAATGACAACCGCTCCTTCTTTTAATTCTCTCTCTCCAATTATAACCGCATAGTCCATTTTTCTCCTATCGGCATCCTCTAGAGCCTTAGCGACCTTTCGTCCCATAACCTCAACTTCGGCTGATATACCAACATCTCTAAGTACCTGCGAAGTCTTCAAAGCCTCACCTTTCAACGCTTCTTTAACAGGGATTACCATAACCGTCTTCTCTTCTTCGGCCTCTTCCATTCCCTTCTGCAATTGCAATGCCAACATTATCCTATCTATTCCATGGGCAATGCCTACCGCTGGTGTTGGCTCCCCCCCAAACAATTCAATAAGTCTATCATATCTTCCACCGCCGCCAAGCGCAATGTCCAATTCTGGAACGCTCGGCTCAACAATCATTCCAGTGTAATACTCAAGACCGCGTGCAAAACCAGCTTCCACGTTCATGTCAACTTCGCACCTGCTTTCCAAAATCAGCTTCAAAATCTCGTAGAGGTTTTCTGCAGCATCCATAGCTTTTGTATAGCCTTCAACATGTTCCTTGATTCTCTCCACAACTTCGAGAGTCTTACTGCCTTTAAGTTTCACCAAATTTCTGAGGGTAGTCAAGCAATTTTTGGAAGCTCCGGAATGTTCAACAAGTCTGAGTGCATCTTCATACAGCTTCTTGTCCATTAGTTGCAGAATCGCGTTTTGTGCTCTATCATCCAGTTTTTCTTCGCTCAATATTCCTCTCAGAATCCCAACGTGTCCAATCTTAAAGCAGTATTTCTTTAGCCCAGCCGTCTTCATTAGACTGTTTGTTAGCATCAATATTTCAGCGTCTGCTTCTGGCTTGTCTGAACCCATCAATTCGTAATTTGACTGCCAGAACTCCCTATAACGCCCTTTCTGCGGTTCATCATACCGGTAAATGCTGCCAACACAAAAAAGTCTGAAAGGTTTTGGCTCATTTTTCAAAGTTGTCGCAACAAGCCTAGCCACAGAAGCCGTAAACTCTGGCCGCAAAGCGACATCTCGTCCACCAAGATCTTTAAACACAAACATGCGCGACCGAACTTCTTCACCGGCCTTTGCAGACAAAAGTTCATACGGCTCAACAATTGGCGTTATGATTTCTTTATATCCATAAAGTTCAGCGACTCGCCTAGCTTTGCCTTCGATATATTTCATTAGTTTTGCTTGTTCTGGCAGAAAATCTCTCATTCCACGAACAGTCTTGAAAGCCGACGTGCCCAACTCCCCATTATTTTAATGTTAATTGCGAAACCGAATAGTAAACCGTTTCACCCCTACGATTCATTACGGCCAAAATTAACTCTTTCTTCAAGCTTAAACACTGCTTCAAGGCGGTTGTCAAGTCCTCCAGCGAAATCGGTTTGCCCTCTTGTATGCTTAAAATTAGGTATTTGGCTGTGTTTTTACCATATTCGCCTCTTTCGTAGACCCGAAAATCAACGCCTAAGCCGAAACCTTCACGAATAACGTATCCGCGGCTTCTTAAATCGCGATAAGTCAAATATTTGGCCCAAGCGTTCTCATCAATGCGCTCATAAAATTGCAGAAGTTTCTGAAAGTCAACTTTTGTGCCCTTTTCATCTTCGACTTCAAGCATTCCTTTGTTCGTTAGGTAAAGCGCTTCATAAAAACTAAGCTGAAGCTCATCATCTTCGGTTACACCATAACCTTTTGATGAGAGTTCATCAAGGTTCTGTTTTTTGCCGATTCTGACCCCTTTTTCTACAAGTAAACCTCTGATTTTAAATTCTGAGCTGCTAGGCGATGTGTTATCTTTGCTTTTATTCATCTAATCATCAACTGACGTAAAGTCACTATTATTCGTGCTGATCAAGCTTTAAACTTAACAAATTCCTTCTTATATAAGATGCCGCTTTCGCAAATTATTGCTGATACATATTTTAGAGGAGTTATGTCAAAAGCCGGGTTTAAAACCTCCACGTCTTCCGTGACGATTCGTTGCGAACCTATATGGGTGATTTCTTCGGGGTTTCTCTCTTCAATGGTTACTTCTGCCGAATTGTGTATCAAGTCGAAAGTTGATTTTGGTGCGGCGACGTAAAAGGGAATTTTATGTTCCTTTGCTAAAACAGCAATCGTAAATGTTCCGATTTTGTTGATGACGGCATCTTGCACTATTCTGTCAGCACCAACTATGACTTTGTCAACAAGTTGCTGACGCATAGCGTAACCAACCATGTTGTCGGTAATCAGAGTAACTGGTATACCAACCCTTTTGAGCTCATAAGTCGTCAGTCTAGCTCCTTGTAATTTCGGACGAGTCTCAGTCGCGATAACCCTAATTTTCTTTCCGTGGTCCCAAGCAGCCTTTATCACACCTAAAGCAGTGCCATATTCAACAGTCGCAAGAGCACCAGCATTGCAATGAGTTAAAATAACGTCTCCACCACAAATAAGTTCAGCACCATAATTGCCGATCAGTCGATTTGCCTCTGCATCCTCATCAGCTATTTTCTGCGCCTCTTCAACAATGAAAGCAACTAAATCTTTAGCGTTTCCTGAAAAGGCTATTGCCTTACTGAGGATTCTGTCTATCGCCCAAAAAAGGTTAACAGCCGTCGGTCTTGTTCCTCTTAGAATTTCCGCTGTTCTTTCCAATTCTTTGATCAATTCTTCTCTCTCTTTCGCTTCTGAATAATAGGCCGTCAAAGCCAATGCGTAGGCTGCCGCAGCCCCCAAAAGGGGGGCGCCCCTTATTTTCATAGTCTTTATAGCCTCAGCCACTTCATTGGAGGTTTTCATCTCTAGAAATACTGTCTCATGTGGAAGTTTTGTTTGGTCTATTGTTATGACCGTTCCGTTGCGCCATTCTATTGTCCGCATATTCAGAGCCTCCAGCAAATTGTTTATGCAGTAAAATAGTATAAGATTTTGTTAGAACGTGGTAAGAAGGCAATGAAACAGAAAAGCCTAAAGGCTCTCATCGAAAATTTTGGAGAGAGATATCCCGATATTCTGGGCATAAACCTCTCAGGAGGAGAAGAAGACGAAGTTTTTAAATGGTTTTTGGCATCCATACTATTTGGCGCTCCCATAACCGAAACGGCAGTCGTAAAGACTTTCAAATGCTTCCAAAGATACAATCTGTTAACACCTAAGCGGATTCTCGAAACAGGATGGGATGAACTGGTTAAAATCCTGGACGAAGGCAGATACACACGCTACGATTTCAAGACAGCAGACAAACTCCTCGAAGTCATGCAGAATCTCATAGAAAAATACAATGGAAGCCTCAATCTTCTCCATAATTTAGCCTCTGGTACGCATGATTTAGAAAAGAGATTAAAAGATTCAGGAAAAGGAGTAGGCGACGTGACAGTAAGTATTTTTCTAAGAGAATTGCGCGGTGTCTGGGAGAAAGCCGATCCAAAACCCACGAGTCTAGTCATACTTGCCGCCGAAAAACTTGGAATAATAACAATGGAATCTACTGAAGACTCCTCAGGACTGCTAAAAGATTTTTGGTCCAAAAACCAAATTGCAGAGCAGTGTTTCATTAATTTTGAAACGGCTCTGCTCAGGTTGGGCAAGGATTTTTGCAGAAAAGGAAAATGTGTTGCTTGCCAAGTCAGGAACGAGTGCTTGAATCATAAGGTGCCTTGACGTAAGTGATGACTTCTACGGGGCATTCACCTGAAAGCTTCAGCCTTCTTTTCCATTCCTCTCCAACTGCTACAATAGAGAAGACGCCTGAGATTTCAGCCTTCGCTTTTCGAACTAAATTAACCAGCGCTGCTTGTGTTTCTCCAGTCTTAATCATGTCATCTACTATTAAGACACTGTCTCGCTTTTTGACTGCGTCTTTCGGAATGTAGAGAGTCACAGTTACTCCTGAGTCTCTGCCTAAAACGTAGGTTTCTTCGAGGAAAGCCTTAACCCCAACTTCTTTGTTTTTCTTTGCTATTATCAGATTGACGCCGAGGACGTTAGCAACCATGGTCGCCAATGGGATTCCATCGACGGCCGCCGTCAGAACCCTTGTCACTCGTTTTCCTGCGAAGTTTGCAAGCGCATGATTAGCGGCTTGCTGAAGAATGTTAAAATCACCTATAATGTCAGTGTTATCAAAATATCCGTCGTCATCAAACTTTATCCTGCTTCGAAGCTCAGTCTCTAAACCAACAATTTTCGTTAGAACCTTCCAAAGTTGTTTAGCCCTCGCGGTGTTCGGAAGAACATGTCCTTTTGCGTACCTACTCAGAACAGTTACCGGCAGACCGGTTTTAGAGGCTAACTCACGGTATGTAATGTTTCTCTTGTATTTCGCCGTTCTGAGCAACTCTATGGTCATTAATCGAAGCTTTAACTCATCTGCATGTGTACTCATATCAATCCCTTAAACACTGACACGTCAAATACTAAAGCGTCTACCATTTATTATTGCATTACTCATTTATAATTTCCGTTCGCAAACCGAACAGATTCCGGTTAGAGCTGATATTTCCATTTGGGAAGCGATTTCTGTTAAGTCTGACAGACTAGATCCGCGCTTTTTCAAAGTTAGGGTATCTTTTTGATGCAGCTAAAAGTATTCCTTCAGGTCTTAAACTAGTACAAGAGGATGTGCTTAAGACATTTGAGGTTTCAGAAAAACTGCATAGAAAAGGAGTATCGTTCGTAAGCATGAACTCTGAAGTGGTTCATTTGTGTTGCATTGAAAAAGCAAAAAATTTAGGAAAAAGGCAAAACAATAGCTGCAGTCTTATCGATTCTGGAAAAATTATCTGCGCACAAATCTATTTCAAAACGAAAAATGGCGGGTCCGCCGGGATTTGAACCCGGGATCTCCGGCTTTCCTCGACATCGGTCTTAGAAGGCCGGCGCGCTTTTTGGCCCAATGGTATCCATGCTGCGCCACGAACCCCTAGGACTTGGTATGAAACTGTTGAATATAGTTTTATCTCCATTACGATCCAGTTTGGTCATTTACTATTCAATGTAGATGGCTGGGCGGTAAGGTTTTGCGGTGTGAGCTCTATTTTTCGGGTCATAGCGTTTTTTGTCTTCTTCATTATAGCAATAGATTTTAGCGTTAAATTCTCGATTGAAGAAGTTTTCTGCGTCTTTCAGTTTTTGATTTTCGTCCATTACTCCGACTCGTATTAATCGCTGCTTCTTTTCGTCTGGTATGCGGTTGACCTCGTCCACAATTTTGCCGACAAATTCTGCCACTTCTTTTGCTCTTGCCTTCAAATCAGAGTCTTTCAGTAAATCTTTGATCAAATCGCTTTGCGCAACCTTTGCTGAAACAGATTTTTCTAAGACTTTTAGATAGATTTTCCATTTCCATGGAGAAGCCGCATAGTAGCATATTTTCTTTGGTGTTATGCCTGTTGCTTTAATTATATTCTGAGTGTCTTCCATCATACCCATAATTAATGCTTCATTTTCCTCGGCTTCGACGTTTATTTTTGATTCGTCTGATGTAGGCCAAGGGCTTCTGGAGACGAAGTCTTTTTCTCCCTTAATTTCCCATAATTCTTCACATGTGTGGGGTGCCACCGGAGTTAACATTCGTATTTGGGCGTCTACGACTTCCCTGAATATGTAAGCTATGGTGTTTTCTCTTTCAGCATTTTCTTTTTGGTTTTTTATGCGTCTTTGATACCACTGGAAGTCTTGTTCTAACTCGTATAGAATTGTGTGGATGGCTTTGCGCACAGCCAATTTGTCCATGGCTTCTGTTGCCTTTCCAATGTGTTCTTGCAGTCGGCTCAGCATCCAGTTGTCTATTGCTGTCAACGATTTCTTAGGAATTTCTTTTGCCCGTGGAGTTTTTGTGACTTCGGTAACAAATCTGTAAAGGCGCTCCAATCTTTCTCGCATGGATTTGGCTACTGTCGGAGTGAATTCAACATCCTGTAAAAGTTCGGCTGTTGCAAGAACGCTCAGCCTTAAAGGATCGGCTCCAAATGCTTCGAGTGCTTCTCGTAGAGGGATTATGTTTCCGAAGGATTTGCTCATCTTTGCACCTGCCATCATCACGCTGCCATTGGTTACGATCTGGCGCGGCCACAGCTTCTCTGGGAATATGGCTGTGTGGTTGAATATCATGAATGTTAGATGATTTGGAACCAAGTCGCGTCCTGAGTGCCGACTATCTAGAGGATAGAAGTACAGAAATTCATTGTGCATTTGTTCTACGACACTAACATCTAGATTAGCTTCTTTTGCTATCTTGCTGGCGTTTCCGATTCCGAGAAAGATATAGTCGAAAACGTTGTCCGTTAGCTGAGTTGGCTGGATTTTGTGCTCTTTGAAGTATTTGACTATCGTGTAGTAAGCCATGTAAATTGTAGAGTCTGAAAGCGATTCGATTGTCCATTCTCGGTCCCATGGGAGCTTGGTACCCATGCCTGACTTTCTAGCGCACGCCTTTTCGTGCAGCCAGTCTATGACGTAGTTGAATTCTGCACGTAGTTCTTCTGGTAATATTTCCATTTTGCCCAAGTTTCTGTGCGTCAGTGTCTTCCAGTCGGGTTTTCCGTAATCGATGAACCATTGGTCTTCAAGGATCTTTACGATGCACTCTGTTCCGCAGCGGCACAGGACTGGTCTGTTGAGCAGCTCGTACATGGTTCCGGCCTTGCTTTCTGAGATCAAATCCTCTTTTACCTTGTCCTTTGCTTCAGCCACGGATAAACCAATGTATTTGCCAGTGTTTTCCCTCATTTTTCCGTTGTGAAACTCATGTCTGTAAACTTCTTTTGTAGCATCCTCCAACTTCGAGTCAGTTTGATCTTCAATGTTCATTCTTTTGACTACATCGCCTGCAGGAATTTCCGAGTATCCAGGTACTTCGATTAAGGAGATTGGTTTGACGGCAGCTATCGCTTCTGGAGTCACACCGTATTCTTTTAGTTGTGACGGCTTCTTCCTTATGTTTTCTAGGGCAACATAATCATATGGAGCGTGTCCTGGAACAGACATAACTACGCCTGTTGCGTTTTTTGGGTCAACGAAATCTGCTGGTAGAATGGGAATTTTTTTCATTGTTGCTGGATTTTCGGCATATTTCCCTACGAGTTTTCTTCCTTCAAATGCTTCTAGAACTGTGACTTTTCGATTTAAGTTGAGTAGTTTTTCTACGCTTTCTTGGCTGATTATCCATTTTTCGTCGTCCACTGTTGCTTTGACATATTTGGCTTTTGGATTTAGCCAAATGTTTGTTACGCCAAATATCGTCTCCGGCCGCAGAGTGGCTGTTGGGAAAAACCATTCTTGGTGTTTGAATTTTATCACTGTGAACTCGCCTATTTCGGGCTCCACATCTCCTTGCGTGTCATGTTGACCTACAGGGTTTCCGTCTTTGGGGCACCAACCTACAGGGTGGCTTCCGCGTGTTATGTATCCGCCTTCGCGAAGTTTTTGGAATTGCCATTCTATGAAGCGATTGTAATGCCGATCTATTGTGGTGAATTCTCGCCTCCAATCTATGGAGTAGCCTATCTCCTTCATTCCGCCTTTTATCTCTTGATGGAAGTAGCGAGCCATTGCCAGTGGGTCGGTGAATTCGTTTAACCTCTCTTTTTGGATTTTGTAGACGTTTATGAAGTCGTCTATGAGGTCTGTGTCGTTTTCTGCGAGGCGCTTTGACATTGCTAGAACTGGCGTGCCAGTGTAATGAAACGCCATAGGCAAGAGCACGTTATAACCGCGCATTCGCATGTATCTTGCGTGCACGTCAGCTATTGTGTAGGTTCTCGCGTGTCCGATGTGTTGTGGAGAATTTGGATACGGATAAGCTACGGTTACGAAGTATTTGGGTTTTGTTGGGTCTGGATCTGTCTCAAAGATTTTTGCTTGTGCCCAGCGTCTTTGCCATTTTCCCTCGGCTTTTTTTAAAAATTCCATAAAGTTCTCTGAACTGGTCTGAGGGGTATTAAATGTTTTGTTTTCACGAATTGAGAACGCTATCCCTCATATTTAGCACCGTAATCATATTTGTGCGAACTTGCATTAATCCTTTACTCCAGATTGGGTTTGTCTGCGAGCCTAGATCGCTCCCTCATAGATTGAACTTTCGCATTCGCTTTTTCTGAAGACGTTTTTATATGTTGACGTTGTGAGAATTAGTGTTGTTATGCTATGTGTAGGCGAGATTAGTAATGGGTGATATAGAGGCAGCTTTCTGCGGCGACTATTGCGGGAAATGTCCAAATTATCCAAAAGAATGTCAAGGCTGCATTCCTTCTCTTCACATGGATTGTTATTTTGTCAAATGTTGCTTGGAGAAAGGTATTGAGCACTGCGGCTTTTGTGGCGATTTTCCATGTAGAATACTAAGCGAATTTGTTCCTGACGACCGACCGGAATGCCCGCAAGGCTATCATCTTGAAAACCTGAAAATGCGCAAGTTTTTTGGAACGGAAAGGTGGTTAGAATCACAAAGAGCAAAATGGAAAAACCAGTAGCAACCTCTGCCATGGAGCGCTGAAGGCTAATGCCTTATTATGTTTATATTATTCGATGTAAGGATGGCAGCTTCTACACGGGATGCACTGCAGATTTGGAGGCGCGGATGAAGCTTCACATGAACGGAAAAGGCGCCAGATACACAAGGATGCACAAACCGAAGAAGCTTGTTTACGTTGAAAGATGCGATTCTAGGTCGGAAGCCATGAGAAGGGAAAAAACAGTCAAAAAGCTAAACCATCGGCAGAAACTTCAGCTTGTAAAATCTAAGGCTTAATAAGAATTTGTTGACAATTAGCCTTCAAGTGGAAGCTTATGCCCAGAAAGAAGAGTTGGTCTGAAAAACTGAAGGACAGCAAGGGTCTGCCGAAAGTGGAAAAGATTAGGGGCAAAATGAGTGCAAGATGGGGGACTGGCACGGTGGTTATTCCGGCACCGATGGAAGTTGATGAAATCATGCGGAAGATACCTGAAGGAAAACTCACTACTATTAATGAAATTCGCTCCGCTCTAGCTAGGAAACACCGGGCAACAATTGGCTGCCCCATGACTACAGGCATTTTCGCGTGGGTTGCAGCTAACGCTGCAGAAGAACAGAGACAAAAAGGGGACAAGAACATCACGCCTTATTGGCGTACGCTGAAGACAGGCGGAGTGATAAACGAGAAATACCCCGGCGGAGCTGAATCTCAAAAGAAAATTCTGGAAAGAGAAGGGCACAAGGTAATTCAAAAAGGTAAAAAATACGTTGTCTTCAATTACGAAAAATTGTTAGCAAAAATATAGCACGTACCACAACGTTGTTTTTCCATGCTTCCTTCTCTTTCATTGAGCTTCGGCGCAGATGTAGTTCTTATTTTGTAGTTCTAGAGGGCATCCGCCGCCGCATATTCGCAGTTGCGGGCAGTCTTTACATTTTGGCTCTACATAGCCTCTGTTTCTTATTTGCACTGCAACCGGATGGTTCCATATTTTTTGCCAATCGTCTTTGAGGATGCTACCGAGGCTTTCAAAGTAGCTTTGGCATGGGTAGACATCTCCATTTGGGCCTACGCACATGTTGATCGTGGCGGCTGAGCATGATTTGACGCCTAAGCCTAATTTGACTGGGTCGAAGCGGCAGTATTGAGTTGGTGTATACCATAAGAACTTCAATCCTAGTTGATTGGCTTTGTCGTGAATCTTGGGTAAAATTTCGTTCAATGTCTCAAGCGTTAAGGCGAATTCTTCGCGCACCTTGTTTGCCTTTCCAGAATAGATTAGGCTGTTACATCCAAAAGCGGCGACTCCAAGTTCTTCAAGAAAGTCTATGGTTTCCAAGAAGTCTGCGGCATTGTATTTGCTGAGTGTAGTGTTTGTAGTGACATAGATTTGTGTCTGAACAGCATTTTTGATTCCGGCAACTGTTTCTTTCCAGCTTCCTTTGGTCGCGGTCATAAGATCATGGATTTTAGGTTTATGGGATTCAAGAGTCACCTGAACAAAATCCAATCCACTTTTCTCAAGTGCGTCAACATAAGCCTTGTCTTTTAGTCTTCTGCCGTTCGTGATAAGCCCCGTAACCATTCCATTATTCTGAGCGTAGAGCAACAGATCTGACAAATCTTCTCGCAGAGTTGGTTCGCCCCCGGTGAAGGTTAAGATGAACACGCCAATCTGTTTTAGTTGATCAATGACTTCTTTCCACTGTTCCGTGTTAAGCTCAAAAGTCTCGTGTGGTCCACCAGCGTAGCAGTGAACGCAGTTGTTTTGGCATCTAAAAGTAAGTGCCATGTCCATTCGCAACGGTGCTGAGTACTGCTGGGTGAAAGGTTCCACGCTTTCTACATTGAGGAAAGATATAGGACAGACTTTTTCAGTCTGCGCCAGCGTACTAACTGTATAAACAAGTTTTTCATAGTCACTCTGCGCAGTTTTTCGATTTACTCTGTAAATGCGATTAATTTTTTTCAAAACAGCATCTTCAGGAATTCCCTGCATGAAAAAATAGGCATAAACGGTTGCAGTTTCGTTGAGATAGAGAACTGTGTTGGCGTTTATGACCATAATTCCTTTTCTATCTGGCTCAATGCGAAGCTGAAGTGCCAAACCAGCAAATTTGTCTTTTCCTCTGTAAGTGTAGCGGCCATAAGGAATTTCTGGTGGTCGGAATATTTTTCGTAAGAAACTCATTAACCCACTCCTCCACTTGCACAGGCGCACGCGCACGATACGCAGGCGCATGCACAGGCACAGGCATGGCAAGCGCACACGCAGGTAGCTCCATGACGTGCAGGTTCATGAGAGGCTTTGGCTGATGGCATTGGGATGATTGCGTTGGCAAACTTTTCTAGATTAGCAACTATGTTGCTTGAAGTCTTTTCAACAGCGGTTGCTATGTTGTTCGCGAAGTCGGTGCCTGGAATAGTAGGCGGTTTGACTGATTGGTTGGGAGTTTCCACGTTTGGTTTGTACGTAGGATTAGGGTGATAATGATGATAACCGTACCAGTACCATAGCCAGAACGGACTTGGTTCAAAGGCCCTGTCACGGAATGCTGTTTGAGTGCGCATTTGATGATTGGGGTCGAGCAAGAGCCACAAAAGTTGTTCATCATAAGTCTTTGAGGCTAATTCAGGTGTGCCTGCCTGTTCCACTTGGTCCCAAGCTTTCGCCACAATTTTTCTGTAATAGTCAATTGTGTCACGTCTGCAATATCCATTAAGTTTTTGTTCGACGGTGTCTCTAAGGAACATCACCATCTCTGCCAGTTTTTCTTCGTCAAGGGTTCCGTCTTCCTTGATTGCTTTGAGAAGGTCGATTTCATAATATCGCAGAGGCTTTTCAGGTGTTCCAGTTCCGTCTTGGAATGGCTGCATGATTTTTAATTTAATCGATGGACTTGTGGACTCAACCCATATGGCTCTTTTTTGAAGGAGGCTGTAGAGGATTTCTGTGACTATTTTTGTGGGCTTCATGTCTAGAATATATGAGGCTTCCACTGCGGTTAAGCCGCGTCTTATTCCAAGTGTTTCCATGCTGATCTTAGGTATCAGATACGGCTTCTTGCGAGCTACATATATGACAGTGCCTATTCCGCAGAAGAAAACCCCGAGGATAAAGAGTGCAATTCCATACTGTTGGAAAAAAGCTACTATGCCACTTGGTTTTGTATCATAACGCTGTACGTATTCTTTTGGAAAAGAAACTCCAAACGAATATTGCTGATTGGGAGCGAGGTCTTGTCTTTGCCAAAAGACTGCCAATCGACCGTCAGGCTCAAGCAGCGTGCTGTTCCAGTTGACTGATGTGCCAACCATGCTTGAATTGACTCCAAGGGGCAACACGATAAGCACACGTAAGTCATACACCCTTGCTGTTTCCCACCAGGTAGGTTTGAACTCCATGCCGACATTAGTTTGATTGTCTTCGTAGATCATGTGCGCGACATTGGTAATCACAGTAAACCAAACAGTCTGCCCAGCAGCCACTGGAGAGGCGAGGTTGACTTGGACTTTGTAGTCGGTTCCTGAGCTTGCATCTGAGGTCGTCAATAGGTGTCCATTCTGGTCTGTGGCATTGCCAATTGTGAAGTCGCGGTTAGGTTGGCCAACAGAAACCCAGGTGATGTTTGGACCTGAATCTAATGTTATGCTTATGTTGTAGAAGAGGTCTATAGTCCCGTCTTCCATTATCCATATCTTGACCCATTCTTGGTTAACATGGTACTGTCTCTCTTGTGCTGAAACGCAGTTTAAGAACACTATTGACAAAAAACCAATTGTGAGTAGAAGGATGAGAAGATGTCTTTTCACCATTTTGGCTCCTCAGTTACCTCGAACGTGTGTCCACAATAAGTGCAAGTTGCATATGGCACGCCTGACATAATTTTGATTTTGCTAGCGTCTACGGAAGCTGAACAGTTGGGGCACTTAAGTGCAACCGCTTTCATTTCTCCAGAGAATTCCAATCGTTGAACTGTTGTTTTGGGCTGTTTTGCGATGTAATAAACTATTCCGAAGCCAACAACGAATAGCAAGCCAGAAACGATTAGTCGGGTTGGTGCGTAAACTGAGGCTAGAGCAAATATGATACCAAAAAAGAAAAGAACCGCAACAGCAATCACACCCAACGCAGTTATTATTTTCACAAATAGGTTTGGTGCAACATCTTACAATTTAATCTTGCCCTCACAATTGAAGACTCTGACTGTCGCTTTGAAAGGCTCTGGCCCTTCTGCATATGGATTGGACTTTGATTTCTTGGAGTCTTTATCGGCGTCTTGAGAACATGAGTTCTCGGGTCGATTTTTGGCGTATTATGGTCTTAGTTGCTTCATCAATGTTTCTTCAGCCTTTTCAACCGCTTTCTTCAGCTTTTCTACTTGTGTTCCTCCCCCTTGGGCGAAGTTGAGCTTTCCGCCGCCTCCGCCGCCTATTATTGCTGACGCTTCGTTAACTATTTCATTAGCATTTACGCCCTTTTCAAGCGCAGTTTTTCCAGCCATAGCCATTATTCTCGCGTTTTTTCCGTCCGCCCCGAAGAATATGGTGACTGTTGCTTCATCCCTTTTAATTATCTCATTTGCCGTCTGAATCATGCGGTCAACATCAATTGATTCCTTGAAATCACGAAGCACAAGTTTGACGCCTCCCATTTCCTTAATTTTTTCGGCTTTTTTTGCTCCTAAACCAGCACTTTCGCGTTCTGCCAACTCCTTGATGAGCTTCTTTCTTTCCAGGTTTGCCTCTTTCAAATCTTTGACAAGTCTTTGTGCTGTTTTGTCCAATTTCTCAAGTGGAGCATTCAGAATTTCTGAAACCTTCCAGAGCAATTGCTCATTCTTTTGCACGACTTTTACTGCTGGAATTCCAGTAGAATAGACGAGTCTTTCTACGCCATCTTGAATCCTTTCCGCATGGATTATTTTGATGAATCCAATTTCGCCAGTGCTTTTCAAATGCGTTCCAGCGCAAGCCTCAACATCCCAGTCTCCAGTCTTCACGACACGAATTTCTTTTCCAGGAACCGCCCCTCCCTGATACAGCCTAAATCCATATAGGCTTTCTGCTTCGGTCCGCGACATCCAAACAGTCTCAACAGGCATGTTCTGCAAAATCGCTTGATTTGCCAACTCCTCTATCTTGTACACTTCTTCAAGCGTCAGTCTACGGTAATGTGAAATGTCAAGCCTAGAACTTTCAACACCCTTCTGCGTTCCAAACTGCCAAACATGCTGCCCAAGCACTCGTCTCGCTGCACCATTAATCAAGTGAGTAGCCGTGTGAGCTTTCATGAGGCCAGATCTTCTGTCCCAATCAATCGCTCCTTTGATTGTGCTGCCTTCTTGAGGGGCAACAGGAACTTTCATCTTGTGAACAATTACTTTGCCGACTTTCTTGACATTAGCGACCTCGATTTTGTTTCCTTCGAATGTTAGGTGTCCATTGTCTGCTGGTTGTCCCCCGCCCTCTGGATAGAAGCATGTTCTGTCTAAAACAATATATTCGCCATCTATCACTTTGAGAACTTTAGCCTCAAACTCTGTCAGATACTGGTCTTCATAGTATAGTTTTTCTGTTTCGGGCATGCCCGTCACTGCCGTTTCAAGCCATTCTTCAGCTTCTGTCTCCTCTTCAACGGGTTTGGATTCTTGCATGTGTCTCTGGGCAATCAGAACATAGAAGTTCTCTGGGATTTCCGCCTTTAAGTCTTCACTTTCTGCGACTTGTTTAACAATGTCTGGCGGAAGCCCATGAGAATCATATAGCTCCGTCAAAGTTTCAACAGGAATTTCGTGCACATTTTTCGTTTTCAACTCATTAGAAATGCGCTTTACCAGTCCCTCGCCTCTCTTGATTGTTTCTTGGAATTTCTCCTCTTCAACTGAGAGCATCTCCATTATTTCGTTTCGCATTTCCATAAGATGCGGATAATCCTTAGACCAGAAGTTGATTTGCATGTCCATAATGTCATAAAGTCTATCCGTAATGTCAAGCGTTTTCAGGAATCTGAATATTCTGCGGAAGAGGAGCCTTGCCAAATACCCTTCTTGAATGTTTGATGGAACTACGCCCTCGGAGAGTATGAAGCTTAAGCACTTTGTATGGTCTGCAACCGCGAAAACGTTCTCTATTGGAAGCAGAAACTTGTCCAATTCATTCGTGTCCATGTCAACAATTTCTGCTATTTTCCTTCGCGCTTCCCATTTACTAATCGTCTTGTCCCAGCTAACTAAGCCTGAGACATTGGCCACTTTCACGAGTAAATCATTGTCAATTTTGCTTATACTAGCCATTTCGAAAATTTTGTCAAGCAAGTCGCCGTAGATGGCGTGAAAACCGCTTGGTACACCTTGAGAAAGCCATGCGTATCGGTCTATGCCGTAACCAGTGTCAACAGTTCGTATCGGTAGTCTGACAAGTTCATTGTTAACAACCTTATACTGCATAAAGACAAGTGTGGCAACCTCCAGTCCCCGAATGATGCATTCCACGCATGGTCCAGCGTTTCCGCCTCCAGACCAGATTTCCTCTTTGTAATTCACTTCTTCGGGTTTCACGCCCAAATCGCTGGTAACGAATTCGTGATGATATCTTACCGTTTGGTCTTTCCAGTAGACTTCCTTCTCGGACGAGTTGAATGCATGATGCCCGCCCATCTCAAAAATTGTCATATACTTTCCGAAAGTCGGGCCGGTGTTGGCTATGTCCACCAGACGAATGCATGGCTGAACTATGACAAGCGGATTTGCAGGTGGAGGAGCAATACCCTCTGTGACATACGGTTGGAAATCGATTATGCTTGCGTGTGTTAGGTAAATGTCGTCTCTCCACCTCGCTACAACGGGATACGGTTTCACACGAGCATGCCCACGCTTATCAAAAAATGACATGAACGCCTCTCGCATCTCACGTAAACTATAGCTTTTCTTAGTCGGCGGATTACCTATGAAAGAGTAAGAGTCACAACCGTCAGGTCTTGCCTCTCCACAAGTTTCTTGTTCCGGATTCTGCGTCCAAAAATATTGTCCGCACTTTGGACAGAGCTTTCTAACGTAGCCTGATTCTTTGAAGAATGGAAGTCTGTATTCCTCTTCTGGAAACTTCAATGTTCAGACACTCCAATGACCGCTTAATTTCGAGTTTTCAATGGATTAACGAGGCACGAACATTTAAACTATTTCGCTACTCTACGTATTCTTCTTCCTGCCATCTAGCGGCGACATTTTTTGCCACATAACCATCGATGAAAGCGGTGATAATGAACAAAACTGTTGTAGTGGCTAATTTTGGAATTAAAAAGTTTACAAAAAAGTTTACAAACATTGTCGGAATGTGTGCTATAATTAATACGAAAAATAGAACAAGACCATGAGCTAAAACTCTTTCCCAATCTGTTTTTACATACATAGACCATATTTTTTCTGTTAAAAAGACGTTAAGACCACCCAGAATGAAAAAGAGTATAATAATACCTAGTACTAAGCCTATGAAAGACGCTATAGATACTAGCAGCACAAAAGTGATAACCCATACAAATCCTAAGCCTAGAAAAATGAGAGAAAACAATATTCCATGTAAAAAGTATCTGGATAATAGGAATTTCCATGAGTGCTCTTCCATAGCGTGCACAAGTAACAATTTCAACTATAGATATTAATAATTTGTGCCAGCAAATACCTAACTATAAGTTTACAATGGGATGCACTCTAGAAGCTGCTAAACCTCAAAGCATTTGTTATCCAAGTTTTAAGCCGAGTAGAAAGCCTACTAGAAAGCTTCCAGCAAATGGTATAAGAGATATTGCGCCGATGAGCCATGAAAATGCTGAGCCTGCCATCCCAAGGAAATCTGTTAGTGCGTTCCATAATGCCTCATAATTTATGTTTAGTATTCCTTGTGTGCCCAGATAGACGAGCGCGATTAGGAACAAGCCTATCAAAATTATTATGAGTTTACTTATCTTCTTGAGGGCATATCCGACTATGAAGCCGCCTACTCCGCCTATGCCCAGCTGGTAAGCAAGTGGGGATAAAACTTCGCTCATCCTAATCTTTCTCTTGTCTTGCTATCACAAATTTGATTTAAATGTATTTTGCTAATAAAATACGGAGCATGTCGCACTGAGGAGGTGAAAAACCACGGATTTATTGGACATATACATCCTAAACCTTGTGCTAACCTTGGGCATGTTTGCCGTTCTAGTTTTCCGAGCGTGGATTGAACTGAAGAATTATCGCATGGTTTGGCAAGAACTAGAATGGCGACAAACATATCGAACTATGGGACGAGTCCTCAAGGCAGAGAAAGATCTGTTCTCAAAAGTAGAAGGCGGCGAGGAACTGTATCGCATGTTGTGCGAGATATTCAAAGTCGACGAAGGCTGAATCTAAGGAAAATGCCAATTCTCAATCAACTTCTTAATCGTCGAGTGGCGCTTCTCCATTCCATAACGCCTAAAAGGTTTGGTCAAATGCCTCTGAGACCTCGGGGAAGTCATGTAGAGACCTTTTCTCATTTCACGTCTAATTTTGACCTCAATTTTGTCAAGGTCTGCGTATCGCGCGCCGCATTTATCACATCTAAAACCTTTGTCTTTTCCCATGGACTTCAGGCGCTTGCCACACTTTGAACAAATCGGATTTTGATAGACAGTTTTCGGCGCAAGCCCTAGCAGTCGAATTTTCTCAAGGTTTATCGTTAGAGGATTATTCTGCTGTGGCTTGCGGATCCCTCCATAAACTTCCACATCATCACCTAAAATCAATTTACTCGCAACCTTGCGAAGCGCACCAGTAGGTTCATAAGCTGCGCAATCAATTTGCCCACTTTCATCCTTGATCGAAAAAATTACATGCCTTCTTGGAATCACTCTCGGTTTTGATGAGACTGTTCCCTTTGCAATAACTGGATGATAAGCGCTTGTCTGGCTGATTTTTTTAACTCGTTTTAGGTGAGCGTCTGTTCCTTGATTGGTGCGAAAAATCACCCACCTCTCCACAGGCTCAAGCGGTTTAACCATTTCGAACGCATTCTTTACAATCTCTGACGTTTCACCGCGTATGCCGAAAAGAATAGGGTCGGCTCCTCGCGGTGTAATGATGACTCTGTTCTTTTCCAAGTCAACGTTATTAAAAGTGTAAGGTTCTGTTGCCTTATCCATTTCAAAAATCGAGGCCTCATCAACTTGTCTTTTCAGGCCATAATTCTCTGGAATGCGGTACGCAAGAATCTCGTATGTATGGTCTTCATGAAGTATTTCACCAACTGCGGCTAAGCCTCCAATTATTCCCCTCCCTCTCTTGAAGCCTATGGCTTCAGCGCCAAATTTTTTCAGAAGCCTCTTCGCATCTTTCATGCTTGCAATTCCAGTTATCGTTTTTTTGGCAAAAATCTTGAGTTCTCTTGGAATTTTTGCTTTCTCAAAAAAGACTATTCCAGGATCTGTGTTTTCACACTCCAAATCTGAACATTCTTCCACAGTGTTAACTACGGTCTCTTTGATTTCATTCTGAAATTTTCCTTCATACCGTATTCGTAGGCACAGTGCCCCATTTCCTCTTGTTTTCCATGGAACGTTGGGATTAAGTCTAACTAGATTCGGATAATCTACAAATTCAGCTCCTAGCGTTAGCAGTTTTTCCACGAGAAGAGCAGCAACATACGTCGTACATCCCTTTCTTGTCGAATCAGTGTCGTCCAGTCCAATGTGCATTGCTCTAATAGACATTTATTTGCAACCTATTCCACAAACAAATTACTGATTAGAATACTGAGTGGTAAAAGGATTTTTTGTGTGAATAAAAAAGAGGATGTGCTTGCTATTTTGTTTCTTCCACGACTATCATTGTCAATGTGGATCTGACCTTGTCAAGTCTTCTGACACGCCAAGTCACGATTTCCTTGAGCTTATCCATTGTGTCTGCTGTGACTCTTGCGACTATGTCGTAGACTCCGTAGACAGCGAAGCATTCTTCGACTCCTTCAACTTTCTTCAAATCTTTCAGCACGTCTGCTTCGGAACCTATTTCCGTATTTATCAGCACAAATGCTGTTGGCATCTAAATCTCCTCGACTATTGTTTATTCTTGTGTATTAAAATATTTTACTATAGCTTTGAATCTTCCTAATCGAATGTGCCGATTAAATATTTTCAATTCACAAACCTTTTTATTTGAAAGTTGAAAACGTTAGTAGTACAACTCAGAAAAAATGGCGAATTTGGAAAATGTTGCTTCTGAGAACGATTTGTGGGATAAAAAATGACGCAAACAGATAGAGAAAGACAAGCCCTCTATTCTCGGTTGAGCTCGATTGAGTCTGAGCTTTCTAGGGCGTCTGGAGCAATAAGTGATGTTGAAAGCAGATTGGCATATGTTGAGGGAGCTATGGGTTCTCTTCCAAGCAGACTTGTAACTGTTCGGGGACGCGGATATGCAGCAATGGGGCATCTGGAAAAAAGCGTTGATTTACTGACACAAAAATGGATAGAGTCTGCTCCGCTTCTCAAACAAACCTTTCTGACTAACGTTCAACCGTTAACTATTCAAATCCGCACGTTGGAAGCCGAAGCGCGAAGGTTGCGAGCAGAAATAAACAGTGGAAACATCGCTTTCAGCCACTCTTTGGCAAGTCGCTTGTCCATAGATGCTTCTTCCATAAACGCTAGAGCTGTTTTAGAAGCCGGCAAAGTCAGTGCCCCGCTCAATGAACTAGTGAATAGCATCAATGCCATAGACAGAGACTTGAAAGTAGCTGAAAAAACCGTAGCACTGTTTTCCCAAGCGTCCTTTTCATTAAAGCAAGATGAAAATCCAGTATTGGCTGTTGAAGGAAAAATAATGACACATAACAAGAGCGAGGGAACTTTATACTTTACAGATCAAAGGTTTATTTTTGAAGGAAAGAAAGAGGTTGTTCTTGAGAGAAAGCTTTTCATAGCCACAAAAAAGAAGGTTGAACGAGCAGTCTTAATAGAACAGCCAATTGGCGCAGTGCAAGAAATATCTAAGGGAAGAGTGGGTTTAATCGCTTGGACAGGAATTTACGTTCGTTTCAAACCAGAACGCCAATTGGAAGAGACGCCGTTTGACGTGAAGGGATGGGAAGCTGACGTAATAACGAGATTTTTCAGCTACATAATCGGCGGAGAAGCTGAACAAGACATAGCCACAATAAAAGGTGTAACCGTCAAAGCGCCCACTATTCAAGTAATTCGGTGTCTAAACTGCGGCGCCCCATACACAAGTGAAATCTACAAGGGACAAACATCAGTGCAATGCGAATACTGCAGAAGCTCAATACCAACTCGCTAGCAAATTCTGCCGTTGCTAGTCCAACTGGTAGAAAAATATTATAAAATGTCTAGGCAATCCTATTCTTATGAAATACGGCTATTACATCCGAACCGTACACACTTACAGAGAAATCAGAAATCTCGCTCTCTTAGCAGAAAAATACGGCTTTGACTCCGTTCACGTCAATGACCACCTAATTGGCTTTGACCCAGAACGAAAAGATCCCTATCTGGAAGCAATGGTTCTTATGAGCGCGATTGCGGCAGAAACCCAGAGAGTCAAGATTGGTCACATAGTCTTAGCTAACTCCTTCCGCAATCCCGCACTGACCGCAAAAATTGTCTCTTCAATCGACAACATCTCCAACGGTCGCGCCTTACTATGGATCGGCACAGGATGGTATGAAGAAGAATACAAAGCCTATGGTTATCCTTTTCCTTCCGCAAAACAGCGTGTAGATGAGCTCGAAGAATCCCTAACAATCTTCAAAAAACTCTTCACAGAAGAAACAACCAATTTCGAAGGCAAATTCTGGAAATTGGTGAACTGCAAGAACTTTCCCAAACCTGTCCAAAAACCTTGGCCGCAAATTGTCATAGGCGCAGTGAAGAATCGGCTAACAGAAATAGCTTGTCGCGAAGCGGATGGAGTTAATCTTCCCCACGAAGGGCTTGACTCACTAAAGAAAAGAATTGGCTTTATTGCTTCCAAGCTCCACAAACATAATAGGAACCCTGACGAGTTCGAAATCTCCACCTTCAACGTCGTCACCATTGTTAACAACGAAGAAGAGTTAGACAAATTCGTTAATCAAGCGATAGAACGTGTCAAACAAGAAGGCAACAAGCTTACTAAAGAAGAAATCATGAAGGAGTCCTTCATTGGCTATGTCGGTGGCGTGAAAGAGCAAATCAAACAAGTAGAAGAATTTGGCGTTAAGAAAATGGTTATCAGTGTCCGAGGCGGCTCATCTATCGAAGACCCCACAGAGCTTTTCCACGATAAGATAATGTGACAAAAGAATGCTAGACGAATTTTCGAACACTTTTCTCCTTTAGCCAATAATGCTTGAATTTGAAAAAGAATCTTTTCTTGTCTAACCTTAGCTTTGAAAGAATACTCTTATCTTTTATTCGAGATAGTAATATTAGGTCTATACATGACAGAAAAAGGTTATGCTGAAAATTTTATTACTAGCCGAGAGATGCGGGCTCTCGAGTCAAATGCAGAATATTTTGGGCTGTCTCAGCTTCAGCTCATGGAAAACGCAGGGCACAACGTAGCTTCGGAAATAGCTACAAGATTCAGAC
Organism: Candidatus Bathyarchaeota archaeon; assembly: GCA_029881805.1. Taxonomy (GTDB): domain Archaea; phylum Thermoproteota; class Bathyarchaeia; order Bathyarchaeales; family Bathycorpusculaceae; genus JAOULW01. Next base: position 356,124 of record JAOULW010000002.1, read on the forward strand.
CGGACAAAGCGGTTGCCATTTTCTGCGGGTTAGGCGGAAACGGAGGAGATGGCTTCGTCGCCGCACGACATCTTACGTCGCTGGGATTCAAGGTTGTTGTTATCGTTGTTGGAAAGGCTAAGGAAATCTCTCACAAATCAGCTTTGGAAAATTTGAATGCTTTACAGTTTCTAAGGGAAAGGGTTCAGTTCTACGAGGTTTATGAGAGCTCGTTTCTACCAGATGTAACCGCAGAAATAGTTGTTGACGCGTTACTTGGAACAGGAACCAAGGGGAAGCTGAAGCCACCAATATCACTGATGGTTGAGAAAATTAATAGGCTAAATGCGTTTCGAATTGCAGTTGACGTGCCAACTGGAGTAGATTCTGACACTGGAGAAATCTTGGGCACAGCGGTAAAAGCCAACCTAACAATAACATTTCACAAGACAAAGAAGGGACTCGAAAACGCGAAAGATTATGTTGGCGAATTAGTCGTAAAGGACATAGGTTTACCCAAAGAATTCGAAAACTATGCCGGACCAGGCGACGTTTCGCTCGCAACAAAACCTCGCCCTTCAGAATCGCATAAAGGTGATTCTGGACGCTTACTAATTATCGGAGGAAGCGAAACATTCTCCGGCGCTCCAGCCTTAGTTGCGTTATCCGCCTTACGCGCGGGCATTGACTTGGTGTACGTCGCTGCTCCAGAGAAAACAGCCTACGCAATTTCTTGCATGTCACCTGATTTAATTACCCTAAAACTCGAAGGAAAACACCTCAATTTAGGCAACATTTCCATTTTAAAGGCGTACATAGAACTAGCCAACGCTATTGTTGTGGGGCCTGGTCTTGGATTACATTCAGAGACCAGAGAAGCCGTCAAAGCCGTAATCGAAACTGTTGAAGGCGCTGGCAAGCCTTTGCTTTTAGATGCAGACGGCTTGAAAGCTTTTGCAGAATTTAAAAGAAAACTGAATGTACCGTTGGTGCTGACACCGCACGCCGGAGAATACAGCATTTTGACTGGTACGAAGCTTCCAGAAGATCTAACACAAAAAGCAGGAGAGGCGCAGAAGACAGCCGCAGAATTAAACGCAATCATTCTCTTGAAGGGGCCAGTTGACATAATCTCAAGCGAAAAACATTTCAAGCTTAATTTTGCGGGCAATCCAGGCATGACTGTGGGTGGAACAGGAGACGTGCTTTCTGGAATCGTCGGAGCATTTCTGGCTCAGCAAACAGATCCCTTCGAGTCTGCTGTTGCTGGAGCCTTTGTGAACGGTGCTGCCGGAGACTTCGTTTTCGAAGAAAAAGGATACCACATGGTGGCAACAGACCTCATTGACTGGATTCCACGCATCCTGAATGACCCGATGAGCCATGCGAAGGTGCGAAAATCAAGTGCGAAAGTCAATTAAAATAGTCGTCTATCATGCAAGACAATGTGACCCAAAAAAATGCACGGCTTCAAAGCTTAAACGTCATGGATTGATTCGTCTAGTAAGCCAGGTCAAGCTTCTGCCGAAAAGAGCTGTTGTGCTTAACCCTCTTTCAGAAATTGCGTTTTCTCCAGCCGACAGATGGCGTATAGAAAATTTTGGATTGGCTGCTTTGGACTTCAGTTGGGAACATGCCGAAAAAGCTTTGCTCAAAAACGTGAGAGGAACATCAAGGTGCCTACCGTACCTAATTGCTGGAAACCCTGTAAATTTTGGCAAACCAACCAAGCTCAGCACGGTTGAAGCTTTGGCCGCAGCCCTCTACATTGCTGGGTTCGAAGAAGATGCTAACCGACTGCTTTCAATTTTTAAATGGGGACATACTTTCATTGAAATAAATAGTGAGAGACTTGAAAGTTACGCAAAAGCCAAAGATAGTACAGCCATTGTGGAACTGCAAAAAAGTTTCATGCAGTAGGCTAACCTGTCAACAACGTTAATTGTTCCTTTGAGAAATTTTCCGGCGCAAATTATAAATGAACTGCGCTAAATTCTAGAAACGAAGGCGGTTGGCTGTATGAGCGAGAGAGAACTTCTAATGATTCCTGGTCCAACAAACGTGGATCCTGCAGTTCTACGTGCCCTGAGCAAAACAACAACATCGCATACTAGCCCAGAATTCGTCAGAATCTTCCGAGAAACTCTGGACAATTTAAAGAAGGTTTTCATGACCAATAATGAGGTTTTTGTCATTTCTGGTTCTGGAACTTTGGCCTTGGAGATGGCTGTTGCCAACATAGTAGAGCCTGGAGACAAAATCTTGAATACTGTTTCTGGCTTTTTCGGTAACTGTTTTGTTGAAATCTCAAAGGTTCATGGAGCTGTGCCTGAAGTTTTGGAGGTTCCATGGGGTAAATCCATAAAGCCAGAACTAGTAAGAAACGCCTTAGAAGCTGACGATTACAAGGCTGTGACGGTTACTCACGTGGAGACGTCAACGGGCGTGGCGAATCCTATTAGGGAAATAGGAGAAGTCGTCAAAAAACATAGCGACGCGTTTTATATTGTTGACACTGTTTGTTCACTTGGTGGAATGGAGGTTCGAGTTGACGATTGGCACATAGACGCCTGTGCGTCGGGATCACAAAAATGCATAGGTGTTCCTCCTGGTTTAGCCCTTCTCTCCGTGAGCAATGCGGTGTTGAGTCTAATGGAAACGAGAAAAACTCCTGCGCGTTTTTGGTATGGCGGTCTCGGAAACTGGTTGCCCGTCATGAGAGATCCATCAAAATACTTTGCAACGCCTCCGGTTAACATGGTCTATGCTATTTCTGAAGCATTAAAATTAATTCTGAACGAAGGATTAGAAAAGGGGTTCAACAGGCACCACATTCTTGCTGAAGCCTTTAGAGCCGCAGTGGATGCGCTGAATCTAAAACTTGTAGCAGACAGAGAATCAGCGGCGGACACCGTAACAGCCGCTTATTATCCTGACAACATTGAAGATGGCGCATTCAGAAGCAAGGTGAAACAAAACGGTATAGTGGTTGCTTCAACTCTCGGACCTTTGAAAGGAAAAGGCTTCAGAGTTGGTCACATGGGGAACGTAAACCTAAATGACATAATGTCTACAGTGGGCGCCATAGAAACTACGTTAAGGTATCTTGGCTACGGCTTCGATTATGGAGCTGGACTGAAAGCGGCTCAGGAAAAAGTCATCTGTTGATTTTTTTGAGAAAATGTACTTGGAGAGCAACGCTATTCTCAGCAAGACCTAGATAGAATGGCTTTTCTATTGTGACTTGATTGTTTGGGAATTCTGGACCAAAAGCCTGTTTGTGCATTGAAAAAAAGAGAGTTTATGGGTAGTGTTGTCCATAGTTCATTCCTGCTATGAGTATGTCTTTGACGTCTATGAATTCGTCGCCGTTAACGTCTAGGTTTGAGTCGTATTTTGGATGACCTGGGTAGCTTCCGTAAGCCATGGCTACGGCTAATAGATCCTTGATTTCGACAAAGTTATTGCCGTCCACGTCGCCTGGGATACCCACATAAACAAAGCCATCAATAAGTGTGTTGTCTGTATTGTTTGCTTCGTATGAGATTAATTCGTTATCTGCAAATGCCTTTATTGTGTAGTTGCCGATAGCTACGCCTGTGGTGTTCCATTTAAACGTGAGAACGTAGGGACCTGCACTTGTTATGTATAGGTTTATGTAGTCTTTTCCATCTGGTAGGATTATGGCTGTGTCATTGTAGTAAGCAATGACATTCAAGTTTTGTTCTCCATAGAATTGGTAGTTTTCGACAGTAACACTAATGTTCATGCAAGAACCTTGTGCTACGACAGTTTTGGAAGGCGTGACGTCGGTCACGGATATGTTGTAACGGTTCTCTGCTCCGCCATTTGGCCAGCCATAATTAAGCGCCACGGCGAGCATATCTTGTATATCAACATAGAAGTCGTCGTTTATATCTGCATATGGATCCCATTTAGGACTGCCGGGATAGGAACCTTGTGCCATACTCACTCTAAGGGTTTCTCTAACGTCAACTTTAAAGTCCATATAGCTGCCGTCGGATGTACTTAGGTCTTCTTTTATTGTTGCTACTAGTGTGTGTATGTATGTGAAGATTAGGCTTCCGACCACTTCAACTTTTATCGTATGTGCACCTATGTCGAGTGGAATCGTTGTGTATGGACCCAGATATTGACACTCCCACGGGTCTAACGTTATATCTACTAGCTCATACTTGAGTACGTCATCTTCATAGATTGTTACGTTCACGGTGACGGGGATAAGCTCTCCATTTTCAGAGTCTTCTTTGGCTGCGATGTTCTGAACCAAAACCTCATACGAATATGGCAATCCAGGGTCATTTCGCCATTCGCCAACAACTCCGGCAATCACCGGAGCATTGACAAAGAATTCGTCAAATTTCTGTACTCTGGCTGTCAAGGTTGATGGGTTAGCGTAATCGTATACGTATGGACCGCAGCCCACTATTTGCTTCATGAATGAGTATTTTGGTGGTGGAGCGCCCATGAGTGCTGCGTATGTGTTGAAGGCTGGGTCCCAGCCGGTTATGATGCTTCCGTACATGGCTTCAGCAGTGTCTGTAATGTGCTTAGGTGAAAGCAAAGCGGTTTCTGCGACGTTTTCTATATGGTATAGGCTTGGCGTGTAGAAGTACGCGTTAAACTTGTATGGGCCGTCAGGTTCCTCGTAGACGAGCATCGCCCAAGTTGACGAGTACTTTCCAGGTCTGTATTGTCTCAGCAGTCTCATGTTGTTGACGCAGTCGTAGGCAGTTACAGGCTCGAGGTCATGCCACAAAACGTCCTGTCTAAGGTAGAACGTCACTATGCTGCCGTCTATGATGCCAAGTTCTGGTATGCTGATCCCAGGAGTCTGTGACCACTCAGTTGCGATGAATGGTGTGTCTTGCAAAGTGTTCGGGTCAAGAGACAGAAGCCCAGTTACAGCCCTGTCCAGTATCTGCCACCCGTATGGAGTGTGCTCTGTATACGGGTTCATCGTGTGCCACTCAGCATCTAAAGCTACTTTTATGGTGCCGCCAGGCCAAGCGCCTTTCCAGTGAAGACACATCCAGCTCCAATCATTCATTGGCCCATAGTTGGGCATGGAGATTAAGTTCATCAGCTCTCCTCGAGCATCTCTGGCTGTGGTGCAGAATGCCACACCACTGCTTATCGGGAACCACGGCATAAGCTCGTTCACGAATCTGTCCTGTACGAGTGACGCGTTTCCTATTACATTGTCAACGCTAAGATCTGTTAGAATCGCCTCTGTCCACACGTCAAAGAATGAGTCGATAACTCCGCAGAAGTTCCATCCCCAGACGCCTATGTTGTCTGAGTGTAGACAGTCGTACAGCCAATCAACATATCTTCCCAGATCGGTTAAAGAATGGCAGACAAAGTCAAAGTCATGTAAGACCAGAAGTTGACTGACCAGTGTTGCGAATGACACAGGAACAAGGGCCATTACGGGGCTGTCAGCGCCGATGTATGATATGAAGTCGTTGAAGTTTCTGACGAATCCTACTCCGGGTCCTCTTTCCCAGTACAGAGATCCTGTGGGGTACCAGACAGTCAAGTCTCTCAACTTCGTTGTGCCGGAGCATAAATCGCTATCACCGTCGATATTATATCCGTTAGCCTGCAGAAGTGTCCACGCTGCGTCCCAATCAGTGTTTGGCATTTGTATGTCCTCATCGTACCATGGTTCTTGCGCCGGGGGAACAGGATTGTCGATGGCGAAAGTCCATGGAGTCCCAACATAGGCGAAAATGTCGGTTTGCTTGTCGTTGACGCCGTAAATGTATGACAGAGCGATTCTGAAGTTGCTGTCGTTAAGGGGCATGTTAACTGCTCCGGATGTTCCGTCGTAGTCTCTGCAGTTTATCGCTATGAAATCGAACTTTGACATAGGATCCATTGTTGAGAGTTTCTGGCCGGCTACTATCATTCGATTATACAAGTCTATTCTGTAAGGACCATCCATCCAGTCAGTGACTTCCAGCAAGAACTCATCAACAACCGTGTCTACAGTAGCACCTGGATACGCCTTATACAATATTTCATCCACTTTCGGCAATCCGCTGAGATGAACACCCTGGCTCAACGCAATGGACAACATCAAACAGATCATTCCGACGCTAGCAATTCCAGCGTAGATTTCCTTAATTTTCATTTTCCTTTCTCCTCATTTTTACATCTTCTTTTGGTTTGGAAAAGTTGAGGGGCTCTTGAGCCCTCAAGATAATTCAAAGAAAACTTTATTCAACTCTTCCCAAGCGTAATTCTCTAATCTTCTCATAGATAAAATTTATGAAAAAATGTTATAGACAACAATAAAGCCAACAGTAGTTTGTTCGGAGACTATTTGTGCACAGGACTGAAACACAAATAAGAATCGTTATCGATAGAGAAGTCATGTGCCTTTGCAAAGTAGTAGGAGGCAACTGAGAAATCAACGCGCCTATCGATATATTTCCTGCGACAAGAATGTTGATAAATGCCATAGTCATAGGTGTCGGTGAGTAAGGTGGAAACACCCATGGATTTCTACATGTTTCTCGCATCTGTAATTCTAGTATCTATCTCTGGGGTAATGGCGCCAGGTCCGTTGTTTGCCGTAACAGTCGCAAAGGGATCTAAAAACAAAATTGCGGGTGTTCTAATCGCTTTAGGGCATGGAGTGATAGAATTTCCCCTGATGTTTCTGATCTATTTCGGTTTTGCGTGGGTTTTTGCTGAAAGCTTAGCGCAAAAAAGTATCAGTCTTGTCGGAGGTTTAATTCTCTTATACATGGGTTTTCAGATGCTTAAGACCGAAAGAAAATATGACTTGGAAGTTTCATACTCTCGTTATGGTTCCATCGTTGCTGGAATTCTTGCGACAGGTGCTAATCCTTACTTTCTTTTGTGGTGGGCTACAATAGGCGCTGCCTTGATAGTGAGCGCTTCTGCTTTTGGGTTTGTGGGCTTCTTGGTGTTTGCCGTTTTGCACTGGTCATGTGACCTGTTTTGGAGCACGTTTGTGACGTTTACAGTTTTTAAGTCAAGGCGTTTTTGGACTGAGAAAGTGCGTATGTTAGTGTTTGGCTTCTGCATCATAATTTTGTTAGGTTTCGGAGTATGGTTTGTGATTTCGGCATTGTTGCTCTGAATGTTTGAATGAAAGATTTATTCTTTAAAGTTTGCCGACTTTTTTTAATCTGTATCTTTCGTAGATTAGTTCAACTTTGTCTTCGTCTGTCATGAATTCTATTGGAAGCTTTCCGCCGGCTTGAACTGTGTAGAAAGTCTTTGTTTTGTTATCGATGTTTTCAGGTATTAGTGGTATCATCATGTCGGTGTACTTGTCTTTAATCTGTAGTTCGAGGATGCCGCCTTTTTCAACGACTTGGGCTTTCATTGTGCCTTTATATGTTTCGTAAAGTCCTGATAGTAGTTCGAATGTTCTCTCCATTTTGATGAATGGAAGGGTCTCTGGGTTTTCGCCTAGCATTAATGCAAGTCCGTATAGGCTCATTTGAGATAGCATGTATCCGCTTCCGTTTGCAAGAAGGGCTATGCCTATTTTCTTGTCTGGGATGTATCCTATGTAGGCTGTGTAGACAAGCACTGAGCCGCCATGTCCTACTAGCTTGTTACCGAGGAAGTTGGGAATTGTCATTAAGCCATAGCCGTATGCTTCTCCGTTGAAGATTTGAATGGGCAATTTTATTCTGGGCTTCTCCATTTCTTCTATGTGCTCTTCGGAGAGCAGGCTTCCGCCGTCATAATTCCCCCGGTTTATGTACATGTTTACGTAGCGAGCTAAGTCCAAAACGTTGCTCAAGAGTCCACCGTCGGCACCGATGCCGTAAGGAACAACAGATTTTTTGCACTCTCCATCTCTAGTGATTATATATGGCACAGCTACGTCCCGGTCCGCGTCAACATCTTCTTTCTTGAAAAAGCTTCTCGTCATCTTCAGAGGTTCAAGTATTCTTTTCTTTACATACTCTACGTATCTCATGCCAGACAGTTTTTCTATAATATACCCTAGGGTTACGTATCCCTCGTTTAAGTAGAACCATCTTTCTCCAGGCTTGGTTAAAGCCCATTTGTTTGCGTCTTTCATAAAATTGAATAAGTCCTCGGAACTTGCTACTGGCATCCATTTGCCGTCTGCTCCTGTGACGTATCGAATGTAAGCCTCTGCATAAGCCAATGCAGGCAAGCCTGAGGCGTGGCTTAGTAAATGCCATATTCTGACGGGTTCTTCTCCGGATTTGAGGTCTAAAGGAGCATGTTTGCTGACTGGATCCTCCAGGCTCAGTTTTCCCTCTTCTACGAGTTGCATTATGGAGAGAGCTGTGAAGGACTTGGTGACGGAGCCTATGCCGTAAAGTGTTTCTGGAGTAGCTCTGAGGCCGTATTCCAAGTCTCTAAAGCTGAAGCCTCGGCTGTAGATTGTTTCTCCATCTTTGACTATGGCTATGCTTAATCCGGGCAGGTGAGTTTTAGACATTTTTTCAAAGATAAAATCTTCCAGCTTGCCAAAATCTTGCATGAACTTCACCGTCTTTTAATGGTCTTTTGTTTTCTTAATAAGCTTTAACTTCTACGTATGAAAAATGATAATTACAATTCTATGAATATCTGAGTGTTATAGTGGAAGGTCTGATCGTTATGGGTGAGAAGAAATTTTGCGTTGGAAAAGCGGAAATCCTTCTTGTTCAAGGAGACATAACTGACATGGACACCGATGCCATCGTGAACGCGGCTAATCCGTCGCTCATGGGAGGCGGCGGTGTTGACGGGGCAATCCACCGAAAGGGCGGACCAGAAATACTTGAAGAATGCAAGCGGATAAGGGCTACAGAATGGCCAGACGGTCTTCCGACTGGAAAAGCAGTGATTACTTCTGGAGGCAATTTGAAGGCTGAATACGCAATTCACACTGTTGGACCAGTTTGGCGTGGAGGCACCAGCAGCGAAGCGAAGCTTTTAGCAGAAGCCTATCGGAACTCGTTGAAATTGGCGGTTTCTAAGAGGTTAAAAACTGTAGCGTTTCCGTCAATAAGCACAGGTGTGTACGGATATCCGATAGAGAAGGCAAGCCGCATAGCCCTAGTAGCTGCAAAGGAGTTTTTGGAGAAGGAAGATAAACTTGAGAAAGTGGTATTTGTTCTTTTCACAAGGCGAGACTTGGAAATCTACGAAGAAGCAGCAAAAGAAATACTTTAAGCGGTGAACCATAGTGTTGGTTACAATCCATCTAAGTCGGTGACCCCTTTCGCACTTCCTTTTTTGGGCAGTTCAGTGTCATTTGACTCTGGGTCTCTGTCAAGTGTGCGAAGTAGAAATCAGGATGTTCTCGCGAGAAGATTCTGGTCAAATATACTCAGTATATTTATGTAGAAAAAAGGGGTTTTTGCAGATTGCGATCTTGTTTACAGCAGGGGTTTTCTGACATTTGATTGGCGCCGTTTGACGTAGTAGATGATCGGCACCAGAGCTGTGAGAAAAGTCAAAATGAACACAACATTGAATTCCGGTATTTGTGTGAACTTTGTCGTCGTTAGTCCCCAGTCATCTGGGGTGAATGCGTCTGAGCTGGGCCAAACCTGATTTCCGGCACCGCTGTTGGCATCATATGCTGCTACCCTCAGCCAATAATTGTTGAGTAGACTGAGCCAAGTTGAGTTTATTTTGAATTCAGCTATCCAGTGGGGAGTGCTTGAAGCTGGGGAAGGATTTATGTTGTTCACTATTATCAGATCTGTGCCCCAGTTGTAGTCAGATATTTCAGTCCAGTCCGCGCCGTTCCCTTGGGACACGTGCAAGCCGGAAATTGAATGTCCTTGCAGGCTGATCATGTAGTCGTCTGTTTGGGGGGCCGTTCCTCAATCGTGATGTGAGTCAATGCAAATTGAGAATCCATCGGTGGCATTGTTGGTTGTGTCGTTTAGGAAGTCGATGAGGATGTACTGGTAAAATGTTGAGTCTTCCTGAGCATATTTGAGTCTGAAATACACTGTTAGACTGCCATCTAACTCCGCTTCTTCAGCGTCTGTCCATTCGTCAGCGGTAGTCCAATTGCCGTCGATTACTGGCACTTCGATCGCGATGTAGCTGTCTATTTCGTAACCAGACTTGTAGGCAAAAATCTGGTTTGTCTTCATTAACAATCCAAAGAAGCATATGCCTAAAACGAACGCTGTCAAAACGTATTTCTTTTTCACGGTGAGTCCTCCGCTTATTTTTTGATTATGTTTTGCTTATATTGCTTAAAAGTTTTAGGATGCTCTCTCAAGTTTCTTGGGGGATTCAGTGCAAGAAATTGTTCAGTGACAATAACAGGAGCCTAAACCATTCAGTCCCCAATCATATTCTGACATCATCCATTAGATATTAAGGGTCTATTTTTATGATTTATGGTGATAACTCTAGTGCACATGGTTATACATGTCCGCAGCACTCTGAATACGCATTTTCTAAAGAGCAAACAATCACTAGACATGGAGAGAACAAAGGAAAGGAGTTTGACCATTGTTTTAAACTAGCCAAAAGTCGTCTGGAAAATGAGGAAGACCTAGAGAAGATAATTGAAGAATGGTATTATAGACTTATCAAGAAACTTGGCTAATAGAGCGCGCGCTGACCCCTAACTCATTTATAGAAGTTCTCTATCAGATACGTTCAAATATGGTGAAAAAATGGTCAAATTATTGGGCATTGTCGGAAGTCCTAGGAAAGGCGGAAACACAGAGATTATAATGAAAGAGGCTTTGAAGGCTGGTGAGCAGGAGGGCGCTGAAACAGAGCTGATACATTTGGTGGATTTTAGTCTGAAGCCATGTAATGGTTGCCGAACCTGTTTTGAAACCAAAAATTGCGTTATAGAAGACGATGTGGAAAAGATATTTGAAAAGATGGCAGGAGCAGACGGCATTATTGTTGGAAGCCCAGTCTACTTTTACAACACGAATGCACAAACCAAGACCTTTATCGATAGAGTTGGATACTTAAACTCCGCTAGAGGAAGAAAAGCTTTCAGAAATAAGATTGGCGGAGCACTAGCCGTGGCGCACAGATCAGGCTTATCAAACGCATTATCTCAAATTCTAATGTTTTTGGCAGCTACAAGAATGATCACGGCAGCCCCTGTTGTTTCATCATTAGCCTCTGCAAAAGGAGATGCAATCAAAGACACACCTGGATTAGATGATGCTAGAGAGCTTGGAAAATCGATCGTTCAAATAGCAAAAGCAACCGCCTCATTAAGGGAGCTTAATTGTAGCAACAACTGAAGACGCAGTAGATTTCATTCAGTTTCTCTCTCGCACGCTATTGCAGCATACTATAACATGCACGTTTTTTTGGATTTGGGGGTAAAGTTTTATCCCAACCCAAACCCAAATTTAGCTTTTAGCGCACGCTAGCATAATGAACATTAAACAGTGAATAGCATCGCCAAGGCTGACGTTGTCAAGCAAAAAAGCCCCAAGAGGAATGTCACTGCTGCGCTGGTCCATAGTGTTCTCCTCGTTGGATATATGCTGTAAAAGAAGATGAAAAAAGCTGACAACAGGAACATGATGGCACCTAACAAGAGGCCAATTCTCAACTCTCTTGGGAAGTCACCAATCTTAAGGGCTGCAAGGGACAAAGCTGCTAAGGTACCGGGGGAGGCGGCATTTCTTATTGGCTTTATGAGGCTCTCGAATTCTTCAGCCATGCAGACACTCTCCGTCTAATCACTTCTTCCCTTCTTTCCCCTAATCCAGCCTTTGATCCCTATGTCAGTTTTCTTTTTTTCGTGATGCTTCGCTGTATCTTCTGCCCTATCTGTCTTAGAGTGAAAAGTGATTCCCCAGCAGGTGAAGGCGTGGGAGTAAGGCTCTTGGATGAGATGAGTGAATGATAGTTCACCATAAGCCAAGAATCCTATCAATTGAGTTGATGAAAGCCCTTCTTTCAGTATTTCAGCCTCAGTTCCCGATCTGCATCCAGCCATCAGCTCAACCAGTCTTCTGTTAATACATGAAACGAGGAAAGTGGCATCGTTTCTGCAGAAGCCTTGATCTTCTCTCAGCATATCGTAAACGCGGCGAGCTCCTTTTTGCACCTTCTCATGGTCACCCATCATGATGTATCCAGGCATTTCAGGGGTGTAGCTTCTGATCGGAAACATAAGCTCAATGTCTTCTCCCACTACTCGCATACCAGCAACACAAGTATAGTTGCCAAAAGGGAAAGCAAAGGCGTATCTAGCCACAACCGGATTGAATATCAGTAACCTTTTCTGTGCTCGAGAAAGTCGCGCTGCTTCCAGAATTGCTTCCTTATCAGGCATGGGAAACTTTTTTTCCTTTGACAGCTTGACTTCGTTTTCATAAACCACTTCGGCATATTTGGTGAAGGGATCATCGTTGCCAATGCGTTTGACGTACTTGTACTGAGGTTCCTTTTCGCTGTTGAAATGAAATTTGTGTTCTCTTCCAATTTTAGTTATAGCATTTACATCTAGACCTATTGATGTTTCACATAAGTTGGGAATTAAGGCACACACAGCTCCACCATCAAGGACTTTAAACTGTGGATGCTCTTTCAGCCTTCCATAGAATTGATGAAAAAGCTGGGCGTTCAATCCGTCGCCGCTACTTCCGCCTATCACGTTCATTATTCTTGCCTCGCGTGTGCTACCCATGAAGTTGGCGATTCCCTCTGCCAGAAAATGCTCGTAACCTGGAGTATCGACCTTCGACCCTTGAGTCAACACTAGCAGAGTCTTCCTCATGTGAAGATGCTCTTTACTCGTTGTCTGCTGGTTAAAGTCAACCCATGCGTCACGAGTCATTTCTCGCCCCTGCTCTCCTGCTTCCTGGGCTGTTCGAAGACCCCAAGCTCGCCCCACGCCTATAGGAAGGTTTGTAACCAAAGCCAAGAGAGACAAACCGTTATTGCCCACTCCTGAAATCTCCTTTAGCACAAGGTCTTCGTTCTCTAATTCCCCTGCTGTTGTATGACCTATAAGTCTGAGAGGGTTTGCAGCGTGTTTCCTAAATCTGTTTTCTATAGCTCTCAAAATAGAATTGCATATTAGCGTGTCCTTCTCTTGCGGTTCGCCTCTGTAACTCAAATACAGTGTTAACAGCTTCACATCTTCAAGGCTGTGGTCACTGCTTAAAACATCTTTTTCAAGTTTGTCAAGAACCATTCCAATTAGTTTCTGGGCCTCTTCTGGACTGTTTCGTCTCCTCAGCTCCAACTCTTTTTGTTGATCAGTCTCCAACTCATTCATTGTGTGTGCATGACCTGCAAAACCCAAGAAGAAATCATTTTCGCCCATTTTACAGATCCATCCAAACTCTCAACTATGCAAAAAACAATCCTTCGCTGAACTTAACTCTTTTCAGTGCGTGCATACTTGTCATCTAAAATCACCGTGAAAACACTCAAAATTCGCGTTTTCCGCATACGTAGCTTTGGTTGGTTGGGGTTGGTTGGATAAAACTTTACCGCAAACACACTTCGATTTCTGGTTCAGCTATAACTTTTCCGCCAAATTAGAAAACTAGTTCATAAGGGGTGATAGAAGAGTCTTCTTAGTGTCTTACCTTTTGAATGGTTCACTACTCTTTTTTACGCTCAGCTTCTATGCCAAGCAAATGCTTCGCCACAACCGCATGCGTATGACCAATTATCGCATTCATACCAGCAACAATTGCCAGCAGAAACCAAGACATCGATTCTAAGCCAAGAGTGATGTTCAAGGCATCACCAATGACTCCTAACGTAGCGAATATGAAGCAAGCATACTGACAAATGCCACCAAACAAATCACATTTACGAACCTCAGCCTTTACATCTTCACGATCCTTGAAAGGTTTATTTTCCTCTATAATGGGCATTTCACCCTCACCTCCTTTTTTCTTTTGTAGTTTCAGCTCGGTTTGCTCTTTGACTTTAAACCGATAGCTATTATTTTAAGTGTGTGAGTTCTAAAACAGTAAGGTAGATGAGAAATGCCTTATTGCAAACAATGCGGAGCTAAGCTCCCTGAAGATGCAAGATTCTGCCCTAGCTGTGGGACTCGTGTGATCATAGAGACTAAACCTGTGCAGACTCGTCGTGTTCTAAAGGTAACTGGCAAGCCTAAGGTTGTAATCACAAATACTGCACCTGGATCAATCGAAGTGAAGAAAGGTTCTAAGGGCGAGGTGACTGTCGATTTGGACCTAAGAGCGCCTGAAGATTTGGACTGCAACACATCACAAGAGGGCAACGTGGTAACTGTCACATGCCGTATGAAAGCTGGTCTTTGGAAATGGACATCCTACATCTTTGGGGCGGGTCCTAGAGCCAACATTCTCGTTTCGGTGCCTGCGGAGGCAGACCTTGACCTTGAAAACCGTGCAGGTAGACTCAAAGTTGCTGGAGTAAAGGGTACGCTTACAGCCGAGTCTTCTGCTGGTGCAGTAAACATGCTGGACTGTGAGGGAACAGTTGAGGCTAGAACTAAGGCTGGGTCAATTGACTTGGAAAACGTGAGCGGTACGATTACTGCTCGCAGCTCTGCGGGTTCGATCAGATTTGCTGGGATTTTGTCGAAGAGTGAAAGCGGGTTCAAAACCAGCTTGGGGAGCATTGACCTCAAACTTCTGAGTGAGCCAGACCTGACAGTTCAAGCTTCAACAAACCTAGGAAGTATTAAATGCATCCCAGAATTGACTGACGCACATTACGAGGGAAACCGGTACGTAGGTCGAATTGGGACTGGAAAGGGAAAGCTTGTTGCAGAGACAAGCACAGGAAGTATAACTATTCGCCAATAGTAGACTGAGTTCAACCAACACACAGTGGAGATATCACCTGCAACTCCCCATTTTTGTAAATCGATCTGCACGTGCCATATGGCGTTTCTTGTACGATAAGGCTGCCAGAAGAGCTAATGTCATGAAGAAGGGGATAAGGACGAATGATGGAAATTCTGGAATTATCACTATTTCCAATGTTGAATGTTGATAAGCGAAGTATATCCATGTGTGAGTGTCATTATTATATATCGTGTTATTGAAGAGAAGGACTTCTACTGCTCCATCGTCAATAATAACTGACAGATTGCTTACATTCATTAGTGCGTGTGGAATGCAAATTCTACAGAAACCAAATGCTTGATTGGCTGTCATGTTGGAGACGTGCATCTTAATAGTGCTGTTTGACTCGAAATATTCAAAGTCTTCTAAGGTTGAGTTGGAAATGACGTTCACAGAGTAACCTAAAGAAGTGTTGAAGCTTCGAAACATGCCCATCAAAGGAAAACGATCAGTATTGTTTTCGTCAATCTCAACCCAAACGTCGCCAATGCCGTCAAAGTTACCATCAGTCCCATTGTAGTCACTCCAATAATTCCCCTCTATAGTGTTATTCCAAGAATTCGAAAAGCCATACGAATCGATTTGCTGGGTATTGTTTACAAAGTTATTAAGGTAGATTTCGTTGTTTGCGCCATAGAGCTCTATGCCATAATCACTGTTCGCTATCGTGTTTCCATAAAGAACATTATTTGAAGAATCGCTGATGTAGATTCCCTCATCTACGTTGTCCACAATGTTGTTTTCTAAAACCTTATTGTTGTCTGCATATTCGTAAAGGTAAATCCCCCTGTAATTATTCTTAGCAATCTCGTTTTCGTAGATGACGTTATTGACGGAAGCGAAGAGCAGCAATCCATCATAATTACGCATTATGGTGTTGCCTATAATCCTCGAGTTGTTCGTGTAAGCCAGCAGAAGCCCCTGACCATTCCTCATCAAGTTCAAACCCTCAACACTCACATTAGTCGAATTTATGAAAGCCAGCCAACCGACCTCAGGATGCGTCGAAGCATTAACCATCAGGTCATGCTGGTTGATCAGATAATAAACCGGCTTCCCATCAACAAGATTCGAGGTGCTAATATTATTCAAATAATGGCTGAGCTCATAACCCTGAACGTTAAACCCGTACCCATTACCACTCAACAAGTTGTCATACAAAGTGTTATTCGACGAGTCGGAAAGCCAAAAACCTTCATAGCTATTCGCAGTTATGTCATTTCCATAGAAAGTGTTGTTACTACTTGAGAAAATGCGGATGCCAAAATAGTTTTCCAATATGTTGTTGTCGTAGACGTGATTATTCGAAGAATACCAAGACTCAATGCCG
>JAOULW010000017.1 GCA_029881805.1 Candidatus Bathyarchaeota archaeon
GCAACACCGAGAGGCTCCATTTTGCTTATTTCCTTCCCAACAGACTCGGTTAAGACGTTGGCTATACCTCTTAGATGTTTTTGGGCATAGTCAGAGACGCCGACGCGTATGTTTCCTTGTGGTGTTATTTGAGCCCAGGTGTGCTTAGGCGTGTATAGAAGCAGTTCAGGTGTTAGTAAAAGTTCCTTGCGTTTTTCAGTTGGAATTCCTTGAGTGCGCATAAGTTCTTCTAGTCGCAGGCGGATTGCTTCTGAAACGAATTCTGATATGCTTCTGTAGCGGCCTGTTTTGATTGCCCCTTCTATCTCTTTTATTAGTTCTTGCCTTAAGCTTACGGTTTTCCATTCAGATGTTTTTTCAGACATTTTTCATCAACCTCCTTCACATCTGAGTTATATATAGCGCAAAAGCCAAATATATACTTAGTGCATATAGAGCATATAAGGGTATATACTATGGATTTTAGAATACCCTACTAACTTGAATTTATCTTATTCTCCATCAATTTCCTTTGATTTTTCTCCCAAAATCTGACACGTTCCAAACGCGTTCATGTACGTAGTAAATGACAGTTTTCGTTAAGAACTCGGTAATCCCAACGATAGTGCCTAAGGCCCAGTCTTTGCTGAATATGACGACCAGAACTATTGTTGTTAGAGTTGCAACAATCCTCCAAGAAATTGCTTTTGCTATACTTCTCATAGGCTTCTCCATCTTCAAATGCTCCTTTCTATTGAGTTCTTCATTAGCCATTATATAAGAGTATTAGTCCTTTTCAGATTTGATGTGTATGTAACAGAGACGGAAAAATCCGAACAATTCATATAAAACAAGTAGTAGTAAATACTATTAGAATGGTGAAATTTTTGGAAAGCAGAAAGGTGCAAAAAGTAGGATATTCGACCATGACCGTGTCGCTGCCAAGTGAATGGGTTAAACAAAACAACATTAACCCTGGAGACCTCCTTTTCATTCTGCCCGAAAAGGACGGCGCGTTAAGAATTATGCCGAGCCAGATTGCCCAAAAAGAGGAAGCAGAAGAATACATAGTAAACGCTGACGCTTGCGACGAACAAGGTATGCTTGAAAGAATAGTTGTCGGAAGCTACATACTTGGACGCGACGTTATTAGAGTAACATCTTCAAAAAGAATAGAAAAAGCGCACGTTGACGAAATTCGAAGAATCATTCGAAAACTAATTGGTCTAGGCATTTTGGAAGAGACGCCAAGAAACATTCTCTTGCAATGTTCGGTCGATCCAACAAAATTCAAACTTGACATGCTGGTCAGGCGACTGTCTCTCATCGCCTCAACCATTCTATCCGAAGCGATGCAAGCACTTCTCGAAAACAACGTTTCTCTGGCAAATGAAGCGGTCAAACGTGAAGATGAAGCAGACACAATTTACTATCTTGCAGTGCGCTTACTTCTTTCTGCACAGATGAAACCCGACATCGCAGAACAAATAGGCGCCACAGACGTCCTTTTCATTCCTGCGACTCGACTGATACTACAATATCTAGAGCTGATTGCAGACTACTCGGAAGACATGGCAAAAAAAATTATTGAACTTGAAACCTACAGAGATAGAGTAGCCGAAGACTTTGTTGAAAAAATTTTTCGTCTTGGCGAGCTGGCACAGACCATTTTCCAGAAAGCCGTAGACTGTGTTTTTGCACACGATATCAAGGTTGCCAATGGGATATTGGAGATGCACAATGTACTTGAGATAGAGGCTGACAGACTTATGCGGGAGGCTCCGGAAATTCCATATTTAAGGGCGATTATTTCATGCCTAAACAAAATAGCAGACATAGGCGCGACAATTGCAGACATATCAATAAATAGGGCCCTGGAAAAACTGGGAAAAGACATAGAAAATGTTGTTCGATCAGTGAAGCATGTGAGGACTCTGCCCTTGACATCGCGAACGAAAACCTAGTATGTCTTGTGTTACGTTTGCGTCAAATATGACTTGACAAGGTTAATATAAGCAGAAGTAAATATTATAAATAGAACGGTGGGGTGCGCACTATGGATGATTTCGAGACAGCATTACAAAATATAGACGTTTTCTGCAAGGTTCTAGTCAGCAAAATGATTGTAAATGAAGAGAACAGCAACATTATTGTTGAACCTATGGAAAATCTTCTCCAAGGAAAATACGTAATAAGGGAACAATTTGATTCAAGCCCTTTATCCAAAAATTTCATTCCACTTCCACAAGTTGAAGAGCCGCTGATAGATGTTTTCGAAGAGGATGAATACGTCAGAGTTTTAGTGCAGTGTCGATGCAAAGAGCAGGAAGTGACAATTCACACGGACATGGATGGCTTAGAAATATGTAGAAAAGAGTGCAACACAGACACAGATGGTCTACAAGTATGCAGAGACGAATGTAAAAAGCTAAATCTGCCCATCAGGATTCTTCGAACTGAAAACATGATATCAAAATGCAACAACAATGAGATTTTTGAAGTCACTATCCCAAAAAAATAAGGCTACGACACTATAGGGTATTACGGTTTAGCACCCTTCCGTTCTATTCTGACCAAGCAAGCGTATTATTCGAGACATTTCAAACAAGCGTAAACTACATCAAATTCGCTCTTTTTTGGGTTCAGAACGATCAGTGATAAAAGCGAAGCACTCTTCAGCCTTGTTTATCATTTCCTCTATAGAAATAACATTTACATCCTCTTAAAGCAAGAACGCTCATTCTTGTTTATTATTCTCGTCTTTTGAATTCTTTATTCTAAACGTTTCTTGACTGATGAAAAAAAGATATCGGAGAATTTGCAGAAAGGAAAAGGACATCGGCAATGAGAGGTTAAGATACTTACGTAGCTGAAGAGCATATTCTATCTGATTTCGCTCAGCAACTTGTCGAGTCGTATCTTGTGGAAATCAAGGGCAAGTTCCTTCGGTTCTATTCCCAAAGCTAAGCCTAGCAGTTCAGCGTAATGGAGAACTGGGATGTTGTATTCTTCATGAAAGGCTGACTTTATTAACATCTGCCCTAGGTCCAACGTCAGGAAGCAGAATGGGCAAAGAGTCACTATGCAGTCTGCTCCAGCTTTAGTCGTGTTAACAATTTTTTCGCGAGCAATTGCTAAAGCAACGTCATCGGCGTATCCTCTTAGAAGCCCTCCGCAACATTTTAGTTTGTTTCTGTACCATATGCTTTTTGCACCTAATGCCTCGATCAATTCATCAAACACGTGTGGACGTTCAGGATCATCAAATTTGAGCAACGCGCTTGGTCTAAGTAAGTGGCAACCGGAAAACGATGCTACTTTTAGGCTACTCAAATCTTTTGTTACACTCTTTTTTAAGCGATCTAAGCCCACGTCCTGAGTAAGAACTTGAAGATAGTGTTTTACTTCTTTGTTGCCTTTGAATTCTTTTCCTGCGCTTGACAATATTTGATTGACTCTTGCTTTCAGTTTCTCGTTTTGCTTCAGCATGGTGTTTGCCATGGCTAACGATTCGAAACAGCCTGTGCATAATGTAATCATGTTGAGGTCTGCTTCTTCGGCTAAGCAAATGTTGTAGGCGGCAATGGATAGGCTGGTTTCTAAATCTATGGACTGTAAAGGCGGTGGAGCGCAGCATGTCATGTTGTCCAAGTCGACAAGCTCGATTCCCAGTTGTGGTAAGGCTTTCCTTGCCGATGCTTCATAGTGGGGCTGACGAGCAGGTATGGTGCAACCTAGGAACAGTGCGTAGCTTGTCATGGTGTTCCTTCCTTCTTCCATTGAATCTTGTCAAAACCTGTGGTTGAAAGAATCTTTTTGATCGCTTCTACTCCTGCCGATTTGAGGGGGGGCAACCCGTAATCAGTGCGCTTCTTTTCTACAAATTTTGAGATTGGAACTATTCGACCTTCTTTCATTAATCCAGAAGCGAACTCCGAATAAATGTTGGGTGTGTGACCTGACATGATTGCTATGTTTCTCAGCGCGTAAATCACGTCTGCTATTTCTACTTTTTGCGGGCATCGTTCTTGACAATTGTAACATGAAGAGCATAACCATATTGCAGACCCGGAAAGAACCTCTTGTCTCTCACCGAGAAGCGCCAGTTTGATGACCCCTCTTGGGTTAAACTTTTCTGTGACCTTGGCCACTGGGCAGCTTGCGGCGCATGTCCCGCATTGATAGCATAGAGTTATTGTCTCACCGCCTAGTCTGTGCTTTATCTCTCCAGAGAAACCTGCTCTCAATGTTTCATCATCTTTTTCATGTACCATTCTGGCTTGTCCCCTCTCAGGAAACATCGGTCAGCTGCAGTGATCCCAGTTTCTCAAGTCTCTCTGTCATCGTTTTGGCAGCTTCAGCGAAGTCGGCTCCCTCGATGAACACCATGTTGTGCATCATCAACCGTTCTGGCTCCACGCCGTATTCATTCAGCAAAATTTTTGCAAGTTCCACTTTCTTTTGGGCTTTTTGGCTGCCAACCTCATAGTGGCAACCGTCGCTCTTGCACCCTACTACCATGACCCCTTGAGCGCCAGCCTTGAAGGCTTCCAAAAATACGTGGACCTGTAAGATTCCTGTACATGGGACTTTCATTACCCTCACGTTAGCTGGATACTGCATCATAGCCATTCCTGAAGAATCCACAGCTGTGTGTCCACATTCTGAACAACACATGGCAAGAATCAGAGGTTTTCCTGTTCCATTCACGGACACTAGTGCCTTCATTTGAGCAGACATTTGATTCGGCCGCGCATGTCGAAGTTCTATAGCGTTAACTGGGCACGTGCCTACGCAGATGCCACATCCTTCACACAGGAGGTCGGAGACTTCCGCAACAAAGTGCTCTTCGCCTTTAGGCACCAAACTTATGGCGCCGTACGGGCAAGTAACTGGACAGAATTCGCAGTCACCGCAATACTCTTCATTGATGACAGCAGTTTTTTGGTCTTTAACTACTTTACCTGCGCTCAAAAACTTCGTAGCTTTCATAGCTGCTGAATGCGCATGCAGAGAAGTTGTAGGTGCATCTTTCGGGAATGTGGCGCCTCCGCAGAGGAATATTCCTCTACGCTTGGTCTCTGTGGGTCGTAGTTTGGCATTGTATTCCTTGAAGAAACCGTCTTGGTCTAGCTCTATGCCAAGCATGTCGGCAAGATCCTTAGTGCCTTCTGCTGGCACCATGGCAGACGCCAGTACGACGAGGTCTGCTTCTAGTTCTAAGAGTCTACGCAGGATTTCGTCTTCAACATCAACGATCAACATGTCTGTTTCTGGGTCATGTACAATCTCGGATGGTCTTCCTTTAACGAATTTTATTCCCATTTCTCTGGCTCGTTCATAGTAGTATTCATGTTCCCTTCCTGTGGTTCTTATGTCTATGTAGCATATGGTGACGTCTGCTTCTGGATGGGCTGATTTGATCAACATGGCGTGTTTCAGGGAGATCATGCAGCAGATGCTTGAGCACCAGGGATTCCATCGTCTGTCCCGTGAGCCCACACATTGTATAATGACGATTCTTCTTGCAGGCTCTCGGTTTGAAGGTTTGATGATTTCGCCGCTTGTGGGTCCAAAGCCATCAATCATCCTTGCAAGCTCAAGGTTTGTTATGACATCCGGATACTCGTCATAATGATACTCCTTTACTATGCTTGGGTCGCATTCTTGGAAGCCTGTGGCAACCACTATGCTGCCCACGTTAAGTGTTATCCGCTCACTTTTCTGGTCCAATTCAACGGCCTTGGTTGGACAAATTTCGACGCACTTGGCGCAATCATGGAATTTGCAGACATTTTCGTCAATGACGTAAACTGGTGGATGAACGTTTGGAACGTTCATGTAAATGGCTTTGCGCTTTTTCAGTTTAGCATTATATTCGTCTGGCACTGCTACAGGGCAAACTGTGGTGCAGAGGTCGCATCCAACACATTTTGACTCGTTGACGTATCTAGGCTTCTTCTCTATTGTGACCTTGTAGTTTCCCGTGGCTCCTTCAACAGCAATGACTCTCGAATTGGTCAATATATTTAGGTTGGGAATTTCTGTGAATCCTGAACGATACACGCATTTTCTAGAGGTGTGCGTGATAGTTTTGACGTCTGAAGCAGGAGATTGAATGCAGATGGCACAGTCGTCGGTTGGGAAGAATCGGCCTGCACGAGTAGCCAAGCCGCCAAGGAATGGCGACTTCTCAACAATGTACGTTTTGATTCCCAAGTCCGCCAAATCTTCAGCAGTCTGCATTCCAGCTATGCCTCCGCCTATGACCAAAACAGATTTAGTGATTGGAAACTCCAGCTTCTCAATAGGTTCGAGAAGCTTTGCACGTTCTATGGCAGCTAGGAGCATTGCTTTAGCCTTCTCAGTAGCCTCAGATGGTGTGTCACGATGAGGCCATGCACAGTGGTCTTTAAGGTCTATAACTTCCACCAGATAGGGGTTAAGACCAGCCTCTTCTGCAGCTTTGACGACTCTTATCTCGCTTAGTTTAGGAAGGCTCTCTGCAACGACGACTCGGCTTATTTTCTTGCCTTTAATGGCATCAACAATGGTTTTCAGTCCTTCGCCACGCCAGAACTCACTAGCCTTTACGACAAGGGCGACTCCAGGAACTTGTTTCACATGATTGACCAAAGCATCAAAATCGAGGATTTGGGAGAGCTGATTTCCGCAGTCAGACAGGAATACTCCAACTTTAGTTTCATTCATGTTTTATCCCTACCTTCTTATTGTTTTTAACAAACATTCTTCATGATCGTAAATCCTGACTTCCAAAGGCATATCTCCAACAGCAAAGTGAGTGGCACAAGCAAAGCATGGATCATAAGCTCTGAAGGCCATCTCGACCTTATTCAGTAATCCGTCGCTGACCTTACCGTTGTGTATAAGACCCTTCGCAGCGTTCTTTATTGACATGCAAATGCCTGGAGCGTTGTGAGTCGTAGCTACTATAAGATTGACCTTTTTGGCTAGGGCTTTTTCATCAAGTTGATAGTGATGGATCAGTGTGCCTCTGGCAGCTTCCACTATTCCAACGCCTTCGCCGGGTTTTCCGGGTTTATTTCTAATATTCTTACTTGTTATCTCTTTATCAGTGACCAATTCAAGAGCGCGTTCAGTTGCGTACATGAGCTCGATTAGCCTTGCCCAGTGAAACGCAAGGGTGTTGTGGACCGGTTTTCCACCTAGAATTTCGTACATTCTTTCATATTCTTGTTGCGCTATGGGTGTTGTCATGCCTTCAGCAGCATTCAGCCTTCCGAGGGGTCCCACTCTGTAGATGCCACTGTCAAATCCATCAACAAAGCCCTTCCATCCGACTTTCTTGAGGTAAGGCAGTTTAACGTAGGTCCATGGCTCAACATGCTCTTCGATAATATCTAAATATTCTTTAGGACCGAATTTTACGAACTCTTTTCCTTGAGGATCTACTACTCGAACCTTACCGTCATAGAAATTGACTTTATTGTTCTTGTCGACTGTCCCCATGTAATATGTTTTTAGGGTGTACGGCTCACTTTTGATCAATTTCACGTAATCCATGTTTTTGAGAACTACGTCATCGAAGATTTTGAGACTGAATTTCGCGAATTCGACGCAGCTTCTCACCATTTTTTCAATTTCTTGCCTTTCCTCCTCGGACAAGCCCTTTGCAATTCCACCCGGCACACACGCGCTAACCGGATGTGTTGGTCTTCCTCCCAGCATGCCTGTTATTTTCTGTCCATAGGCCCTGTGCTTTATTACTTCACCAGCAATTTCTAAGCCTACTGTCTCTATCACTCCAAGAATGTTTCTTTTCGCTGGAGGCGCATCTGGTCCCACAACAAAATCTGGACCTCCCAAGAAGTAGAAGTGGAGTATGTGGTCGTAGATGAAGTAGGCGGCGTATTCAAGTTCTCTCAGTTTTTTGGCGGTCTCAGTTGGTTCGACGTTGAACGCGGCGTCCAAGGCTTTGGCGCTTGCCATATGATGCGCAACTGGGCAGACTCCGCAGATTCTAGTGGTTATTATAGGTAAATCTTCGGCTCTTCTTCCTTCGCAGAATCTTTCAAAGCCTCTCAGTTCCGGAACCTGAAAGTAGGCGTTTTCAACATTTCCTTCATTGTTCAAGAATATTGTTATTTTCCCGTGTCCTTCTAGCCTTGTGATTGGATCTATGACTATTTCTTTCATTTTATCACCTTCCTCCGCAAAATGGAATTGGCAAGAGAATACTTGTAGAAAGTTCCTATGGGATCAACAACTTGCTCTATAACGCTTGGGTCTGTAGCGATGGATGCCATTGCGCTAATCATCGCTGCACCTTGATCAGCGACGCGTGGACCTGGTCCACCACACCCAGTGCAAGGTATGTTTACTTTTGGACATTGCGCACCGCAGCCAGCCCGTGTTGCTGGTCCCATGCATATTACTTGTTGATCCCAGAAGCATGTTTTAAAGTCGTCTTCGATTTCGTAGATTCGCTTTATTTCGGTGATTGAGTGCTCTTTTTTCTCTCTTGGGCATTCGTCGCAAATTGATTTGTTTGGCAGAAAGCTTGATCCTTTTGGAGGCAAGTTGCCACTTATGAATCCTTCGAACACTTGGATTATGCATGAAATTGGAGGCGGGCAGCCTGAAATGAAGTAGTCTACATCCACCGTCTGGGCTAGGGTCTTTACGGTGTCGTAGAATTCTGGTAGCTCGAGTTCTCCTTCTTTGACACTGACTGAGGTTTGGGGGGTCACCAATTCGGGATTTTTGGTGGAAGGAGTTTCGAAGTATGCTCGCTGAAAGATTGTTTCCTTGTTCCAAAGGTTCGCAAGTCCTTTCACGCATCCGTCACAGGCGCACGAGCCGAAAGCAACAAGAATTTTTGATTTTTCTCTCAGAAGTTTGGCTATGCGTTCGTTTTCTTCGGTTCTTATGGCGCCGTTGAAGAAGCAAGCATCTATGCTTTTGTCTGGCATGGCTTCAACGTCCTTGTATTTGATGTCGATGGCTACAGGCCAAAAGACTATGTCTGCTTTTGCCACAACATCAAGAATTTTCTCGTTTACGTCCAAGACAGCGATTTCACAGCCACCGCAACTGGCTGCCCAGTAGAAGGCAATTTTTAGTTTTTCCATCCTGTCACCAGTTTAAATTGGATTCTGAATGAAAGAGTAGAGTTATTTGCAGCTTCACAAATTTAAACTTAGCCATTTTGTAAATGGAGAAATTATGATTAAACGTTTTGCGGCATGCGTGCGCTATGTTTGGCATACGGCGGTTCAAACACAGATAGAGCGCGTTTATCCTGATGCGCGCAAAAAAGAGGGAATTTGCGGGTGATGCCTCCACGCTGTTGGGGGTCCAAATCCCGCTCAGCTCACTTGGAGTTTCTTCCACAAGTCAGGAGATTAAGCTTTTATTGCTTGATAGATCTTATTTTTGTATGGTGATTAGATGGTCAAAGTAAGTGAAATTAATGGAAAAAAGGTGATCACTACGGATGCCTTCAATGTCGGCAAGGTTTCAGGAGCTGAAATGGACGATCAATGGAAAATAACACACGTACATGTGGACTTGTCCAAAGAAGCTACTAATGAGTTAGGATTCAAGAAGCCTGTTCTTGGCCACATAACAATCTGTCTACCAGTCAACCAAATTCAAGGCTTTGGAGACGTAATAACACTAAGCAAAACAAGAGAAGGACTCAAAGGAATCCCAGAATGTAAGGGCAGCTAGTTTCGGTCTAGTAAGCAACTTCTCAACACCCTTTTTTCTATTACAAGCTATAGAACCCGATTGGGTTCTCTGTTATATTAGCATCTAGGCTCTCTATGCGGATGTGAAAACCAAATTCATGCTACTTGCATGCAGAGCTATAGAAAGTAGTTTCAAGTGGTAGTCGATGGCAGAATTGAAGAGTACAGAAAGGTTATAAAAACAACAGCAAACCTATCAGGTGAGGAAGATAACATGAGCTTTTTAGAGGATTTCATTGGATGGATATCTTCCAATTTGGGCAGAATCGTATTTTCAGCTGTAGCGATTTTTATTGTTTTTGTTGTGTATAAGCTCCTCATGAGACAGATAACGAGGTTGAAAGAACAGCGAAAGCTTGAAGAAAATATTGCGTTCACTTTGAGGAGAATTTTTCAATGGATAGCAGGATTAGCAGTCATAGTTGTTATTATTGCACAATTTGGTATTGAGGTTGGCTTAATCGCTGGTTTACTGGCTCTTGCTGGTGGGACCATCTTAGGTTTTGCTGCAATGAATACTATTGGGAATGCTATCGCTGGCATAATTGTGATGACGAGCAGACCATTCCAAATTGGTGACAGGATCTACTTCAACGGTAAGTTTGCAGATGTGGTAGCTGTGGATCTGATTTACACAAGAATGAGAACCTTGGATAATGTTCTGGTTTCGGTTCCTAATCAGGAATTGTTGAAGTCGGAAATTGATAACTACGGAAAGAAGACAAATGTGAGAAGAAGCTGTGCAATCACAGCTGGATATGAATTAGACCCCAAAATTGTGGAGACTGCTCTGCTGGAAGCTGCAAGCAAAGTGGAGGGAGTGCTGAAGGACCCAAAGCCATATGTCTGGATCACCGAATTTGGTGATTTCGCAATTGAATACTCTCTATATGTGTTTGTTAACCAGATAAGAAGCCTCCCAAAAATTGATGCTGACCTTAAGAGGACGGTCTTAGAAACATGTAAACGTCATGAAATAGACATCAGCACACCACAACTGTTGCGTAGAGTAGACTGAACAACGCTGGTCCATAGTTTCAATGAAACCAGATTCGAAAGCTTATTAGTTCTCTAAAGAAAACTTGCTTAAGAGTAGGATCATCTTGCCTCGAACCGTCAAGAAGAGAGGAAAAAAAGCTGGCCTTCCACCAGGCACTCTTGTTCATGTCGGGGAAATGAAGGTTGGAAAAGCAACGATAACGATCATTGATTATGATGAACGCCATTTCGAAGAGAAGGAAGCAAAAAACGTTGAAGAATGTTTCCCATTTAAAGACAAACCTACCGTGACTTGGATTAACATAGATGGTCTTCACCAGTTGGAAATTATAGAGAAAATCGGTAAATACTTCAATATTCATCCACTTGTTTTAGAGGATATTCTGAATACAGGGCAGCGTCCAAAAATCGAGGATTTTGTCGATTACATCTTCTTAACTTTGAAAATGCTTCGTTACTCTGAAAGTGAAAAGGAAACAAAGGCAGAACAGGTTAGCATGATTCTTGGTTCAAACTTCGTCATTTCATTTCAAGAAAGCGAAGGAGACGTTTTTGACTCAATTAGAGAACGTATCAGAACTGACAAAGGTCGCATTAGAAAGATGGGAGCCGACTATCTAGCTTATGCTTTGATGGATGCAATTGTTGACAACTACTTCACAATTCTTGAAAAACTTGGCGATAGAATTGAGGATTTTGAAGAGGAACTAGTAGTCAATCCAAAACCAGAAACTCTACAGGCAATTTACGACTTGAAGAGAGAGATGATCTTCTTGAGAAAGTCAGTATAGCCCTTGAGAGAGGTTATAAATCGCTTAGAAAGGTGGGAATCATCGTTAATCAACAAGTCTACAGCCATATATTTCAGAGATGTTTATGATCACACTATCCAAGTCATTGATTCGGTCGAAACATTTAGGGATATGCTTTCGGGAATGCTGGACATTTACCTTTCGAGTGTCAGCAACAGAATGAATGAAGTTATGAAGGTGTTGACGATTATTGCTACAATATTTATTCCGTTGACTTTAGTAGCAGGTATTTATGGGATGAATTTCAGGTTCATGCCAGAGCTTGAGATGTCTGTGGGATATCCAATCGTTTTACTTATCATGCTTTGTATTGGAGTAGTAATGGTCCTTTATTTCAGAAAGAAGAGATGGCTGTAGCAGCGCTCTAGAAAAAAACTCCGTATTTACTAATAAAACCCTCCAGATTTCTAGTACCCAGTAGGCATAGGAGTACCTAGACATTTGATTGCAAGTGCAGAAAGAATAGCTGTGGAGAATAAGGGGTTTAGAGATCTAGGAACGAAGAATGGCAGTAATCTGAAAGTTCCAAGGGATTTAGTGTCCAGAAGTGGAGGGTTAGCCACCCAGATAACTTCTAGAATTTTCTTCCATAAGTGCTTAAATCTCAGGAATACGTATTGTATCATGATCCCCGGAGAAAAGAGATAACTAGACATTTAACGACAGATTTCGGGAGATATCTCCACTGTGGGTGGGGTCCCGAGCAAGTGATGTTGCCAGTATTTTCTTTTTCTGAAGACTAGCGCGCGCAATAATAGCTTTTCTGAGAAATGGGCTGAACCCTCACAGTTTGGGGCTGTTGGGTATTAGGGTGTTTATTGGTGTGCGTTTTCCGCTTTTTACATGGCTGTTGGGTTTATTGGGTTTGTTGGATTCTGTCCTTGTAGTTGTTGGATTATTTTAGATTTGGATTTTGAGTTCATAATGCTTTTGTTATACTGAAGCAACTATTAGTGATTGGTGGGCGTATGGGACTCAGGGATTTGTTGAGTAATTCTGGATTCGCACGTGTTGTTTTGATAGTGTGGCTTGTCAGTGGCGCTTTTGTATTGTTTTTGATGAACGAGCTTAATGGAATCGTGCACGGTGAGCTCTATGATTATGGTTTGCAGTTTAGTTTTAATTGGGCTAGTCCGTATTGGGCGTTTTTGAATTCGATCTATATTTGTTTGGCTGTTCCTTTGGTTTTGAGCGGCGTTGTCTTAGTTTTTGGGTTCTTGAACAAGGGTTACAGTGAGAAGCCGGTTTCTAAGAAGGTAGACACTAAATCTGTTAACAGTAAGGTTCGGTCTTCGAAGGAAAACCAGAATCACTTGCTTGCTAATTGTCCCAATTGTAAGCGGGTTTTTGGCAAGCCTCTGGTCATGTTGGATTTCAGTGATGGCAAGACCAAGCTTGTGAATGTTTGTCCCTACTGCAACTATGTTTTGGGAAAAGCTGACGCGAAAGAGTCGGATAGCGACATTGGAATTGTAGATTTGGATGAGAAAGTTGTTCGTAAATAATTGTCTTGGTTAGTGTTCCACCAAAGTTTCTAAATCGTCATCTTTGACAGTTATGGTGCGGTCAGCACGTTTCTCACCGCATGAAGGACAATTGATGAGGACTTTGAATTTTGGAAGTTCACCCCTAATCCGTACTATCTTGTCAACTTCAGCCCACGTGGCTCCGCAGGATTTGCATACAAAAGCCGTTTTGTCGCTTTCCATTTTCGCCCTTTTGCTTGAGCTGTAACCAGCAACGGTGACAGCGACAGCTGCCAGACCGCACAATAGCATGGTGATTCTCAATGTTGTCCAGTAAGGCACGGCCCAATCCAAGCTGAAACGAAGATCATAACTGTAAAGAATGTGATTTACGATCCAATCTAAATACAGCATCATCGCCATTGCAGAAACCAATATACCGCTAATTACTAGAAATGGGAAAAAGGCAACGAGTCTCTCGTTTGGCATAATTTTCACCTTGTCTTTTAGTTAGGGAACCAAAATGCTTTAAATCCTTTGCGCATACGTCTGCGTGAGTTCTCTTTCTTCGATTACTTTTGTTTCTATCCATTTGTATGTTTTTTCTAGGCCTTGTTCGAGTGTTGTTTGGGGTTCCCAGTCTAGTATTTTTTTGACTAGTGTGAGGTCGGCGTTTCTTCCTCTTACTCCTTGTGGGGCTGTTGGGTCATATTTTTTTGTTATGGTTTTTCCTGATGTTTTGATTATTATGTCGGCGAGTTCATCTATCGTAACTAGTCTGTCTGATCCTATGTTTATTGGTTTGTTGTAGTTTGATTCCATGAGTTTTATTGTTGCTTTCACGGCGTCGTCGATGTAGCAGTATGAGCGTGTTTGTTTGCCGTCTCCCCAGATTGTGATTTCGCCTGGGTTTAGTGCTTCGGCTACTTTTCTACAGAGTGCTGCTGGAGATTTTTCTCTTCCGCCTTTGTAGGTTCCCTCTGGTCCATAGATGTTATGGTAACGGAGTGTGCGGATGTCCATATTGTGGTCGCGTTGGTAGGCTTGGCACATTTTTTCAGTGTAGAGTTTTTCCCAGCCGTAGAAGTTGTCTGGATCTGCTGGATAAGCGTCTTCTTCTTTTAGTCCTGTGACGTTTGGGTCTGTTTGGCGGTATGTTGGGTAAACGCATGCTGAGCTGCTGAACAGGAATCTTTTCACTTTGTTTTGTCTTGATGCTTCGAGCATGTAGGTGTTTATTAGGGTGTTGTCGTGCATTACTTCTGCGCCTACTGTTGTTATGAAGCCTATGCCGCCCATGTTTGCTGCTAGATTGTAAACTTTGTCTATGTTTTCTGTCGCTTTAAGACAGTTTTCCCAGTTTCTTAGGTCGAGGGTTAGTTTTTCATTGTAGTGTTTTTCTTGGATATAGCCGTCGAATTTGACATCGGCTACTCTTACAAAGTGACCTTGCTGGTACAGGTATCTCGCGAGATGGCTCCCGATGAAACCGCCGCCACCCGTGATCAAAATACGATCCACTTTAGGTTCACCAAATCATTTTTAATAAATGATTGTACGGTTTTTAATTCGATAAATATATAAAATTTATCATAGCTTTGATCTTTTCCTTACACGGTCAAAGACGATTGAGGAGTTCGGGGCTAAAGGTTTGCGCAGTTTTAGGAATACTATTATGCAAACTACTGAAAACAAGATTCCAGTTAAGATCATAAGTGCCATAGATGGAGCTGAATATTGAAAACTAGTCCACCAAAATGGTATGTCAGCTATTGGTGTGAAGAAGCTAAGACCTACGTTTAGAAAGAGAAAAAACGTGTCAAGGATACAGAGGCAGTAGAAAGGAAACTTCAGTGACTGATTGTAAATTTCTATGTACAATATTAGAAAAGGAATTGCCCAAATGAAGTATTGTTCGTTCACGGTACTCGATGTCAGATAGAAGGTGATTATCACCAGAATTGTACCTTTCAAAATAAAACTCATTTTGTCTTGGTCACTCTTCATCGGCCATACGCTTATCTCTTTAGCGAGAAAAAGGTAGAGTGCTAGAAATAATGAAAGCGAGACAACGGAACTGAGAGAGATAATAGTGGCTGTGGAAATCGCATTTGCTTTGAGAAGCTCGCTTATTGAAAACCAGTATGTTAAATGTTGGGGCAACCTTTTGATGGGGAAAAGTATCATAGATATGTATGTATTAGAATCCGTTATGAGGAACGGTATCGAGATTACTATTGGAACTAAGGCTGTATAGATGCTGAAACTGAGGCAATCTGATACTCTTTTCTCGTTCTTCCATATATAAAATAAGAAAAACGGTAGTAACAGTGCGGGGAAAAAGCCTTTGAAGCCTATTCCTGCACCTAGAGTTAAACCGCTTTTTAGGTATTGGCCTTGTGACAGGTAAAGCAGTGACAGAAGGGCGAATAATGTTGGAATGGCATCGAACATGCCCCAAAGTGAAGAGACAATAATCGTGACAGGGTTGAAAAGATAAAGTAGCATTGCTGCTCGCGCTTTGGTTACGTCGAGAGTATGATTATAGACTGTTTTTTTTATGATTAAACTGATCAAGATGTCAGCTATGACAATAGGTAACTTCAACGTAAAATATGATAGAAAAGGGTTGGTTGTCAATGTGTATGACAAATAACTTGCTGCGCAAAAAGCACCCCATAAGGGAGGATAAATTAGCCCATTGGAAGTTAATGCGTATGGATTTTGACCAGACAATATAGCTGAACCGACAGTCTGCCATACATTCATGTCCCAAGGATCCCTCGAAAATGGTGAAAGACCAAGACGGAACAATAATCCAAATACTAGTAGGTATAAGTCGGAATTCTTGGTGGACAAACTGCGCAAAAGACAAGAAGGTGCGTATTTCAATAATAGTTTCACCTTCGTACTAAAATGACTGGAGTAGCCCAATATGCCCAATCATATCCATTATCATTTTCTGGTCCTGGCATTGTAATGAAGAAAATAGTGACTTCCTTGCCACGATGGGCGTGAAGATCCATTTCAATATCGTGCCATTTTCTATCTATTAATACATTTTTCGGATTCAGATAGTAATCCCAAATGTTTTGAGTATCATTGCCATCTTTGATTTTGATGACAAAATCTACTCCATCAGTTTTTTCCCACATGGCAGGATTGATTGCAATTCCAAATTTTAACGAAGCATTCTCAGGAATTAACATATTATAAGCGATACTACTATTACCTGTAGAGGGTGGATGATGAAAGATAGCGTCTCTAACATCACCATTAATTGACAACGAATAGATAGCTGGAATAAAAATAGGCTCACTTTTGAAATAATTATCTATATCTTGAATAGTTGTACTATCCATAAAATAAAGTTTCAAGGCAGATTGAAAGTGCTCAACAAAGTTGTAGTAAATGGATTGCCCTACAGAATTATGCCAACTGAAAATAAACGCGTTATCTATGTTTCCATAGTAGAAATAATTGTTTAAAGTCTGGTTGACTATGGGATCGCTGATTCTATATCTAAGTGCAGCGAAAGAATTGTCAAAGAAAACAATAAATTCAAATTCATGATTTTTGACGCTTTCAATCAGTCGATTATATTCGCTTTCAGGAATCTGGATTCCATCCGGTCTCGTCCAGACGTATTTACTTGGTGGCAGTTTACCCGCAAGGTAATATATTTCGGCGGACCAGGCATGAACTAGTATTTGACTATCAGAGGCACTGCCTAGTCTTAAAAATTCTGCAAGTTTAGTCTGAGTAGAATAAGAGCTTGAATCGGCATAGCCCCAACTAAAATTGAAAAGCTGGGAAGTCATGTGATACTGGGGATATTGCCCAAGTTGAAATACAAAGGCAGTTAATAAAGACAAAGTTAACAGAGCTACCATTAACAATGCCGTAACGAATTTGCCATTTAGAGTCCTTTTTTTCTTTCTTAAGCCACCATTAAGATTATCAAGAGTTATTGTAATGCCTAGTCCCGCTAAAATTGATGCTGGTGCTATTAAGTATATGAAACGGTGCCCAAAATGTGGGGGGAATGCCGCGATCATAACGGCAAAAGCTAGCCATCCAATCAAAAATAGATCAAACTTTTTTTTCCTAATAGAAAATAATAGGCCGAAAATAGCAAAAACCCAAAGAGGCAAACCTTGCGCTACTACATTAAAAATTATCCCAAATGGAACATCGGACATGCTTTGATAACCTACAAGAGTCTTATTAATGAAAACGTCAACCATGTTACCCAAAGCTCCTGCCAAACTAAAATATGTAAGGAAAAATGCAGGAAGTACACTAAAACCGACTATAACACATACCAAATCACCCAATAGGTTTTTTGCACAAAAGCTCTTTAGTTTATTATGGAAATAGCTTGTCGAGATTGCACCAATCAGAAGTAAAAGTCCAAGTACATCTATCACTTTTATCAGGGTTGCGGCGCTTAGGAGAAACGATGCAATGAGCAAATACTTTCTGGAATTGTTTTTAATATACATGCCACAAAAGAAAAATGAGAACACAATTATCGGCGCTGACAAACTAGAAGTCAAAGCAAGCTGACCTTCATATATAGGAGAGCTCATGAAAATACCGTAAAAAAGCGACGACGCCAAAGCGACTTTTTTATTAAACCAGTCTTTCACAAATAAATACATAGCAATAATAGATAAGAAAAAAATGATATTGCTCATGACTCGTATCGAAATGAAATCTCTGCCAAACAGAAGAGTGCAAGCAGAATACAGGGCGTATGCTAATGGACCAGCATTATTTAATGAATGAACATAGGGCAAGTAGCCATTTAGCCATTGCAAAGCGACAACTGCAATGCCACCTTCGTCCCGTTCAATTACACTGAAAATCCAGATTTGACGGAGTAAAATCGACAAAACAAATACTAGAATAAACGATTTATCAAAATAGGTTCGTATGTTCCCAAAATTCAAAGTCTCTTTCGCCACTCATTATCTCTGCTGACTGTTTTGTGAATCGACCTTGTATGCAGCGATACATATCGGAGGCACTATAAGGTAAAACAAGGAGTGCTGAACGTTTATTTCTAGCTTCTGGAGAAGCTGTTCTAATATAATATTTTCATATTTGATAAGGCATGATACGATATTACCGGGAATGGTGCTTGTCCTTCTCAGAAGCATGTAAACATGAAGGTTCATAACAGTCGGCTTAAAATGGCCTTTATTAAATTCCGAAAAAACCTCTGACAACGAATACTCTTTAAGATGGGACCCAAGAGAGGTATGGCCTAATAGTTTAGAAGGCGTCCACATCAAATAACAACCATTAGGTTTCAAAACCCTCCAAACCTCACGCAAGTGAAGCTGCAAATCTGCTCCAGGTATATGTTCAATCAAGTCTTTGCTAACAACATAATCAAAGGTTTGGTCGGGAAATTCTAGATTCCTTGCATCACCGAGTTTCAATCCCGCAGTCACTCTTTCTTTCTCAAGCGCAGCTTCTAACCGACGAACAATCACTTCAGATATATCTAACCCAATCGTCGAGTTTCCTTTCCTAGCACAAGCAATCAAAAAATGTCCGTCTCCCGATCCTATCTCTAAAACAGATTTTCCCCCACCTATTTTCTCTAGAAAAAGCTTGTCGATTGGCGATAAACTGCTCTTGTACAAATAATCTTGTGGTAACTTGCCACGAACGCCATACCTAAGAAGGAAAGAATGGAATTCATCATACGCCTTTTGAAGTTCTTCAACAGACGCGGTCTTTCCACACAAAACTCTAATCTTGAGTTCCAATTTTCTTTGCATTTCCAACGCGTCTTGCGACTTCTCTTCGTTCATAAAGTTCCTTTCCTTGCAAAGGATATTGCCCGTTCCACTTCATCCGTGAGCTTAGCCCAGTTGAAAGCGTTTAAAATCCTATTTTGAGAATTCACACCCAACTTTCTTTGTAATGCACCGTTTTTTAGAACTTTCACGATAGAGAGAGCAAATTCTCTAGTAGGAGCATCAGAATCCACTAAAATTCCCGATTCTCCATTTTTAATATATTCTGCGATTTGTCCAACTCTATCGGCGACAATAGCCAGTTTAGCAATCATAAGCTCCACAAGTTTCCCAGGACACTTAGCTCTGTTCAAAGGAGTATCATCAAAAGGATACATAGCCACATCGCCAATAGCTAGGTACTTAGGTATGTCCTTGGATTCAATCCAACCGCCAAATACTACGGAGTCGTTAAGCCCTTCTCTCAAAGCCAAATCCTCAAGTTTCTTCTCTTCACCGAATTCTCCCTTGCCAATTACCAAAAGCTTAACATCGTTCAGCTCTTTCTTAACACACTTCAAAACTTCAATTACCTTCTCAACTTTGTATTCAAAAAACCTAGTGTAAAGCAAAATTACGGGAACGTTCTCTAGACCTAGGCTTCTCCTTAAAACCACAACTTCGTCATCGTCCACATTAAAGTCTCGCTGTGGTGCACCATTTGGAACATAGAAAACCTTGTCGGGAGATATGCCCCTTTCTATAATTCTCGTCTCTAAAGCTCGGCTGGCAACCGTTATTGCGTCTACATGCTTGGGGATCCATCGTTCCTGAAAATCAAAAAAATACAACATACTCTTTGGGTAAATAGAAAGTTCCCTAAAGTAGTCAGAAAAACCACCATATCCTTCCAAATCGTCTGAGTCCAGTACTAACTTCAAGTTTTTCAAAAAACCAAAACGCTTTAATGAAGCCAAAAACATCGCAACCAAACCACTATACCCTTTTGGCTTAAAAGCATAAACACATTGAGGACGCAGACGAAATATTCTCTGACAAACACTGATCAGAGTTAAAGGATACTTAACCAGAGGAAAATCTCTGAACTTTATGTTGTAGATTTTGACACCCTCAAGGACATATTCTTTCCCAGATTCAGATGAATTGTCATAGGGAGCAACAACTATAGAGACGTTATGACCACGTTTTGCTAACATTGTTGCTATAGGTAACATCCTAATAGAAACCGTACCTTTTGGATATACACTAAAAGGAGCCACCATGACAATTCTCAAAAGTATTTACCTCAACGCTCAACTAGTCCTAACTACTCAAACACTCTTTCTTTACATCTAAGAATAAGGCCATACAGGAAACCAATGAAGAAATTGGGAACGTAGATCCAGCTTCTCATAAAACCTGTGGCAACGAATAGCAATTTTTCTTTGATGCGACTGAAAACAAACGATCGATGAATCAAATAGGCAAATTGCACCAACGTAGTTAAAGACAACAATGCTAATGACAACAACGGGGAATACAAAAACATGAACACTGAGAAAACTGTCAGCAAGACATATTGCACTTGAATCATCCTACTAAACCTCTTAGATTTAAGTTGTTCACTCTCTCCAATTTTCAAATCAGATTGCGCCCTAGCCAGAGCCCATCCGAGACCCCGACCATAGATGGCTTCCTTCCCAAGATTCTGCCACAATTTTTCCTGTCTACCCCAATACGCCCTAAATTGCAAATTTGAATCTTTTATTATCTTGTACCCTGAAGATCGTATTTTGCAAGATATAATATGTTCTTCACTCGCAAGCTTCCATTCAGCCGAAGATTCAAAGCCGCCTACCTTTTTGAGAACATCAATTCGAAAAACATCAGCTTTCAGTAATGAGAAACCAACTTCAGCCACACCTGAATCGTGAACATTCTCACATAAATGATTTACAAATATTCTTTTAACCAAAGACAAATTCTCATCAGGAGGAAGTAAATTCTCCCCCGAAACTACACCGACGTAGTCGCAATTGAAATGTTTGAGAGCTTTTGTGATATAATCTGTATCCAATAATTCGCAATCTTGTTCTAATACCAAAAGGAAAGTTTCATCTATAACGGATTCAAGAGCCCTATTCAAAGTTTGAGCGAAACCAGCATTCCTTTCATTTCTTAGTACTGTCAACTGATGGAAATCAGAAAACTCTTTCAACAATAATGAATACAACGGCTCTTTGGAGCAGTCATCTACAACCACTATTCTTAGACAAGGGTAGTCTTGTAAGAGAAGAGACTTGATGGCGCCTATTACAACTAATGGCTCACCATTATACACAGGCACAACTGCAATTACTTTGGGCGTTGTCAATTCTTTTCCATCAAAAAATCTAAAAGACGTTTTGCAATCCTAAGAACCATTTCTCAAGTCCACATATAAACGAGCCAGATTCTGAAGCTGCTTGAGAATTATCATCGGAATCTTCGAAGGCTTATAGATATGTGTGTCACCATGCACTCGACTACCATGACTAATCGGCACTTCACAAACCCTAAAGCCCTTCAAACAAGCCCTAATCGTAAACTCAGCCCAAAAACTATACTTAAGAAATCTAACGTCATCAACCACAGTACGAACAACCTTTCTACGAATCAATCTAAAACCACAATCAGCATCATGCAAATTCAAACCAAACAAACCATTCACTAGCTTGTGAAAGCCATTAGCCAAAACAGTCCTGTGCACACCTTCACTCCTACGAAGCTTACGACCAATAACCATGTCATAACCATCACGATTCTCCCACAAACTCCAAAAATCAGACGGAAAATACTGCCCATCAGAATCCGAAAAGAAAACCCAATCGCTATCACAACTCTTCAAAGCATCACCGACACCCTTTGCATACCCCTTTCTGTTATGATCAGACAATAACATCATAGGAACCTCCCTCTTCAAAGAAGTCAAAATCTCCCGGGTTCCATCAGTACTACCATCCTCAGCAACAACAAGCACCGTAGGCAACTTCCCGCAAATCTCATCATGATAAGCCTTAATAATTTTCGAAATTATGTCTGCCTCATTATACGCAGGCAACAGAATCGAAATTGCTGGTTTATCTTCAAACTCTAATGCAACACTCTTACCCGAACCCAAAACTTCCAGCGCATTCTCACCCATGACTTATGACACCGCCAACATTCATCGCAGAATTCCTCACAACACCTTTCTTCTCAGTCTTCACCCATCTTCTTGGTCTTCGCAAAAGAATGAGCAAAACCGCGTACAGCGCAATAAGTGTCTGTAGACTCCAATAGAAATAGATGAACGGAAGCCACAGCAAATTTGCCAACCTTCTCGGTTTCGAGGCATAAACCAACGCCAGACCACAGACCAACACGGTAACCGTCGTGATCACAGCCATGAACCGCACCAAAAACTGCCACATAATATCAAACGGAAAAGTAGTAAAGAATGTGCAGAAAGCCGCAAAATAAGTCAGCAGGGAAGCAATCAACACGAAAGGTCCAAACAAGGTGGCTTCAGCATCAAGGTTTTTCCTGCTCAGTTTAGCGATGAGCCTGCCATATTTGAAAGCAACTTCCATCGTCCCCCTAAACCACCTTGTGCGCTGCTTAAATAACTGCTTCAAATCACCCGGGGTTTCTTGCCAACACCGAACATCCGGAGCGTACCTAATCCTGTAGCCCTTTTCAGTGAGCCTCGCCGAAACCTCCATGTCCTCAGACAAGACCTTTTCATCAAAGCCTGCAACCTTTTCCAAGACATCACGCCTTATGAACTGGCAGCTACCCTTCAGATGAACAAATAGATCCAAAACATCCTTTCCTCGTAAATAGGTCTCGCACCAGACAGCCTCCTCGTAGGAAATGAACTTGGTTAACATGTTTTCTTCGGAATTAATCGACAATGTTCTGCCCTGAACTGCGGCGACCTCAGAATCCGCAAAATATCCGCTAGCAGACAACAACACATCATTAGCAGGAACGCTGTCCGCGTCAAAAACTCCAACAATCTGCCCTCTTGCGTTCTTGATCCCGTAGTTTAGAGCGGAAGGCTTACCGTTAGAAGATGACCTATGCAAAACCCTTACATTAAGGCCTGGCTCCCGCGCATATTTCAAACAAGCATCAAGCGTTCCATCAGTGGACCCATCTTCGACAATAATTATCTCCTTCTTGTCAGCCGGATATCGCAACTTCACCAGTGCATCCAACAGTCTGCCTATGACCCTCTCCTCGTTCTTCACTGGCACAACGATCGAAAAGGTGGGCAAACTTTCCTCAACACTTTTCTCAGACTTTCTTTTGCTTCTACGAAAATGTCTGACACCAGCGATCAAAATGGGCAGATTATAGAACGACCAAACGTAAACAAGGAAAAATACGCAGATTAAAGCTGCATAAACGAAATTTAGCATGGTAAATATATCCTTTTACCATACTGGCTGCGCGTCATGGCTTGAACGCTCTCGGGTTGTTTAGGTGCATTATCGCTAAAAACTTCACGAATGACTTGTCAAATGCCCATGCACGGGCAGAGTCATTGCCCCATTTTTGAGCGAAAAAACTTAGCTTGCGAGCAAGCAAAAAACCAGCTTCCTTTATTGTATTCAAAAATCTGTTTTCAAGAGCATCTTCCAACTTTCTCACCACGGTGAAAACTGTCTTGGCCAAAGCAAAGCTTCGTACTCCGTGAACAATCTTTATCGTTAAATTAAACAGTGCTCGGTCAATTCTGCTTAACGCTTTGAACCAGACGCCGCGTCTGAGAGCCTTCAACTTTAACTTGAGCATTCTCTCTCTTTCCAAAACAAAACGGAAAGTTTCTTTTTCGCGAACATCTATTGACATTATCATTTTCAAGTACCTAAATCGGGTATTTCACACGGGAATCTGAATACGGAATAGTCAATGTTTGCGATTGTACAGAATAAAAAGCTTTCTATGGTGGGTGCTCTACCTAGGAAATGTGGAGAGATTTTTTGGCAGAAGCAAACATAACGCGCGCAATCCTAGCTTATTGAGAAACGGACTGAGTCGTCATAGTCCGGAGCTATATAGACATTGAAGTTCACTGTTCCAAATTCGTATTCCAAGCCAACTGGCTTGCGAATGTAAACCTGCTTTCATCATCTAAATAAATTGTTTTGCAGTGTTCTCAGAAGTAGTCTCGAGTTTTCAGTACCTCGCCTAGGTCTGATAGATGCTCTGATCAGAGTAGACTTCGATCCCTGTTTCTCCTATTTTATAAGGTCTCGGAACAGAATCAACTTCAGTGCCGCGCATCTTCAGAATTCTCACAGCACGTTCTCCTGTTCGAAGCGTCTGCAGATTAATAACGCCTTGAGACAAGTACTCTTCCGGCTGCACCTGTTTTTCTTCACCTGTTGATATAGCTTCGCTTGTAATGAGGCAAGTAGCTCCTATATTATTCAAAGCCTCCATAATATCTAATATTGCCTGCCTTTTCTCCCAAGCCTCTGGAAAGCGAAACGTAAGACCAGACATTGAGTCGAGCACAATTCGTCGAGCACCAATATCGCCAATAAATCTGTCAATACTACGCCCTCCCTCAAATGTCTTGAAAATATTGTCTATCAAGCGTGCACGTGCAAGTTCCTTTCCACTCACGGGCAGTTTGCCGACCTGCCTAGCCTGAAATGCCTGCTCTGGAATACGCCTGACATCAGATGCATCTATAAAAGTGAACCTTCCCTCTTGCTCTAACTTCTTAAAATCCCAACCGAAGGTTAACATCTCTTCTACGAAGTGGTTCTTGGTCTCATCTAGACTTACGTAGACCGCCTTTTCTCCTTCTTTGGTGGCGCCATAGTGCAGGAATTGCGAGCAGAAAATTGTCTTTCCAGTTCCCGGTCCACCTGTTATCAATATCATTCTTCCTTCTGGAAAGCCGCCTCGTAGCATCGCGTCGAGGCCTGTTATCCCAGTCTCTACTTTTCCGATGACCATTTTTCCATCAACCTTAGTTTAACGTTCACATAAATATTGAAAGAAGTATATAATTTATTCGTACT
This sequence comes from Candidatus Bathyarchaeota archaeon, assembly GCA_029881805.1. Classification (GTDB taxonomy): domain Archaea; phylum Thermoproteota; class Bathyarchaeia; order Bathyarchaeales; family Bathycorpusculaceae; genus JAOULW01. Next base: position 24,806 of record JAOULW010000017.1, read on the forward strand.
AACATATGACCGACGGACAACGTAACGCATCCTACTGCGGATTTTTGGCGACTTCAAACAGCATGTACAAGCTGTGGACTTGGCATCACTTTACCAGTTTTTCTCTTGTCAGAGGCAGCTCGCTGTCCAGATATTTTTGGTTGTACATCCGTTTGATCTTGAGAAACTTCTGTGAACCCTTTCCGGTTGCTCTATCCTCTAATGCGATTTCTCCTTCAAAGAGGCCCAAGATTGCTTGCACGTCTTGAGGCGCGTGCATCAGAGGATTCATCACCGCCAACGTAGTAAAACCTCTCGCCCTCAACCCCGTGACAAGCTCGCTTAACCATCTTCTGGTGGTAACGACCTGATGCTGAAGCAAGACATCAGATACTATGGAAATACAAATTCTTCGTGAACCACTAGGCGACTCGTCTATTCTGCGAAAAACACTGGCCAAAGCAATATTTATGTCAGTCAGGTTTATCACGCCTCTCTTCAGTTTGATCACATTAGGTAAATCCTTGATCATAATGTCTGCTCGAGGGTTGCAAACAAAAATGTAAAACTTTGACTGAAATCCCTGAGCAAGAGCATCCATTCCACTTACCTCTGTACAAACGTAGAATGCTATCGCCTCTTCGCGCGTTCCTTCTTCCAGAAATCTGTTGATAAGTAAGTCTCTTTCATCGCAAAACGGTGAAGTCAAAATGACTGAATAAGTTTCAGGTATCCCACCGATCAACAATTTGTCCAGCTCTGCGTATCCCGTGGAAACCCGACTCGGAAACACCTCTGAAACCTCGATGGTCACATCTGGTTTTTCTTTTTGGAGAGGTAAATCGCTGTCCAGATATTTCTGGTTATACATGCGCTTAATCTTGAGGAACCTTTGCGAACCTCTTTCTGTTCTTCTGTCCTCGAGGGCGATTTCTCCTTCAAAGAGGCCCAGAATCGCTTGCACGTCTTGAGGCGGATGCATCAGAGGATTCATCACCGCCAACGTAGTGAACCCTTTTGCTCTCAACTCCGTGATAAGCTCAGTCAACCATCTTCTCGTTTGAACTGCTTGATGTTGAAGTAGGACATCTGAAACTATTTCAATACATGCTCTTTTGGCGACATCTTTCGGTTCTCCTAGTTCACGAAGTGTTTTTGTCAAGGCAATGCTGATTTCAGTTAGTTTTTCAACACCTTTGAGTTCAAATATATTAGGCGAGCTCTTGATTGTTTTGTCTGCGTGAGGGTTACAGGCAAAAAGGTACAAGTTTGACTTGTATTCCTCGGCAAGATGTGCGAACTTGTCCTGTTCAACAGTAATGTAGAATACAATTTCACCCTTACCAACTCCTTCTCGCAGAAATCTTTTGACCAGCAAGTCTCTTTCATCGCAAAACGGTGAAGTCAAAATGACTGAATAAGTTTCAGGTATCCCACCGATCAACAATTTGTCCAGCTCTGCGTATCCCGTGGAAACCCGACTCGGAAACACCTCTGAAACCTCGATGGTCACAGGCTCTGGTTCGCACAACAGTTTATGACCTGTTTCATCAAGATACGCAATTTTGGGTTTGACCTCAAACGAGCCTTCATCGCATGATTTCAATGTTAGCGTGATCTCTTCGGTCTTCAAGGGATCAAGTCGTTTTCCCTTCAAGTTAACATGTGCATCTTCAACTTGGCAATAATCTGGTTTGGTAACTACCTCGAAGCCCTCAGGAAGGATTTCATTAATGTATGCAAGTGAGACCGCTTCTTTTCCTACGTTGGCGATGTGCATTTCTAGGGTCAATTCTTCTCCAGTTTTGACTTGTTGGATTTGAGGAACTAATGTGGCCTGAATGTTTGCGCGTTCGAAACTTTCCAAACCCACGGCCTTCTCTTCTCTAGGGGTCAGTGTGACGAGGCTTGAAGTTGATGAGACGATTGTGGGAGCATGCAAAATTTCGCTCAACATTCCTGCTAGTTCTTTTTCTTCTCGAACCCTCGCTAGAATCTGTTGAGCCTGCTCAATTTTCTCCGGGTGCTTCGCCTTAGTGAAGGATCCAATAGAGAATTGTAGAACCTTTTCAGCCATCATGTAGTATCTTGCTTTCTTCTCTGGATCTGTCTCCCCCTTGGCAGTTTCCATAAAAATGTAAGCATCGAAGAGGCGTTGCATACCATTGGCGTATTCCGCTGCTGTCTGAAAGCCTGATTTGATGTAATAACTCGCGGCGACTTCCATGTGTTTCTTGGCGACAGAAAAGATTTCAATGTCTCTTGTGATTTCGAAATCCACTCCAGCCTCCAAAGCCTTGCAGAAGCTACTGTGAGCCAAAGCGAGTGAGCTTGATGATTGATCAAGAGTGTGCTCCTTGACTTTTTCAAAGAGTTCTGCTGCCTCTCCATACAGAGTTGAAGAAGACTTCGCCTCTGCCATCAACATTTTCTGCCAGGCTCTGCAAAGATAGGTCACAGGCTGCAGCTCTCTACGGTCTTGCTCTGACCTCGCGTCCGCGATAGTTTGGAACACTTTAGCTGCTGACCCGTATTTTTCAGCTCCTGCAACGTGCTCACCCTGCCTGTCCAAGACTTTTGCTTCCTCAATGGCGACTCTTCCAAAACAATATTCCACCCTCATATCAGAAGCTTCGATTAACCTCTCAACAAAGTGTTTTTCGTCTGGATCCACAATTTCGTCAGCAGCGATTCCAAGTGAGTTCTTGGCTTCGCGGAAGATCTCGGCTGCGTTATTGAACGCTTCAATCGACTTCGGGCTTCTGTCATTCCTGCTGAGTGACTCCGCCTTCTCCAGAAGTGACCACGCCAAGAAGTTTGAAGAAAGGTAACTCCAAAGTTTCGTTTGCTTCAGAATGCTCGCTGTCTCTCTGTAGTATTTCATTGCACTGGCATGTCGCCTGTTGTTGTGAGCGACCTTGGCTTTCTCGATTTTGCTCCACGCTTTCATGTATAAAGCATAGTCCATAAAAAAATTCGAAAAACTCGGCATCCTCTCAGCCGTGACCTTATACTCGTTGTGCGCTTTGACATAGTTTCTGGCAGCCTTCGCCCCATCACCTAGCCGGTCTTGGTTTCTCGCTATTTTCCAGTAGGACTCAGCAACACGGCTGATCAACTCAACTTCCCTGAATCGTTTTGCCGCGTCACTGTAGACTCCATTTGCTTTGCGAAGGATTCTCGGGTCTTCAGTTAACAGATAAAACTCATCTAATATTTTGCCAAACGAGTCTTCGAACCCAGCGACGATACTTATGAGGGATGGCGTAGGGCGAGGCACCACCCATTTTTTGCAGTTCAACACTCCGTCATCCATATCTGCAATGGCCTGTTCCAAAAGTGTTCTCTTCTTGTCCTGGTCTGCTTCCAATCTCGCTAGCTCCGCTTCTACTTGAGCCGCATAGACCTTGCCTACGCCTAGAACCCAATCCATAGATGGAAAGGCTCTTTCAACGATTTTGTTGTACTCTTTTCGGTAACCTAGTGCTTCCTCTAGCAGTTTCCTTTTGTAACCTGTGTTGAGCTCCAGATTAGCATAGAAATGTAGTGCCTTGCTCAAAGCGTGAAGAGTTGAGCCTACAGCGTCTGGGGATCCAGAACGGACTGCATATTCTAATCCCTTCCGTCCAACTTCCACTGCTTTTTTTGACAGTGCAAGTTTCTGTGATGAGCTGGCCGATTCATAGGCAAGAGACGAGCAGCTTTGACCATAGAACAGAAAGGTTTCTGCAATTATGGAATCCTGAGCGACACGCGCAAGATAGCGCTCGGCGTCTTCGGCGTATTTAATGGTCTCCTCGCATCGTTCCTTCTTTTTATCTGGATTCGCTTCTTTGGGAACCATCCAATCTGAGGCGTACGCTAAGATGTAAGACGCGACCCCTCTTAGGTAATTATCGTTTACGACAACCCCTTGTTGCAACATTTCTTTGGCATACTCCAGCGCGGTCGTTATGTCCTCAGTGAATGCAAGGGCGCACAAAGCCGCTGCCCAACGGGACAGCGCAATATCATAGGGGTCGTCCGTCTCTCCAGACAGGGCCACCGCTTTGTCCGAGTAACTCACGCTTAGGTCTGCCAGCTCCTTCCTATTTTCTTCCCGTTCACTCACAATGTCCGCGACGTACCAGTTTTGAAGGCTCGCTATTGAATAGGCCTGAAGGAGTTCGCTCTTGTCGTCGAGCTTCGACAGAATCGAAATAGTCTCGTTACTTAGCTGCATTCCCTCTTGAGCGATAACTCGCTTTTCCTCATGGGTCGGCGCAACATATAGGCGCTCGAAGAGACATAGCAACATGAGGTTGCACGTCTTCCCGTAATTCAGCTCGTCTCCTGCCGTTTGAAACGCTTGTAACGCTTCGGCTCCGAATTTGCGGCATCCATCAAGCATCTTTGCCTTTTCTGACGGCGTAGACGCCAACCAAGAACCCACATATTCAGCAAGAGCATTGCATTGCGCATTTTTTCCATCATTCGTCATGTCATCTATCTTTTCAAATAGTTTGGCAGCTTCCCGGTACGCTTCGACCGCATGACGTCTGAGCTTGGCAAATTCTTCCAGATCTTCAGTCTGTCTGGACGCTCGTTCATAACAAAAGCCCATTCGTTGCCAGATTTCTGCTGCAAATGAACTGGTCTCCGCTGCAGAATGTAGGGCTTGCTCATAAGACCAAACAGCATAGAGCCATCCATATTTTTTTTCCTGATCCTTTGCTCTTTCCAGCAGTTTCTCTGGGGTAAGATCTAACGGCATATGCTTGTCACTCAATAATCTTGCTCAGTAACAACAATGCAGGTCGTATATATTGTACTTATTGAATTTGGTGGACTTAAATATATTTTTTCAGTATCCTAACCAGGGTTCATTTCAAAACGTACTCCTCTAATGGAGCCGTGGGTTAAGACGGTGATTATGTATTCAAAAGAGTCGAACTTGTCAATATCAGTTTGTGTGAGTGAACCTTCTATTTGATAGTCGAGGTGCAACGACAGTATGATTTCTCCAGAATCTGGCATAACGCCCGAGATGGTGGCATTCTTCTCGCCAGACTCGACGAACGTGAAGTCTGCAGTGATGTCCGCGTCCGACTCAGCATCGTAAACATGTAGGTCAAGAACATAGGTGCCTCCTATGTATTGATGGTGGAAGAAGAAGTTGGGCGAATCAAGTTCATCATTTGCTCCAAAAGGCGGCAGAAAAATCTCGATGAACACAGGTGATCCGGGGGCTCCACAACTCTCTATATTAAAGTGGAATGAACCGGGATTCGTAGAACTTAGTTTGTACAGCCCTTCGCCTTCATTCGAAGGCGTCCATACAATGTGGAACGTTGGTATTTCTGGATAGGTCACCATTTCGAGGTTGGACATGTAGGCCGCGAAGTCGTAGAAGTCAAAAGTCTCGTCAACGGCACTATCGGCTTGATGCTCAAACCAAGCTAGGATCTCCAGACTATTCCCTATCAAGGATACTTTGTAATCCCAAGGAGTCTGTGAAACCTCAGGCACTACTGCTATGAACTCGTAATACCCATCTTCGTCTGTATAGGTATCAACCGTGTGTGTGCCATTTGAGAGCACAATGTGCGAACCTTCGACGGGTACCTTGACATCTTCCGTCGGTCGACTGTTATAGTGGTGACCATTAATTCGAAACAGAAATTCTTTGTTCGTCATCTCGCCAGTTATCAGCTCTGGTCCATGTATTTCAGGCATCAAACCGACTGCATTCGAAAAGGTGAACTGCCAATAGATGTAGGAGCCGATGGTAAACGTTGTATCGTATTGGAAGACGTCAAGTGGGCTTTCTGGGTCAGGATTGGGAACCCACGTTAGTTGCCCGCTTGTCCATGGACCTGGCGGGAGAGGACCCGGTCCATCGGGATCAACTCTGTAGTTAACATAAAACTCTACTTCTGATAATCCAGATACTCCATCAGTGACCCAAAGCTCAAAATATTTTACAACGTCATTCGTCCATTTACCGACCTTGAAGTTGTCTGTTTTACACAGTGAAGGAATGAAACCGAAAATATTGTAACTGGTTTCGCTTGTCACCCAAACCTTGTACTCACCGCCATTTTTGGGTGAGTATTGGAACGGCCAAAGCTGTACTATTCCTTTGCCATTCACAATCTTTAAACGATGATTCACAGCCTGCGTAATGCGACCTTCACTATTGACGAAAAACCTCCTGTCCTCATCACCATCCGTGCTAAGCAAGTTGCCGGAGGGGTCAGTTACCTGGAAGCAATACCACCCCTGTGCGAAGTCCAAAGCTCCTGCTTTATGTGGCCCTCCAACCAAGTAAACGTCTCTCGGGTTGGAGTACAAGTTTCCGTTAACCTGTTCTCCACGAGGGTCTGTTGTCCAAATGGCACCTAACAATTGGTCTTTCCCCAAAACAGGTTTTAAGTTTAACAAAATCCCACTTATTAGTAAAAGCGATATCGCCAAAAATACTATAACCTTTACACTAGACAGTCTATTTTTCATGTTCCTCCCCTTCTCTCCCTCTAAAATTGTGTAACAATATCACTCTGCAATAATTAATAAACATTCTGTTTGTATAATATAACCATGAGACTAGAAATTCTTATTGAATATAAGCATTTCTTAATTATTATATAGTACGTATGTCCTATCTTTGTGCAGTGAGAACTTGGTAAAGATAGACGATGTCGATAGAAAGCTCTTAAAACTGTTATCTCAAGATCCCGAGATCCCACAAATCGACCTCGCAAAACGCCTTGGAATATCGCAGCCCGCGGTGAGTTCAAGAATATATAAACTAAAGAAGACGGGCACGTTGACACATTTTATCGGAATGGACGTTAAAAAAGCCCAATTATTTCTTGCGAAAATTGATATAGTTACTAGTGATGTCGAACATCTTCTAGGTTCTCTAGATGAGTGCCCTTTTTACCTTAACAGTTTTTTGACCTCTGGAAGATATAATCTAACTGTTCTGTTAATAGGCGAAAATATAAGGTCTATAATTTCTTGCGCAGATTCCCATATTAGATCGAATCCGCTTGTAAAAGATATGGAATTCAACGTCATACTAACTCCTATTCGGAATTTTGTCGTGCCCATAAACTTCCACCCAGAGAAAAAGAAAATCACTCCATGCGAGAAGAACTGTGGTAATTGCAATCTTTACTTAGACAATAGATGTCTAGGCTGTCCTGCTTCTGTTCACTATAAGGGGACTCTACTCTAGAGTTATCTTTTGCTAAAAAAAAGAAGACAATATCATTTTGATGGTGGATAGAATCTTACCTAAACCAAACCGACCAAAAAATCGATAATGCGCGCGCTGAGTATGTGTGTGAGTATGAGAGAGTAAGAGTGATTAAAAGAGCGAAGTTGTTTGGGTTTGGATTAGAATTCGATTTTTTGGTCAATGCTAAACTTCTCCATAACAACCCGCAAACCTTTTCCCTCGATTCGACACTACTTCCTAAAGGGCATATGCCCCTGATCAACAGAAAAGGATTGGAGATAACATGCCGATAGTTGAGATAAGCGGTCCAGCTTTGCCCCAAGACGCAAAAGATCGATTGGCGAAGAAAATAACCGAAATCATCGCCGAGGAAGAAAAAAAGGCCTTCAAGGTTGACACGACAGGCATCACGGTAGTGGGCTTCCGCGACCTTCCCGTGCCGAACATTTACCTCGGAACCAAACCTCTCGCCAAGGTCCTGGAGACTCTTCCTAAAGTATAGCTCGAAACGCAGTCAAGAAGCCATATTCCCCTTTTTGTTCTAGCCACACATTAGACTGACCTTCCATGTTTTTTCACAACCGATGCGTGTGCACATTGGTTGGTTGGATAAAACTTTACCCCAACCAACCAAATCCAATGTATCACGATTTTTTAGCGACAACTGCAATTTCCGGTGAATTCGGATCAAATGCTTTGCCGGCAACATCCGAGTAAACATTTTCTATCTTGAATCCATTATCTTCAAATTCTTTAACGAGCGATTC
>JAOULW010000030.1 GCA_029881805.1 Candidatus Bathyarchaeota archaeon
AAGATCATGGGTGACAGCGCTAGAATCCTTATTGTTGACGACGACGAAAACATCAGAAAGGTGCTGACGGCAATACTTAAAGATGAAGGATATGCTGTTGAGTCAGTAGGCACTGCAAGAGGGGCAATTGAAAAAACGAAAAAGCAATTCTATAATCTGACCTTAATAGACATTCGACTTCCTGACATGGAAGGGATAGAACTTCTAACAAGAATAAAAAATACCACACCTAAGATGCGGAAAATAATTATAACTGGCTATCCAACGCTGCAAAACGCAATGGAAGCAGTAAACAGAGATGCAGACGCATATATAATGAAGCCTTTTAACATGGAAGCAGTCCTAAAAACAATAAAGGAGCAACTGAAAAAGCAAGAGCAGGACAAGACGTATAGTCAGGAAAAGGTTGCAGAATTCATCGAAGCTCGAGTTAAAGAATTGAATGTGGAAGTGGAAGTAAAGAGCAAGAAAAATCCTTGATCACACTTCCCTCGACTTTTTCAAGTTTTTCATTATTCTCTTTTGAAACTCTAGATTCTTATTAGGTTGTCAGAACATAGTTTTTCGCATAAATTTCCAGTTGTAGGCAACTTCAAAACCGAGACTGTTCTCTTGTTGCAGAAAATAGTTCTTTCTTGAAGAAGTAGGAAAATCTGAGTCTTGCTAGTATGCTGAGTGAATGTAGGAGGGCAGTTTCGGAAAGAGAATGTCGATTAGGTGTTTGTGACTTGGACGTATTCGGAAGTCTGGATACGTCATTTCAAGTTCATGTCTGCTTCGATGATCAAGCAATAGCTGTGAGAAAGCCATGGGGTTTAAACCTGTAGAGATATAAAAAACAAAGCTAAATCAAAAAGCGTTTATTCTCAACCAGAACAATCAATAACTACGGGTGAAAAACAGTGAAATGGGTAACCCGAGACTACGTTCATGTCGACAGAACCGCCTGCCCATGGCTTATCTTGAAATTCATCGACCCAAAAGCAGAATTCATTTTTGTGCCCGCGGAGAAGATTGAAGAAATTGTAAAAACGCAAGGGGCCATATCATTCGATGCGCCTCAAGCTAAGCTAGGCCACAAAGGTGGAAAATGCAGTTTCGAAACGATTATTGAAGAATATAATCTCAAAGACCCTGTGCTCCATAGACTTGCCAAAATTGTGCACTCTGCAGACACAAGCGACAAGAACTCAGCACCTGAAGGAATAGGGCTAGATGCAATTATGACTGGGGCCAGGTTTGATGCAAAAGATGATTTTGATGCAGTGGAGAAAGCCGAATATGTTTACAATGCCCTATATAACTACTGTAAGCTCAAGCTCCTTCGCGAAAAACACAAGAAAGAACTGGAAAAAATGGACCGCAAGCAACAAAGAGATTTTTTACTAAAGAAGACTAGAGAAAAAGTTTAGACGGCGTTTAGAAAGGTCTCATTAATGATTTCACCTTCAAACAAAGCCAGACACAGCGTTTTTCTAACAATCTGCATCATGGGACTTTTCGCAATTTTAAGCTCGACAATGTCCAAGAATCCTGTGCTGAAACCATTTGCCTCAACCCTTGGAACGCCTACAGAGTGGATAGGCTTCATCGCCTCAGCCTCAACGATTCCAGGCATCCTGGTCAGTTTACCTGCAGCGTCGCTTTCGGACATTCTAGGAAGAAAGAAATTCCTGTTATTTTCGAGCTTTGTTTTTGCCTCTGCGCCTTTCCTTTATCTCCTAATAAATGCATGGTGGCAACTGATCCTTGTCAGATTTTATCACGGGTTTGCAACTGCAATCTTTGTTCCGGTGGCTGAAGCTGCAATAGCTGAAATGTTTCCAGCTAGGCGGGGGGAGCGCATATCGTTTTTCACTTCAGCAACTCATGTGGGGCGGGTTATCGCGCCAGTTTTAGGCGGATACATACTTTTTTTTACTGCCGATAATTTTCATGTGCTCTATATGGCTGTTGCTGTGGCTGGTGTAGCAGCATTTATTATGGCTTTTACAATGTTGGCGGAAAAGAGAAAGCCCTCGATTGCTCAAGAAGGAAAGGCAACAGAAACCACAAAAAGATTACTAAGTGGATGGAGAACAGTCACTGCAAACCGTGGAGTTTTGATAGTTGGTTTTGTTCAAGCATGCCAATACTATGCTTATGGTACCGTTGAATTCTTTTTGGCGGGTTATCTGCCAGAAATTGTGCACTTGGACAAGTTCATGACAGGCATAATCATTGCAAGCATAATTGGCGTTGGGATTTTTGCACGGCCATATATGGGTAAGGTTTCGGACAAAATCGGAAGGCGAATCCCAATAGTTTTTGGTTGCATATTGTCTGGACTTTCGTTACTAGTGATTTCTTTCGCAGCCGAATTCTGGATTCTCCTCCTGCTTGTTGTGATATACGGATTTGGTTTTGCAACAGTAACCGCTTCCACACCAGCCCTAATCAGTGAACTTGTGCCAAAAGAGTTGACTGGCACAGCTATGGGTTTTCTGGACACAATAATGGATGTTGGACAGACCTTAGGACCAGTAATCAGTGGATTCATACTGGCGACAAATCTCAAATATTATGGTGTCTTTCCTTCGCTCACATTTGTAATGCTATTTTCCTGCACAATCTTCATCTTGTTTGGCATTGGCAAAACAAAATGACTGCCGATGCATGACCCCACAATCATTGAATGAGTGTTGTTATCATGAAGGTCTCGAGGTTTCTTCGGGTCATGGCGGTTTATCTTTTTTATCTGATGTGCAAAGCATGACGCAGTGAGGCCATTTGTTTTTTAATTCACCGACCCACTTCTCTATTAACGCTGGTCGACTTCCAGTTTTAATTTCCGCCAAGCCTTCCTTTATTTTGGGGTGAGTTTTCTCTAGCTCCTCAAAATTTCTACATTCAATAAGCTGGTCGCATTGGCTGCAGTCCATGATGCCCTTACTTAGGGCGCAGATTCTAATTTTGCAGGTTGGAGGCCCACCGCCTTTTTGGCATCCTGGCATAGACACATTTTTTGTGTGCAAGCTAATCCTTTCATAAATTCTTTGAAATCAAATTCCTTTGTAACCCACTTTTCTAGTTCGCAGTTTTTGACAATTTCTTCAAATCTCTTTACTAGTTCTTGTATAGTGCCATTGCCGGCTAGGCAACTGCCACACCAAATTCCGCAGAAACCGACTTGATTCCTTACATTTTCAAACAGTCCAGCTTCCAATTCCCATATCTCCAAAATTGTAATCCCAATCTTAAAGACACGAATATAAATTGTTTGGCATCGGTTTGCGGAAGCTTAAAGCTTAACTGAAGTGACGGATTTTTGCGTAGAAAATTTTAAGCATACTTTACCTGATTCGAAATTGAAGTTCTTTCATCAAAAAACACGTATTTTGGCATTTTTTCTTTTCTGTAATCATGTATATGTTAAATGCATTTTCCCAGGATATTCCGCCGTCTATTTCAACATTGTTGTGGAAAGAATTTAAATAATATAATACTCTAGATGTAGCGTTTACTTTAGTTAATAAACACTAACTAGTTGTGAAGCATGTGATAGTGATTTCATGAAGTGTCCATATTGCCAGTCTGAGAACCTCAAAACCCTCGAAACCAGAGACTCGCTAGACAACACGGTTAGAAGACGCAAAGCATGCGCGAATTGCGGAAAACGCTTCACAACCTACGAGTATGTGGAAACCGTAGAGCTTATGGTGCGTAAGAAAGACAGCAGACTTGAACGTTTCGACTTGAATAAGATAATTCGCGGTCTCCAAAAGGCGTGCGAAAAAAGACCCGTAACCATGGATCAGATTCACAGTTTAGCCGAACGCATAAGACAGGAATTAATGCTTGGCGGCAAAGAAGAAGTCTCGTCCCAAGAGATTGGAGACCTAGTCATGAGGTATTTGAAAAGCCTTGACCGAATTGCCTACATCCGATTCGCATCTGTTTACAGGCAGTTTGAGGAGCCTGAAGACTTTAGGAAATTGCTTAAAGAGGTAAAAGCATGAAGTTTGTTAGAAAACGTGATGGAAGATTAGAACCGTTTGACCAAGAACGTATAATAAAAGCCATTTGGAAAGCCGCTAAGGCTGTAGGCGGAAGAGACCGTGAACAAGCTAAAAGAATAAGCGATCATGTTACAGCTGAGCTAAAGAAGCGTTTTGGAAAAGACGGCGTTCCAACAGTGGAGGAGATTCAGGACCTAGTTGAGAAGATGCTCATAGAGAATGGACATGCACAAACCGCTAAGGCTTACATTCTCTACCGCAAGCAGCACCAAGACTTAAGGGAGTTAGCCGCACTTCTAAGCTCGGCAGACCTCGTGGACCAATATCTGGAAATTGAGGACTGGCGAGTCAAGGAAAACTCAAACATGAGCTATTCGCTACAAGGCTTAAACAATTATCTTTCATCAACAGTCATAGCAAAATATTGGATTACACGGATTTATCCACCCAACATTGCAGCAGCACACTTTTCAGGAGACCTTCACATCCACAACCTTGGTGTTTTGGGGCCTTACTGCGTGGGCTGGGACCTGAGGGATTTGCTAGTTTCAGGATTCGGCGGCGTTTCAGGCAAGATTGAGAGCAAGCCAGCAAAACATTTCAGAACAGCCCTCGGACAGGTTGTTAATTTCTTCTACACGCTTCAAGGCGAAGCTGCTGGAGCTCAAGCATTCAGCAACTTCGACACTTACCTAGTGCCCTTCATACGGTATGATGATTTAGACCAGAGAGAAGTGGAGCAGGCGCTTCAGGAATTCTTCTTCAACATGAATGTGCCCACACGTGTCGGTTTCCAGACGCCATTCACGAACGTAACTTTAGATTTGACAATTCCAGAATTCATGACGAACGAGCCGATTGCATACGGCGGAAAATTGATTGACACGACCTACGGCGACCTGCAAGAGGAAATGGACATGTTTAACACGGCTTATGCAGACATAATGGAGCATGGCGACTCGAAGGGAAGGGTCTTCACTTTCCCAATACCCACGTACAACATCACGAAAGATTTTGATTGGGACTCGCCAATAGCCCAAAAAATCTTTGAAGTTACAGCCAAATATGGCGTGCCCTATTTCTCCAACTTTATAAACAGCGACATGAAACCCGAAGACGTACGAAGTATGTGCTGTCGATTGAGAATAGACAACAGGGAACTACGTAAGCGCGGCGGAGGACTCTTTGGAGCAAACCCGCTCACGGGCTCAATAGGTGTCGTAACATTAAACATGCCTAGAATAGGCTATTTGGCAAAGAACGAAGACGAGTTTTTTGAACGTTTAGAAGCCCTAATGGAAATTGCCAAACAAAGCTTGGAAATAAAGCGAAAAGGTCTTGAAAACTTCACTGAAGATGGGTTATACCCATACTCGAAGCGCTATCTGTGTAATGTCAAGGAGAGCTTTGGAAAATATTGGAAAAATCACTTTTCAACAATAGGTCTGATAGGTATGAACGAGGCAATACTGAACTTGTTAGGATGTAGCATAGCCTCCCCAGAAGGAAAAGAATTCGCCATAAAAGTGCTCAGTTTTATGCGTGAAAAGCTCTCAGACTTCCAAGAAGAAACTGGAAACATCTATAATCTTGAGGCAACGCCAGCCGAGGGCACATCCTATCGGCTCGCACGCATAGACAAGACAAAGTATTCGGACATAATTGTGGCCAACGAGAAAAACGTCGTTAAGGGCGCTGAACCCTTCTATACGAACTCTTCACAACTACCTGTGGATCACGAAGGCGACTTGTTTGAGGCCCTAGAGCATCAAGAGAACCTTCAAACCCTTTACACTGGAGGAACGGTCTTCCACATCTACTTGGGTGAAAGACTTAATTCCTGGACGCCTGCGGCTGAAATCATCAGAAAAGTGGCTTCGAACTCGCATCTACCATACTTCACGCTTACGCCCACGTTCAGCATATGTCCAAAACATGGCTACATGAACGGAGAACAAAAGCAGTGTCCGATTTGCGGCGCAAACTGTGAAGTCTACTCGCGTGTCGTCGGCTACTTACGGCCGGTGGACCAATGGAATGACGGTAAGCAAGCGGAATTTGCCATACGCAGAAACTACGACAAGTCCGCTGTTGTGACAACTGCAGCCCCAATACCGGCCTAAGTGAAAAGCTCTATGAAGTTCAGTGGACTGCAAAAAACAAGTTTGATTGATTTTCCAAACAAGATAGCCTCGGTGCTTTTCACGCCTGGCTGCAATTTGCGATGCCCCTTCTGCCACAATTGGCGGATAGTCTTGGACCCTAAACCGCCGTTTCTGCAAGAAGAAGCTGCGATTAGGATTCTTGAAAACCGTAAGAAATATGTTGATACAATCGTGGTCACTGGGGGAGAACCGACAATGCACAAGGAAATTCCGAAGTTTTTGCGAAGACTGAAAGAGAAAGGCTTTGCAGTCAAGCTGGACACGAATGGATTCTATCCTCAAGTTTTGGAAGAATGCCTGCCCTACGTGGATTACGTAGCATTAGACGTGAAAACCTCATTAGAGAAATATCCTGGCTTAGGAGCAAAGGACACGAGTCCACTTTTCCAAGCAATCGAAATCCTGAAGGCAGGAAAAGTGGATTACGAGTTTAGGGTGACTGTCGTCCCAGGTTTTGTGGAGGCCGAAGATATAAGAAGAATGGGCGAACTAGTAAAAGGCGCGAAAACCTTCGCCTTTCAACAATTTGTCCCAGAAGACACACTAGACAAAACCTTTAAAGAAGTCAAACCATGCACACCTGACATCATAAGAAAGCTGGCTGAAAACATGAAAAAATACGTTGACAAAACAATAATCCGTGTTTAAGACGACGCTGTACACGTTTGGTCAAGTTAAATGGAAGGTGTCTTTTTGGCATGAAGAAGGCGATACTGTTTGACCTTGGTAATACTCTAGCTTACTATTTCGAAAAGTCTGAATTCCCTGAGATTCTTAAGAAATCTGTGACGGAAGTTCAGAGCCATCTACGTCAAAGAGCCCTTCTGAGCGTTTCAGAAGAAGTCATGTGGGGTAGAGTGAAGGAAGAGAACCACGAGTCCAGCGATTACCAAGTCAGACCTTTAGAAGGACGATTGACCCGCATTTTCAAAATTCGCGATAAAACGCAATCAAGTGAGTTGATAGGGTCTATGTGCCGATGGTTCATGAAACCCATATTCGTCAGAGTCCGCATCTACCAAGACACAATAGCAGCGCTCAAGGAGCTAAAGTCACGAGGCTACAAGCTGGCCATAGTCTCCAACACAACATGGGGGAGCCCAGCAAGCCTCTGGCGGGAAACACCTAGAAAGCATAGATTTGAACGCGTATTTTGACACAGTTGTGTTCTGCAGAGACGTGGGATGGCGAAAACCAGCAAGACAAATCTTCGAATATGCACTAATGAAGTTACAGGTAGCTTCGCACGACTGCGCTTTTGTTGGCGACGATCCAAGATGGGACCTTATTGGACCGAAAGCTGTTGGAATAGCATCAATAATCATAAACCGCGAAGGAACAGTGCAACAAGTCAGAGACGCACAGATGATCAACAGCCTTCACAGGCTGGTTGACAAGCTAACATTTCTTTAAAATGTACGGTGCTATTTTCCTGTGAGATCAGAAACTAAAAAAAGTGGGAGAAAAGATTAGTAGGCTGAAACGCCTACAAACCGTAGTTTCTTCAATTTAATCATTGGAACAGTTGTTGCTCTCACTGTTTCTAACTGTTTGCCGATCATCGGTATATCCCTGAAAGCCGACAGCATGCTGTCTGTAAACCGCATATTGACAATGGGTTTAGTCATCTCTCCGTTTTCGATGAGGAAAGTTCCGTCTCTCGTGAGTCCTGTCAGAATCATTTTCGTAGGCTCTACCGGGTTCACGTAGTGGAGGACGTTGACAAATATTCCGCGTTTCGTTTCAGTGACTGCCTCGTCTAAAGTCGCGTCTCCAGGCTTCATTACCATGTTCATAGGCATGGGCCTTTCATCAAAAGAATCACCTATCGGAGGCGGTGCATGGCCTGTGCTCCTCTTATTCTCCTTTCCCGCGGTGAAAGAGTTGTGGCATATGCTTCTCTCGGACACGAGCCCCTTGTTTATTAGTTCTAGGGCTTTTTTCGGAACCCCTTCACCGTCAACCGGCACGGCATAAAGCGTTTTAGAATCTCTAGCATCATCCTTTACCGCGAGTTTGCTGTCAAATACCTGCTGGTTCGCACAGTATCTAACGAAGGACTGCCCATCCTGATAGGGCGTTGCCGAGAATCCAACAAACCCGAAAAACATCAGAAGCGTGGCGGTAGCCAAATGAGAAAGAACAACCTCGTATTCGCCTGGATCAATTCGCACCGGATTCAAGCTTCTCACTGACTTGTCAGT
>JAOULW010000038.1 GCA_029881805.1 Candidatus Bathyarchaeota archaeon
GTATACTATTGTGGTCGACGAGGAGGCTCTGGGCAGAAAAGTTCACGGCTTCGCGTTGATAAACGTAAATCCCGGCTTTTTAGAGGACGTAGCAAACCAACTGGTCGAGAATGAAAGGGTCAGCGCGGTCTACGAGATTCATGGGCCGAACGACATCATCGTGAAGGTCGAAGCAGGTGGCCTCGACGAAATGAGGGACCTAATGCTTAAACTTCGAGAAATACCAAACGTGGCAACCAACGAACTGATCACGGTATACAAGGTGTGGAAAGAAAGAAACGCCTAAAAAATAGATCTACGTGTGCGCGCGCATCAAAAAGCAAATCTGGCGCGATTGTGTTCTAAACGTCCTTGTGAGAAATAACGTGAAAAGTGAAGCTGTATGTTTTACGAGAAATATTTGAAGGCCACCAAAGAAAAGAATAGTTTCATCAACATCAATCTTGACCCGGCATTGCCCACACAAAGAAGGAACCAGGTTATTCCCGATAAATTCGTTTCAGAAGAAGACAGCGACACTGTATTGAACTTTTCTTTGGACATCATCGAGCAGGCAAGTGATTATTGCTGTTCTGTAAAACCGAACACTCAGTATTTCCTTGGCGCTCTTCCTATACTTAGGAGAGTGGTAAACAAGATCCATGATGAGGGAATGATCGCAATATTAGATCACAAACTGAGCGATATTGGTTCTACTAACGATTCAGCAATATTCTGGATATCTGAAATGGGCTTTGATGCTTTTACTTTCTCACCGTTCGCTGGAAACGTACAAGAGACTGTTCAAAGTGCACACAAGAAGAATCTGGGAGTTATAGTTCTCACTCTGATGTCTAATCCAGAGGCTGAGAATGTAATGATTAAAACGACAGTTGATGGACAGCCATTTTACATGCATATTGCCAAAAAGGTTAAGGAATCACGAGCAGACGGGTGTGTTGTCGGTCTAACAGGTTTTGTTAAAAGTGAATATATTGGAAATATCCAGAGAATTGTCGGAGATAAAGTGGTGTTTTTGATGCAAGGCATAGGTCCGCAAGGGGGAGAAGCTGCCCATATTAAGTACGTTACCAATCCATTAGTAAGCCTAGGGAGATCGGTGATCTATTCTCAAAATCCTCGAGAGGTGGTTAAGAGGTACTATGACCTGTTTAAGTCCATGCATGCATGCATGCAACGGAAACTGCAAAAGGTTCTCTGAAGAGAGGAATTTACATGACCGCGAAAGAGGAATGGCATTCTCTAGAAGTCCCTCAGGTCTTAGAGAAACTACAAACCAGCACACAGGGATTGAATGCAGCTGAGACTGCAAACAGACTGAAACATTATGGGTTCAATGAGTTGACCATAGCAGCAAAAGTTTCACCTTGGAGAATTCTTTTCAATCAGTTCAAAAACATCCTCATTCTAATTCTCCTCGGCGCAACCTTAATTTCTTTAGCTACTGGCCATGAAATTGACGCCATGGTTATTTTCGCCATAGTAATGGTTTCTGCCGTGCTTGGTTTTTTCCAGGAATACCGTGCGGAAAGAGCCTTAGAGGCATTGAAGAAAATGCTCAGCCCCACCGCTACGGTTGTGAGAGATGGAAAGGAAACCGTGATTCCTGCAAGAGAAATAGTGCCAGGCGACATCGTTACATTAAGAGAAGGGGACAAAATCTCTGCTGACGCTCGGTTAATAGAGGTAATAAATCTACAAGTGAATGAAGCGTCTTTAACTGGGGAGTCTATGCCAGTTTTCAAGGAAACTGGAAGAATTTCTAGCGCTATTTTTCTTCTTGATAGGAAAAACATTGTTTTTTCGGGTACGGGAGTGACTTACGGCAAGGGAAAAGCCGTCGTGACAGCGACTGGTATGAGCACCGAATTTGGAAAGATTGCGAAGCAAGTAACAGTGGTGGTTAAAGAAGAGACACCATTAGAAAAAAGAATAAGAGGGTTAGGGAAATGGCTGGGCATTGCCGCCTTAACCGTAAGTGTCACT
>JAOULW010000018.1 GCA_029881805.1 Candidatus Bathyarchaeota archaeon
CAATGCTCGTATGATGTCAACGATTATTAATGCGGTGAAAACTGCAACGAAGAAAAGCATCTTTCTGCAGCTTTGTTGTGTTTCGAAGTTATCATTTATGAAAACCCAGCAGAAAAGCCCATAGTCCGACATAGTTTCTCTCTTTTTTGATTTCCTTCTCATCTTTTTCCATGTCTTTTTCGATCCAGCTTCGCCTGCCTCTTCATAATTACTCGTCTGTCTATAACATTGTCGCAAAAAATGGAATTGTTGAAGGTATCTCCACTATGTGAGCACAAGGAGTGCCACAGCTTCTGCTTCTCATAAGATATGCATACTGCATACCTAGAAAAGCAAGACACCTCTCTATGTGCATGATGAATAACAAAACCATGAAGTAGAACGTTGATGCCTAGGAAACATAGGACACGTCTTTCTTGCGATCCTCCTCGATCTTAGTCATTGATTCATACTGAGTTTCTAGGAGTATCATCAACCTGTCAATCTTTTTCTCAACATCTTCAATGCCTTTGGCTTTTTCCAGAATTTCTGATTGCGCAAGTTGCTCTTTGATACTGTCGATAGAGATTTTGAGAACTTTCACTTTGAACGCAAACATTTGGAGAATGTATAAAATGCTCAATTGTGAAGATAACCTTTCCAACCGGTCATATTCTAACGTTTTTCCTAGCAATGCTCTGACTTTCTGTGCTTCTGAGGAAGCTTTCGACTTTAAGATACCATCATAATTCTCTATTTGTTTTAAGGCCCAATGTTGATTCTCATCCAAGTCCTTTTGCATCCTCTTTGTAGTCTTTTCCAACATTTCTAATATCTCATCCAAATTACGCTTACTCCTTCACTTATTTCGACTACTTCCAAACCATAATGCGCATCGTTATAAATGCTTTAACACAAAAAGCAATTTTCTTCAACGTACAAGTGTTTGAAGTAGCTATTGATGAAAATATTCAAAGCTCCTGCAGTATGCATACAAAAAAAAGAGGGTTTGTGCGGGAGAAATCTCCATAACGATTATTTAATAAAATAAATCCTAGTTCTTCAGGTGCAGAATAATGTCTTCCAGCGGCAAGTTCAAAGTAGTGCTCTTCGACCTAGGAGGAACGCTAGTGAAAACTCCGGAATTTTCTAAAACGTACAGGAAAATTTTGGGCAGATATGGAGTCAAAGTTTCTTCAGACGACGTCGTCTACGCTCATAGAGCGCGTGAAAAAGAGTTTAATGTTGAACAAATGGTCGAGTTGGGGCGGAGCTTTTGGGTTAAATGGAACTCGAAGGTCTTAGAAGCGCTTGGCATAATAGGGAATAGGGAGTTTTTGGCCCGAAAAATAGATGAGTTGTGGTGGGAAAACGCGGAACTCGACACGTACCCTGATGTAGTGCAAACTCTTGTCCAGTTGAGGGAAAAAGGAATAAAAGTGGGAGTAGTGACGAACGCGCTAGAAAAGGATTACAAACAAATTCTGCAGAGGCTCGGTTTGACAAGCTATTTTGATGTTGCAGTCGGAATCGACACCTGCAAAAGGGTGAAGCCGGATAAAGCGATATTCCTTTATGCCGTTGACGCGCTTAATGTGCACCCAAAAGAAACGATTTTCGTAGGCGATTCCATAAAGTACGATTACAGAGGCGCTAAAAAAGCTGGGCTGAAACCTTTACTTATACACAGAGAAGGAAAAGCGTTGAAAAATGTTGAGACAATAACAAATTTGGCAGAAGTCCTATCATACTTTTAATCTTTATTTTCCGAAATATGGGCTATTTCTTCTTTTTTTGTCTGAGTTTGGGGGGTTCAGGCTCTTGTTCTTCAGCACCAAGGAGTATTCTCAGCGATTTCACTTCTTCCCTAAGCATGCTTATTTCGCTTTCCAAAGCTTTGGTCTTTGAATCAGCCATCTTTTTGAGCTCTTCGATTTCAAGCAAAAGGTTTTGCCGTTCAGTCTCCAGCGTCTTAATCTTCTCTGCTAGATTCTTAAAATTGATCATTAACTCCAGTTCTCCCCATACCGCATTCGTTATTATCTAATCCAAAGCACTTAAAATTTTTGCAAAATCAGAGTTACTAAACTAGAACGGTTAGTAGTATGTACGCATAGTTTATTTGTGGCAAATAATAGGAAAATTTGAACAATAAGCAAGGTTGATGCTGAAATGCATAAAGTACTCATTCCTTTGCTGACGTGCCCCGTCTGTCATGGAGAATTGCGAAAGCAAATAATGAAGGAAGATCCGACACATATCATCGATGGCGAATTTACTTGCACAAAATGCAAACAAAAATATCCTGTGATTGACCAAATTGGAGTCTTTATCGAAACCAAAGAGCCGATAGATGAGTCATGGAAAAAACTAGAAGACTTCAAAAAGAGGTTTCAGAAAGAGCACCCCATTCAATATTTTCTTCTAACTAAGACTTTTTTGGGAAACATTAAAGCAGAACATCACTTCTTCAAAGGTTTACTTCTTGAAGACGATAGGATTTTGGAACGAGCGACTAGGCGTATCTACAGTAAAGATTATGTCATCGGATATGAGAAGACGAAAAAAGCGCTCTGGGAAGTAGACACTGATAACTTTCCAGTAATCTTGGAAATTGCTTGCGGAAGAGGAACGTTCTTTAAACAGTTTATTCGATCACGTCAGGGAAGCGAAGTCTACGTTGCAACTGATTTCAGCCTGTCTGTTCTCCAAAGCGATCTAAGATGGCTACGAAAGAATGGTTTGAGCGAGCAAGTGACACTCATGGCATTTGACGCCAAGGCAATGCCTTTCCGAGACAGTTCAGTCTCGGCAATGGTCTCCAATGTTGGTTTTCCTAACATTCGAAACGGCGATGACGCAGTTAACGAAGCATTTCGCACGCTCACTCCAGACGGGATTCTTGTGACAAACTTCATGTTTACCAGTGAGCAGACGAGGAATTATGCTAAAGCAAAGGAATTGGGACTCGACCAATTCTACATCAGAAAGAGCACAGAGGAAGTTTTCAGAAAGGCTGGGTTCGAGGTCGATCTGCATGAACTATATCGTGGTGAAGTTCGCCCTACACCTGGAGGAATAGACGGCTTACCAATAGTTCCAGACACATATTCATTTTGTGTACTAAAGGCTAGAAAGCCAGCAATTGCATGAGCAAAAACATAATATGCACTTAGGTTGTTCTGCGCAAGATTTATCCGTTCATTCTTCGTATATGTAGCCTTCTAGCGGAGGTGCTTGTGTGTCTGCAGTTGAGGTTACTGTAAAGAGCCAGAAAGGTAAATGCGCTTTTGGACATAAGGTGGGCGACAAGATAATCTTTGATGGTAAATCAGTTAAGGGCAATGTTTGCTACAGCGCATTGATGGTGATACTTCCAAAAGTTTACGCCATGCGCTATGGCGTCGAGCTTCCGTGGGCAGAAGACAAGAACGTAATACACAACGCTTGTCCAGACGCAGAAAACCCGGTCGTATTCGAAATTCGCCGCATCAAAAAATAAGACTAGCTCCACAATGCACTTTTGATTTTTCTAATGACAGTTTTGAATGGAAATCACTACAGCAACTATTTATTAAGATAAAACCTAGGAATAGTAATTGGTCTCGAGGCGTAAGATGATGAAGGCGACAATAATTCAAACCTCGTTTGGGACGCTAGCTTTTGACGAGGAAGACAAACTGATAACGAAGGCGATGTTTTCCAAAAAGCCGCAGGAAACAGCAAAAACCATCATAAAAGTGGAATCTGGAAGAATCATTGAAGAAATTTCCGACTTGATTAAGTCGCTCAAAAGAAAAGGTTGTGACCTTTTTGTATTTGAAAACGCAAATCTCGCAAAAGAAGCTAAGGAAAAGTTGGGGGTCACAGTTGAAGTCTCCAAAGCTTCGCGTGCTGGCGAAATGGTCCGTTCAAACATGGAACAGTTTGCCGTTGAAACGGGCTTCGTGAAAAATGCTGACGAATTTGACCTGTGGATGCATAATGTTAGCATGGAAATCACCAAATTACGTGTTAAAGGCGCCGTTGGGAAGAGAGACTTGATAATTGCTCAAGCCATCCAAACGCTTGACGATTTGGATAAGACTGTGAACCTCTTTATGGGCCGTATACGGGAGTGGTATGGCATCCACTTTCCTGAGCTTGATCGTCTATTGGAAAAACATGAGACTTACGCGCGTCTGGTTGCGAAACTAGGCAGCAGAGACAACCTCACTGCTGAAGAACTCGTAAAGACTGATGTTCCAAAAGCGAAAGCTGAAGTAATAGCCAAGACAGCCCTAAAGTCAATGGGTGCAGACTTGGCAGAGACCGACATGAAGCAGATTCAAGCCCTGTGCGAGGATGTGCTCAGCCTGTATCAGCTAAGACAGAGCTTAGAAAGCTACCTAGACACGACTATGGAAGAAGTAGCTCCAAACGTAAAGACCATGGTCAGTTCTCTCCTAGGAGCACGTTTAATAGCGATTGCCGGTGGCTTAACAAACCTTGCTAAGCGACCAGCAAGCACAATACAAGTTTTAGGCGCAGAAAAAGCCCTGTTTCGCTCATTGAAAACGGGGGCGAGACCTCCGAAGCATGGGATAATCTTTCAGCACCCTGTTTTGCATGAGGCTAAGAGGTGGCAGAGGGGAAAAATCGCCAGGGCTTTAGCTGGAAAGTTGGCTATAGCTGCGAGGTCAGACGCCTTTGGAACGCGGTACATAGCTGAAGGTCTAAAGGCTGATTTGGAAAAGAGAATTGAAGAGATTCGTCAAAAATACAGTGAGCCACCTCAAATCCCAGAAAAGAAGCCTAAGCGCGAAAAGAAGTGGAGAAAGAAACGACGTGCACGAAAGGGTTAGACCCCATCCGCAGTTTCCAGCGATATATCAAGCAACGCTTGAGAATGGTGCCCAAAGGCTCGCAACGAAAAATTCGGTGCTTGGCAGAAATGTTTATGGTGAGAGACTCATAAGACAAAAGGGTGCTGAATATCGCGTTTGGGACGCCTTTAGAAGCAAACTTGCAGCAGCCATTATAAAGAATCTTAAGACTGTTCCAATAAGGCCTGACCATCGTGTTCTTTATCTTGGCGCGGCTTCTGGAACGACGGCTAGCCATGTTTCAGACATAGTGGGCGAAAACGGGCGCGTCTATTGCGTGGAGTTCGCCTCAAGATCCATAAGAGAGCTGGTCAACAACGTGTGCGCCTATAGGCTTAACATGGTGCCCATACTTGAGGATGCTCGTTTTCCGGAGAAATACTCATTGTTTGTCAACGGAGAGGTTGATGACATTTACTGTGACATTGCGCAGCCTGAGCAGGCTAAGATTCTGGCAGATAATGCTGACCTGTTTCTTAAGGATTCGGGGTGGGTGATGCTGGCCGTAAAAGCGCAGAGCATTGATGTTACGAAGGAGCCTTCTGAAGTTTATAAGCAAGAAGTCAGGGTTTTGGAGAATCGCGGTTTTCACGTAGAAGAAGTTGTGCAGTTGGAACCTTATGATAAAGCGCATGCAATGATAGTTGCGCAAACCTGATTCTGGAAGTTAAGAAGATACGTGTAGTTGAGATTTTCCTCGTTTGTTTTTTCCTATAATGACGTCGCTGAAAAACTCTCAAATGTGGCGTTTATTTCGGATTCTGTTGCCTGATTGACGCTGTTCTGTCAGTGTCTTACTTCTTTGTGGCTAACAACTCAGTCTCTTACTGTTATTTTTAGGGATGTTGAAACTTCAGTTGTGCCGTAGAACCCAAATGGTCCACGTGCATAGGATAGAGTTATAGTCACGTTTAGCTCGTAAATTGAGGATTTAAATCGGTCATACATCGTATACCTTCCGTCTCCTGTGAAGCCTGTCCTGTTGCTATAGCCAACTCCACTAAAAACTAGTACACTGTTACCATTCAGGTCTTGTCGAACTAGTTTCAAGTTATAGATATTAGCAGAGGAAACCCATATTTGTAGATTGTTTCCCTTCACTGAGCCGTTCGCTTGCAGAACTAATTCGCGAAGCTCTAGATCGCCTCTTTTGGTGAACACCAAGACTTCTACGTTCTCCAAATCGAGCCATTCTTCCCCGTCCGGATCGATATTATAATCTAGGTGCCATATTTTTATTCCTAAAAAGGCATCATCAGTAGATGTGTACGAAGCCAGCGCCAGAGTTGCATTATCCCAAACTTCTCCAGTTTCATTAGCCCACGCCTGCCCAGTTTTTTCTATTACTAGTTCTGACGGGAATCCCATAAAATTCTCCGTTTAAAGTCTGATGGGAACGTGCTGATAAGGTGGTTTGGGTAGGTTTATCCAAATAAAAAACCAGCATAGAAAAATGAATGAGCCTAGAGCCGCTCCGCCTAAGGCCTTTCTTCGTTTACTCAAAATTGTCGCCTACAAATAAACCAGCGATATAAACTAAACTTAAATTTTTCGCCCCAAGTTTATTGTACAGTCTTCTAGAAGATAAGTATAGTTTATATTTGACCATATTAATGATTTCTTGTGTGACGATTCGATGATTCTTGAGGGGAGGGAGAAGATAGAGGCTACGGAAGCCTTGTTGAGAGAGGCTGGTTTTGCAGTTTCTCAAATATGTTGCTCTCGGCCAAGCTGCTTTGATTTTGCGGCGAGGAAGAGTAAGACGCTTATTCTGGTCAAGCTTGAGCTAGACATTGACAATCTTTCTCCAGGCAACTCGACGGAGCTTAAGGTCATATCTGAATGTTTTTCAGCAACTTCGATTTTGGTGAGCGAGAAAGCGCGCGAAAAACCGTTGGAGGACGACACTGTTTATTCGCGGTATAATGTTTCGGCTATGACTTCTAAGACTTTTGAGAATATTATGCTTCGTAAAAAGTATCCTTTGGTTCAGGCCGGCCCTGGAGGTTATTATGTCGAGATTGACAGTCAGGCGATTAAGAGGAGAAGACAGAAACTGGGTTTGTCCGTGGGTGAGATGGCTGAGATGGTAGGTATTTCTCGAAGGACTCTTTACGGTTACGAGCATGGAATGGCTAAGGCCTCAGTTGCGGTTGCATACAATTTAGCGTGGACTCTGGGGATTCCTGTTGCTGAATCCATAAATATTCTTGGGAAGTCAAAGGGTCATCGAACGTGTTTCTTGACCAAGGCAAAACGTGTATTTGCCAAATATAAGCTTCTTCAGAGAATCAGCGGAAAGTTTGACCGTTACAACGTTAAGACGATGAAGAAGGCGCCTTTTGACTTCGTCATTGCAGTCCCTGAGGAGAAGATGAAGATTATCGGCGGGGTAGCAAATGAGAACGAGCGCGAATTGAATAGGCGCGTGGACGAGATTTTGAGCGTCAGCAAGATTGTTCAGGCACATCCGATTCTCATAACTGAAGAAAAGAAGCTCGTAGACAAGGACATAACGTGTATTAATAAAGAAGAGCTTTCAAAAATCAAGACTCCTGAAGACTTGATTGCGAACGCTAGATGAGCTTTTTCTGAAATGAATCTTTTTCTCTTTTGGTTCTTTTTGCTGGCTTCCACGATTTTCTGATAAAACACGGATATGTGCTTGTTTTTTCTAAGCATTGCTTAAGGAAGTCTATCGTTTTTGGGTCTGTTGGGTATCCGCTGCCCAAGTCGCCGTACTTGCTTGCTAGCTCAGCGATTTCTTTGTCTCTTTCAACCTTTGCTATTATCGAGGCCGCTGATACTATGGGATAGGTTCTATCTGCCTTATGTTCCGAGACTATTTCTATTTTGAAAGATAGGCATTCTTGGATGTGATGTTTGAATCGTTCTTCTAGGACGTCTGAAGCGTCGACGTAGGCCTTGTCTGGTTTGAGGGTTTCTATTATTTTTGCCATGGTTTGGGCTTCTAGGCGGTTTAGCTTGTGAAGTTTTCTGCCCGTTTCCACAACTCTGTCGATTTCTTTTGGCTGCAGTTTTATTACAGTGTGATTTTGGACTATGCGTTTGATTTCGATGTCAAGTTCTTCTCGTCTACGTGGAGATAGAAGCTTAGAGTCCTTGACGCCTAATTGTATTAGCCTGGGTATATCCTCTTCTTTCATTAGGACTCCTGCAATGACTAGTGGACCGATTACGGAGCCGCGTCCAGCGTCGTCAACGCCAGCAATCAACATGGAAACTCACATTCATGGGTTACTTAGGGTTTCAAGACTATAACATTTTGTCTATTCGAAAAACCACGGTTTCCAACGTTAAGGGCGATAAAAAGCATTTGGAAATTGCGAGACTTCATGTTGAAAAAAGGGCTGGGACGCAAAAGCTAAGTGCAAACTGCAGTGAGTTTTTGGAAGAGTCGTTCCGCGTCTGCAGAAGAATCTTGTCTGACCCTAGCTTTTTCCGACCCCTACCCCCTAGGTTTTTTTCCAACAAGAAAACAAGCTCAGCTATTCTTTAGCAAGCGGTGCAGCGGAAGGCATATGGACCATACTCATTGAAGCAATCAAAGGCAGTTACACCAAAAAAGACACGCGAACCTTTGAAGTCGTTGCTCTACCGGCATAACTACTAGCTTTTAAGTTTTGTTGTTAAGATTTACTTTTAACCATGTTCCTCCCGATTTTTCTTGGATAATCATGCCGTACTGCCTGAGAGACTTTGTTCTCAGAACAATTTCCAAGTTTAAGGATGCTGAAATCGCTGACGAGCTAAACGATGAGGTTGACTCCTGAATAGTTTCGGCTGGGTTCTGTTAAGTCTTCGTGGTATGGAGATAAGTATGTCAAGAAGCTTCATTTTCTTGTTTTGTTCGCTATTTGAATGTTGAAGCATTGGCTACCTTGAGCCACGTGTCGTCCCGCTTCTCATACACCGTGATCCCCGCATAGATGAATTGCCTTTCTTCTGCTTTTCCCCCTTCACTTCTGATTATGCGGCGGACCTTCAACCGCTCGACCATCCATCCCATCGTCCCGTCTTCCGACACATTCACAATCGGCTCTTCCATGTCGTCCCACTCGAGAAACGTCGTGTCCCGGAAGTACTCACGAAACGTCTTCTCCAAGTCGGAACGAGAGAGGTGCTGAATCTCCCCCTCACGTACGTAAATATGTGGTTCGTGCACTGATTCCAGTAAGGACTCAACGTCTGTCGCAAAGTGCGCCTGGCGATCCTCGTTATGAATCTCGAGCAACGCCGCCTTTTCATGCTCATAGTCGATCGGCTTTCCATCTGAATGTGCCAATTCATTCACCGTGGTGTGCCACATTCACGACGAACTTATATGCGTTTTGTCGTTTGGTTCTGCAAAGTTGTCGATTGATTCTGGCGCGTGCGATTTTCGATGTAGTGTGGGCAGAATGGAACACACTTGAGTTCTTGTAATGAATTTCTAGCCTTTCTTGGGGTGGTCACGTTTTTTTTGTCATTTCTAGATGGAAAATTTCGCCCTTGCTCCATTCACTCATTATGTTAAATTTCGCTTTCCTTGCTATCTCCTTAAAATAGTCAATGTCCTGCGTTTGCCATTTCACTCCGTACCCAGTTTCTATTTCTCCATTTGGAAGTTTGACTTTTAAGCGAACCATGAATGCTTTATAATCTCCAAATCTCTCAGGAATTCTAACGTCCCACAGCAGGAATCTTCCGTTGTTTTTCAGAACGCGACGTGCTTCATTGAAAACTTTCAGGTGTCTGTTCTTTGGCACGTATATAAGACAAAAGAAAGAAGTGCAAACGTCAAAAGACTCTGGCAGAAATTTCAGGTCCGTGGCATCCATTACGACCTTCAATGCTTCATTTCGAGTTTCTTCTAATTCTCTTTCATTCTTATCAATCGCAACAACTTGCCTACCGTTTAACTTGCCGATCACTCCTTCTCCTCCCCCACCAATGTCCAGAATGAATCCGTCTGTTTCTATGAGGTTCAATTCAATTGATTGCGTATTATTGCTGTACGTAAACTCCTGAATGAACTCAGAAATTTGGTCGAGTACCACTTTATTTCCTGTTTTCTTAGCTATCTCAATTGCCTGATGTAGTTTCTTTCCTGCTTTCTTGAGGTCGGCAATTTCAACAGCCGATCTAGCATCTTTCATGAGCTTTCTGATTTCTTTCTCTTTCTTGCTCATTGGAAAATCAACCTTCTTCCGATATGAAAGTGAAGTCTTATAAAAATGCGCCTCGATGTTTGCCGATTTGATCAGTTGCTAGAGGTCGACATTTTTGTGACTTGAGGCGTGGTTTTGTTTTTCATTGAAGGTACTTCTGTGTGAGAGAGCTATCTGAGCCTCGAAATGTTTTTTATGTGTGTTATGCCAAATATGAGGTTTGAATGGAGGTTAGAGCTATGGAATTGAAAGGTAGTAAGACTGAGAAGAATTTGCTGGCCACTTTTGCTGGGGAGTCACAGGCGATGACGCGGTACACTTTTTTTGCTAGTGCAGCCAAGAAAGACGGGTTTGAACAGATAGCAGCGATTTTTCAGGAGACGGCTGACAACGAGAAGGAGCATGCCAAGCTTTTCTTTAAGCTTTTGACGGGCGGGCATGTGAAAATTGAGGCTTCTTACCCAGCAGGCGTCATTGGATCAACTGCAGAGAATTTACTGGCTGCGGCTGAAGGCGAGAAAATGGAATGGGGAACACTTTATCCCGATTTTGCGGAAGTTGCTGAGCAAGAGGGCTTTGCAGAGGCGGCAAGGATTTTTCGCATGGTTGCAAAAGTCGAAGCCTATCATGAACGACAATACAGAAAACTTTTGGAAAACGTCAAGCGAGGCATAGTATTCAAGCGGGACAAGCCTGTCATGTGGAAGTGCAGAAACTGCGGATACGTGTTTGAGGGCAAAGAAGCGCCTGAAACATGTCCTGTATGTGATCACCCGAAAAGCTACTACGAAATATGGTGCGAGGACTACTAAACACAACATTGCATTCTTCTCATCGCACAAAACCGCCATCGTTTCCTCAAAAAGAGAATCTACCGTAATCGTTTTGCTAAATTGTTCTTTTTGCCGGCACTTTCGAACTTTGGACAAACGAATCTAGTGAGTGCATATCAGCTATGATACTGTTTCACGATGCTCAGCAAACTGTTTTTAGTTATGTTACCTGCAATTCTTTGCCCGCCAAATAGAACAGTCGGGGTCATGTCAACCTTTTTGAACTGAGCCTTAAATCTGCCAACTCTCGTGGAAAGATCATAAACCTTGATTTCAAGTCCGTTATCGTTTGCAACGGCTTTAGCATTTTCCAAGGCTTGCTTTTCGTTTTCCGGCAACACTTTCTCTACCTTAGATCCGAATGCTTGCATCACTCCGTCGCCGTAAGCATGAGTGCACCCGTGGCCAGGGTCAGTTTGTACGAAAATTGGGGTGTGAGTTAGTTGCCTCTCCGTTCTGATGTAAACTTCTATTGACCTGCCCATTTAAACCACTATTTAATGTAGAAATTTCAATTCTTAAGCCTGTCGCGCAAACCACCTAACCATAGTAAAAAAATCGACAGCCATTTATAGAAAAAGTCTCAAAATAAAGACTTCTATAAAACAAAAAATGAGGGGAGACTATTCATTGAAAGATGAACTGACAAGAATAATTGATTCAGGTCAAAAACTAGGCGCAGAATACGTAGAAGTTCGGGCTCAAAGACTATTCAGAACGGTAATCACGTCAAAAGACAGCAGAATTGAAGTCGTGAGGAAAGGAATAGAAAACGGCGCTGCTATTCGAGTGCTGGTGAACGGCGCGTGGGGTTTTGCTTCTAATGGAACATTGGAACCAAAGCAGCTTATGGATTCTGTCAGTGAAGCCTGTAGAATGGCAAAAGCAGCCAGCCTAAGAGTCAAAGAACCAGCCAAACTTGCAGACATCAAAACCATAGAAGCAAGAGTCACGATCAAACCAAAAGCAAATCCGAAAGAGGTGCCCACTGAGAAAAAAATCAACATGCTCCTAGCTGAAGACAAAATCATTTTTGATTGCGACAAAAACGTGAAAAGTTGCACAATCAACTACCTGGACATTTCAGGAACTAACTACTTCGCAAACAGCGACAAGACCTATATTGAACAAGACAAACTCTACCTTTACTTGTCGACTGTAGTGTGGGCAAGAGAAGCAGACAAATTAGCGCTGGGGAGCGACGTGGTCGGATACACAACAGGCTTTGAAGTGTTCGAAACCGAAACCCCAGAAAAAATAGGACGAAGAGCAGCAATGCGCAGTCTTGACCAGCTAAAAGCCAAAACTCCAAAAGGCGGAACATACCCAGCCATAATCGGTCCACAAATCATCGGTGTTTTCGCGCATGAAGCCTTCGGACACCTAGCAGAAGCAGACCTCACACTTGCTGGATCCGTTTTAATCGACAAACTCGGAAAGAAAGTTGGCTCCGAGATTGTCAACATCGTTGACGACGGCACAATTGAAGGCGCCATTGGAACGTACAAGTACGATGACGAAGGAGTGCCAGCTCAAAAAACACCTTTAATCAAAAACGGCGAAATCGTGGGTCTCATGCACAACCGCGAAACAGCCCAGAAATATGGCACAAAACCCACGGGCAACGCACGGGCTGAAGATTTCCGCTATGAGCCTATCATCAGACAACGAAACACATACTTCACAAAAGGCGACCGCTCTTTTGAAGAAATGCTTGAGGATATCAAACTCGGCTACTACATAAAGAATTACCGCGGAGGACAAGCGAATCTAGATGGTACATTCCAAGTAGGAGTGCAAGAAGCACACGAAATTGTGAACGGCGAATTGGGCGCATCAGTACGAAACGTCTCATTCAGCGGAAACACACTCGAAACATTATACAGAGTGGATGCAGTTGGAAAGGACTTCGAGCTAAATGTTGGAGTGTGTGGAAAAGGACAAGCAGCATTTTGCGGTGCTGGTGGTCCGCACACAAGAGTGAAGGAGGTGTTAATAGGTGGCGGAGCTTAAACCAGAAGACCTCATCAATTTTGGCAAAAAAGCCATAAACGTCGCAACAAAGAAGGGAGCAAATGAAGCCGAGGCCTTTCTCAGCGAAATCCTATCCACCACAGTAAACATTGAACGGGGACAAATCGCTAAAAACATGAGAAAGAAAGACCAAGGTTTAGGCATAAGAGTTGTCTGCAACAAGTCAGTCGGCTTCTCATACACTAACGTGCTGACTGACAAGTCCATTGAACAAACAGCGATCGAAGCTTTTCACACAGCAAAGGCAAGCAAGCCCGACAAAAACTGGGGTGGATTCTCTAGTCCAAAAAGGTTTAGTTCAACGCAAAATGCGTATGACAAGAAGTTAGTCGCCCTTTCCTCCGATGAGTTAGTGGAAATAGCGTCAATAATGTTGAATGAAGCTGCAAGCTTTGACAACCGCGTGTTTGTAGCTGAAGGGTCAGTTGAAACTCACGTATCATCAAGAACAGTAGTTAACTCTTACGGAGTGGAAGCTTTCGACGAAGGCACACGCATTGATTGTGGTCTTGCAACAATTGCTCGAGAAGGACAGGAAGTCACTCCCATATGTCAGGAATTCAATGCAGAACGAGTCTACAAAATTGATCCGAAATGGATTGGAAAAGAGGCAGCGAAAAAGGCAATCTCTTCACTTAAAGCAAGAAAAATCGAATCTGGAGATCTTACCGTAGTATTCGATCAAGTAGCGCTTTACTTGCTCTTGTACTTCACGTTCATAAACGCGATCAAGGCTGATCAAGTCCAAAGGAAACAGTCGGCACTCGAAGGAAAAATCGGTGAGAAAATTGCTTCCGAGCTTGTCACAATCTACGATGATGGATTGATGGCGAACGGTCTACAAACATGGAAGTTCGACTGCGAAGGCGTTCCATGCCAAAAAACCCCAATCATCGAAAAAGGAGTCTTACGCCACTATCTGTACGACTGTTATACAGCCAATAAAGATGGAGTCCAAAGCACGGGAAACGCACTAAGAGCTGGATTTGGAGCACAATACATGTTAACCCCAATCATACAGGCTACCAACTTTACATTAACTTCCGGAAGCAAGTCACCCGAAGACCTAATAAAAGACGTGGACAATGGCATTCTCGTACAATTTCTCCAAGGAGCACACAGTAGCAACCCATCCAGCGGAGAGTTCTCTGTGGTAGCTACTCCAGCGTGGAAAATCGAAAAAGGCGAAATAGCTTACGCTGTCAAAGGCGCGATGCTGGCAGGCAGAATCTTCGATGTTCTAAACAATGTTTCAGCACTTGGAAACAACATGAGAAAAATCGAGCAGTTAGTTGCGCCGTGGATTACCTCGGAAAAGGTTAGGGTCATAGGGAAATAAAAGTCGATAGAGTACCCTAGTCCTTTCAGAGATGCGAGTCTACACTATGCTGGGCTGTTGCGAACTCGTCGCCTAGAAGAGCCTACGCTTCTTTTTTTCATGCTGCTTTTTTTGCTCTTCTTGAGGTTGCTCAACTATTGTTGGTTCTTCGAAAGCTGTCACTAAAACATCGGCTTCCGTCGGTTCTTCTTCCGTTGGTTCGGTAGTTTCTGACGGTGTTTCCTCTGCTTCAGTTACGGGTTCTTCCGCTTCCGGTGTTGCTTTTTCTACGGGCCAAGTTACTGGCTCCTCGGGTGGTTCAGTCAATTTCTTCTCTAGCTCGCTTATTTTGGCTTCGAGTTCTCCTATGTTATTTGACAACGTTTTGTTGTGGTTTTCCAGTTTTTGGATCTCTATCTTTTCTTCGAGTATCTTTATTCTTTCGTCTAGGGTCTTTTGTTTATCTCCTAAAGAGCGCGACTCTTCTTCCAATACTGCCCTTTTGTCTCGCAGTTCTTCATATTCTTTTAATGCACTCAATTTATTATCACTCGAGAAGTCTAGTATCATAATAAAAATAACTACTTTATGAAAACAGAATACTTATTGGAGATTCAATTACACCGGTGAAGAGGTGTGTTCCAAGTATCACGGCTTTCGAGGGTTGCGCTTCAGAAACTCGAGGGCTTTGTCAACGATGGCTTCGTGGAGTTTATCCCTGTTTTGATATGTAATCGCGTACATTTCTGCGTCTTCTCTTGTCTTCACTTCATCTATCAACCTGTCTCTTGCCTTCCAATGAACAACACCAACCGCAAGCTTTCCACATTCAATAGTTCTTCTAACTGCTTCTTTAAACGGTTCAGAAAACAGCTCCATAGGTCCAATCTCATCTATGGCTATGATGTCGAAATTTTGAACAGCTTTCAAAATGGCTTCTACCCCCACACTGTTGAGGTCTTCTAGGTTGACGCGGTACTTGCCGACACTCGGTCCACTAGGTTGGTTGACGTGCGCAAGCCAGCCATGTCTATTACTGCTCAAATCCAGAATTTCAAAGCCCACGCGCGTTCCGCATGAACGAACTTCACGGCTGATCATTCCGCCTACGGTATAGCCTCTCGCCTTCAAGTTTTCAACAATGTTATGTAGAACGGTTGTTTTTCCTATGCCGGGACTGCCAGTGAGAAACAGTAAACGTTTCAGCAAATTGACTTCTCCTTTCCGTGAATCTAATTACGGAGTAGGATAAAATAAAAAATATGGCATCATGTTGCGTTTGTGAGAAGTGCAGAGATGCCGGCTGATGCAAGCGCCAGCAATTCGAATGTCTTGTAAGCGTCAATCATGTTGCTAGCAACGTACTCGATGTTTAATCCGTCAATCCTCTTAACAGTAGGCACTAGTGCTGCGACGTCTGCAAAGTGGGTTGCCAAAAAGCCTATCTTCACGTTTACCGGCTTCCTAGTCACCAGTGGCTTGGTTTTATTCTTCTTGAAGCTTACAGCAGCTCTTAGAGTGGCTTTCCTTAATTCTTTTTCAATTTTTGCCATGCTGAAGCTTCTTGCGGAAACTCTGCTCAGAGCATGCTTCAAAGCAACTGTTTCAGCCCACGGCGCATATTTCTTGACGTCGTCTTTGATGAGTTGAGCGTCGCCTGCAACCATTATGACAGGCACATTGAAATCTCCAGCCGCGTAAGAGTTGAGAAGGAATTCGCTTACTTCCACTCCGTTTATTTCTAGCTTGTGAACGCTGCTGCCGCTGTATGTGTGGTCAAACGCAGCCTTCGGTGTCCCAAATTTTGCGTGATATCCAAGAAAAACTGCGGCGTCGCATCCTTCTACGCCGGCAACCATACTCATTGGTCGAGGATAACCGCGGACAATCTCCACGTACTCGGGCAAGTCATTAACCAAAAGATTGACCATCGGTCCGTGACTGTCAGCAATAACTACCTCATCAAATCCGCTTTTATGCAGCTCCTCGGCAACGGTCACGGTGACTTTTGTGGCGATTTTTCTTGCCTCCTTGTAAAGAGTTCCTTTCAAGCTTAGATGACCTGGAATGACTACGTAGGGCATTCCTTCCATGTCGACTGAAATAAACGCCTTCATAAACATCAACCAAGTATAGAACTAAACAATTCTGCTGGTAACACATTAAAGCATTTCGATTCTCACAAACGTTTTTCTCGCCTGACTTCAATACGACTCAAAGGGAATTTCGCAAGTTTTGTGATGTGTTTGCAAGAAGTCTCTTATGGTAACCTTAACCGTAATAGGACCAAAATTCTACAAAAACTGCTGAGAAAACTTGCAAGATGTGCATGTTTCTCATTCTTTTGATTCGTCTATTCAGAATACGCAGATGAAGTCAAATATGCTTTTGCATCATATTAAGTTAGCCGAAGGTGCTCAATTTGCGAAAAACAATCTATTTCACTGCAGCAGTTGTCACTGCATGCGCACTATTGTTTACAGTAGTAGCTTTGACTCGCACAACTCAAGAATCTGTGCCGATAACGAGAATAATAGATACGGATTCGTATGGGCAGATAAGAGTTGAAGTAGCCAAGGACATCTACCGCCTAGGTGAGCCCGTTCAAATGAGAATATTCCAGAAGAACATTTTCGATGGTCCCCTACAAAAGGGCATTAATCTTCTTGGATACGGAATACTGGATTCCAGTGACCGAGACATATTCAGTACGTGTCGTTATTCATTAAAGATTCGCCAAACGCTCTCAACCATGGAAGAATTTGAACTGCCTTTAGGGCTAACATGGAAACAGGTCAAATATAAAGGAGAACAAGTTCCGCCAGGTATATACACTGTCGAGGTGCTAATTGGACCCAGACCCGATATAGTCGAGTTTCAAGTTGCAATCGTCAGGTAAGATAATTAATGGTTTCAGACAGTTAGATTATCGACAAGAAAAGAATATTAATACACTTAAGCTCTATCCATTCACATGAATTTTCCAACAGAAACACTGAAGGAAGGCAAAATCAAGATTTTGGTTCCGAAACTTGAAGCATTCGCAAAAAAGCCTTCTGATTATGCGCCTTCAAAGGCGCCGGTTTTCTTCAACCCGATCATGGAATTGAATCGCGACCTGGCAGGTCTAGCATTACAAGCCTACCAGAGGCTGGTAGACCGCGAGATTTCTGTCTGCGAGCCTCTAGCAGGCTGCGGAGTCAGAGGAATACGCTTCGCCGCAGAGGTCAAAGGCGTCAAAAAAGTCTTAATCAATGACATCAACGCAAACGCCTTCAAACTAGCAAAACACAACGTTCAAATGAACAAGCTAGAAAAATGCGTAACCGTAAAAAATGAAGATGCAAACCTTCTCTTGGCACATTACGGCGCGCCACGCAGAAGATTTGACGCCATAGACATAGACCCTTTCGGCTCTCCCGTGCCCTACCTAGATTCTGCAATCCGAGCCCTGCGCAACGACGGTCTGCTAGCTTTGACAGCAACTGACATGGCACCATTATGCGGGGTCCACCCAAGAGCATGCGTACGCAAATACGGCGGAAAACCTCTACGCACGGAGTACTGCCACGAAATAGCCATAAGACTATTAGCCGGATGCCTAGCCACGACAGCAGCAAAATACGACATAAGCATGCGTGTGCTCTTCAGCCACAGCACGCATCACTACTCAAGAATATACGCAAGAACAAACTACGGCGCAAAAAAGGCCGACGAAACAATAAAAAACATGGGCTACATACTACACTGTTTCAAATGCTTTCACAGAGAAAACGCGAAAAAGGTTTTCCATTCTGAACATTCTGGAAAATGCAGCGAATGCAACTCAAAACTTAGTTTCGCTGGACCATTATGGCTAGGAAGAATATCTGACAAACACTTCTGCGAACTCATTAAAGAAGAAGCAAGACATAAAGCACTCAAACAGGGAGGAAAAATTCGGAAAATTCTGGCTCTCATAAGAGATGAGGCAGAAGCTCCAATCACATACTACGTAATTGACAAACTCTCCGAAAGACTAGCCCTGCCAGGTCCTTCAGTTAAAACCGTTATCGAAGCGCTTAAAGACGAAGGTTTCCAAGCATATCTAACGCATTTCAACCCGAAGGGCATAAGGACAGATGCTCCGTCCAAGAATGTTATGAAAATCTTGCAAGTAATCAACTAGAATGACTATTGCGAAAATTAGCCGGAATTCTATTCTGTCTATGATAAGTTTTAAATATAGATCGAGCTAACATTGCATGAATAGGTGAACTACGGTGAAAGGAAAATTTCTATTACTCCTCGTAATCATTGTAGCAGCAGCTTTAACATCTGCACCATTAGTTCAAGCATTTCCAGATGTAAATGTCTTTGCGTACACAGATAAAACTGAATACAAGCCAGGCGGCACAGTGACGCTGCACTTGTGGGTACACAACGCCGGTCCAGAGGACATCATCTTGAAAAACGTCACAATAGAATACCCATGGTACAGTCCTATGTGGGACGGCAACAACACCATCATAGTCCCGGAAGCTAATTCAGCAGTTTTGGCAGGCAAGAACTGGACTGGCACGGACACGTTCACAATACCGACTGATGGTAGGGCTCATAGTGGAGAAATCAGAATTAGAGCTTGGTACGCTTATGGCGGAGGCACATATCCCAAAGGACCAGATGATTCCATCTATCTCAGTGTGATTAGCTCGACACAATATACGCTCTCTGAAAACATGGACAAAATTGTCAATCTCTTCACAATCCTAGTAGTGCTAATAATCATCTGCACAATCATAATAGCCGCAACAATGTTCCTCTCAGGACGTAAACCACAAGTAACATGGGCAAGAGAACAAAAAACAGAATAACCAACAACTTCCCACATTTTTTCATTTTTGTTTTCATCATACTCGGAGTCAGATAGTTTTCTAGTAAATTAGGTCCTAAGTGCTTCATCTGCACAATGATTAAGTAATAGAGTTCATATTTTACACGGTTATCATGCTGGAAATGTTGGGGGTGCGCTAAACTCGGCAAAGTTCTAGTTTCTTGTGCATGGCCATATGTAAATCATCTTCCCCATTTGGGCACTTTGGTTCAGGTCTTATCCGCTGACGTGGTTGCGAGATATTACCGATTAATAGGCGAAGATGTCGTCATGGTAAGCGGATCAGACGAACATGGAACCCCAGTAGAAATTGAAGCTGTAAGGCTAGGGATATCACCAAAGCAACTGACCGACAAAATTCATGCCCAAATTGTTGAACTGTTCAGAAAATGGGGATTCTCATTCGATAACTACACAAGAACAGAAAACCCAATCCACAAAGAATTTGTGCAAAATCATCAAATGAAAATCTACAATAACAAGTATGTTTTTACTCAAGAAACAGACATGCTTTACTGCAATAAATGCAGCCGCTTCCTACCAGATAGATTCGTAGAAGGAAAATGCCCATATTGTGGATATGAACCTACACGCGGAGACCAATGCGATTCTTGTGGCAGACTACTAGAACCGGCACTTCTGATAGAACCTTACTGCGCAATCTGTAAGACTAGACCAATCATAAGAAAGACAAAACAGTGGTATTTTGACCTACCAAAATTCTCCGAAAAACTCACGCGCTACATTAACAACAACAAACAGTTACCATCCAATGCAAGAAACTTCAGCCTAAACTTGATAAAAGAAGGACTAAAGCCAAGAGCCATGACAAGAGACGTAGAATGGGGAATACCAGCTCCCTTCCCAGGAGCAGAAGCCAAGACATTCTACGTTTGGTTTGAAAACGTCTTGGGCTACATTTCAGCAACAATAGAATATTTTGACAACCGCGGAGAACCAGAAAAATGGAAAGAACACTGGTTTAACAAAGATGCCAAGACCCTATATTTCATTGGAAAAGACAACATCCCATTTCACGTAATCATCTTTCCATCTCTACTGTTAGCCTCTGGTGAAGACTACATATTGCCATGGAACGTGTCATCCACAGAATTTCTCCAATTCAAAGGTGAGAAAGCTTCCAAAAGCATGAGAATCGGCATTTGGATAGACGAAGCCCTAGAACTTTTTCCAGCAGACTATTGGCGATACTTCCTCGCATCAACCAGACCTGAAACAAAGGACACAAACTTTTCATGGGAGCTTTTCATCGAAAAAGTCAACTCTGACCTTAACGACACATTTGGCAACTTCATTCACAGAACATTAACGTTCATAAACACGCAGTTCAACGGCGTAATTCCGCAGCCAACAGCCTTAGACGAAGACGCGAACCAGATTCTGGAAACACTCAAAGACAAAGTCAACACAGTTGCAAAGGAAATCGAAGATTGTAAGCTGCAATCTGCTGCAAACACGGTCATGAGCATAAGTCGCGTCGGGAACCAATACTTGAATGAAAAAGAACCGTGGAACCTAATAAAGAAGGACAAAGCCAAAGCGGCAAACATCCTCTACGTCACAGCACAAATTGTCAAAGCCCTAGCAGTAGTGTCAGCCCCGTTCATTCCATTTGCTGCCGAAGAAATTTGGAAAACCCTCAGCTTGCCAGAAAGTGTTCACAAACAAAAATGGGACGAAGCCCTGAAACCGTTGCCAGCCAACCACAAAATATCTAAACCCGAACCTTTGTTCCAAAAGATAGAGGCCAGCGTCCAAGAACTGGATGAAAAGTTGGGAAAACTCCGAGAAAAATCGGCGAAAACAGCGTAAAAGCTTATCATGGCTGTGGAATTTTGCGTCTAAAAATTGACCTTCACATCCACACATGCTACTCTTATGACTCTCTAGTAACTCCAAAGGAGCTAATCTTCTACGCTAAAAAACGCGGATTAGATGGACTCGCAATAACAGACCACAACAGAATAGACGGAGCGCTAAAAATAGCTAAAGAGACGGATTTTACAATTATTCCAGGAATCGAAGTTTCGAGTTCAGATGGGCATGTTCTAGGGCTAAACGTTCAAGAACAAATTCCAAAATGGCTGAGTATAAGCGAAACTGTAGACAAAATTCATGAAGCTGGAGGCATAGCAGTCGCTTGCCACCCAGTAACCTTCTTCAAGATAAGCTTAGGAGAACATACAAACTCAAAGCTTGACGCGGTGGAAGTGATAAACTCTTCAGCTTTTCCCTTCAAACATTCCGTGAAGCGAAGCAAAAAAATGGCTTCTCGTCTTGAAGTCGCTCAAGTTGCAGGGAGCGATGCTCATTACGGTCCAGAAATAGGCTGCGCTTATACTATTATAGAATCTGAGCGGACTGTTGAAGAGATAATCAAAGCAATAAGCAAGGGGATATGCCAGCCATTTGGTGGAGCAATTCCTCTAAAGACAAGATTGAAAAGGCAACTGTTACTCTTCAAAAGAAGATACGGCTAATTTTTCGGAATTGCTTCGATGACTTCTTTTTTGGTTGAGTGCAGTGTTCTTATGAATGTCAACAAAATTATGTTCATAATGTTAATGCCTATCGCTACTAAGAAAGCAGTAGATGGGTTTATACTGGAATAGATGAGCATGAACGCCATGGGTCCTATGAAACCGCCCAAATCCATAAAAGTTCGGTAGAAACCGAGAGCTCCGCCCATTGCAGAAGGATGAGCAATGTCGGATAGCAACACGATTAGACTGGTGAAGACAAGGCCTTCTCCCAAGCCTTCTAGGAAGCCCACAGCAAGGAATATGTCTAGGCTTGATATTGCAGTGAAAGCGGCTAGGCACCCCGCATCGATTAGAAAACCCATTGCCACAATAAGTCTTCTTCCAAATCTGTCTGAGAGGAAGCCTGAACTCACTGTGGCAACGATGTGACCTCCAGTTCGGATAGCCATGATTAAACCGATGTATTCCAAAGGAAAAAGCAGGTCTTTGTTAAGATAGAGTTGAAACACGGTGCCAAAGATCCCTTGCATTATGAGCATTCGAAAAAAGGAAATCGTGCAGACAACGAAGATGCTCCAATTTTTAAGATTCGTTAGCGTCCACTTGAGCGATGGACTGGAATCTCTGGCTTGGTTACTTCTAAATGCTTTAAGGCTTTTAGAGGATAGAGCCACTCCGAAGGAACTCAAAACCAGAACAAGAGTGAAGTAAAAAACATTTGTATAATTCAGAATTCCCGCTAAAAAGGCTCCAATAGGTGCGCCGATGAAACCCCCAAGGAACTCTATGCCATTAAAGAGGCCTAATGCGCGGCCGCGTATCTCAGGGTTGAAAAGGTCGATAACCAAAGCCGCGTTGTTCATGAAGTAGAGAGCTGTTCCTAGTCCCCATACGGCTCGTCCGAGGATTAGAACATAACTGATTGTAGCTTGGGAGCAGAGAAAGGCACCAAAGGCGCTTAGAGCTATTCCCATTATGAGAAGCTTCCTTCTTCCAATGCGATCGGAGATTATTCCAGCAGGCAATTCGATGAATAACCTAGAAAGGAAAAAGGCGGATACTGTGAGTCCAACAAGAACTCCCGAGGGATCGAGGTCGTCAGCAAAAATTGGAAGGAAAGATGTTACGAGACCCATGCCCATGACTATTGTAAATCCGGCAAAAAGAAGCTCGAAATATAGACGTGGGTACGATTTGAGGCTCATGCACTTCACTGATCTATCAATCATCACACGCGCCGCAGATGCGGTTACGATTAGATTTCGACAAGAAAGCATAAGTCATAATAAAAGTTGTTGATGGAAAGACACACTTCCGTAAGCAAGAAGACATCTAGAACAACAAAACTGATGTAAAGAAAGGGAGAAGAGAAAGAATTATTGAAAGTTTTCCATTTGGTAGAGGTCTAGCTTCACGTCTAATGGCTTTTCTGGTTCTGCATAAGGTTCTAGGTTGAAGAGTTGCGGTGCAATTGTTCCGAATCCGCTCAGGATATGCGGTGAATTAACACCAGTCATGACTAGAGTTACTTTCAATTTACCATTCTGTTCCGGGTTGACTCTTGCGCCCCAAATGACCAGCGCGTTTACATCCATCATCTCTGTCACAATTTCTCCTACACGATTTGCTTCTTCGATTGACATCTGATTATCGCCAGTCACATGAATCAGTGCCCCAGTTGCACCTATGTAATCAACATCTAACAATGGACTTCTCAAAGCGTTTCTCACGGCTTCTTCTGCTCGATTAGGGGCGTCTGATTCGCCTACTCCGACCACGGCTACTCCGCCTCGTCCTACGATCGTTTTGAAATCTGCGAAGTCAAGGTTGATGAGGCTTGGAGCTGAAATTGTTTCGACGATTCCCTTGATCATGTTTGCCAAGACTTGATCTGCTACTCTGAAAGCATCGTTTATTGGTAACTGTGGCACAAGTTGCATGAGTTTGTTGTTGTCTATCACCACAACAGTGTCGCATTGCCTGCGCATTTCGGTCAAAGCATTGGCCGCGTATTTCATTCGCCCTTTTTCGATGCGGAAAGGAGTTGTGACTACACCCACAACTATTGCTTCGTTTCTTCGAGCAATCTCCGCAATGACTGGAGCAGAACCCGTTCCGGTTCCGCCGCCCAAACCGCATGTTATGAAAGCGATGTTAATATTAGAAAGCAAATCCTCAACGTGTTTTCTTGATTCTTCAATTGCTGCTCTGCCGAGTTTTGGGTCACCGCCTACTCCAAGCCCCTTAGTGAGTTTTTCACCTATCAGGATTTTTTGATGCGCCCTTGAAGCACTCAAGTGAAGAGCATCAGTGTTTATCGCTATGCACTCTGCACCAGTTATTCCCATCTCGATTAGTCTGGTCACAGTGTTGTTGCCAGCTCCTCCAACACCAATCACCATTATACAGCAATTGCCTGGCTGCCTTACTCCATCATTTGCCGCGCCATGCCACGTATACTTGAGCGCATGTTGCGCTGACTGCAACTTAGCCAACCCTGTTCCTCCGCCACACCTCAGCGTTAATCAAATCCCGTATAGCCACACGAATCGCTTCAGCCCTGTTCGGATAAAATCTTTCACACACAAGCTGGTCTAACGCCTGAAGATAGGTTTCGGGCAGATAAAGGGTAATTAACTTCATTACGTCTCTCCCTCCGGTAGCTACACAATCTGAGGAAAGAGGCTATAGCTCTATATAATATGGGATAAATATGATTCAAATATGTTGGTTCCAGTCTTTATAAAGATTACACTAGACCTGTTTCAAATTCTTGTAAATTATCGCTACCAGTAACCTGTATGTTTTTATTTCTTGTTAAAGCATTTAATGTATTGCGATGGAGTCTTATGCGGGTTTTCGTTAAAAGCTTCGGGTGCTCTACAAATTTGGCTGACGGTGAGGTCCTAGCAGGATGCTTAGTTGAGGCTGGGCATTTGCTTGTGGATTCCGTTTCAGAGGCAGACGTTGCCGTTTTTAACACCTGTGCCGTTAAGGGACCGACGGAAAACCGCATGATCGAAATCTTGAAAAGGGTTCCCGTAGGCAAAAAACTGATTGCTGTGGGCTGCTTACCGCTAATCAATTTTGAGAGGTTATGCAAAGAGGTGCGTTTTGACGGTGTTGCAGGGCCAGCGATAGGCGACAAGATTGTTGAGGTTATGGAGCAAGTTTCTAAAGGCGAAAAAGTCGTTGCCCTGAAAGAAGCTGTGAGTACTAAGCCAAGCCTGACTCTTCCTCGGGTGCGGCTAAACCCAACGATAAGCATTGTTCCTGTAAACTACGGTTGCCTTGGCTCATGCGCTTACTGCTGTGTAATTTTTGCCAGGGGACACCTCAGAAGCTATGGTGTTAAGGAAATTGTTCATAGAGTGAAACGAGATTTAGCCTTTGGAGCTCGAGAGTTTTGGGTTACTTCGCAAGACACAGCCTGCTATGGAAGAGACCAGGGCACGAATCTCCCGGAACTGCTTACCGCCTTGTCCAGCATCAAAGGAGACTTTCGTGTTCGCGTGGGCATGATGACGCCGAACATGCTAACTGATATTTTAGAAAATCTGATTCAAGTCTTCAGAAGTGAACGAATTTTCAAGTTCGTTCATTTACCCGTGCAAAGCGGTGACGACCAAGTTCTGAAGCATATGCGCAGATTTTACTCGGTTGATGACTTCAAAAACATAGTGAATGCCTTCAGAAGAAGCTTTCCAAGGATAACTTTAGCCACAGATGTTATTTGCGGCTTTCCAAGTGAAAGCGAAGAAGCTTTTGAAAAAACTCGGCGGCTAATCGAAGATGTCGAACCTGATATAGTTAATGTTTCAAAGTTTTTTGCAAGACCTAAAACAGCAGCCGCTAAAATGCAAAAAGATGTTGTGCCTCCCCTAGAGATTAAACGAAGAAGCACGGCGTTAGCGGATTCTGCTAGAAAAATCGCGTTCGAGAGAAATCGACGTTGGATTGGCTGGACAGGTGAAATCTTGATCGATGAGGTTGGCAAGATTTCAGGCTCTTGGGTGGGACGCAACTTTGCTTACAAACCTATCGTGATAAAAGAGACTCGTGATCTGATTGGCGAGACCTTGAGCGTAAAGGTTGCAAGGACATTTTCAACCCATCTTGAAGGTGAAGTTGTTGAATAAATTATTTATGCTTATACGTGTTATTCTATGTTAGGAGATGAGGTGTTTGAGTGAAGAGGAAGTTGTTGAAGTTGGACATATAACACACTTCTTCGCAAAAATCAGCGTCGCCGTTGTTGAGCTTACAGATTCTTTGGCCGTTGGCGACAGCATTGTGATTAAAGGACCGAACACAGATTTTGAGCAAGTCGTCGAATCTATGCAGATCGAGCACAAGAATGTTCCACAAGCTGGGGCTGGACAAAGTATAGGGCTAAAGATGGCTGAGCGCGCTAGAGAGAGAGACATAGTTTACAAGAAGGTTTAGCGTCTTTTCTCATTTTTTCGCTCTTTCGCCTCATGTAGCTGGCTCTTCCCAATCTGTTTGACATCCACCATGAGGAATTAAGAATATGGTACTTTCGTTTGGCAGAGACATTTTTAGTGCCTCTCTGATGGCTAGAAATGGTTTTGATTTTGCGTGTGCTTGGATTGCCACTTGCTTGTAGAATCTATTTTCTTGGGGATGGTACACCATGTGGAGCAGACTGTGATAGTTTTTCACTGGAAAATTTGCACATTTTTTCTTTGTCTCCTCATCCGCAGCCTTGATAACGTCAAAGGTTGAAGCGTCATCTTTAAGTTGAAGTTGAAAACCGTTTGGAAATATTCTGCTTATTTCAGTTTGGCGGACGATTAGGGTGACACTTTTCATTTGTAACCGTTAGTTTTTGTGTTGAGCTACCTGCCCCTTTTTTCCAACTTGTCTCTGGCGAACTCTGCCGAAGCTCTTCCAACGCACGCTCTTTTCTGGCTGTTTGAGACGTCATTA
This sequence comes from Candidatus Bathyarchaeota archaeon, assembly GCA_029881805.1. Lineage (GTDB taxonomy): Archaea > Thermoproteota > Bathyarchaeia > Bathyarchaeales > Bathycorpusculaceae > JAOULW01. The sequence continues at coordinate 26,528 of JAOULW010000018.1, forward strand.
TGCGTTCTAATTCCTTCTGTTTTTCTATAGGGACCAGTTCATTCAACTTGGCGACGAGCTTTTTTGACTCTGTATTCGAGCTTCTCTCAACGTTCCCACTAGTGTTTCTTTCTTGGAAAGTATTTTCTTGTGTGTAAACCAAGCTTGACCACTGAAAGCATGAGAGGCACTTCCATCAAAGGTCCTATAACCGTTGCCAACGCCGCCCCTGAACCGATACCATACAGAGTTGTGGCAACCGCTATAGCGACCTCAAAGTGGCTGCTGGACCCTATGATGGTGGTGTCTATTGCGGTTTCGTAAGCCCAACCTGCAAAATATCCAAGCAGATAGGTCAGCGTGATCATCGTGGCATAATGCAGCAAATTAGGTGCTGCAAGATAAGCTACAAGTAAAGGATTATTCAGGATAATCTCTCCTTCAAATGAAAACAACACAACCAACGTTGTCAACAGAGCAATAATGGACACCTTTCCTACAGTTGGAATGTATGAATTTGTGAACCATTCCTCTCCTCTCTTGTCAATTATTAATTTTCGAGAAATCGCTCCGGAGGCTACAGGTAAAGCAATAAAAACAAAAACGCTTATAGCAATCAAGTCCCATGGAACTGGAATGCTGCTTACACCCAAGTACAAAGCCGCTAGAGGGGCATACAAGAAAAGCATCAGCAGGGCGTTGATTGCAGTGTTTATTAATCCTTGTGCCATGTCTCCTTTTGCAAGGAACATCCACCACATCACCATAGCAGTACATGGCGATAACCCGAGCAAAATAACCCCTGCTTTATGTAAAGGGTCAAATAGCATCAAATTCGCAAAAAGGGTCATCAGAGGCGGAGCTATCAACCAATTTGCGACTAGCGTGGCAAGCAATGGTTTAGGTCTCTTTGCTGCTTTTTTTATGTCACCAAATCGTATTCCAACAACGGTTGGATACATCATGAAAAATAAAAGAATACCTATTGGTATTGATAATTGCCCAAACTTCAACGAATCCATAAACTGCCCGAACTGCGGAAGAAATCTTCCAACCAGCAAACCAGCAACTATGCATACAGCTATCCAAAGGGTCAGATATCTTTCAAAAATCCCAAGTGATACTTCTTTTTTTCGGGAGTTCTCTTCCTGCTTCAAGGTTTCTACCTCTTCCCTACCATTTGCGTAATCATATGAGTGGCGATGGCATCAACTAGTTCCGAAGTGACAGCGTCGATAACGGCAAACATTCTAGGATCGGCAACCGAGTAGAGCCTTCTATTTCCATCTTTTCTATCGTTTACCAGTCCACAATCCTTCAGAATCTTCAAATGGCGAGAAACTAGCGGTTGAGCTATCTTCGCCCGTGGCACAATTTCACAAACACATTTTTCGCCCTCTCGCAAAAACAACATGATCTGAAGTCGAATAGGGTCTCCTAGAGCTTTAAAAACCCTCGCCTTGAATTTGGCAACGTCTTTTTCAATATGTTGCATGGCAAAGGAGGAGTTCATAACAATATTTAAATATTGTTATGGTTTCCCTCGCTTCACAACATGAACACCCAAAAATGAAACGAATTGAGAAAGTCAAGTAAATTAGGGACTAAATAGAAAGAAAAGCTAAGAAACTAATACGGGAGATTGCTTGATATATCTTGTTTTCTCGGGGAGATATGGATGAGCTGGCGCATAACAGACACGGAACTACTCGAAACTGCTCTTCTTGAGCTAAAACTGAAACTCGCGCAAACGATTGGTGTACATGACGGCATGACAGTTGTTGACGTAGGTTGTGGACAAGGTGGATTTACAGTCTCCCTAGCGAAAACAGTTGGAGAAAAAGGAAGAGTGCTGGCTGTGGATGTCTCAGACGAATATTTCGAAGAATTTACTGAGCGCTTAAGTAGACACGGTGTTAAGAGAATCGTCAACTTTGTTCAGGCGGACGCAATTAATCTCAGAGACGTCATGCCAGATGAAACTGCTGATGTTGTTGCAAGTTGCCGTTTTCTTGAAGAATTAAAGCAACCCAAAAATATGCCCAAGATTGTCAAAGAGATGGCGCGTATCGGTAAAAGAAGCAGAAAAGTTGCTATAACCGAGTTGTGCACAGAACCCGAAAACGAAGCCGAAGAAGCTTACATCAGACTTCATCAAGAAAGCGGAGACTCATTTTCTGAGCCACATGAACTAACTGAAGCCATGAAAAGAGCCAAACTAGCGGATATCCATGTCGAAAAGGTTGAAACCAATATTTGGTTTTCGCCAGACCTTGCAAAACGAAACCTGAGTCATGCACAAGTTTGGTTTGATGCAGATGTAGCGAAGAGTCTAGGTCAGCTAATCGACAAGCATGGAATGAAATATCCTGCATTTCTTGTGTTTTCTGGCACAAAAGAATAGATGCACAATACATTCTATCTATTTAACAAATCTCAACACGTAATCGTTCACCGTCTGCAGAAAAGCTTCTTCCAACTCTATGCCGTAATGCTCTGCTAAAACAAAAATTATGTAAAGCAAATCTGAAAGTTCTGTGGCCAGCATTTCCTTGGTCTTTGGCTTTTCAGGGGGTTTGAACCCTTCCAATCCCTTAACCGCTGAAGCAACCTCGCCCGCTTCCTCTAGCAAATCCGTAACCATCACAAACGGCGTCCAGCCCTTACCTCTCTCTGGGTCAAGTCTATCATTGATTTTGCTAAAATTCTTCCAGCAAAGGTGTTGAGCATCGCGCAAAGTAACCGACATAAGATTCACCAATATCGAGTTAACGATGCTGACTTAATAAGCAATTCCAAATCTGCATTTCTTATGGAATTGTTCCACATTTGACAATAAAGAAGATATCACCGAATATCCTATTCCTTTTCTGTACGCCTAGAGATAACACCCACAACTTACTTTTCATCTTTACTTCTTACATACAAGTAAGAAGTGTTCAGAGCTTCCAACAACTGAGGGATGTGTGCAGGTCTCCAGCAATATTTCAGTCCATAGCTTCCATTTTTCCTTGTCTTTGTAAAGCTTGTTTGTTTTCTTTTCATGGTGAGAAGAGAGACCTTCCAAACCTGCCAGTTCTAGTATCTCCGTCCCTTGTTTCTCAAAAAGCGTCTGCAGCTCCTCTGGCATAAACCAATGTGCTGCCGTGAAGCCTTCCCCCTGTAAACCTGGAATATAATCTCCAACCTCCCAGTGATGTTTTGCATATTTCATTTCGTGAGGAAACTGCACGAGTATGCTTCTTAATAATCCGATGCGACTAATAACTGAAACGAAAACAGGCGCACCTTTTCTGACAACACGAACAAGCTCTACTGCAGCTTTTTCCCTTTGCTCCTCAGTCAACAAATGGCACAAGGGTGCTCCCAAGCATAGGGCTGCATCAAATGCTTCGTCATCGAAAACAGATAGGTCTTCGATGGACCCTTGAATTATCTTTCTGACTTTTCTGGAGACCTCAGCACTTCTGATTCTTCTTTCAGCAAGTTCTAGCATTTCTGGGACTAGATCGAACAAGACAATGTCGTAACCTTTTTTTGCCAGTTCAATCGTGTATCTGCCAGGTCCGCCACCAGCATCCAATATTAGACCTTTCTTTGGCAGATATTTTTCAAGAAAATACTTGGTGACAAAAAACTCAATTTGATGGTAAGGATCTTGCTGCAGACGGCGCCATTCGTAATTAGCAGTTTTTGTGAACCACTCCTTAACTGACTTCTCGACTTGTTTTTTATCAATCGCCATTGTCGTTACATCACGATTTGCTGTTTCGATTGAGTCGCCAACCACAAAGCAAACACTGCTAATATTAAAAACTTAAGGTAGCATGAATTGCACTCGAACTGACGACCGATGCAGACATCTGCACAAACTTCATTTTTTGTTTTAGCGACTGCTAACATAAGAATGTGATACAGCTTTAATACCCGCTTATTGGTTTGATATTTGAGGTGTCGAAATTGGTTGATGTCCGAAAACTCTTGGAATACAATGACAGCGTGAGACATAGATATTTTGAACGCCTTACAAGACTGTCTTGGGAAGAATTCACCGAGAACAGGGAAGCGAGCTTTCACTCAATTAGGAACATATTTGTCCATACTCTAGGCGCGATTGATTACTGGTTGGATTTTTTGCAAGGAGAAAATCCAA
>JAOULW010000031.1 GCA_029881805.1 Candidatus Bathyarchaeota archaeon
CTGCTGTCTCAGAGGAAAACACTCTTGCAATAAATGCAAGGCTTGAAATCACTCTGTACGGAAAAAATGGAGGAGTTGCTGGTGACATCTCCAGTGTGGGCAGGTGCGAATCGTCAGCACAAAGTTCAGGATTTTTACTTATTCTATTCTGCCAAGCTTTCTTTTTCCAAGATAGAGAAATATGATTGCCAATAGCCAAATCACAGTATTCTGCAACAACAAAGTGCTAAAAATCCCCAGGTCTAGAGCAATCAATGAGCCAATAAAGACTCCGATCGAAGCAAACATGGCTATGTTCGCATTCACCATCAGCCCGCTCATCTGGGCACGAGCGCTTTCCGAGAATTGAGGGTTTAGGAGAGCTAGACCAAGAGCTAGCGCAACGTTCGCTGCGACTAGTAGTATGATGATCACAACATAAGCCAACAGAGGTATAAGTGAAGCTTGCGGAACACGAATTAACGAAATAACTGTGATAGCCGTCGCTATTGGGACTGCTACAAGCCAACCTTGAATCAGCTTGGCTTTCACAAATCTTCCTACACCGTTAGGTGTTTTCTTGTAGATGAAGAGGCTTTCCTTTCCATGCATCGCTACTTGACCAACAATGAAAACTGCAAGAAAGGGAAAAAGAAACTGAGCCATAATGAGAGGTCCTTCAGGGTCGGTGAAGTCTCGCACAAAAAACACGTTCACCATAATGATTATACCCAAAATGTAGGCGATTCTTGACAGATTCTCAAGTCTCCGACCATAGTTTTTGAACACGGATACTAGGAGAGTGCCAAAAGATCCCCCTCCTCCCAAGTATCTAACAGCCCTGTAGAAATAACCATCCGGTTTAGCTCTAGAAGCTATAAAGGTAGTAGGTTCAATACTGTAGGCACGATTAGCCGCTTTTGTGCCAAGCCACAACACTGCCACGAAGAAGGCGACAAGACCGCTTAACCGAGTGAATGTTTCAAAACCAATAGCTCCGATGTTGCCAGGATTGAATGCAAAGCTGACAACAAGCTCTGCGCCCCAAGAACTTGGCAACAAACCGAGAATGGCTTTAACTGTTCCACTCGTCCCAGGATTGGCAAGAGCTTCCGGCAAGCCTCCACCAATAATCGCGTACATTACTGCAACCATGGGCAAGGCGAGGACAAGGGACAAGGCTCTTCCGATATCTCTTCCACGGGCGGATTCCGCAAATTTTGTGCGAGCCAAGGCAGCGATGACAGTGCCAATCCATAAAGCAGAAAGAAACGTGACCACAAAAATAATGACGGTTATCGCCATCTGAAGCACATCCAGCCCCAGTGGACTCAAAGCAGCCGTGAAAAAGCCAGCCACAACCGTGATGGCAATGGCGTAGAAAGGCGTTACACCCAAAAACTCTCCCAGCAAAATATCACTTGGCTTTATGGGAGCTGCAAGAAAAATCTCCACACGCCCAGCTTGCATTCCCTGCAATGTGTAAGTGATTGGAAGTATTATGAGGTAGAAAAAGAATAAGAACATTATGATCGGAACCATTGCCAGAGCAAACTGCGACAGAAAGAAAGCAATGAAGTCGTCGACGAAAAGACTGACGAATGCTGGAGCAATGAACGCCACATAAACCGCTAGTAACCCTGTAACCAAGTAGGGAAAGTAAGGTCTTATTCCACGTATGCTGTTTACTCGGATGCGATATTCATTCTTTGCAACCACAAGCCACTTACGAATCGCCACTCTTCTGCTCCCTCCAAGCTAAAAGCTCCTTCTCCTCGACACCGCCTGTGATTGCAATGAACGCTTCTTCTAAAGTCTTAGTTTTTGTCTGAGCAATAATCTCATCTACAGTGCCTAAAGCTATCAGTCGGCCCTGGTTTATGATACCTATACGATCACAGAGCTCCTCTACCACTGGAAGAATATGGCTGCATATGAAGATAGTTTTTCCGGCGGATTCTGCCAGCTTCTTGATTAAGTCCTTGACCATGAGTGCAGCACGAGGATCTAACATAGATGTGGGCTCGTCAAGGAACAGAATGGGAGGATCATGAATAAGAGCTGATGCGATTAGGATCTTCTGTTTCATGCCTCGGCTATAGCCTTCGAGCAGATAGTCACGTCTATCATGAAGCTCAAACAACTTCAGGAGATCGTCTATCCTTTCGGTCAAAATATTGCTTGGAACATCGTAGAGGGCTCCCATGAACTCCAGAAATTCATAGGCACTAAGCTTCTCATATAGTCCTGGTGACTCCGCCAGCAAGCCTGTGACCCTTTTGACTTTCGTGTCTTCTTCTAGAATATCGAAGCCGCTCACGGTGGCTGTACCCTTCGTCGGTTTTATAATACAGTTCAGTAAGCGAACGGTCGTGGTCTTACCTGCTCCATTTGGACCGAGTAAACCGAAAGTCTCACCCTCGTAGACCTCTAGATCAAGTTCATCAACAGCTTTGATTTCGCCGCCTTTGCCATAATACTTTGACAATTTGTCACTGTGAATCACAACTTTCATCAGTTGCTACTCCTTTTCTTTTGTACATTTTGAGTGTCATCAAACCCCTTTTCTGTGATATAAATCTGTTGTAAATGCTCAAACCACGAAAAAGTGTGGATTTGCGGGAATACCCTTGTGCCGGCTTCGAAATAAACCTCAACGGCTCCATCGAGGTTAGAAAACTCGCAGATTTCGTTACGCTATCGAAAGACCCATTGACATGTCGAGCACGGAGAGCATTAAACAGATGGAAGTAGAACTGACCATAATTGGCGGAAAGAGTCTACATTAAAGAGAGTCAATGAGAAATCCTTTCGTGGTTGCTGATGTAAAATCTTATATAACATATGTGAGGAGAATAGATTTTGGTGGTTATTTTGGCAAAAGATGATGAAATGCTAGAAGAACTGAAACGCATAAGAACGCTTTTGGAGCCTAAGCCTGCTCCTCCTGCACCGACACCTCGAAGGGTTTGTGGACTTCTTAAGTAAATATAAGGTCATGGGTCTTGCTGTGGCTTTTATCATGGGTGATGTTTGCATGAAAAGGCTGACAGCGTTTTTCACTATTGGTTTTAGCGTTTTAGGCATCGTGCTTGTTTTGTTAGGGGGTATTGTAGAAGTGCCGTACACAGCGAAGGAGACGTTTAACAATTATCCGTACAATCCTCCAGGCATATGGGCGAACGAGACCATAACGCTGCGCCCAGCCGATTCCAAAATCTACTCGTTAGACCTCCTAAACCTGAACAACAGCATCGTATACATAATAGTGGAAAGAGCAACCAGCCCCATAATCCTAGACATAGAAGGATATGCAAGCGACGGGTTCTACAACGTAAGCGAAAGAATAATAATCAGGAAATACATACCGTACTCAACGCCAGCAAGCCCCTTTGAATTTTATTGGACACCGACACTTCATGGAGATTGGGATTTTGTGTTCTATAATCCGTTCGACGTGACAGCCAATGTTACGCTTACAATAATCGATTATAGGTATAATGTGGAATGGAAGCGAAACGTGACTTATTATAGTCCGCCACTCGACAGAGCATTTGCATATGGCGGAATCATCCTTGTGGCGATCGCTGTAATACCAACAGCATATGATCTCTATAAAACAAGAAAAGAAAAACAGAAAAAGGCGTTCTGGCAAGAAGAAGCGTACGCACAGAAAATACGCGAAAAAGAAGAAAAAGGAAAACTCGAATAAACCAAAGCCACAATTCTCGAAAAACCAAACTGTATTTATATCAACAGAAAATCGATACATGCTTGACATTAAACTACTCAAGGCACTTTCTATGCAACCACCTAAAATGAAGAACCTAACGACAAAATATTAAGTCCACTAGTAATCTGAATGCACACCTTACTAAAACCGACTCTAACACATAAACAACATTCTCACTTTATACAAACGCAACTCTAGAATCATTCTTTTAAAACCGCGAATGTAAAATCTTATAAACCTATAAACAGAAAAGCTAGTTTTGGTGATCGTTTTGGCAAAAGATGATGAAATGCTAGAAGAACTGAAACGCATAAGAACGCTTTTGGAGCCTAAGCCTGCTCCTCCTGCACCGCCACCTCCGAAGGGTTTGTGGAATGAGTTTGTGGACTTCTTAACTAAATATAAGGTCATGGGTCTTGCCGTGGCTTTTATCATGGGTGTCTACCTTGGCGCTCTGGTTCAGGCATTGGTCAAAGATTTTATTATGCCATTAATAGGTCTTGCAATACCGGGTCTTGGCAATTTAGCAACGTTCAAAATTCCAATACCTCCAACCACGTTGGATAGTCAAGGAAATCCACCTGCTGATTACGCAGGTCAAATATTTGGCGTAGGAGACTTCCTAGTGGCTCTCATAACATTCATAATTGTGGCCTTCGTAATCTTCATCCTAGTGAAAATCACCAAAAAATGGGGGATAGAATAACACCAACCCATCAAATCCTACTTTTTTTCATAATTTCTTCTTTATCTTACGTCCTATCCAATGCCCATCAACGAAATTCTAGTCTGCCGATGATTGTGCAGAGTCGAAAGACTAAATTAGACAACACTATAACTATGATTTGGTGATTGAATGCCATACTACATTCTATTGTCTAACCTGACCGATGAAGGATGGAAAACTGTCAGGGAAAAACCCGAAAGAATCAAAGAAGTCAACAAGGAGCTTGAAGCTCTTGGCGTTCGTGTGATCACTCAATACGCTGTTTTGGGACCCTACGACTTCGTAAACATCGTAGAAGCCCCGAACAACGAAACCATTGCTAAGGTGTCTATCGAGCTAGGCTCAAGGGGAACGATCAAAATCACAAGCATGGCAGCCATTCCCATAGACGACTTCATAGCTTCGGTGAAAAAACGCTAGAAAGAACAAACAACAACGCACCCTCTTTTTATTTCTGCAATATTTATTCAAAATTCCTGGCGAGCACAAACCTTTAGAAAAGAGCCAATCAATTTAAGGTAATATTACCACACCCAGTCACTTACTAAAAGGAAGGCTTGCCGCAAATGGCTGCTAGACTAAAAGGAAAAAATCGGATAAAGAAGTTTGAGCAAGTTGCTGACGAGTTTGCTGCCAACATAGCCTCTCTCAAGGGTGTGTCTGGCATAGTTTTTATTGGCGGTTTAGTCAGAGGTTTTGCAGACAGATTTTCAGATTTGGACATCATAGTCTTCTTGAAAAGAAGAGATGAAGCGTTGACAAGGCGTATTCGCAAAATGGGTTCAGATAGAGAAAAGCGATTTGGCATCGACATAGATCTCGAAGCCCATTTTCTGCAGGATTTTAGCCGATGGAAATGGGATGAAACTGATAAGTGGGATTTTTCCAAAGCAAAAATTGTCTTCGACCCAGAGGGGAAAATCAAAAGGGTTTTCAAAGAAAAGTTGAAAGTTCCTAAGGATTTTTGGGTCAGACGTCTCGTGATTTGCGCGGAATATCTTAAATGGTACTGCTGTTCTCCAAGAGCAGATGTTGGCACTATTGCTGAGTCTTGGATTGAAAGAGGCGACCCGGTGTCTGCACATTATTGCGTGACCTATTCAACCGATTTACTGCTTAAAATAATATTTGCGCTGAACAAGGAGTTTCTGCCTGTACAAAAATGGAGAATGCTATACTCCTATAGACTAAAGTGGCTGCCTGAAAATTATGAAACGCTTATTAAGGAAGCGATGACGGTTAGGAACTTCTCCGTGAAAGATTTAAGCCGAAGAATGAAGGCTATACAGAAAATGTGGCATGAGACCATGACTAAAATAGAAGAGGAAACAGGACTAACAACGAACCTCATATCCAAATACTACGTCGAAAAGGCGCTTCATCAAACTTGGATGCCTACAAACCGTTAGAAGGACGCTGTTAGCCTAGTACGAGAAACGGTAAGTTCTTTTCTTGACTTTTAATTTTCAAATCAACCGTATAATCTGTTTCACAAGGTTCTAGCGGAACTTCCATAAATCGCACACTAGTCGAAATGAACCACAAACCTGTTGATGGAATGACACATTTGTAACCAGTCTTTCCTGTAATTCTTGTCCACCAAATAACACTAAGAGCTCTAGACCCGTCATTTCCGCTCAAGGGTTCGAGAAGGGAAATATCCAAGTACGCGTCGCTTGGAAGCGAATCTGCAAATGAGATATCAATCTCCAACGTAACGTTAGAGGTCAAGCTGTATATGGGAAAAACAGAAGCAACAAAATGAGCATATTGAGTCATGACATCCGAATCGTTCACTAGTGAAATCAGATTTGTAATTGACATATTTCTACGATGTTCATATACCAAAACATAATTTTCAAGACCGCCCAACTTCTTCAAAGCTTCCAATAGCAATTCGCGCTCTGCTTTTAATACAGTGAACTGGTTTGAAAGTTGGTTTAATTGCTGATATTGGAAAAAACAGAAAAAGGAAATTAAGATCAATCCAATCATCAATATGCTTGACAAGACTTTCCAGCGCTTAGACGGTAACGTGAAATGCGGAAACGTCTTCGTGGGTTTCTCTTCTACATTGTACATCATAGATGTAGCAGCCTTGCCAAGAGGTAACAATGCGTACTTTCCGTCAGCATTTTTGAAGACGAGGTCTCCTAGATTTTCTAGGTGATAAGTCAAATGAGGGCTCTCTATCCTGAACTCTTCTTGCATGTCCGAAAAACTCCGAGGGCTTTCAAAGAGCGTTCTGAGAATCTTGCGGCGTATGGGATGCTTCAAAGAAGTGAAGATAGTTGAATATGTGTCTTCTTCGTAATTAGACATTAATCTCCCAAAAAAATTAATTTAGAAGCTCAAATAAGTCTTTTCGTAAAGGAACCTTTACTAGTAAAATAGGCTTCAAGTGGAAATTATTTGATTAAGATTTGAAGTTCATAATTCTTTAATAATCGCTTGGACTTCATCACAGCAAAAAACGGTTAAAGAGGGATTTTATGAAAACTAAAAGTCTTCTTGGAATACTGCTTATCAGCGTTACTTTAGCTAGTGCCTTGTCACCAATCTTTGCTGCGGATACTCTGCTCGCTTCAGACTTCAAGCTTGAAAGTTTTGAAAAAACAGTTGACTTCTTTGACTATGCGAGAGCGTATGCTTTACTTCACGGGATGCAGCCGCCCCCGAATAATTGGCATGCTTACTTGTACATGACTTACGTAAACACTAGGGGTTTACGCTTGCTTTATGCTGGACTAAACAACATAACCTTCGGCGGAGACGCCTATTTCACTATTCCCATGCAAACTCTCATGATGTACTACAAGACAAACAACCGCACTCGAGACGTCCTAATGGCTTCCACGTTTCTAATGCTACTGGCTTTCAATGAAACATCAAGCTCAATCCACTCAAATTCCCCAGACATGAATGACACACTTTGGGCATCCTTCAGTATGGGCTTCGACCTAAGCGCCTTAAACGCGACACTTCCTGTTCTCAACAGTAAGACTGAGAACATTCCATTGACACATTCCAATGATGGACTGCAGTGGT
>JAOULW010000039.1 GCA_029881805.1 Candidatus Bathyarchaeota archaeon
TCTTTGGAATTCTTTTCTAGCAATCGCGTATAAGCGTTCTAATGCTATCGTTAGCTGAACTCCACGCTTGCTTGATGCTAGTTCGTGTACCTCATCCACGATGACGTGTTTGACATGACTTAGGTGCTGCTTCATGCGTGAACCCGGAAGAATGGCTTGAAGAGTTTCCGGCGTCGTAACAAGCATATTAGGTGGGAAAAGGGCTTGTCTTCTACGAAGTTTTATCTCCGTGTCACCGTGTCTAACTTCAATTGAGACACCAAGTTTGGAAGCCCAAAAGGACAAACGTTTTAACATATCACGATTTAAGGCTCTTAAGGGAGTAATGTAAACTATTGATATGCCTTTCTTCCCATTTCGTTGAATGAAATTTGAGAATATCGGCAGAAGAACAGCCTCTGTTTTCCCACTTCCAGTAGGCGCAATCAAAAGCACGTTTTCCCCACGCAGTATCGGCGGAATAGCCATAACTTGGGGAAGCGTAGGCTCAGAAAAACCCAATTCAGCCAACGCACCGAAGACTGGTTCAGCAAGCAGCTGGAAAACATTAGAACCCAAAGTTTTTCCCACCCATAGCCGAACATCGCTATAAACTATAATCTCGAAAGAACGTTTTTATTCTTTACTTAAACCTTAGTCATTTGTGATTCATAACTAAACCTTTTAGGGCTTGTTAGCTAGAGAGTTTCACCTCTGGACTTAGAATGTTCAGTTGGGATTGACATGTTATTTCTTGAAAGCAGCGAGGTCAGCACTGCCAGATTGTGATGGTATATTTGCTGATTCTAGTATTCCGTGAATTCAAAACGTGGAGTTTGACTACCAGTAGAAATATTTTTGATATCAGAGGAGGATAAACACTTAAACGGTTAAACCAACGCTGAGTACGTTGGAGGCGTGTCGTCGCCTTGCCCCAGGTGAAAGGGCAGAAAGAGAACAGAAGAATCGAGGAAGCAGAGAAGAAATAATCGGTGTCACATCTACACAATGGGGCATCATTACAGCTGCAGGTAGCGCAATCAGCATCGTGTCGAAGATCCTCCTAGTCGGCAAATTACTGGACAGATTCGGTCGAAGAAGGATTTTGTTAGCAACAACGGATCAGACATATTCACCTATTCTCTTCTTCATTCGTTGCGGTATGTTCGTATAGGTTTTAGCTCTCTGGGTCGCAGGTTCCTTCATATGGTCCTTTTATGATCCGACGTATTCCTCTTTAGAGGAAGACTTGATTCCAGAGGAAAGAAGAGGAAGGGTATTTGCTGCTTTCGGTGTTGCTTGATCCGCCTTCACTGTTCCAGCAAGTCTCATCGGAGGATTCGTTTATGAGCGGGTCAATCCTGAATTGTCCTTCGTTATAGCATCAGTTGGCGTCATGCTATGTTTTATTCTGACCGCACTATTCATTAAACAACCACAACTCAGTGAAGACTAAAATAATGATGCAAGCATGCGCGCGCGTTTTGGAATTTGTGTCGTCCCTCGACCATAGAACTGATACAGAGAGCTCTCCATCATAGATCGATCGAGGGAAAATGTGATAGAGATGGTAAAGTAAGCGATGATTTTTTATAATAAACCGAAATATGCCAAAAACACAAAAGCCACAGTAAAATATATCGCTACAGTAGTTATATCGCTAATCATGGTTGCAACGGGTCCTGATGCAATGGCAGGGTCTAAGTCAATTTCTTGAATAAGAAAGGGAGAGAAGTTGAAATGAAAACAGCGGCAGGTATGCTCAAAAACATGGAGATACCTACGATGAGACCAAATAGAGGATTGTGCCAACCAATGAGGGCAACGACGGTAATCAAGAAACCGCAAACTAACGCTAATGAAACTGCAACTACAAATTCTC
>JAOULW010000019.1 GCA_029881805.1 Candidatus Bathyarchaeota archaeon
TTTCCGGCGTTGACTCCAATTAAACCGCAAGCTTCACCCCTTGTGGTGCTCCCCCGCCAATTCCTTTAAGTTTCAGCCTTGCGGCCGTACTCCCCAGGCGGCAGGCTTAACAGCTTCCCTGCGGCACCAGAGCGGCACGTGGCCGCCCTGACACCTAGCCTGCATCGTTTACGGCTGGGACTACCCGGGTATCTAATCCGGTTCGCTCCCCCAGCTTTCATCCCTCACTGTCGGGCGCGTTCTAGCCGACAGCCTTCGCCACTGGTGGTCTTCCCAGGATTATAGGATTTCACCCCTACCCTGAGAATACCGTCGGCCTCTCTCGCCCCCTAGCCGAACAGTATCCCCCGCAGCCCAACGATTAAATCGCTGGATTTAACGGAGGACTTGCCCAGCAGGCTACGGATGCTTTAGGCCCAATAAGTATCCCCACCACTCGGAGAGCTGGTATTACCGCGGCGGCTGACACCAGACTTGCCCTCTCCTTATTCCCCCAGCTACCTACACTGGGGAAAAGCCATCCTCAGCGGACGGCACTCGGGATAGCCCTGTCACGCTTTCGCGTATTGCAGAGTTTTCGCGACTGCTGCGCCCCGTAGGGCCTGGGCCCTTGTCTCAGTGCCCATCTCCGGGCTCCCGCTCTCACGGCCCGCACCGGTTAAAGGCTTGGTGAGCCGTTACCTCACCAACAACCTGATCGGCCGCGGCCCTATCCTTGGGCAATACCTAGAAGCATGGTCTAAGCATCCTTTAGACGAAGATCCATTCCAGGAGTCCTCACCTATCAGAAATTAACCCCAGTTTCCCGGGGTTGTTTCTGTCCCAAGGGTAAGTTAGCCACGTGCTACTGAGCTGTGTGCTGCGCCTTCACCATGGCTTGGAGACGCACAACTAGCATGTCTTAGCCCTATCCCGATAGCAGTAGGGTCCGGCAGGATCAACCGGAGTTATGCTCCTAGCTGACCACAAGCCAGACATTTATTGACTGTACAACCGCAAACCCAATTGGATTTGGAGGGAATCAACCACAAACGCCAAAGCCCAATTCAGACCTAACTTATGTAAGCTCGTCAGGTCCACATGTTTGTCTCCGCAACTGGAGGCCAACCATCCTCATCCTGTAGGGCGATTATCCGCCTTTGTAGTTGGGGTTGAGCCGCCGCCGTGAAATTGCGGAGCTACTCATTCGCCAAAATTATTCTGAAGGCGTCTCAGACAATATAAATGTTTCTTTACGTCCTAATATACGTTAGGGTTTTATGTTTCACACTATAGGCTACTTTCGCGTTTCAAAGAAACCTTCTTTAATAAAAGAATGACTAGGGCAATAATAGGAGTCTATCTTAAAAACGAAAATGCAAAACATCATTGGGTGAGCGAGAATGAAAAGCTCGAAACTGAAAGTCAAAGCTATTCTCCTTGACTTGGACGGCACCATAGTAGACTCAAAAGAAGCATACCTCGAAGCAGTAGAAGCTGCCTTTGCAACAATTAAACAAAAAATTGTCAACGCTAAAACGGTTACAGAAATCCCGAAAAGGCTCGAACAGAACCTCCCAATTAGTGACATAATAAAAGCTGACACACGCAAATTCTTAGAAATATACCTCAAAACTTACTACAAGGCCACAGCAACGAAAGCAAAACCGTTGCCGAATGTCGACAATGCCCTTGAAAAACTTTCACAGAAGGCAAAACTAGCTTTAATAACCATGCGTTGCGTCCCAAAGAGAAAGATTATGGACGAATTAGAGAATTTCGGCTTAGAAAAATACTTCCAGCACATAATGACGGCGTTAGATACACGTAATCCAAAGCCAGCGCCAGACGCATTGATAGAATGTGCAAGACAGCTAGGCATTCAAACACGCGACTGCATATTCGTGGGCGACTCTGTCGCAGATGTGAAAGCCGGAAAAAATGCTGGAGTCAAGACAGTTGCGGTTTTGTCTGGAATTTTCTCTCGCAAGGAACTAGAAAAGGAAAAACCAGATTTGATTCTTGAAAACGTCAATCAGCTTCCAGGTTTTCTTGAATAATCTGAGAAATAAGCGTTAAAATATTTCTGAAACCGAAATATGGCAAAAAATTATCTAAAAAAGTTATAGAAGCAACCATAAATAAAGTTTAATTAAAGGCTCAAACTCTATTTTAGGGTGGAGAAGGCTTCAAAGCAGGAGTACCTTATGAACTTCATAGAAACACTATTGTCAGAGAAACTCAAAGACAGAAACCCTATGCTGGATATTTTTGGCTCGGACCGGAAGGTACTCCAAATAGCATGCGAAGACCTGACAAACTACCTTAAAGTTCATTGGAACCTTGTAGGAAAGGAAGCAAACGAATGCGAGCTTGTGGATAGGTTAGAGGAGTTCTTCAACGAAAACCCAAGTGAGTTAGAAGAATTTTTAAACGTTTGGACTGGAATATGGTTCAGAAAGTGGAAGGAACGAGTAAAACTGCTCATAGGCAACGAAAATTCAAATAGGTGGAATAAGATTACGAAAGTTCTTAACAACGCGGAACCGTTATGGAGAAAACTTTCAAACCGTCAGGAAATGCAAGAAGTATTGACCTCTACACTAATCAAAAACGGAGAAATCTGCGGCACTTCCATCCTAGCAGAAAACCTACTCAAAATGGAACTGGGCGAAAAGAATACAACGCATCTTAACGGAGAAGCACAGGTAATGAGTGTTGTTAATAACTCCTTAAGGAGGGCAAGAGAACTAGCTCGAAGCAGAGGACCTCTAATTTACGTCAAAATTGACAGGAATTACTACAATAGTAGATAGTTGAAACATTCAAGTTTCTATTACACAATATTTTATATTATACACCTTGCTTAGCCAAATTTGTGAACAAAAATGAAAAATTCTTCACCCTTATTTTTGATGACCAAGAACAGAAGAAGTCGAATAGAGATAATTTCTAATATAATCGCTCTTGCCAGAAATGGAGAATCAGAGTTCAAAATAAGGGAAAAGGCACATCTGAATTCGCAACAAGCTAAGCTGTACTTAGAAGAACTAAGTGAACTGGGATTAATTGAAATGAAACACACTAAGGGCAAAAGAATCTACATTACAAGCCAGACAGGAAACAAATTCCTAGAACAATATAACATACTAAGAAGATTCCTCATATGACATCTAATTGCCAACATGTAAAGAATCAAGCAAAGATCGTTTCTAGATAAATTACATCGTCATTTATAGAAATAAATAATCTAGTATTCTAGCGAACTCTTTCCCTATGAAGATTCTTGACTCGCCATGAATATTTTTTGGTAACCGTTGTTTCGCCGTAACCACAAGCTGCACATCGCCTCTTGGATACGCTGTATGCTCTTCTTCCGCATCTTCTACATCGTATGTGAAGCGTCTTACCTGCACGTTTGCCAAAGGAAGGTGTGCCTTTCCCCAAAGTTTTTTCACCTTGGGGGCGGAGAAATTAGAACAACGTTGTCTCCGCGAACAATTATTAACCCAAGTTTCCTCATGTTCTCAGCGTTCGTAGTGTCTTCTGTTTCCTCCAAAACTAGGTTAAGGTGCTGGTCGAATCCCTTCAGTCGTCCGCGTAGACTCTTCCCGCCTTTCAATCTGACAAGCACGGTTTTCCCTAGATTTTGCTCAAGGATTTCAGTTGTCATCTCACTCATTCTGCCGACCTTCAAACTATAGTTTTACGTTTTTTATACTTAAACTTGTACCATTTAAATCTATCTAGGAGAGATGCGGGTGCCCAAAAAATACAGAAGGCATTTCCTAAAAGCGAAGGACGCAAAGATTATTTTGAACAAAGCTTCGAAGAGGTCAAAAATTGAATTAGAAAAAATTTTCATTACTAAATCTGGTATGGAATTGATTGAGACAGACATTGGTGAAATCTTTCTGTTGAATGGGAAACCATTACTAGTCGAAATTGGTGAAAACATTTTCCCAACATTGCTTTTTAGGGAATTCCTCGCTTTGGTGCCCAAAGTAGTTGTTGACATGGGTGCAGTTCCACATGTATGCAATGGTGCTGATGTTATGGCCCCGGGAATCATCCGTTTCGAAGGAGAATTTGGAAAAGGCGATTTAGTCTCTGTCGTCGATGAGAAATACGGCAAACCAATCGCTATAGGCGAAACTGTTCACGATGCCGACGCTGCAAAGAAGATTACACAGGGCATCGTAGTCAAGAATATTCATTTCGTCGGCGACGATGTATGGAATTTCATAAAGAAATTTGATGACAAAACAATGGACAAATAGCACAAGTTCTCTTGGAAGAGACAAGTTATTCTGGATATGCATTCTGAATTCATAAATTAATGGGTGATACGCCGATTAATTCATAAAATACTTAATAGGCAATCTAGATTTAAGATTCAGAAACGCTAGACTAAAGAAACGCTTAAAGTCTCAAAATGACAATAAAGTGTTAGAGAGGAGAAGTTTGCCAAGTTTGAGTAGTATCCTTCGTAAATCCAAGAAAGCGGCGAAGGAAGTCGAAGTCAAACGAGTTGCTGACAAGACCTATTTGAAGGCTATGCCCCTTCGCAGTTTATCCGACTTGGATTCCGTGAAAAGCGAAGTAAAATCTGGAAACATCATTATTCTTAGGATAACTCCTCTCGCAAACAAGGGCATTGACGACGTTAAGCGTGCTGTAAACGAGCTTTGCGAATTTGTTGAGTCTGTAGGCGGAGACATTGCAAGACTAGGAGAGGAGCGAGTAGTTATCTGTCCCCCTAATGTGAAGATATGGCGGGAGAAAACCCCGATATCAAACGAGCCTATCCCTACAGCAGCCTAAAGGTTTCCAACAGTGCTGGCACAAGCGTTTGAACTCCAAATCGCCTCTGAATGAAGTTTGCTATGCTTACACATTTTGCTTTTTCACCGTGACACACTATGACCCTTTCAGGTTTCGGCTTCAAGTTGGTTATGTAATTGAGTATTTGTCGCCTATCTGAGTGCCCCGAAAACCCTTCAATTGATTCCACACATAGTTTCATTTTAACAACGTCCATTTTGCCCTCGCTACTTATCATGGCAACGTCGGTTAGACCCTTCTGCACCCTTCTTCCCAGTGTGCCTTCAATCTGATAGCTTACAAAAACTATCGTGTTTCTTTCATCCTCTGCTAAGCTTTTGAAATATTCTATTACGGGGCCGCCTTCAAGCATTCCTGAAGTTGCCATGATGATGCATGGCTCTCCGTCTATTATTTCCTGTCTAACGCTTGGATGCTCCACGATAGTGAAGTAGTCTGATTGGAAAGGGTTAATCCCATCATGGAGGATGCTGTGACGAACTTCCCTTCCCAAATACTCGGGATAGGCCGTGTGAATTGCCGTCGCCTCAGAAATCATGCCTTCGATAAATACTGGGGCCTCTTTCATCAACCCACGTCGCATATAGCCATCAATGACAAGCATTATTTCTTGTGCCCTTCCTACTGCGGGCACTGGAATCAGAACCTTCCCTTTGCGCTCTAGAGTTTCATTTATGACGGCTGTTAGACGTTCCTCGGCTTCTACTCGTGAAGGCATGAAGTCTTCTGTTCCGCCATAAGTGCTTTCAGTTATTACAGTCTCAACTCTTGGGAATTCTGTTGCCGCCGCTTCAAGCAACATGGTTCTTGCGTATTTGTAGTCACCAGTATAGACAATGTTATGCAAACCCTCGCCTATGTGCAGGTGAACCGCTGAGGAACCCAGAATGTGACCAGCATTGTGTAGGGTTAAACGAATGTCTGGAGCTATGTCTGTCACGACGCCGTGCCGCAATGGAATCGTATGTAAAACGCATTCGCGAACGTCCTTTTGATCGTAAGGCGGTATAATGCCTTGCTTTCTCGCTACATCCAAATAATCAAGTTGAAGCAACGTCATCAAGTTTGACGTTGGAGCCGAACAATAAACTGGTCCATCATATCCATACTTATAGAGGAATGGCACCAAACCGCAATGGTCAAGGTGCGCGTGGCTTATAACAACAGCATCCAAGGTGTCAAGTTCAAACCCTGAAGTGTCAAGCCTTGGAAACGCTTCGAAGGCTTTTGAAGAGCCTGGGTTAATGCCACAGTCCAATAGTACACTACTCTCTCTTGTTTGCACGAGAAATGCTGATCTTCCGACTTCTTGGACCCCCCCGAGGGGGGTTATCCTTATGTCTCCAACTTCGTAGATTTTTGGTCTGAAGATTTTTTCACCTATAGTGCGTAGTATTCTTTCTCTGTCTCTGCTTTCTGAATGAAGGTAATGGCGCATGTTGGCTACTATTTTGGAACGGAGTGGTGGACTTCTCAAAACGTGGGGACGCCACTTGGTTCTCTTTATGATTTCTTGTAAGACTGTTCCGTTTCTTCCAATGACTATTCCTGGTTTTTTGGCTTCAATTATTATTTCGCCTAGGCTTGGATCAAAATTTATGTCTGTTATTTCTGCTTCAGGCGAGATTATTTCTCGTGTTAGTTTTTCAGCGTCATTTTCTACGAGTCTTACTGAAGGATCGGAGCGTACGACTATTCTCTTCCTTATAATGTTGACTATGTCTGCTATTAGGCTGCTCTGTTCAACTAGCATATCTGGACGTTTTGTGTAAACAGCAAGCGTCGGTCCTTCATATTCTATTCTTGTCACTTCAACTTCTTTTGGAACGTGCTCTAAAATATATTGGCTTATTTCGATTTTGTCTCTTTCAGAGCCTGGTGCCACGATTTTGACTTCCCTAATCTGCTAGAAGTTGTTTTTTCTCCTTTGCAGTTAGCTCCCGATAGCCCTTTCCATCTATAACCGCAATGTTGAAACTGTCTCCGCTTGCTGCATCCCGCTTCATGGCTGAGCTGACAGCCTTAACAATTATAGGTAAAAACTCTTCAACAGGTATATCTTCTTTATATTTGTCTTCTAGGACGCCGTATGCTATAGGTGAACCGGACCCTGTCGCAACGCATTTTTCTTCTGTTAGACTGCCGAACGGGTCTAGTGAAAAGACATGAGGTCCGGTGTCATCTATGCCACCGATCAGAGATTGTGTGAGTAATGGCACATATCTTGCGGCGAATAGGAGGTTTGCGATGATTCTGGCGGCGGAGCTTATGGGCATTGGTCTGCTTGTGTTGAGTTTGTAAAGTTGTGCGTTCGCCATCAGTATATCCACGGTTCTCTGTGCATCAGCGACGGTTCCGGCGATAGTCATGGCTAGGTGGTCGTCTATCTTGTATATTTTTTTTCCTTGTTTGTGGGCTACATAAAATCCCATTGTCACACGCGTATCTGAGGCCAGTATCACGCCATCTTTGCAAACTACCGCTATTGTTGTAGTTCCTTTTAGCACTAATCGATTGACTACATCATTATTTGACATGTTATTTCTCTCCCAAAACCTAAATTCATCATGGAATTACTTCGCTAGGAAGTAGGCATCATGTAATCATATTTGTGGGATTTATTAATATTACGGTTCAAAAAAAGGAGAAACAACAGTTAGTGATTGAAGGAGTTTCTAAAAAGTTTTAAGCTACATTGTTATGAAACTAGGAACAATTGCAAGCTCGAATAGTGATTGATTTGTCTTTGAAACACCATCGAATGCAGCTTCCTAGGGAAGTGATTGTCGGAAACGGAACTATGAAGCAAGTTGCTGAGATCTGTTCAAGATTGGGGTTTTCAGAATCGACGCTTATAATCGCAGGGTCGAAAACCTTTGATATTGCCGGGAAAACTGTTAAGGAACTTCTTGAAAATAAAGGATTTGAGGTTAATACTTTTCTTGTCGAATCTGCCACGGTTAAGGATGTCGATGCTGTTGAAGAAAAAATTAGGATTCTGAAGCCGCAAGTTGTTTTAGGTGTAGGTGGTGGGACAAAAATAGACGTGGCAAAGTTGAGTTCTGCTCACCAAGGGGTCCCATTTATTAGTGTTCCAACAACTGCTTCTCATGATGGTATCGCAAGCCCTTTGTCGTCTGTTAAGGGTTTTGAAAAGCCTTATTCTGTTATGGCTCAGGCGCCTTTGGCGATTATTGCTGATACAAGTGTGATTTTGAAGGCGCCTCGGCGTCTTGCCATAAGTGGCTGTGGAGACGTTATCGCGAAGTTGACTGCCGTTAAGGATTGGAAGTTAGCACATGAAGAGAAAGGAGAATATTATGGAAGTTATGCTGCGAGTTTGGCTTTGATGAGCGCTAGGCTTGTTATACAGAATGCTGATTTGATCAAGTCAGGAGATGAGGAGGGTTTGCGTGTTCTCTTGGAGGCTTTGATAAGTTGTGGTGTGTCCATGAGCATTGCAGGAAGTAGCCGCCCGTGCAGTGGCTCAGAGCATTTGTTTAGTCATGCGTTTGACATGCTTAAGGTTAATCAGGCTTTGCATGGTGAGCAATGCGGTGTTGGAACGATTATGATGGCGTATCTACATAGGGCAAACTGGAAGCGCGTAAAGGACACGCTGCGGAAGTTGGGTGCGCCTACAACCGCTGAAGAGCTTGGTGTTGAGGAGGATGATGTATTGAGGGCTTTGGAAGTAGCTACAGCTATGAGACCGGAAAGGTACACGATTCTTAGTAAGTCGCGTTTGAAACGTGAGGCTTTTGAGAGATTAGCCAGAGCAACAGAGGTTGTTTGAATCTAGTCTTTTCTGGTCCTGATTCTGGTTTTGCTTGTTCTTTTACATACTTGCTTCTGGTGGTTTAGTAGATGTTTCTTAGTTTGTTTTTTGACTTGGTTTGTCTGAGGACTGCTATGTTTTGTTAAACAAGGTTATATGCGGAATGTTAGAAACAAACTTTGGCGCTATTGTGGTCTGAACCGTTTGCGCTCTATAAGGTTCCAGTTTTTGGGCCACTTTTTGCATAGGCTAATCGAATCTGAAACAGACCCCTAATAGACGATGATTTCCTTTGATCATGTGCTGTTGGATTAAACACGAACAAGGTAGTCGTTCTCGAGGAAGAGAGAGTTTCAAGAAGCCAACGTATGAATTTATAAGTTTTCTCAAATCCACATAGTAGCATAATATCAGATAGATTGTCAAAAAGTATGGCTTTAGGTTTTTTTGTACTAGTTTTTTGAATTCGAGAGAACTCGTTTAGTAGAAGAGAAAGGTCGCTTACAGGCAGAATAGTTTCCGTATCGTTCATCTGTTTGGGAGAGGATGCCTCCGAAGCTAGCAGAAAGAACTTTGCGTTTTTGGTCCTTTCAGAAGCTGAACGCAAGGGACTGTTGGCGCTCGTGAATATGAATAGCTCTTCACCATTATTTTTTGCTTCAGAAGTGAAATCAAAGAGGGCTTCTTGATAGTTTGAGGTCGGATCAATTTCCAACAACATTTTCTTCCCAGTCATCCATTGATGAGTTATGCCGAACGATGTGGAGAATGGATCAGTTTTCTTTTCGATGGTGACCTCATTCTTCTTCTTTTTGCGTTTATATATCAGGATCAAAAGTACGAGAATGATGGCTATGACTGGTAATATATATAAAAAGGCTACAGTCCAGTCGAATGGTTGCCCATTCAAGTTAGCCAAAATATGCAATATTGCGACGTCGATATTCCAGCTATCTGGACTAGTGTCCCCCATTTTGATGCTGTCTTTATACCTAATTGTAAAAGTTGACTCCAAATAAGAAGAAACTGAAACGTTGTTCCATCCACTTGCTATTTTATCGAACAAATTTTCCCATGCCGATCCATTCCAGACATCAACTTGGATGTTCTCTGACCCCATCGCACCTCCAAATATACAAAGTTCTGCGGTAGACAGATTTCCGTTTACGTTTGTCCATTGGACTTCTAAGTCTAGTTCATAAATAGCGGGCATAACCTCCTTTTTTATCGTGACATAATCAACCCAGGCTGACTCTCCATAGTACACACTGACACCAGACCATCGCACCTTGAAAGTTGAGACAAAATATTGGTTGTCCGTGACTTTCTCTTGATAGTGAAGCCACTGGCCTTCTTGTCCTGTAGATCCCAAATCGGCAATGATATCCCAACTGTCTCCATCATAATATAGAAGCAGAAAGTCATCGAAGTCAAGGTCATCATCCCTGTACCAGAAATCCACGTAAATCGCATTTGCATCGGAGCAGTTCAAATCAGGAGTGTCCAAGTCTCCTGATGACGTAGTAAAAGAACCATCAAAATCCGCCGAACAGACTCCATCGTATGCTTGGTCGGTTTCATTACTCCAAGCACCAGTTTCAGTCCAACCCGATGGAGGCCAAGTGCCTTCAAAAGATTCTGCGTTGACGAGCGTGGTGTTGCTTGCGACACCAGTGTTCTCTTCCACCAAAGTATCGAAGATTGAATCCGGACCATATAATTGCGCTGTAAAATTGCTGTGTATTCCCTTGTCTCCAGAAGAGTCTATATCCGACACATTGTTGTCCACGAAGTCTGATATGTCCGTGCCTGTGATGTAACTTCTGAAAGTCATGTAAGCGCTGTCCTCCGAAGCTAGTTTTAAAATATCTCCAGAGAGCAGATTTGTTCGTCCTTTAGGCAAACATTCAAGATGACAAGCAGGAGTGGTCGCTTTCTTTGCTTCACTTTGTATAACTAAAAGGTCTGAGTCTACGGTTTGAACATCTCCAAGAAGACATTCTGAACCAGGTGTTCCTCTCAAAACATTGTATTTGTTCGAGTAGCGGGTTGAATACGCAAAAAGGTTCTCGTACTTGACAGAACTTAAAGAAATGAAGACACTTAACGATATAAGAATTAAACATAAGGATTTTCTGGAATCGAATTCGAATGTCAATGTACGTGACCAACTTTAAGATTGAGGCTATCTTCTGAAAAAGTATTATGAAGTTGCAATCAATATCAAACATTCACAGTCTCAGTTAAAGGAAACTGCACTTCCGTAGAACGGAATATTTTCTTGACGTTTTCAATTTCTTCATCGAAACTGAAACTGTTGTCAAGTTTTCGCGAGATCTGAAGCTTTTCATAAAGAATTTCAAGAATCTGTTTCTCAATAATTTTTGAACCGAATCCAAATATCTTTCTCAAGCTGTCGCCGAACGCTTTTGGGTCGCTGATAACGTTGCCCGGTCCGATTGAACCGCTCTTTTCAAGATGTGGGAATATAGCCATTGGAACGGAGTTGCCAATGACGTTTAATCCTTCATACGCAGCCTGGAACAGGACTTTTTCAAATTTAGGGTTTTTTTGTTTCATAGGTGGATCCCCCTGCCTTTCAAGTCACTTCGGGCATAAGTGAAATCCCATTAGCCGATATTATGATGTTGTTATAGTTCATATTGTGATTTGTGCCTCGCATCTTTCGTATTATTGCTCTTTTTCGGATTCCGATTTTTTCTTCAACCGTTTCGAACAAGATTATTCCATCGGCGACAAATTCTTCGATTCCCATTCCGATCGCTGCAGTTCCCGTTGGGATTTCTACCAGCATCAATGTGGTACAATCGGTTTGTCGCATCATTTTCTCCAGCAAATGAACGATGATTCTAGCGTCTATCTTCTTTTTGAATGCTTGGGCCATAGCGGAGAATGAATCGATCACTAATCTTTTTGCATGCATTGCTGAAACTTCTCCTAATATCATGTTAATCACAGAACCAATTGTTTCTTCACTGCACGTCATCATGTCCAAAAATTGAAAGTTACCTTTGCTTTCTAGTATCTCAAAATCGAAACCAAATCTTTCCATGTTCTGGAAAAAGGTTTCTCTTCGTTCTGCGAAAGAAACGTAGATGCCTTTTTCTTTGAGTTTTGTTGCGCCATGATATAAATACTGAGCAGAGGCGATGGTTTTGCCAGAACCAGGGGAACCTGCAAGTAGAATGAGGCTGCCTCTGGGGAAGCCGCCTTCAATTAAGTCGTCCAAACCATCTATGCCTGTCGACACCCTTTCATCTGATATTTTCAATTCTTCGACTGTCATTTTGTGGTCACTTAGCCTAGGCCTCGTTGTTTCAATAAATCATGACGGCTACTGCTAAAATAGATTATGAAATAAAGAACCATATTACTACTAACACTGTTGATGACGAAAATGGTTTTGAATCGTAGGGAGTGTAAAAAAGGTAGAAGACTTGATCAGCAGTGCCTTAATGAAGTTACTGACTAGTTTTGACAAGCTATAGTTTGTTTATCATGTTTCTCATTACATGAAGGTCAATAAATGAGGGTGCCTAAATTTGAGACACATCTCCAAATCAGTCAACGTCGTAACAAGCATGTCAGCCTAAGAAGTAAAACTGGTCAGTTCTTCTTTTTGAACCTCTTCTTCTCCGCTCTCTCACGTTTCTTTTTATTCTTGTGGAAGAACCACGGGTATTGTTCCATGTCCTCATATATCGGTCTGGGCATACGTCCCGAATAGATGTCCGGACGTCCTTCGGGGTTTACTATTGGATATTTGGGCTTGATGTTTCTGATAGTGGTTCGGTAAACAAGGTAGATGGAGAAGATGAAGCTTGCCACAATTACCGCTAAGTACAGAAACGCGCCCACAACAAAAAGACCAACAATCGGAAAAGAGTATATGAAAACAACAAGAAGGAAACCGACCCAGAATCTGGCCTTTCTGTCCAGCACTCTCACCAACAATAAGATAAGTAGAACCTGCTTTTCTAGTTTCCCTGTAGATGCCAAAAAAAGGACATGTGAGTGATCTCTGTTAATCGCAGGCTCATCACTCAAATGTCCAGTTTAGACTGAAGGCGCAAAAAGTACTCTGAAAATTCGAGTATTCGTTGAAGGAAAGAAAATTCTATCATTGTTGCAGAAGAGTTCATAGAAAAGACAAAAAGAGGAAGAACACTTTTGGAGTATACCTTTCAGCCACAGTATTAATTACAGATGGTGGAATCCATTGCCGCAACATTCGAAAAGCACTTCATTGCCTGTTAGAGAACCCGCACGTACATTTTAGCCCCATTTCGACTATAAAACACGCGCAGATTTATTTGAGCAATGTTTGCTTTTCCCGATGCAAAACTTCATCGCGAATCTTTTGTTTGCTGTATCTAAAAACTCCTAGTAGAGTTTCTCCTGCTGAAAACAGCATGTTCAAGTATTCTTGAGTGTCGTATTTGACGTCTTGTCTGAGTAGTTGCATGACTGAAATTCTTTGGTCAGGTTTTTTGCTGTTCGCATTGGTAATCACGTACTGGATTGTTTGTCCTGAATGAACTTCAAAACCAGTTTTTTCCAGTTGTTTTGCAGCAATTGCCTGAAAAACGTTGTGAGCATAACCTGAAGGGCTTTTTGATAATCTTTTTGTTACTAATAAATCATGTGTGTCAACATGCTTTTTTATCAGCATTTCTGCATAATTTTTCAGTATGGCTAAGGCTTCGGGAATTTTGTCAACGAAGCCTTGAAGACTTGATGCTTCTGCAAGTTTTTTGATCATGTCAATTTGGGCTTTACATATGAAGTGGGGAGTGTCGCTTCTTCTTGCCTCGATGCCTCTCATTTTGAGTTGACCATTTTCGAATAGACCGTAATATCTGTTTAAAACTGGAACGCCTTCCAGTATTTTGGAAGGGGCAAAAACGATCCAGCGATACTTGCCTTCAACGTTTAGTGGGACACCGATGTTTTTGGACGCTTCTTCGCAGAACCCTGCTACTTCTTTGGGCGAAATTCCTGGCTTCTTTAACCAGAGAGAATCTACTATGCCGTGTAAGATTTCGAAGCCTCTTTCTTCAGCTACCCTTACGGTTTTGAGCAGAGAGTCTCTGGCGAAGGCGCAGATTGAGATGTGAGCGTCGACTTTTCCGAATCGTGCATTTCTATAACCCAAATAGCCGAAGCATGTAACAAGAATCCATTTTAAAGCGCTTTGGCGCATGTTGTAGGCTTGTTTTAGTTTTTCTTCTTGTGTTTCTTTCATTAGGCTTTTGTATTTGAATCGCTTCTTCAGAAGTAATTCCAATGTTTTTGGGACTATGCCTTTTCTTTTTTCGCAAATGTTGTAACCTAGCTCAGGCACTTTTGTTTTTGAGTTTGGGCAGCATTTGCATTGGACTGTTTCGGCTGAGATGTTGTGTTTTAGCATTAGCATGGGGAACATAGATGCGAAATCAACTTCTACAACGTCTGTGTGGAAGCCAAGTTTCGGTTCGAAAATGAAGCCGCCTCGGTCGGCGACGAGTAGCTCCCAAGCTGATTTGAAGGATTCTGGCTCTCGTTTTTTCCATGGGATGAGAATGTTGTTTTTCCATGCGGTATAGAGCTGCAGAGATGACATTATGCTTCCGATTGAGGCTCTTGCGGCTGTGTGAAGTGGGACCCTGCAGGTTCTTGAGACTTCAATCAGACCCTCTAATCCGCTGGCAGTGTAAATGAAAGTGTTGTCTACGTCTATGTGGATTCTTCCGTAAAGTCTGCGAAGAGGCGCTTTGTGATAGACTCTTCTATAGGAGAAAAATGTTCTGCCCTGACTTTTATTAGCCCTCAATGGGGTGTTTTCTCTGCTTAGGATTAGCTTGTCTAAGATGCCGTTGACAAAGGCGCGGTAAGCTAAATATGGAAATAGAAAAGAATCTCCACTATGGGTGAAAATGATGTCTGGATCTTCCTTCTTTACTGTGTTGACAAGTTTTAAGATTTCGCCTTTTTCGCTTCCTCCTCCTATGAAGACGGTTTTTTGGTCAAACTCTAGCGATATCGAGTCTATTTCATCTGTTAATTGTTGGAATTGCCCTTTCTTGTTGATGGTTATGTTTAGCCACATGGAGCGTAATGGTGGAATTTGGTAATCGACTTTTTCAGCAGAGTCTAAAAGGTCGTAGTATAGTCTGTTTCCAGAATCAACAGTCATTACACGGGCTAAGGGAAAAATGTCTTTCTCGTACAAGTATGCTTGTGAAATTGGTATATCAACGTTGTAGAGGCGGAAACGCTCATATCCGCCGAATCGGCGAACTTTTCTAGCGAAAAATGAAGTTCTAAAGTGGTTACTCATTCCAACTTCTAAAACTTTCTTCTTTTCCACTTTCATAAAATCCGCATACTTCTCAGCAAGACCTAGGCTACCTACAGACTTGCTGTCTTTTATCTTCTCGGACAGATTTTTAAGGTCTGAAAAACTGCCTGAAATGTAGATTCTGTGGGTGAAGTTGTCAACGAGTTTTATGCGTTCTCCGTTTTCTGCAATCATCCAGACTGTAACTTCGTCAGGTCCTGATGGATATACATCGAGGAGCCAGCCCAAGATTGGGTCAAGTTTGACGAAGGTGTTTTTCCAGTCGCTCAAGGCTTTCCTTAATCTCCATGAACTCTTTTTGTTGATTGAGTAGGATTGACATGAACATGGCTTCGGTTAAAATGGGTCTTGTTGCGTTGCCTCCGGCTGAAGCGGACATTCTGCATGCGTTCATCATTTTGTCGAAGGCTTCGAGTTCTTTGCCTCTCAAGGCTTTTCGGAATCCTTCCCAACGGTTGATTTCTGTTTCTAACGCTTGTCTGTATGACGGAACGGTTCTTCCCAAATTTCTACACCTCCATGAACTCTGTTAAAGTGGTATAGTCTGTGGGAAAATCTATGCTGAAGGGCTTAACATTGGGATGGTCCTCTAAGACGAAACTCGAAACCTTACCTGATCTCTTAAATTTGATCAAGATGTTGGATTTTCCGAATAACACAGCCTCAAAGAATAAGCCTCTTCTGGATCTTCTTTCCGGTTGGTAACTTGCCAAGACAATTGTTTTTTTGTTAGTTGCAATTTCGGAGAGTTTTGAACATGCCTTTGTGAAGAGGTCTTTGGCTTCGGTTTTTGGAATGTCCCTGTCAAAGAACAGTGAAGAGATATGCGAAACAATCAAGACCTTGGCTCTCTTGCTGTTCAGGAAAGAGTTTAGTTTTTCTATGATTAGAGACGAGAGTTGATAGGCAGTGAATGCCCTAGAAACATAGATTCTCTCTAAAACCGCTCTTGAATCTAACCCATAGCCTCTGGCAATTTCAGCAACTAAATAGGGGTTGAAGGAGTTTCCGCCATCAACAAAGACAACAGGCGAGGCCAAACCGCCTTTTTCAGGTGGCATTTGACTACGTACACAGAGGAGGGAGGAAATTAAGGATACATTGTCTCCGTATAGGACTGCGAAGTCGCCAGTTTGGAAACCTGGGAAAATGTCGTTTGGTACTGAGACTCCGAGGGAAAGACATCTGACCTTTTGGGTTGACAAAACTAGCAAGGCTGGTTTCCTCAGACTTCAAATGTAAAAGTTGAATCTGACCAGATAAGCGTTTAGCAGATAAGCATCATTTAATACGTGGAGAGAGTTTAGTTAAAGTGAAGTATAAGGTGGACTTGAGGAAAAGTTTTGGGAGAATATTTGATTGGCGCAGGCGGATGGTCCTATTTCAAAGTTCCCGGAGTGCATCCTCTTGTGGCTTATTCTAAGGCCTTCAACTTTGTTGAGGTAAATTCTACTTTTTATCAGATTCCATCTTTGAAGGATGTGGAGGCTTGGAGAAGGCTTGTTCCTCGAGACTTTCAATTCACTGTTAGGGCTCATCGCTCCTTGACGCATAAGCTTGAGCTGACTCGTGAGGCTTTTGAGATGTTTGAAACAATGAAGCGAATATGCAATGTTTTGAATGCAGACATTCTTCATTTTCTGATTCCTCCTTATTTGTCACAAAGCCAAACCCTAGATGGTAAATTGCGGAGTTTTCTAGGCTCAATCGACCTTGGAGGGCTTAGACTTGCGCTTGAAGTAAGACGGAAGCCTGGGATAGATTTGTCGACAGAACTTGTTAAGACGATGCAAGACCATAATATTGTTCATTGCGTCGATCTTTCTAAGGGCGAGGTTCCGGCTTACGAATCTGACGTGCTTTATTCGAGGCTTTTCGGCAAGGGGTATCATAATGATTACCAGCCGACTGACGAGGAGTTGGTTCAAATAGACAAGAATGCTTTGAGTAAGGCTTTTCAGAAGATTGTTATGAGTTTTCATTTTGTTAGGATGTACAAGGATGCTGCCAGATTGAAGATTTACACGCAAACAGGGAAATTTCCTAAGGTTACCAGGTCGGCTGGACTCTCTTCTCTAAACGAGGTTTTGAAGGAAGATATGAGTTTCCCTATTTCCAAAGAGGAGTTGGTACTTAGTCAGGGATGGAAGCTTTTTGACTTGACTGAAGACAAGAGAGTACATTCAAGAGAATATTTGCAGAAGCTTCCAGACAGAACGTACAACAGTGTCGGTGATGTTGTAGATACATTGGATTCGATGGTGAAGTGAAGAGTTTGTCAAAGAGGTTTGACAACATTTTTTTGGGGACTTCGGGGTGGAGTTACAAGGAGTGGATAGGACCTTTCTATACGAAGAAAGATAAGAGCATGCTGAGGGCATATACAAAAGTTTTCAAGACGGTTGAAATTGATTCTACGTTTTACAGGTATCCTTCCAAAGGCACTGTTATGGGATGGTCCAAGTATTCCCCGGAGGACTTTGTCTATACGGCGAAGCTTCCTAAGCTTATCACACACGAAAAGAAGATGGATTTGACTCAAGGTATCGAAGAAGACTTAAATAAATTCATAGAATTGATGGAACCCCTTTGGTTAGGTGGAAAGCTTGGATGTTTGCTTATTCAACTTCCGCCTAAATATGATTTTTACCCTGATAATTTGGAAGATTTCTTCAAAACCTTGCCCAGTCAGGTGAAGTTCGCTGTGGAATTCAGGGACTTATCTTGGATGAGAGAAGAGACTTGGAGTTTGCTTAGTAAGTATAATGTTGCTTATACGATTGTGGATGAGCCTTTTCTTCCTCCAGAGATGCATTTCACTGCAGACTTTGCGTATTTTAGGTGGCATGGAAAAGGCGTGAGACCATGGTATAACTATCGGTATGGTATGAAAGAGTTAGAGCCTTGGATTCCTAAAGTCGCTGAGGCGACACAGAAAGTCAAGACTGTGTATGGCTATTTTAACAACCATTATCATGGTTATGCAGTTGAAAATTGTTTGCAAGTATTGGAGATGTTGGGTGTTCTGACGACTGAGCAGGCTGAAGCAAAGAACAAAGTAGAAAAATACTTTGAAGCTTCAAGGACATTTACGGATTCTAAACTTGAGGCGTTTGTTGAAACTGCCAAACTTGATTTTGATGGTTTGCTGCGAGCTTTTTTGGACTCTGGGAGATTGAACAGGGCTAAGGGCATTAAAGATGACGAATTGAAAATTGAGAAGGAAGAAGCTGAGAGGGTCGAAGCCACTGTGAGAGACTATCACATAGTCATAGACTTTGAAAATAGAACAGTTATGCATGATTGTGCAGACTGGAGTAGGGTGCTACTTTCTAAAAGGTTCTGCAAGCATGTTGGAAAACTGCTTTTATCAATGAATAGGGAAAAAGCGAAAGACATACTTAGGAAAATCCATTCACAGAAGGAAACATGGCAATTCAAACCATATGCTGAATGACAGAGTCCCTGCACTCATTGAGTCGCTCAATTTAGCGAAAAATTAAAAAGGAAATTTGTCGGAGATGTCTCAACTCTGGAATTTTGAGAAATTCACAACTTATTCGACGGGACTATTTTAGTCATCGACTTAGGATTGTTTTATAGGTCATTAGAATGCAGGCAATAGCATAATTGACTGTAGATATTGAGCCGGAAGCGGAAAATGAATATAAGGAGATAGGAAATAGCGTCTTCATGAGCTCCCAATGATTTATGTCTTCAGAGCACAAACAAGGGAAATTTAGAATACTCAACGTTATGAAAGTTCGGATTCAACTTTGACTCTTTTGGCAGAGATCAAGCATGCTGGTGGTGGCTGAAACCTACATCTCGGATTCATAAACTATAGATAATTCAAAACAAAATAGCAAGATTGTAGGTGTTACCTTGTCGCAAAAACTCAAAAAGATTATGGTTGAAAATGTGATAATCATAGAACCAAATAATACTGTGAAAAAGGCAGCTGAGCTCATGAATTTGCACGAAATCAGCAGTTTGATTGTTGTTAATTCTGGAAATCCAGTTGGCATCTTAACTGAGAGAGACATGTTGAAGCGGGTCATAAATGAGGCAAGAGAGCCAGAAGAAACAAAGGTTGTCGAGGTAATGTCAAAACCTGTCATAATGGCAACTCCTAACATGCGTGCTGGTGACGCTGCCAAACTCATGTTGAAACGTAATATAAAGAAACTCCCAGTCATCGAAAAAAGGAGACTTGTAGGTTTGGTTAGTTTGACAGATCTTTTGCGTTCTGAAGGAGTAATCGAATTTCTAAACAAACACTCTCTAGATGGAACTACAAGTCGGATTAAAAAAGTGGTGGATCTATATTTTGACTCTTTGCAGCGACACAGAAGAAGATGTCCTCTAATCATGAAAGATGGGTTTTCGATGGGCTGTCAAGACAATAAATGTATGTGGTGGGTAGGAGATGAGTGTGCAGTTACTAAGTTGTCAAGACAGCTTTTTGCTGCAAGCTGAATGCGAGCTCTCTTTTATTCGTTAGAAACATAAGAAGCCGCTCCTCCCTTTTTGTTCCTATTCAAGTAGTCGTTCGGCAATCCACTGCTTGAGTGTTTCCTTTGCGGGCATCTTCTTGATCCACTCGGTATCCTCGTAGAATCCTTCGTGTCGAAAGGTAACCAATTCTTCTAAGCTGGATGGGCGGTCTTCCGTAGCATCTTCCGCATGCAGGTGGAGAGGATAGTTGTATTTCGGGGGAAGTTCTTGCATGTCGTCGGTCGCCAAGGTCGAAAGAATGACTCCTGCTAGCACTGCTTGGTGCATAAAAACTGTGTAGCGGTTATCTTGTTGATAGAACTTTTGAAAAATGGGTTCTTTGTAAACTCTGAAGAAAGTGTCATGCCAGACCGTCAGTAAATGTTTCTCTGGGCGAGTAATTAGCAAGCCAGCGTTGAAGTATGGGCGAATTCGTGTCCCATCCACATGTGTTGTCATCGGGAAAATGCGGTTCATAGGAACTTCGCAATATCTGTAAATCAATGTCCAAAAAGGATCAAGTGGCTCATCATAGCGCGAGCCTATAAGAGTGTGATGGACGGGTCTGTAGCCCAAGTTCTTTTCATCTTTCAGAAGAAACTCTTTTGGCTCTTGGAGTACAATTGTGTTTGTACCTAACCACGCGATGATGTCGGTTTCGTCACGTGCCATGGATTCGGCCAAGGTTGCAGCAAGAATCTGAGCCATAAAAGGGAATCGGAGGATGTCATAATCGACGTCAAACGGCATCAAAGTGATATTCATACCAAGTAGCTTATTTTTGACAGATGTGGAGAGTTGCTTTCCGGAGTTCGGAACAAAACACCAAATTGGGTTCTTAGAAAGAGAACCCGCAAAAGCACGTATGCTTTCCGTCAGAAGCAGAGCATTCTGCTCTGATGACTTACTCGGAAACACAATCGAAGTAAATATCAATTTGTGTTGGTTCTTATTTTGATCAGTCGAAACCATAATTGATCCCAAGTTATGAGATTTTTCTGCCTATTGCGTAAACTCTTTCAACAGGTATCTCGAAGTCATAAGGCTGTCTAGTTTCCAGAAAGATTACTGCGAACCCGTTGGCTTCCAAGAAGCTCTTTATTTCTTCTTCGGTGAAGTTAGTGAAATATAGGTCTGTCTTGAATCCTTCTAACTCGTCTTTGTATCCTTCTGTTTCACCTTTTTTGACTACAACAAGAAGCTTGCCATTTTTCTTAAGGATTCTATTGAACTCGCAGAACAATACGTGCACGAATCTTTTTGGAGTGTGTATGATTGAGTAAAAAGAGATTATTCCATCAATCGACTCATCTGCGATATCTAGTCTTGCCATATCCATTATCTGAAATCGCATTTTCGGGTTCTCTCTTCGCGCAATTTCAATACACTCTTCAGATATATCTATTCCAAAAACATCTAACCCTTTGTCAAAAAGATACTTGGTTATATGACCTGGACCACAGCCCGCATCGCATATTATCGATTTAGAATCAAAATTGCTCGCAAATTTGTCTAGAAGCCTTCGATCATATTCTTTTTGTTTCATTTCATCTTTGAAGAGTTTGTAATATTTCTCACAGGCCAAGTTGTATGATTTTCTAGTTTTTTCGTTTATTTGCAGCAATTCTTCCATCTGCATCACAGAAACACCTTCGCACTACGAGGGTTGTTCTATCCAAGGAGATTATCTCTTACGACTTTTAGCAATTTACATCTTGCGCCATTTCGTTTATAAAGCTGAGCTAGGTTCAATGAATCGCTGATATGTGAGGGCGCCACCAAGCAAATTAAACAAAATCAGTCTTTAGGAAGAGCTGCTGAAGTATGAAAATAAGACTAATGGGCAACGGGGATCTTTCTTGCGTTATGAAAATCGACTCTGAAGCGTGGTCACAATGGCTGTTCGAGACCACTGGAAAGTGAACGCGTGTCTCCAAGGTCAAAGTCAACTCTTAAAATGTACATGGAAAGTGACCCCGAAGGAAGTTTGCTTGCGGAGGAAGGTGGAAAAATTGTTGGTTACGGATTTGCACGTAGGTTCGGGACACTTGGTTGTATCGGTCCAATAGCAGTTCAGCCTAACGCTCAAGGAAGGGGTTTTGGAAAGAGGATAACAGAAGCTTGAATGGGCTATCTTCAAAGAGAGGGTGTTGAAACAGTAGGCTTGGAAACGATGCCTCAGACCCCAAAGAATCTTAACCTTTACACTAAGCTAGGATTTAGAATAGGTGGTCTCAGCTTTTTCATGGAACGAAAACTAACAAAAAAAGAATACCAAACTGGAAGCAGATCTGTCGACTTTGAGGTAGCAAAAACTGCTGCGAAAGACGCTGTTTCGAAAATCAGAAAAGTGTGCGCTGAATCACTGGGGGGAATAGATTACAGTAGAGAAGCTTATTTCGTTGAGAAGTACGAAGACGGGAAAATACTGCTTGCCAATCACAATAAAAAATGGGTAGGTTTTGCTATTTGTTACCCTTTCAAGAGACCCAACCAAAACACGAAAGTTCTGGCTGTCAAATTCTCCGCAATAGTTCCAGACTATTGTGGTGATCTGCAAATAAATGTGTTTACCAGTTCATGGAAAGAAGTCGCCTCGAGATGCGACTGCTCAGGAATCTGTGCACGTTGTTATTCCGCAAATTATCTGACTCTCAACCGTCTAATCTCTGAGGGATATGTGATATACAATTCACACGTAAAGATGTACAAGGGGAAGCCCTTACTGGATGATATTGCGACTTTTCACATAGAACGATGGGGAGGATAGATCACACCCTAGTCAACTATACATAAGTTCTGAAAAATTGTCTGAAGTAATGATGACTTTTGATCCTAACAGACCCGAGTCAATTGAACATTTGCCTATAAAGAAGCTCGGAGATGAAATCATTTTTGTGGACGGTCATACTAGGGCCTTTGCTGCTTTTCTACATAATCTCTCCGAGATCCCCGTATGTTGGGAAGACAAGGAACTTGACTGGGATGCTTATGAGATCTGTTTGAAATGGTGCAAGAAAGAAGGAATTCACACCATAGCGGATCTGAAAAGTCGCGTAGTTCCTCAAAAGGATTATGAAATACTGTGGTGTAGCCGCTGCGAAAAGATGCAACAAGACCTATTAAAAAGGAAACGGATGCGAGAAAGACTTTAGTTTGCGTTTATGGTTTCACTTATAGTTTTGGGGAGGGGAATTTGAATTCCGTCCACTGTGGAGATACCACATAGTTTTCTTCTCTTTCTGAACTGGTTACGCCTTAACGGGACTCACATCGAAGGAGTTAATAACAATTTTTTGAGTGAGGCAACGTTTCCTTGATGGAAAGTTTTTTATCTTCATCATATGTTAATGTTTGAAAAGGGAACTTAATGGCCAAGTGTCCAAAATGTGGAAAGGAAGTTAGCACTCCTAAGAAATCTTGGAAGATGGCAGGCAGAAAAGACAAGAGTGGCAAGAGAACTGAACTCACAATCGGGCTCTTCAATTGCTGCGGAAAGTCTTTCAGGTCCGTACTAAACAAAAGAAAAATCTAGTTCCAGCAAATACACTACACTCTTCTTTTTTTATCATCAAATTTGATCATTCTAGGATACTTGCAGTATTAGGTCAAGAAAATAGAGCGCGTTCGAATAACCCAACAGTTTACGTTGCCATGAGAAAGCCAAAGACGATGTAAAGAACTCTGTCGTAAACCCTTCTTTTTCTAATCAGTCCAAAGATTCTACAGATTCGCATTGAGGTATCTTCAATGTCTTGCTATTGCTTCAGAATTTGCTCCTCTTCTTTCTTCTTCACACCAGACTTCATCATGTATAATCCTATCAAGATGAAGACGGCAGCTGCTACGATTGGAGGAGTCAGAAGTTTCCAATACTCAGGTCCATAGTAGGCTGAGCTAGTCAACGCAATATACCATAATATTGAAAAAAGGCTTAGCGAAGCTGAAGCTAGAATTATCAGACCAATCCAGAAAACGAAAGTCTTTTCACCGCCAAACATGATTAGCCACCTATTATTGTAGTTCATGGTCTATTTAAAAATGGCTATCATGTGGACAAAATGAGATGATCCTTCGATAACAACAGAAGGTTTCTTCCTCGATTATACCCATTTTATTATACGTCTGTTATTATGAGAAAGAATCGCTGAAAAAAAATATTTTTTTATTATACATACCGTCCGAGAAATGGTATTTTGCTTATAGGCTGAGCTCAGTTCACTTTTCTATAATTTTTATAGACTATGGCTAGTAACAGCGTTGTTGTCATGAATAGTGGCAAAATGAGGAACGATGGAAATTCTGTAATGACTAGTTGATTTGAATAGCAGTCATCAATCACTGGGTGAGGATAAGCATCGTAGTGTTCTGGGTATATGCCGATTTTGTGATATGATTCCAGAAATTCCGGGACTGCAAAAACAGTTTCGTTCATATAGCGCTGTACTAAAGGTGTTGAGAAATTGAAGGCTTCTTCGATTGAGATCAATTCGTTCTCGTCCAAGTCTGCTGAAGAGTTGCACAGTGCATTTGCGAAATAGTAGTTCCAAACGCTTCCTATTATTGGAAGCCCTTCTTCTTCAAGTCCAGCCCAACTGACCTCATCAGCGGAGCAGCAACCGAGCGAGATGTGTGGGAATGAGTCATATTTTATGGGTTCAAGAAATTCTTCTGCAAGACAAGTATCAATTAAAAGCACTCTTTTTGATGTGTTAAGCTGTTTCCATGCGTCTGGAAACCAATCGTTCCATAGAAGAACATTTCGCATCCAATTACCATGCGTAAATATGTATAGGACAGAGACGTCATCAGCGTCAGAGTTGTTCATCAACCACTCGACCGCTTCTTGCACAACTGGGATTGTAAGATTGCCATTAACTACGTATATGTGATCGCCTTGCCATCCTAGGCTGATTAGAGTCGTCTGTAATCTTTTGGAATTTATGAAATCAACAGGCAGGTCAGACCATCCTTCAGGAAAGTCATTCATCTCTAGAAGAACAGCCCATGTGTCTTCTGATGAGCCTTTTACATAGGAGAACCCAGCCAGATTACACAAGATTGACGCTGAAAATAGCATTACAATGGCGATTGTAACAAAGCGCATAGGTCTTGAACCGTTTTAGAGTAAGATTGCGACTTATTTAAGCTCTGTTCCACTCAAATTCTACTTCGGTCTCGATCTTTTAGAGCAATATTCGAGCGAAACCTAGATGACTAAAAGCAATACGATGTCACATGCGAAACGACCACTTAAAAATGGTTTTCCAGTCGTGACAGAGAATTGTTTATTTCTAGCCTTTGACTATAGATTATTTGGAGAAAGGGGAATGGAGGAGAATCTCCTAATTCTTCTAAATCAACATACTTGCAAGCATGAAAAACACAGAAAATACGCTGAAAGAATCTTTGATATACTAAACGGATTCGAAATAGTAGCTACTAGATGTTTCAATTGCCACAAGACGATAGAACTTACTGTAAGGAAACTAGCCAGCTACTAGAACAGGATTCTCCTGATTTCTCCTTACGAATTAGTAGACCTGCTATACTGTAGTCTATGATGTGTCGCTGACATGTTTTTCAAGAAAAAAGATTCAACGTCTTGTCTGCTTTTTCTAAACTGTTAAGTTCTATTGGCATCCTAAAGATTTGCCTTCATAGGGTTGCTATGCAGTGTCGTAGGTTCTTCGCCTAGCTTGGACTCAGACACAGTGGAGATATCTGGCAAAATTTCCTTTTTTATTTGTTTTTTTTAAAGAAACGTCCAAAATGCATAATGGTGCGCACAGGATGTAGAATTTCACTTCAATCTCTTGTTTCTAGGAGCTTAACTTGGCTCACAGAAAATATTAAAACGAAAATCTGCATTAGTAGAAGCCGTGATCTTTGAACAAAGAAATGTGATGAATTTATGTCTAATAAAAACTCTAGAGTAGTAATTAAATCGGGAGATGTATTTGATACCTTAACTGGGACAATGAAGGAAGAGCAAACAATCGTAATTATTGGAAACAAAATAGCATGGTGTGGTCCAGACAGTGCGTTCGATAAAGAAACAAATGATGAGATTATAGACGCAACTGGAAAAACGATTCTTCCGGGAATGATAGATTGTCATGTCCATCTCCAATCGACAGCGACCCCGCAATATGAACGGGAATATCTCCGAACAACAAGAGTAATGCTACATTATTACGCGCTACGAAACGCACAAAATCATTTGATTCACGGCTTCACATGTCTCCGAGATTGTGGAGGATATCCCGATTGGGGACCTTCATTACGCAGAATTTTTGATAACGGCATTATTGCTGGTCCACGATTACTTGTTGCAAATTTAGCTATCGCCCAGTGGGGAAATCAAGAAGCTATTGGTCCCTTCGAAGTTCTTGAGTACAGCCGCAAGTTGTCCGAAGTTAAGACCGGTGTTGATGGGGTGAAACATGCTGTACGTGATAGAAAACGTTCCGGTGCTGATTTTATCAAGACATTAACAACTGGAGGCGTATTACATGGAATGGAATCGAAAGTTGGAACAAGCCTTTTCGTGGATGAGGAGCTATCAGCTATTGTAGAGGAAGCACATCGATTAGGGATGCACGTCGCTTGCCATGCACATGGTCGTGAAGGAATCTTCAAGGCTGTAATGGCTGGAATTGACACAATTGAACATGGAAGCTATATTGATGGAGAGATAGCTGATTTAATGATTCAAAAGGGATTATATCTGATTCCAACGCAAATAGCAGGGTTGTCATTAGCAAAACCAGAAATTCTGAAGCAAATGCCTCCCGAAGTCGCCGAAAAAACCAAGACTGTGGTCTCAGCTGTTCTGAAAAATCACAAGATCGCCTTCAACAAAGGCGTCCGTTTTGCCATCGGAACAGATGCTGGGACTCCAGGCAATCATCATGGAAAAACCGCTTCAGAAATCAAGAATATGGTAGAAAACGTGGGTATGACCACAACTCAAGCCTTACAAGCTGCTACAATTGAATCTGCCAAAGCCATCAAAAAGGATGACGTGTTAGGTTCAATTGAACAAGGAAAATTTGCAGATTTAGTGGTGTGCGACTTGAACCCATTAGAGGAAATAGCAATCCTACAAGATTCAAAGAACTTTGCTTACATCATTAAAGATGGAAAAATCATGGTTAAGTATGGGCAAATTACGTATTTCAGATAAAGACAAAGTCATCCAGCAAACTATCGTTATTAATAGCAGTAGCCAAGCAAGCAATCCAAATCTTTGTTGTAAAGCATTCTAGAGCAAAAAAGCGCGCACTTCAGACTTTGTTTACTTGACAATGTGCGATTTCGCGGGCATCGGCATTGTGCGGAACGTGGGCACGTGTGAGGCGAAAAGCCTCACGTTTTGGTTTTTTGGGTTTTGCGGAAAAGCAATAGGTGAACCGAAAGGTATAAGATAAAAAGAGAAAAGAGTGAGAGTCATGTCACCAAAAACAAAACTGTTCCTGATTTCGGTAATAGTTGCTGTAACAATCACCGTTGTGATGAGCTTGATGGATGTTCCTCGTTGGGCAGGCTATTTCTCAGGAGCCTTTTTTGCGGTAGGGATTTCGCTGGTACTCTATGCTCTCTTGACAAGAATTCTGAGCAAGCTAGGACGTAGAGTCTCTCATTTCTTGAATTGATAAATAAAGAAAATCTGAAAAATGTGGGCGCGCGCTCTTTTTTGGAGCGATAAGTCTAAGAAAGTAGTTTCTAACGGTTAAAGAAAAAAGATAGTTATTTGCGTTTTCTGAATAGTTTTGTTTCGTCTATTTCTGTGACGTATGTGAATCCGTGTTCTAGGAG
>JAOULW010000020.1 GCA_029881805.1 Candidatus Bathyarchaeota archaeon
AGCTACGTGGAGAGGCCCACAGAAGTTGAGGCCTACCGATTTGCGGTAGAAGAGGCTAGAAGACTCGGATTAACCGATGAGCGAATTTGTCAGTATCTCAAAACAGAATGGATGAGCAATGGAGACCTGAAAAAACTAGCCAAAACTTTGAAAGTTAGGTGCGCCTGAAAATAACAGACACTAGTTTCAAAGCCATAATCCAAGATCTTATTCATTTAAGTTTATGAACATAACCATCACACACAAGGGTTTGAAGCAACTGTACTAACTTCTGGAACGGACGTGTACTAATGCTTAGGATAAAATATCATGACAACATTCAATAAAGACAGGTGAAAGACCGATGGAAAGCAAGCTCAAGAGAAAGACCGTCATCTATGGAATTGCCGCTATTTCGCTAGCATCAGTACTGACTGCATTAATCTTCAGCTTCAATCTAATAGAGCTTGGATATACCCCGGGCGAATCTCCAATTTCGGCGCCCCAATCTCCATTACTTACAAGTTTCGAGTCCGACGAACAACTGAAAGACTTCTTGAAATCCAATTCGGGAACCCGAGAGCCGTTCTGGATTTACGGACCTTTGGACACGATATTCTTAGGCTCGATGAATATGATGGCTACAGTGGAAAGCGGAACGGTAAGAGACGCTGCTCCTTCACACTCGACCACGAATATCCAAGTTGCCGGTGTAGACGAAGCGGACATCGTAAAAGTTGATGACAGGGGATACATGTTTGTGCTGTCTGGCAACGTGGTTTACATTCTGAAGGCTTATCCCCCAACAGACGCTGAGATAGTCTCGACATTAGTCTTTGAAGACATGTCCCCCATTGGAATCTTTGTCTACGAAGACAAGTTAGCAGTTTTCGGATCAGAGTACCGTTTCCCAACGATCTACGACATATACTATCTGCCTGACATCAAAACCTTTGTGAAAGTATATGATGTTGAAGATCCAAGTGATCCATTGATCGTCCGCGATTTCACGATTTCAGGCAGCTATTTCAACTCAAGAATGATTGGCAACTACGTCTATTTTGTTGTGAGCAAGGCAGCTTACTTGGTTAATGACACACTTTGTCTTCCAGAGATTAATTCGGACGGGAATATCAGGCAGATAGCTCCAACCGAAATCCGGTATTTCAACGGCACTGATGACTACTATCAGTATACAACATTCGTCGCCATGAACATTCAAAACGTAACTGAAGCCCCAGTGTATTTGCCAATCATGCTCGGCGGTACATGCAACATGTATGTCTCGCTAACTAATATATACGTGACTTATCGAGACTGGAGCTGGAACAGCAACACCACAATCTACCGCATACGCATAGAAGGAAGCAACATGACATGCGAAGCCACAGGCACAGTTCTAGGGCGCGAACGCAACCAATTCTCTATGGACGAATACGGCGACTACTTCAGAATTGAGACAACGACGTGGACACAAGACTGGAGCACCTCAACAAACCTATACGTGTTAGACATGAACCTCAGCATCGTTGGGCGTCTAGAAGGACTCGCTCCGGGAGAGAACTTCCATTCCGCAAGATTCATGGGAAACAGAGCCTACTTTGTGACTT
Organism: Candidatus Bathyarchaeota archaeon; assembly: GCA_029881805.1. Taxonomy (GTDB): domain Archaea; phylum Thermoproteota; class Bathyarchaeia; order Bathyarchaeales; family Bathycorpusculaceae; genus JAOULW01. The sequence continues at coordinate 1,590 of JAOULW010000020.1, forward strand.
TCAAGAAAACCGATCCACTATTCGTCATAGATTTGAGCCAACCGACCAACCCATCAGTTCTAGGAGAACTGCACATTCCAGGCTACTCTGACTATCTGCACCCGTACGATGAAAATCATCTCATAGGCGTGGGCAAACACACAGTCGAAGCAGAAGAAGGCGACTTTGCATGGTACCAAGGAATCAAAATATCACTATTCGACGTGACCGACGTTGAGAACCCGATCCAAATGTCAAACGTTACAATAGGCGACAGAGGCTCCGACTCTCCAGTGTTGTATGATCACAAGGCGTTCCTGTTTGACAGATCAAAAAACCTTCTCGTAATACCCGTCTTAGAAGCAGAAATAGACCCAAGCAAATACCCAGGCGAAATTCCTCCATACGCCTACGGGGACCCCGTGTGGCAAGGAGCGTACGTCTACGATATTTCGCTGTTCCACGGCTTTGTACTGAAAGGAAGAATAGCGCATCTAGAAACCGGAGTGAACATCCACGAAGAAAGCTACTGGGTTAAGCGTTCATTATACATAGAAGACGTGCTCTACACCATTTCCAACCGTAAAGTAAAGCTCAACACGCTGGAAGACTTATATCCAATCATCGAAATCGATCTTTTCTAGGACCCCTATTTTTTTTATTATGATGTTCCTTTCTCAAATTCAAAGTCGAAAATTTTTTTCCATTAATCAAAACGTCTAATGAACGAATGAGAATGTAGAGTCTGTCAGGACATGTGAATCTATCATTTCAATGTTAAAAGGGCATCTACTTATTTCTCTCTTGAGACCCACTACGTTAGCAATGGAAGATTTTCTCCACAAATGATATTTTGCAATAGAACAATATAAGATTAGGTAAAAAGAAATGCTTCCTACCAATAGGATAAACTGTGAAGGGAACTAGTATGGATGTGATATTCGTGTTTCTTGCTTTCATCTTGGGTGTTCTTGTGCAGAGAATCTATTTAGCTAGGTTTAAAGGATTCACTAAATTAGGTGCAAGTTGGACACTTAATGATAATAGAGTATACAGGTTGCTACACAGGTTCTATTGTGAAATGTGCCCCAGACGAATATACTGCGAAAGATACAAGAGAGAGTCATCAAAGTAACTTACAAAATCACACTTCATTCTTCGAATATACATTTGTTTTTCTTCCGTAGACAATTACTGCTAGTAGTGTCGCTTTCATGAATAGTGGCAGAATAATGAATGATAAAAATCTGAAACAGTCATGTCAATCTGAGGAAGACTCCGAATGATGTCGAATCAATCAAGCGCACGTGATGTCATGAAAGCATTTATAGCGCACAATGAGCATAATTGACATCTACAATCTGAAGGAACATAGGCGTGATAGATGTCTACGTAAAAGAGTTAGAGAATGTATGGATCGGAATCGCCTACGCCGGAGAAAAAATCGTGGCTACAGCTCTCAATTCTGATGAAGAAGACACTCTGAAAAGCCTCCAAAGAAGTCTTCCACCTAACGTGGACCATCAAATTGTTGAGAAAGGGTCTGAATTCGCAGAGGAAACAGTTTCCATGTTAAAAGATGTTTATTCTGGGAACCAAGAAGTTAAAGAATTCGCTCTCGCCACTGAATATGTTCCGGAGCCAGCCGCTAGAGTCTTGAAAGCTGCAGCATCTATTCCAGTTGGATACGTAACCTCATACGGCAGGATTGCAGAAGTCGCGCTAGTAGAACCAAAGTTTGTTGGGCGCATCATGGCATCGAATCCTCTGTATCCCCTAGTGCCGTGCCATCGAGTCGTAGGCGCGGATTTCTCACTCGTTGGCTATGGGGGAAGAAGAAGCCCCAGAGCATTGAATGCCAAACTGGCTCGGTTGAGCAAAGAGTGCAAGGGATTCAAATCGAAAACTGAAACCTCGGTTGATGGAAAAAAACTCGAAATTTTCCCTGTAGAAAACGTAATTGAAAAAGCGAAACGACAGGATTCCAGCTTTTTAGCAAGGCAACAGCATAAACTCACAAGTTTTTGAATGAAACGACGCGCACACTTGGATTTTGAGATTACGTAAAGAAAAGCGAAGTTATATTCCCGTTTTGACGTAATTTGTTATTTGTGAATCGAGATGGCTGAACTCCAATGGGTTATTGAAGTAAAATGCATTAATGCTCTTTTGGCGGAAATAAAAGTAGGCGAAAAAGGAGAACATTTTTGTGTAAACATACCTAACAGGAATTTCGATCCTTCAGAGTTTGATAAATTAATAGAGGGATTTCAAGTAGCCAGCAGGATAGAAGAGGAAAACAGAAAAAAGCACGAACTAAAAAAGATCAAAACTGACCTAAGTTCAGAAGAACTAAATGAATATATAGAGATTACAGAGAAGAGAGATTTTGCAAAGATCAGAATTCTGAAGACTGGAGAACTTGTCAATGTTGATATTCCTGATAGGATTCTTGCTCCTTCAGAGGTGCATGAATTAATCACAGACTTGCAGGCTGTGAAAAATAAAATGGAACAGCTCAGAACCAAATAAATACTTCCGTCTTTGGTCAAGATCCAATCAGAGCTAGTATCATTCCTACTGCAAACGCATATTTTCCATACATTAAAAATGCTTTGCAAGAGCACGACTTTTATGGTTTTGGATTTAGGATTCTGTAAAGTCTTCGTCGGATTTCTTACCCTGTAAAGATTCGTCGGAAGAACTATGCTTTTGTAAGATTCGCTAGAGGTTTGAAGACTGGTCCTTTTGGCAACCTTAGTACGCTCACTATGAGGAATATGTTTCTGTATCGAAACATATTGCCCACAAGGAAGAATATTTCATGTTTTGGAGAAAAGATGAGTGCATTTTGCCAAACTTCGTCAGCTTTATTGGGGTTTTTCCTTATCCATTCATAGAATCCCCATTCAAGAACTTGTTGGTCGTGTGAGACCCTAGCCATGCATCCAGAGCATCGATATTTTATTCTTGGTATGAAAGGATATTGCTCTTTGACTTTTGGTTGCGGAATGCCTAGCAAGGTTAATTGTATGGATGTATCAAAGTCTGCTTGTTCTGATAAATAGCATTTCTCTATTATCGGCTTGACTATACCTAGACTTCTTTTTTCTTCATTGAGTACATTGGCACATTTGTCTGCAAGATTAGCGATTAGATTTATCCGATGCTGACGCTCAAGTTCACCAATTACTTGAATCTTCTCGTCTAGTTTCTGCCATTCTCCTTTTGAACCTTGTATTTTCCAGCTTTCTTTTCTAGTATCTTGCGGATTCCTTTCTAACGGAACCTTCACTATGCTCCATTGTCTTAGAGGCATTCCGACTCTTGTTGGATATACTCGCATGAATCCATGTTTTCCCGAATATCCTGCTACGCAAACTGTGACTCTACCATTTTTTACCCGTTCTGGGCATCCTCTGCCAAGCACTATGAAGTCGTCAACAGCAAAGCTTTCAGAGGTCAATACCTTTCAGGTCCCTCTTTTCTAATGACAAGGCTATTCGATGTCTATGGCATTTTGTAGGGTCTAATTCAACGCACATTATGGCAATGGGATAATTCATACTTCCAAAATCAATGATGCCTTCTAGTTCAGGTCCTTCCAGCAAAGAAATCACATTTTCGTCATACCACTTGAAAAACTCGCTCCAATTTCCTGTCTTGGATAGTTCTACTCTTATTGCCTTGGGTACTCCTAGTACGGAATGATGAATGTACTGTATTTTGTTTTGCTTTAGAACTTTATCTAAATTCTCCTTGTTGAACTCAGGTTTATGCATGCTATATGGCTCATCTCTAACATCAATGAGAGTTTTGACCCCAGCTGACTTTAGAACCTCAACAAACTGTTCTATGTTCCTCTCCGAATATCCGATTGTAAAGAATTGGTATGGTTTCAAATCTATTCTATCGAGATTCCACATAACCTTATTATGAATCTGGTCGCTTATCGGTGGAAGCGATATTTCCGCATGTTCTATTCCAAGCTCCCTTTCAACTTCTTTTCGAACTTGAGAAACAGTTAATCCTTCTTTCTCGATTTTTTCGGCAAGCTCAAGTTGTTTTTCTTTTTCGGGTACTCTGAGGATTTGTCTTGCATGGGAAAAAGTGATGGAAGCGGGTTTAGAACCCGTTAGACTCGCCTCTCTTTCTGTGTGTCCTCTTACGAATGTCGGAGTAGACCATGCCACTTTAGATTTGATTTCCTCTGGTAAACGGGTAAGTTGCTTAATATCAGAAACATAATCTTCATGAATTTCGAATCTTTTGGCGATTTCTTTTTCTTTTTCTCCTAGAATCTTATTACGTATTTCAAAATAGCGTGCAAGTTCAACGGGACTATACGCTTCACGCTTTACGTTTTCGTCGCCCATCATGTCTATGGCATCTTTGTCAGATATAGGAAGTATTGGTTCCTTTACAGGAATAGTTTTCAATCCAAGCTTTCTGCAAGCAGACCATCTTCTTTGACCATACACGATTTGGTATTTTTCTTTCATAGCTGGATGAGGTCTTACACAGATTGGTTGAAGAACTCCGAATCTTTTGATTGAATCAGCTAATTCTTGCATTGTTGTATCTTCAAATGTTGTTCTCGGGTTCCAAGGGTTTGGCTCAATATTATCTAAAGGAATATCCATTTACTTCAACCTCCAAATAGTTCTCCCTTTTTTTGTATTTAACTCTCTCACTAAGCCAATATCTTGTTCCATCAACTTTACCCAGAGATTGTTAGGAACCTTCTGCTTGAACCCCAGCTTCTGTTTTATCTGAGTCCACGTTAATCCTTGATTCTCTGACTCAAGAAGTTTTGCTATTTTATCCCTAAACTCCTCGTAAGGTAGTTTGGTCTGCTCTTTCTTTGGATTTGGTTGTCTCCATACAGTAAGAACATCAACATTTACACCAAGAGCCAACGTATCGCCTTCTTGCCACTCAACCTCATTTACGATTTTAGATGGTAACGTTATGACCCATTTGTAGTATTTCTTGCCTTCAATCTCCCTCGTAATCTGCTTTTGAAGTTTAACATATCTAACTGCAACTTGCTCTTCTTGCATAATTGAACACCGAATGATTACATGATGTGTTTTGCCTTATAAGGTTTTAGGTATCAAAAGATTAACTACTGTTAGGTACCAAAACGCTTAAATACACCACCCATATTATATAGGATTAGGTACCTAACATGGCTAACCAAATAGAAAATGATGAACGCAAACAAAGAGGGTTACAAATCGCTAAAATGAACAATCAAATCAAAAGAATTGATGCTAACACCTATCTTGTTAAGTCTCAATCAAATCATGGTGAATACTGCGTTTCTAAAGACACAGATGAATGGAAATGCGAATGTCCCGACTATGTTTTTCGTCATGTAAAGTGCAAACACATTTTTGCAGTAGAGTTTTCCGTTTCCTTGAGAGCAGAGGTTGCAGTTAGAAGAATAGAGCCTATTGAAAATCTTACGGAGTGCATCTTTTGTGGTTCATCAAACATTGTGAAGGATGGAGTTAGACACAACAAACACGGTGACATTCAAATTTTTTATTGCAAAGATTGTAGTCGATATTTCACGTTTAATATTGGTTTTGAACGGATGAAGCATAATCCTCAAGCTATCACTTCAGCTATGCAACTATACTTTAGTGGAGAATCATTGAGAAACACAATGAAGTCTTTGAGAATGTTAGGTGTTGAGGTTTCGCATCAGACGGTTTACAATTGGATTAGAAAGTATGTTTCTTTAATGAAGGCTTATGTTGAAAAGCTCAATCCCAATGTAAGTGACACATGGAGAGCAGACGAATTATGGGTTAAAATAAAAGGTGACATGAAATACTTGTTTGCGTTAATGGATGATGAAACACGCTTCTGGATAGCTCAGGAAGTTGCAGAATCAAAATACAAGCATGATGCTAGAAAGCTGTTCCAGTTAGGTGTGAAGGCTATAGGAAAGAAACCCATGACATTGATAACTGATGGCTTGCCAGCTTATCATGAGGCTTACAAAAAAGAGTTTTGGACATTGAAAAGCCCCAGAACAGAACACATTAGACATATTACGAATAGAGGAGACAGAAACAACAACAAGATGGAAAGGTTCAACGGAGAAATCCGAGACAGAGAAAAAACAATGAGAGGACTCAAGAAAAAGGACACGCCAATACTCTCAGGCTATCAGATATTTCACAACTTCATAAGAGAGCATGAAGGATTAGAAGGCAAAACGCCAGCAGAAGCATGTGGAATAAAGATAGAAGGAAAAAACAAGTGGATAACACTAATTCAAAATGCTTCTTGTCGTACATGAGAATGAGATGAACTATCGAAGAGGTCTTAAAGGCAACGCTAGCAAGATAGTAGGTAAATGCCAAAACTCAAAAAACGAAGCCAAAAGAGACAACGTGAAAATTGGTTTCTTAACTTTTTCATAGTTGGTGTTCTATTTGGAGCTTTGTTTACATTGATAGCGTTAGGTCGAACTCAAGCTAGTCTAGAGATGGTAGCTCTAATGAGAATTGTACTCTTGCTTAGCTATCTTGTTGGTTGGATAATGACGCTCAATTATGCTGTTAGACGAAAGGCATTGATTAGACCTCACATTGATGGTTTCATATCTGGCATTACATTAGCTACTCAAACTGTCGTTTGGGTCATCAATGGCATACAGTTCCCCTGACATTTTTCTTATGACTGACAATGAAGACTCAACACAAAATCAAAATCGGAATTGCAGTTTCACTCTACATATACATGTTCACACTAGCTCCAGCGATGATTTTTAGACTTGTCTATTTCTTCAGAATAACTGAGAGTCTTCTGCTTATCCCATTAATTATTTTCTTTCCAATCTATGCAATACTAGGCATCAAAAAACTAACAGACCCAAAATAGAACTTCTCTTTAATGGCAGACTCCTGTTACTTTGCGTCTAGCTTGTCTCCGCTTATATTTCGCATGTTTCCTAACCATTCAATCACCAAAAGAAAAATATTGCCAACTATACGTTTGGAGAATCCACTACCATTCTTCTTTCAGATATTCTCTTTCAATTTTTCCTATTTCTTCGTTTTGACGTTCACGGATTATAACAAAAGCAGATGTGGAAATTGCCAGAAGTATTGCACCAAAAATGAAGTACACTTTTAAGATAATATCCCACTCTATAGGAATTGGTTTTTCTGTAGTTATGGAACTTAACCAGAATGGCAAAGCAAAAAGGAGAATCGAAACGCTCACACCCAATGATACACTATAGAAAGCTGTGTAAAATGCGTATTTTTGTTGAATTTTGAAAAGTTCTATTTGGAGTGCTCGCTCTCGTTTCTTTTCTCGGTATGACATAATAGCATATCAACTCTTTCTCAAATATTTGCGATATAGAGGAGTTTTCTATAACAGAATCATCCGACGATTTTTTACAAGGAAGCGAATCCGACGAAGACTTTACAGAATCGGATTTAGTTATAGCTTTTCCCAAAAATCAGAACAACCAATCATCAGGCTAGCATCTTCCAAACAAGAAAAGCCGTGAGACTTCGAAGAATGAAACAACACTCTGGATTCCAAGTCAAAATTCTAGATGTTTGAACTCCGAAGTCCCCTGCAATCCCTTTCTTTTCTTGTGGTGCCGCAATTAAGCAAGAACGGTCAAGACAATCTTGACTGCAGTGTGCCATTATACAGGATTCTACTTCTTCCCAATAAAGAACACGTGCGAAGCTTCGGCCAGCCCGTACTTCTTTATTCTTTCTTTTATTTTCTCTCCTTCTTCTTGCAGGCGAGTCCGAATTTGCAAATCTGGATGTTTTTTCAGCTTGTCAATGGCAGAATCGATCTCCCTGATTGACTCATTCATAATCTGCCGGTTCTTTGGATCGTCGCACCTAAACTTATCACTGCAAAACAGGCATCTGACGGGATGTGTAGATTCGAAAATGTTAACCTCTCGTAGTTTCAGGTTTCTGATAACGTTTAGGATTTTCTGTTTTGCCAACGTTTTGTGGTGAGTGACACCTTGCAAAGAATCGATTTCGGTCTCCCAATGATGTTGAAGTATATCCGTCTTTTGTGCTTCGGTTTGTTTCCCATCGCGAAACGGTTCTTGAATAATGAAGTGGCCGCCAGGTTTTAGAACACGTTTCATTTCAGCCAGCACCTTTTCTACTCTATCGAGATGGTGAAGTGAATATGATATGCAGACGGTATCAAAAGAGTCGATTTCGAACTGTAAATCCTCAGCATCCATTTTCATAATTCGCACAGATTTCCCTTTGAGCCTCTTCCTTGCAGATTTCACTTCTTTTTCGGAAGAGTCAACTCCTACAAAAGAACCGTAATCCTTCAGAGTCTTCATCAACGTTCTGATAAAGTCACCGTTCCCTGTAGCGACATCTAGTACCTTTCCCCCGGAGATTGATTTCAATCGTTCTGCTATATTCCTTGCGTTAGAGGAGGCTAACCCTTTTGGCAGATCAATTGCTTGCATCTTCTTCTCCTATTCAGGCTAATGCGTTGTGCGCATTAAATACTTAGACATCAAAGTAGTAGCAAAGAACCAAGGCGCGCTGTGCAGTCTTCAATTTCGCACATTTGCTTCGAATTCCCATGATGACAATGCGGACTACACGCAAAGATATTTATGACTCAACTCGTAGTTTATGGGAAGAAACTGAAGGAAGCGTAGGGATGAAGAGCAAGCGCAAGTACAATCGAGATTCCAAAGTCGAACTTCCAAAAAGATACAGGAAGAACAAGAAGTAGTTGTATACGATGCACCTCGCGATATGCCAAGATTGACGTATCTTGTTGCAATCGTATTTTCTAAGCCTAGCGCGAGCTAGATACTCGATAAGCAGACTTCATCTGGCATCTCTAATCTTGAGAAAATGGTAATATCTTATAACCAGTTCAACGAAAATTCGGGTTAGACTCTTCTAGGCGTCAGGTAGCAAGTAAGGCTTTTAGGAAACATAATCCTCGACGAAGTCTGAGACCTATCACATGTGCGCAAATTAGCTTTAAGACGCATTAGCGCATATAATGTAAGAACCAAAAATCGAATAAAGTAGAATATTACTTCTCCCTTGATCGACTTGAAGAAAAAAACCGTGTTGGGCCTCTCAAGCTTTCAATTTATGGCAATGATACGGAGAGGTTTGTTCTATACCTTTTTGACTCTTTATCTGAACAAGATACTCGGGCTCTCTGTGACGGAAACAACGTTGCTCGCGAGCATCACCATGATTGCCAACAGCGCGTCGCAGACTCTTGTGTGGGGAAAGCTCTCTGACAAGTATCAAGCTCGTGCAAGCTTAGTAGTTATCGGAGAAACTGTTGCAGCGTTAGGATACGGTTTGCTATATTTTGTTCATATTTACTTGCTCAACGAAAGCGGTCCATTTGCGGCAGCATACAGCATCATCGCAGGACTTTCGATTCTCGAGTTCTTCTGGTCTATGAGCAATCTTGGATGGAGCGCTCTTGTTTCAGACGTCAGCACTTCTAAGGAGAGAGGCAGACTAATGAGCGTGATTTCATGTATTGGAGGTGTTGGACATATATTAGGAGTCACTGTTTCAGCACCGTTGTATGATTGGGGAGGCAAAGCTGGAGGTTTCACCAGTGGCCTTTTATTTTTCTTCCCAGCTGGAATCATGCTTGTAAGCGCAGCTATAATCTGGTTTAGTACGCACAAACTGGAACGAATCCAAGAAGAGGGGCTAGCTGACGAGGCAATACTCAAACAGAATGTGCCTTTGTCGCAAACTCACACCTCTAGGACGTTCTATTGGTTTCTCGTTTCGATTTTTATTGTCGGCTTGGGCATCTCCTCAATATTGCAGATTCTGTTACTTTATGTTGATCTTGAGTCACCGATAGGAGCCACGTCGTTTGACATATCGATGATTCGCAATTCGGCTTCGGTCGCAACTATCGTAATAAGCTTGTTAGCTGGATCCATAGCAGACAAGATTGGCAGAAAAAATGCTCTTGGCATAGGCTTTGTTTTGTCGGTTGTTACTCCTATCCTCTACATATTTGCGCAAGACGCTGTGCAGATTATTGTAATAAACAGTTTGAGCGGGATCTCTAACGCATTGAGAAATGTTGTCGGATATTTATTGGTGGCTGACCTTATTCCCGCAGAGCGCAGAGGAAGGCTTTTCGGACAATACAATGCTGTTACATACATATCGTTTGGAATTGCTGGCACCTTGCTGGGAGGACCAACCGCTGACTATTTGATTGGCACAGGACTAACAAAAGCAGCAGCCTTCGTCACGACTTTCCAAGTTGCCTCTGCAGTGAGTGTAATAGGCACCATCGTATTCGCTTTGAAAGTCAGACCGGACAGAAATTAAGAATATCGTCGCAATCAAAGATTATATTTCCAAATTTTAAGAAGTTGTGAAGAGGACCATAACGGAAATCAGAACTTAGTCAAGTCTCTATATTCTCACTGTTGAAACGAGTTTATGACTCAACTATTAGCAGGGTGGTCACTTTTCTCCAAAATATTAAATCGGAATGCTCAGACATCTGGTTCAGCGGTGAAAGAGATGGTATTGACTCAGGATCCCCCAAGTTCAAAGGTTACATTGCGAGAAATCAATCGAGAAACACTAAGAGCGATACTGGATCTGAAAGTGTCTAGGAAGCAAGAGAGGTTTGTGGCTCCAAATTCTGTGTCTATAGCTGAGGCTCATTTTTCCCGTGAGGCTTGATTTCGGGCTATCTACGTAGACGAGACTCCAGTTGGATTTGTCATGTTGTATGAAGCGCCGGAACAAGATTTGTATGGGATCTGGCGTTTAATGATTAATCAGAGATATCAAGGGAAAGGATACGGTCGAAAAGCCTTGGAACTTGTAATTCAGCGTGTCAAAACTAGGTCCAATGTCAAAGAGCTTCTTACAAGTTTTCGAGAAGGTAAAGGGTCTCCCAAGGGATTCTACGAAAAGATGGGTTTTAAAAAAACTGGCAAAAGAACTGAAAGCGGAGAGCTGATTATGATGTTGAAACTGCAATAGTGTACGTCCTCATTTTCTAGTACATAGACTTCAGAAAAGCCCTTCCGTGGCTATTTCAGGATAGAAAAGTCGGAATTGGCGATGCTTTCACCAAGCACGTTAATTGATTTTTAACCAGTAAACTTTGGCGATGTCTCAAGTATGCAGGAGGCGCAGTGGTTTCTATGAAACTAATGTTTAAGGGGCGGTTTCACACATATTTAAATACAATGTACATAGCAAACAGAAGAAGATGTTATCTGATACTTTCAACGATAATTCCAGTTTTGGTAATTACTGCACTCTTTGCAAACCATTTTCTGTCCACACCACTATCATCTTCAGACACAATTAGAATCACAAACGTCCAGAAAACGGTTCAGTTCACTTGGAATTCGATGCATCATTGGATACCATTGATAAATGACCAAATGATTGTTTGGTACTACAATGTTCGGTTTGTTGTTGGCGTTGAAAATTCAAAGGCTAGTGACGCTTCAAACCTGGGGCTTGTCGTGAGGCTAGAACTCAACAATTTCACGGTCGAATCAACATCAAAAACAATTGAAATCTTGGCAGGAGAGGCCAAGAGCGTCTTGATAAATCTCAACGGTGTTCCAGACGTATACATATTTAACAGATGGAACTACGAAAACGGTCCATTATTCATTGTGACTTTGCACTCCGACAAAGAAGTACTCGACGAACAGGTTATTACCCAGTAAAACGCCTGCAACTTCCATAAATTGTTTGCGTAATGAATACCATTTTTGCCCAAAAGCGAAAGGACTAGGATTAAATGTTATTGTTCACGATCCAACCGAGACCACAACAAGAAATACGTTTCGCATTTTGTCCAGCCCTTTTTTAATTTATTGAGCAGTGCCAATTTATGCCAAGATCTAAAAAGAAGGAAGACTATTTCCATCAGTGGAGCATTTCCTGTCATATGCCGCGATATTCCAAGGATTAGATGCTCATCATCGGAAAAAATTTAGGCTTAATTAACAATCAGGTGGTAGTCTTCGTCTGAGACAAGAACTCTTTGAAATCTTATGTTCATGAACAACCACCTCACGCCAGACAGCTTCCATGAAGAGCTAGATAAACCCTTCGGCGTGTTCTATGCTCACCATTATGCCCCGATGCGAATATGGTGAACGTGAATAAAAGTAGAATACTAGGAGGAATTCGTGAACGCATTCTCTATTTTTCAGTTAAGGAAAAGAAGCCTCTTTGACTCTGGCAAGTTTGAAATAGGACGAAACTGGAATGTAGAAGAAACTCGTATATAGTGTCAAGTAGGTGTCAAGATGGATTTGAAAGGAGTGTTGTTTGATTTTGGAGACACCTTGGCCTATGTTGATCGAGAAAGAAACAATCAATACCGGAAAGAAGTCATGCTTGTTTTGAGGAAGAATGGTTATGAGGGCAGTTCTGAAAAGCTGGATGAGATCTTTGATGAGACTTATTGGTTAAGCTCTAGAGGAGACTTTCAGAGCGTCGAAGAGTTCTGGGAGTCATTTCTTCGGAGACTTGGGGTGAAAGGCACCCTATCAGCAGATAAACTGGAAAAAGTCAGGAAAACCTACCAGAATTCCTTATTCAAGTTGTATGATGGGGTTTTTGATGTGCTTTCGCATTTGAAGAGACTCTATAAGCTAGCTCTTGTGTCGAACTGCGCCATAGGAACATTCGATATGATTTCGCACATGGGTTTAGTATCTTTTTTTGAGTCTATTGTCTTGTCTTATGAAATTAGAATAAGAAAACCTGATAGACGAGTGCATCTAGAGGCGCTTCGTCATTTGTCGCTTGAACCATGTGAGTGCATTTTTGTGGCAGACGAAATCAGCGATCTTGAAGGGGCAAGAGAAGTGGGTCTCAAGACTCTATTGGTGAAGCAGGGAACAAGTACGATGCGTGAAGCCAAAGACGTGAATTTCAAGCCAGACTATGAGTGTGATCGAATACAGGAGATCAAAAACCTTCTTTAGCACGGCAAAACAACACGCTTTTCCTATTCTAGGTGCAATGGAGTTGGTGCGGTGATAGATTGAAGCCCTCTTTAATTTGTCAGGCATAGAATTAGCGAAGTTTACAATCGATGGTTACATGAATTCATGACTTCATTTCAGTCAAGAATTTCGCGGTTGATTTCTGTTCTTTCCGCTTCGTCGTTGTTAGTCTTCTTTTCATTTCTTGGGAGTTCCTTAACAAAGGCGAGTAGAAGCGTTAATGCTATTATGCCCATTATTCCGCTTATGAAGAATGGAAGTCCGATGCCTTTGACTGTAAGACCTCCGAGCAATTCGATTTTAAATTCTTGAGATTGAAAAGTGGCGAATAGCCATGGTCCCAAAAGCGCGCCAGCAACCATGCCTGTGTCGAAGAAGGCAGTGAATCTGCCGAAGAGTTTGCCTCGAATCCTTGAAGGGACTAGATCTGCTGTAAGAGCTCTCGTAGCAGGCATAGCGACGTTGATTCCTAAAGATCGAAATGACATGACTCCAGCGGCTTGCAAAAGGTCAGATGTGAAGGGTAACCCTAAGGAAGCGAGTCGAGAAGACAAGCTGCCGATTGCTATTACTGGTTTTCTGCCCCACACGTCCGCTAGTTTTCCAGCCAAGAAGTTGAATAGTATTCCGACAAATCCGGACAAAGATAAAATCGTTCCCATCTGAAGCGGAACGGCTCCGAACATGGCACCTAGAAAAAGAACACCGACTGGTGCAATAAAGCCCACAGCAAAGCCGTTGGTTAAATTTGTGACGTATAGGACCCTGACAGAGCGCAGAACTGACCCAGTCAGTTTGACATCGTCCTGTTCTAATGTCTTTCTTGGTGTTTCAATCAAGCTGTGACCTCTTGTTTCCCGAACTTTCCAATTTATAAAGATCATAGCGATGACAGATAGCCCCGAATCCACGAAATAGGGAATTCTATAACTATCTTCCAAGGCTAGTCCCAAGCCGGTTTCTGATAGGAATTGGATAGTTCCGCCGAAGATGGGTCCTAAGAACCAGCCAATCATAGTGGCAGTCAGAAAGAAGCCCAAAGCTTCGCCTCTTCGGCTTTTAGGGACTTGGTCGACTAGAGAGGCCTCGGCTGCCGGACGCACGGCGGCTGTTGCCACTCCGTTCAGGGCCCTTAAAAGCAACAAGGACTCCCAATTTGTAATCAGACCTGTTAAAGTGCCTAAAAAGACATCTGCAAGCAGTCCAGCTTGAATCAGTTTTTTCCTTCCGATGCGATCGGAGAGACTTCCAAACGGTTGGGACAGAAATGCGCTCGTAATTAGGAAAGCCGCGACGAATGCTCCTAAAAACCAATATTCAGCTCCTAAGGATTTTGTGTAGTATGGAAAGTATGAGACTGGTATAGTGCCTGCTATGTTCTCAACTAGAGAAGCCATAGATAACGCTATTACGCTAGCAGAGTAGACTTCTGAACGCCGCATCGATACTCATTCCTTTCTTTGAAGCTCCTATTCGATGAATGATTCAAATTAATAGTTTTGCTTTTTCAAGCCTCGAGAGGTGTTATTCTCTACTCGATGAATTGAGTTTCTAGAAAACTCTGTTGCTCTTTTTTTCTCGAAGCTATAAAGTCAGAAAATGCGCTCGGGATGGCAATATTTAAATATGACATACGTCATAATTTATCTCTCCGACCGGGCACTGCCCGAAACTCTTGAGGTCAACAATATCAAGAGTAAACAACTACGCTTCAATGATAGTGTGTCTTTTAAGCCGCACCACAAGCATCACAATAACCTCACTCCTGATAAATTCCCCTCACGAGCGGAATGCAGTGCTTTATAATTCACGATTTTCTTCATGCTGGAAAGTTATAAACCATAAATCTACTTCGGTCTCAAGTCGGTTCCGCATTCTGGGCAGAACTTGGAACTCACTGGTATACGAGTTTGACATTTAGGGCAGATTAGCACAACTGGTCTATGTGCTGGCCTGTGGATTGGAACGAAAACAGCAACAACTCCGTAGATTAATTTCGACCATCTATGTAAATATGAGCAGTATTCTGCGACAAAAGGATTGCGTATAATTGAAGTTCTATAGATTCTGGAATTTGTTATAATACACTAGAAGTGTGAAGTTTTGTTTGCTCTTGTCGCGGGATTCTAGGTTACCTCAGTTAAGCGGGGATACATGCGTTGGACTGTTCTAAAACATAGAATTATCAACTTGTAAGCCGTTATTTTCAAATGTGGTTTGCAGTGATAGAGTTGCGAAATCTACCTGTCCAGTTGAAGTTTCTGTTAGTTGCTGTTGTTTGCGGTCTTCTTGCGTCTCTTGGAACAGGAATTATTATTAATGACTCTGGGATGGGCATTCCTGAAGTCAGACATTATGGTTATCCTTTAGCTTGGCTCGTTAGTGATTTGAATGGACCCACGGAGTATATTCTAGCTAACCTTGCAATAGATGCTGCTTTTTGGGTAGCTGTGTCATTGGTCGCTTTAGTCTTCCTGAAGAAAATGGCGTTTCCTTGTTTGGGGATACGTATCAGCAGCAAATTAATATTGTTTCTAGTAGTTCTGTTCATTCCCCTTGGCCTTTTGATGGATCTCGTTCACGAGTTCGGGCATGCTGCATGGGGAACAGCCGTGGGAGGAAGATTTGTCTACATGAAAATAGCGTATTTAGAGATCTATCCTGCACTGCGCATGACGCCGCAGTTTTGCTTGGGCTGCGTCAGTGTCGATGGACTTGCATACAGTTCAATGGCGTACGGTCTTATGCTTCTAGGCGGTTCAGTAACCACTAATGTCGCTTCATGGATTTTAGGTCTAATTCTGCTAAAAGGAGGTCTGGGCAGCAAGACACAAGTTGCGCTTAAAGTTCTAGGCGTTTTCGGTATCCTTGATCTTCCTTTCTATGTTGTATTCCCGCAAATAGGATTAGGTCACTGGATCTTTCTAGGTGGAGGATCTGGACCAGAGCCTCTTACGGGCGCAAGAATGGTGGGTGTACCTGATCCAGTGTTCTATTTGATGGTTACACTATCAACTCTCGGATTGGTTCTGCTCTACTCTAAAACCTTGCGCGAGAAGCTATCGAACAGGATTAAAGCACTACTCTCAACTGAAAGCGTGAAAAAGAACAAGTCTGAATCAGTACGTAATACTCCGGTTATGCGTGCATTGAAAATTGCTGAAAAGTGACAAACAAAAATGAAAAACCGGTTCGGACTAGCCTTCGTGGTGCTCGTGATAGCTACGATAGTTTGGGCAATTGCCCTCTACCATGTTTTTCAGGAGTATCAAAGATTCGTTGAAGGGTTAAGCGAGTTTGAGCGTATGTGGGGGCTTTGGGATCCTTGGTGGTGTTGGGACGGTATGCCATATGTTATTATTGTGGGCGTAGGCTTGCTCAGTGCATGGTTGTTTCTAGTCACAAGCTATTTATCATCAAGGAAGAAGTGAAAAAGTGCGACCAGAGAAGTCAGATAGAATAGTCAAATAACACTACATTGTAAATTTATGAAATCTGTCATTGTACTTTAGACAGAGACGCGCGCGCTTTCAACTCTGGCTCGCTTCGCTAATTTAACTGTATTTCTTTTCTATTGGTTGTACTACATGTGTACATAAAGTTTAAGTTGCCGAATGTGCACTATTTACTTAGTGGTAGTGTATCGTGCGAGACAATACATCGGATTCCACAGAAATTCGTTGGGAAATATTGAAGTCTATGCTAGACAATTTTCCACAACTTTTGAATCGCACGGAGAGATATATTTCGGACAGAAGAAGTCTGGCTCAAACAAGTTCAGCAGACCACGTTAGTTCAGACGCCAAAGAACTGATGCAGAAAGCAGTAAACGAATATCACAAAGAACGGCTACGAAAGTAACATTTTCGATTTTTACCAAAAGCGTCGGCACATGATCTTTCTCTTTTTACCATATTTTCGCTTCGCTTTTGGTTTCCACTTTCTGGTTTCTAAAATTGAAAAAATAGAAATTTCCATTATTTTGAGTAGCAACACCGCGCACTAACGTTCTGTTGGTGCGGGATGCGGGAATTGAACAATGCGTGTTGAAACTTAGCTTTTGAGTAAGAGAGCTTATGATTTTCTAGGTTCAAATTGTGCTTGTTCTCTTAGATACATTTATGAAGTAGAAACAATCTATTTCCTTTTATGATAAAAAAGCAAGATCTCGCGAATGTTGTGCAGAAGTTAGAAGATTCACTCGAGGCATTGGGAATGGCTGAACATGAAGACACTAGAATTATGCCAATATATATAGAGTATTGGGTTGCAAATGAGCTTGTTAAGTTTGGTCATAATGTCCAGATTGTCAATAGAAGAAGCTTTGATATACTTCTTCCAGAGAAGGGCGTTAGAATCGAAGTCAAATCTGGCAAGTACAACGGTGTTGTAGCCGGTGCCTCTTTCGGAAAAGGTGATCAGATAAAGAATGCTGCATTTGACTATTGTGTTTTTGCCACGTATGACATTGACCTTAGAGTCGAGGAATCAATGGTTTTCAGACTACAAGAGCTAGAAGAGATTGCGAAAAAACCGCGAACGAAAAAAGTGGCTATGTATCCTAAGACTAATCCTTGTATTCTTTTAAGATATGATAGTTTCGATCAATATTTAAGATACATTGAAAAAGGTGATCGGCTGGAAATAGAACTTAATCTACATAAATTCCCAGAAAAATACGTTAATAGGTGGGAAAAGATTAAGTAGAAAAAAACTCTGGATTAATGGTGAACGGTTTTATTTTCTTTTTTATAAATCAAAGCAAAATCCTAGAAACTTCGAGTTTTTCTTTTGTCCAGAAAGTTAAAAACTTAGAGAGCCACTTAACATAGCAATAATGGTGTTGAGATATGTCAAACAAAAAAGAGAGAAAAAGGAAATCAATAGAGAACCAAGCTAGAAAAAGAGGAAAACACTGATCTGCGGGTTGAGGGAAAGTCTGACTTTTTCTTTCGATTTTTTCATATTATAATATAATTATATAAGAATTTTAGAAAGAAAAACAGAATCACAGCCAGTGACAAGTATGCAGAAGCAGATTGAGCAGAGGCTAATTAGGACTTACAAGATGATTCAGCAAACTGCTCCTAATACTAAAATTGACTCTCTAGAAGTTGTTAAGCAAGTAGAGGAATACAGGCAGTTTTGGAGACCTAACAAGACTATTGTTGTTTTGCTTGCTGAATCGCATGTCTATACTAACGATGATAATCACAAAGTTAAGCTTAATAAATTCATTCTAGGATCTATGTTGTCAAACTATCCATTGAGATTTGTGAGATTCGTTTACTGCCTAGGCTATGGAGAAAACGACTTACTGAATAGAAGAATTAATAGGAATCCAGGGACCTGGCAATTCTGGAAAATATTCAGTTCATGTGTTTCAGAAGACGAAGATAATTTGGGATTTCATAAAGTTTTGAAGACTGGAACTCGATCTTTCGTTATTAGACTTCATAACAAAGTGGAAGTCTTGAAAAAATTGAGGAAGGAAGGTGTATGGTTATTAGATGCAAGTGTAGTTGGCTTGTATGGAAGTGGCAAGAAAGATCCAAGAAGCATCGAAAAGATATTGGAAGTCTGTTGGAAGTACCACATAAAGGACATAATTCTTGAAGCGAGTCCAAAACACATCTTAGTTATAGGTAAAGGAGTAGGGGATATTCTTCACTACAAACTGCATAGAATTGACATTCCGTTTTCCGTAATACCTCAACCACAAGCCAGAGGAAATAGCGAATGGCAATTAGAGAACTACAAGACGTATCAGAGAATCTGTGCAGCAAATTGTGAATAATTGACCTCGCTTTTGTCATGTCAAACCAATGAGCAAAACCGGAAAATCTAGCAGTTCCTTGAAAATCTCTATATCTCGCTTCACATTTTGAAATCTCGGTTCTTTGAAGGTTGACGTAATGTAAACCAAGACATCGAGATCATCTTTTTTGTGTGCAAGGATGGCTCTTAGAAAATCTCTGTGAACAGCGTCAATCAGACTTAACTCTATTGAAACTGCTACTTTGTCTTTGTATGCATCCCAAGCCCATGTTGTCTGAGAGAAGATTTTGTGTTCCATCATCCAACCTTTGTTAGAGAATTCCGCTTGAATTTCCCTATGATTTACTCTTCTGACGCTCTGTAGGACAGCTTTTACCTCGTCGAGCAAACCTTTATTCTGCAGTATCTTGTCAGCATCTTTGTAAACAAACAATTCATACGCAATCATTAACAGCTCTCCGTGTTCAAAGAGGTTTCTGATTTCTAGTTTATAAATCAAAACAAAATTATAGAAACTTGATTTTTCTCCTCTTTTAGAAAGTTATAAACTTGGAAAGTCCTTTATGCAAACTAGTATCACCGCATGTTTCAAAAAAGAGGCTTAAGAGTGGCAAAGAAAACTAAAGTTCAGACAACAAGCACAACCACGTTACTATGCGGTTGCATTTATCAAGACAAAGAATGGCTTCTAGTACGCATTCATGAGTGTGACTATCACAAGAGGAGAAGAACAACAAAACGACCATATAGGCCTAAAGCCGAATCTGTAAGACCATGAAGAAAAACCACTCTTTCTGAGTTTACACTTTATTATTGTCGTGAAATTTTATAAATTCCAGTTTTTGCTCGAATTTGAAAGCTAGAAACTAGAAAAAGACATTAGGCAAATATATCGAATATTTTACGCATCCTTTGAAAAGGAGGTGAAACTGATTGAAGTTGGCACTGCAAGAGAGAGAACTCATAAGGATCCGACTTTTGTTGGAAATGTCTGCGCTAGGTACTCTTCAAAACATAAGGAGTATGCCACTAGAGTGAAAGACAGCATAGGGAGAGCTGAACGTGGAGAGCTTTGACGTACCGCCTCCTCCTAGATTAAGTTAAGGAATACTTAAGGAAACAGAGGAGTCAAAGACAGCAAGGAATGAGAGTTTTTATAAGCAAAGAAATGCTTCAATTAAGAGTGCCATCCAAGAAGCAACAGAAGATCAAAGAGGTTACAGAATGACCTTATTAAATAAATCTGATCCTCATAGACAGAAATTTGTGAAAGAATTCAGAACTCTCTTATTAAAAGCTGGTTTTGATAAAAGTGAAGTTTCAGTGCAGGGTCCTACAGAAAAAGGACCTGACATAATCATAAGGACGAAGGAACAGAAGACAATACTTGTTCAATGCCGCTGGTCTACAAGACTTGGTAAAGTATACCGTGAATTGGATCGTTTAATTAGTGAGTATCGGACTCTCATGGAAGATTACAAAGCAGAGGCAACTTTGCTAGCTTTGAAAGACTATGCCATACCGTCTCTTTTCAAAGAAAAAATGAATATAGATAAATTCAAGCAAATAGATAGGGTAGTTTACTGGGACGATGAAACCCTAGCGTATTATAAGAAGATGATTTCAACCATAGGTAAACCACACAGCAAGTATGTTCTGTTGAAAGATCTGGGGTTCAAAATAGTTATACAAAAGCAACCTTTTAAGGTGACAGCTATTAAGCTAAAGCAATTTGGTCATGATCTATTTTTGTTCACTATGGAGCCTGAGAGATTGTTGAAGTTGGCGTATGTTTCAAGAAGGGACATGAGAGATCCTGTAGCTTACCAACGACTACTGAGTTCTCAAAGATTAGGCAAAATTGGCAAATTTATCTCCTTTCCTAATCAAGGCGAGAGTGGCTTTTTTGCAAATAATATCATACTTGCTTTCGAAGAAAAAGGTCTGAAATTTAAAGGAAGGACATTGAAGATACCGGCTGTATATTGCTCTGCATGGATCGTTGATGGGCAACATCGACTTTACGGTTTTTGTAGACTAGACAAGAAACTTCCCATTGCTGAAAGAGAAGAAATCGTTCGCCACTATCCTCTAGTCTGTGTCGGAATTAGAGACGTAAAACAGAGAATCCAGGCGAAACTTTTCAGAGAAATAAACGAGTTTCAAAAACGGATTGACCGAAATCTCCTTCTTGATCTGTTTCATCACTTGGAAATTGGTGAAGATCTTTGCATGAGAGTTGGCATCATAAAGCGGCTTAGAGAACAACCTGTGTTCAAAAACCGGCTCAAAATTCTTGGGACTGATAAAGGCGATATAAGTTTGGCAACATTTGTTGACTATATGAGAATGAAAGAACTTGCCATAAAGCACAGAAAGAATACATATAGAATACTAAAGGAATACTTCGAGACGGTTCGTGCTGTCTTTCCGAAGGAATATTGGGAATGGGAAACTCACAAGAACTACGTCTTATGGACAAACAAAGGAATTCGAATGCTTCTCACCTTATTGCACTCCATAATCGAATATAAAGGCACAAATGTTAAGAACTTTAGGAAATGTCTGAATGCTCTCAAAGATGCTACATCAAGCGAGGAAAACTATTTCAAAGCTGACCAATACAGAGGAAAAGCCCTCGGTGCAGGCGCTCCTGACATTGTTGCGTTGGAACTGTGGGCAAAAAAAATCCAAGAAAGAATAATAGACTTTCCAGTCGAAAGCGAAATGAACCGGGAGGCATATCCGGTCTTACAAGAGCTTGAGAATATGCTGCGGACTTGCATTGAGAAAGAACTATTGAAGGTGTCAGATAATTGGTGGAAACAACGAATCCCAGGCGATGTCATATCTGATGCTGAAGATAGGAAACGAAAGAATCAGCGTCCTTGGCCTTGGCTTCGGAAGACGGATCTTCACCCTATTTATTTTGCCAATTTTAGCGACTACCGAAAGATAATAACTAGAAAAAACAACTGGAGTCAAGTTTTTCAGAGGGTGTTCGTAGACAAGGAAATAGTAAGCTCATGGCTGAAGGAACTTGAACCAATAAGAAATGCAACAATGCACCCTCGCAAATTGAGTCGAATCGAACTACGTACACTTGAACTATGTGCCGAGAAGCTGATTGCATGTATTCACTCCTTCACTGAGATTACTCCTAAGAAAAACAGTGAAAAGCAAGTGCCTCAAGCTAATGATCTGTCTTTGGTGATTAGAACGGCGGTAGCTATCGCTAGGAGAAAGACTGAAGAATTACCGAGTTTTGTCACTAGAAGGCAAAAGAACTATTACTACGCGGCAGCAGAAATACTCGGTCTAGTACATGAGATCAAAGGTGATTATTATTCTACTGAATTGGGAAAGAAACTTGCTCAAGCATCTGGAGATGATGTAGAAAGAATTCTGGCTAATATAATGCTCTCACTTCCTATCTTCCGCAAATTTGCGGAAAATGCCAATAACGCAAATAAGAGGATCTGGAGTCTAGAGGAAATCGGAGATTTCATAAGCAAGCAGACAGGATTATCCAAGGCTACGGCAAGAAGGAGAGCACAGACTATTGCCTCATGGTTAATCTATATCCGACAGGCACGAAAGAAAGGATCAGCTACGATAGAACTTTTTGCGCCTATGGCTTTTGAAAAATAAATAGATATTCATGGGCAATCAAGTACTCAATCATAGGTTTATTATAATAGAATTCTGTTGATTGATCTC
The DNA here is from genome assembly GCA_029881805.1 of Candidatus Bathyarchaeota archaeon. Taxonomy (GTDB): domain Archaea; phylum Thermoproteota; class Bathyarchaeia; order Bathyarchaeales; family Bathycorpusculaceae; genus JAOULW01. The sequence goes on from JAOULW010000020.1 coordinate 24,103, forward strand.
TATGTTGTGTCTTCATAATGATATCGAGCAAATCATATTTCTCCTTAAGAAAACATTCCATGACTCGAAAACCTAAAGGTATCATTCGACCGTTTTTCCGTATGTCACCTATCAGCAATGCACACTTCTTGCCGCTCTTAAGTAAGGAAAACAAGTCTCTTGCGATTCCTTGGATTTCTTGACAGAAAAGATTGACGTCATGTAGATGGGAAAGATCTTCTTTCTCAAGTTCGGTGTATCTTAATGCATCCATATAAGGAGGATGCATCAACAAAAGATCTATAGAATCTGTGCCAAGACCAATCTTTGACATTATCTTCAAGACGTTCCGAGCATCGTCACGAACTATTATCGGTTTATAATCTTGAGAAAGGTGCATATTAATAGACTCTTTACTTTTGAGTTCCATTTCAAGTATCCTTTGTTTTGAGACTTGCTCAGCGATCGGATTGATGTCTATTCCAATGCTCTTTCTGTTTTCGAGCCAAGCTTCAATTAGAGTAGTTCCTCCGCCTACGAAAGGATCAAGAATGAGGTCACCCTCTCCTGAATATTTTAGAATTAGATTTCTAGGTAGCTGTGGCGGCCAGTTTCCCCTATAATCACTTTGGTGAACTGCCCAATCACCTCTCTTAGGAAAATCCCACACAGAAGTTTTTTCAACCTTGAACTTTTCAGGTCGCCAAGTTTTGATTTTTTCTTTTTGTCGGACTAGAAGCTTTGATTCGCCCTTCTCAATCATTCTCTTGATGTATCGTTCAACAACTGTCCAAGTAAAAAGTAGTCTCCCGTTTCTATCTCGATACAGATTCATTATTCGTTTATAAGACAACCCCTTATTATATTGCTTCACGAAGTCCTTGCACCAGTCATTCCAAGCTTCAGGGTGTTTTTCTACAATGTGAGGAATAATAGACTTGTTGCAAATGACACCGCAAAAACACTTAACATTGCGCGAGCCTTTTTCATAATATACTTCGATGTCTTTTGTAAGGTTGTTCTTGCTTATCGTCATTTCACTTGTCCGTTCCCTTTCAATTTTCTCGCGCTTACTCTCTGATTCAAGTAGAGCTTCTAACAATATTATTTTTTCCGGTTATTTGTCACATTCAAGAATTCGCCTTGAAGAGGTTTCTAGTTTCTATTTTCTATTTTCTAAGTCAATTCATTTTAGAGATGTCTTTTAAACGTCTTTGAATTTCTTAGGATTAAGTGTTCTGGCAAGTGCGTCTTGAAGAGTGATTTCGCAGATACTCATTGACTCTTGTGCTCGTTTGTACCATAATCTTGTGATGTTGAAGAACTCTTGTTTCTCTTCGTCATCGTATGCTTTCTTCTTCTTGAATGGAAGTGAGTGGAGGAGCCCGTTTTCAAACTCTTGAATCGCTTCTAACAATGTAACTTCACTTAATACTCGACAAATGTAAAGTTTGATAAATTGTTCGAAGTATTTGTTCTCTACTAAAGTTTTGAGTTTTTCTTTCTGCGATTCAACGTGTGTAATTTTCTGAGTAAAAGCACGCTCTGTAAACAATTTAAGGAACGCTTTCCAATCGATTTCGTAATTCTGGGCTCTGCCAATTTTCTGTCCGAGTCTTACGATTTTCAGTTCTTGAAGTCTTCGTAACTGTTCTATAGCTGGAGGAGGTTTTATTCTCAGCAAGTCTGCTATGGTCTTTGGATTCTTTGGACCAGAGCATAATTTCAGAAAGACTTTGCTGGTGCCGACATTTGACATTGGATCTATTCTTGTCATGGCTTGCCCAGTTATCTTTTCTCAGAGGTTCTATTTAAATTATGTCGAAAGTCAAAAGAGCGTAATCTTTATATTATGCTACACTAATTACAACATAATAATTATGCCCTAACTCTAAGTAGCATAATTTAAATTAAAAGGCGACTAATATGACAACACACTATGAGACTAATCAATCAGTTCGAAAAATACTATTGGAAGGTAGGCTGCTTCAAATAACTGAATCTCTAGCACTGCGACTCTCCAACCAGTTCGATTTCGCCAAAAGAATAGTTCAAGAGTTTGCTCTGATCTTAGCTGGACAAGCCCTAAAGTATCTGAATATTGGTCAAAGAGATAGGGCATACTCTCATGCCGGGATCTATGCTCCTCCTGGACTTGGCAAAGACTTCTCATGGAAATTGATAGAGACATCCAGCATATTTCCTCTCGACATCGTTCGAGTTCACAGGTTAGAAAACATCACTGAGGCTGCTCTAATAGGAACAGTCACTGAGTCAACAATTGTTCCTCCTCCTGCTGTTACAGAAGACATCATTTTTGTTGGTGAATATGCTACTTTCATGAGAGGACCCAACGCATCATCAGTAGCTGCTGATATGCGTTCCATGATTGAGAATGGCGAGTATAGAAGAAGACTGGCAAAACTTGCTTACTTTAAGGAGATTTTATATGCTCCAGGAGAAGAGTGGAAGAAAAAATATCTTCAAGATCAATTGGAGTATTACAGAAAGCAGGGCATGTCAATTGATTTGGATAGAGCAGAGATACACATTAGAACCACAACTTCCTGGATGATTGCGAGTGCTCGTTTTGGCTCGCCATCAATTGAGGGTAGACCACTGTTAAGCATGGGTGACGTTACTCGCTATCGTTGGAGATGCTTCATTCCAAGTGAACAAGAAAGGT
>JAOULW010000021.1 GCA_029881805.1 Candidatus Bathyarchaeota archaeon
AGCACAGTTGTGGGAACGATAAAGGGAATATCTGAAAACGTATCCAAAATGCTTAACCATCTAGATTTTCCACGTGTGATAAGCCAAGCCATTGGTACCCCCGTTATGACATCCAACGCGGAGACAAGCAAGGCTATTGCAAAAGAGTTCTTAATAGCATCCAGTGCGCGTGTGACGAACTCTGTTTGGGTCAGAACGTTTTGCATGGTGTTCCATTTTATTATGATTCCCAGAATGGGCGGCAACAATATTAGCGCGAAAAAAATCACTACGGCGCTTAAATATAACCCATATTTTACGGCGGGTCTTGACGATAGTCTGTCCAAGGTCTCCGCAATTCTTGATTTAGGCAACTATTTTTCCGCCCATGTTCCACTTCGTTAACTTTAAATTATGTTTCTCTTCTCATTCATGTCTTTTGGCTGATAAATTTTCTGCACAAGAAGATGGCAGTTCGCCAAAATGTTCGATATTTTAGGGTGTTTTATCATACGTAGACCCTCATTTTAGCTTCGGGCAACAGCTATACTTAAAACTCTGTCAAAACTGATCTTGTAGCAATAGGAGCTGTAGGCTTCGCCTTTGCGAGGAGGAGGCTTACTCAAGGTCAACTCTACGAAAAGTTGTTGTCGGTAGCCTAGAGGTGGCTAACATTTTTAAATATATGTGACTGTGTTGCAACAGTAACATAAAGTTAAATATCTCGGGATCAATCATTGCTTCTGGTGATTGAATGCCAAAGAAAGCAAAAACCAAGATGGAAAAGTCTGAAAAAAATAGCGCGTATATCTGTGACGTCTGCGGTTGCGAGGTAGTGTGCACAACGTCTGGTAGGGGTCCTCTCGTCTGCTGCGAAGAAATAATGTGTTGCTGCTAACTCTTCTCTTTCTTTTGCGCGCGCTATTCCGATCGGTGCGGTATTGTTGCATGCTGGTCGACTGCCTCAAGACCGAAAAGAAAATGGAAATACTCATAGTCTCTTGGTAAGGCATGTTCACTGGTTTGATGTGGCAGTGAGGTTTGGTTGAATGAAAGTTTTGATTGTTTACGACACTGTCTCTCCTATGAGGTTGACGGCAAAGGTTGCTGAGACGATTGGCGGAGCATTGAAGGAGAACGGAATCGAAGTTGTCTCGTTCTTCGTTAAGGACGTTGACAAAGCTATTGTGAAGGATTATGATTGCTTGGTTGCTGGTGCGCCCACGATCTATTTTAGAGCATCGAAGGGGATAATGCAGTTCCTTGATGATTTGCCAAGCAGGAAGTTTTCTGGAAAGCTGGCAGCTGCTTTTGACACGCAACTGCAATCAAGGTTCAGTGGAAGCGCAGTTAAGGGCATAGAAGGTAAACTTAAGGATCTGGGTTTCAAGCTGGTCACTGCTCCACTGATTGCCTACGTAGAAGGCAAGATGAATCAAATGCAACTGAAAGAGGGAGAACTGGAGAAAGCGAAAAACTGGGGACAAGCTGTCGCCGAAGCACTTTCCAAATAGAGCTCAGCAGCTTTCGTGCATCTTTCGTCTACTTATAGGCAAGGTCAAGGCCGCTAGCGCGCGCTATGCGACCTTTTTGTTTTCGTGCTAACAGGAAGTGATTCAAGGATTAAGAAAGTTCGTTGTAAGACGTAAGTGAGTGATGTTTGATACGTGAAATGGTTCATTAGTTCCAATATTGCCTTCACTGTCGACTGCGATTGCCCTGAAGTGTTACTTTCCAAAAAGAAGGGTGCGCCCCCATCCGTAGATGTGTTTAGAAAAATGTGGAGTTAAGCTAGTTTATTTATTGTTTTGTTCCGCACAATGGGCACAGTTCTGAGGCTATGGGGATTTCCTTTCCGCATTTGACGCATTGTTTCAGAAAGCCTTTTGGAGTCACAGGCTTCGGCGGCGACTCTCCTCTTCACACTCGCCAAACTCCATGAGCATACGTTACTAACACTATTAAGGCAAAGCCTGCCAAATAGCCAATCAGAGTCAATGGATAGTATTCAGGGTGACGAGGGGCTTGGTCAGCCGCCCATAGCACAAACGCCGTTCCTACGACTAGGTACACGACAGCAATCCATGCTAACCATGCCGGAGTTTTGGTCTTTTTCCAGCTTGGCTTTTCTTCTCCTCGGCTTGCCATGCTCCTTACCTTCAGAGAGTTACTGTCATGTATAACACTGCGTGTGTCCAGCCTACTGGATCAAGTTCCCAGTGACTGCCATCATAGTGTCCAGGGTAATAGTTCTCATCTCCCCACAAGCATCTATTGGTGATTACGATAAAATAAACTATGTGATATAATGCTGATCACTTTCGAGACTGTAGATCTTTTCCGCTTTTGAGCCTCCAGGTGCTTTGCTTAGCGTGCGCTACACAATCTCCTGTTTGCAAGAATCGTTAAATAGCTGTTTTAGCTAGATTTCGTAATGGGCGAGCTCATGGTGAAGTGCCCAAACTGTAAAGAATACATTTTACAACGCAATCCGACGATGTGTCCTTACTGCAATAACAAACTACTACCATCCGAAGTGGCAGTGTCTGATGAAGAAGCCTTTAGACGGGAAATCCGAGAAATAGAGAAACTTGAAAAGGCCGGGCGATATGAGAAAGCGGCTCAAGCATACGAAGAGCTAGAGATGTGGGAAAAGGCTGGAGAATGTAGAAGAATGGCAAGAACCAGTTATGTGGTGTCAGCCAATCTGAACATCGGAAAGGTTGGAACAATAAGTATGGAATGTCCCAATTGTGGTGCGTCCCAACCTATCACTTCAAAATCAAATGAGGTAAAATGCAAATACTGCAAGAAGAACTACATCATCCCAAAGAAAGTTCTTGATCTACTCTAGAAAAAGAGGATAAATTTCAATGCAGTTTTAGGCAAAAACACTAGAAAGGCTCTATCGGCTTGAGCTTCTTTTTCAAAATCACTATACGGCTAGCAGTTTCTCATGGTGTCTATTAAGAAGATGTAAATAATCAGATGTCTGTTTGCCCGTCTTGTTTGCCATGTGATGGTGTTTTGTCACTGGATGACTTTTTTTTCTGTACTGTCATTAGGTGATGGTTTGAGTGGTTTTTGGTTTTTTTCGGAGTTTTTTTGTGACCGTGAATATCGTTGTTTAGTTTGGAGGTCGGTTTCTCAGAGTTAGTAGTCAAACTGTTTGAGAAACCGATGACACCACCTCATTTGGTATATCATAATATACAGAGTTTGAGCTAACCCTGCGATGAATAGAATTGAGCCGCCAAACACCGCAATTAATCTGCCCCCTTGTGTAGTTCCACCAAAGACCAGTTCAGGATAAGCAATGTGCAGGATACCTAGTACCATGAACCCAATTCCAAGCATAATCCCCCAAATTTGCTCAGCTTTACCTTCATCTCTATTTTCCTCTTTGTTTTTTGTTCTCTTTAGCCTCGTGAAGGGTTCTGGAATAAGGCCTCTCTCGATGTTTGTCCCAGCTTTGCTTAAGCGCTGAACCCCATCCAATTGCAATAAGGGTCGCTGAAATACACAGCTCCAGCCAATACGCTATAGGTATGAACTGATAGATAGGATGAGGAAGCAGGGCCTCAAAAATTGCCAGGATCACTGTGCCTATGAAGCCGCTGGATAAGAAAAAGAAACCTAAGGCTGATAACAGCCATCCCTTTAGTTTTGTCCTCAAAAACGCAGCAATGGACAAAAACATCAGCGCCGTTACCACCAAGAATGATGCATAACCATTCACGAAATCCACATCTTCAGCTTTCTATCTTCTCCATTTTCCCGTACCTATTGTTCTCTTTTCTACCCTTCAATTAGGGCTAGGCGGTGACACGCCCCCAGAGTAATTAAACTCTGGCTTGACTTTTAACGCTTTTTCTCCTTCGTCTCTACTTCAACTTTTACTATCCGTCTCATCCAGGGAATCTTATTCAGTCGTGTCTCTTTCTTTCTGAGGATCTCCTATATTAAATGTAATACGTTCTGCTACAAAACTGATTTAGTTGCATATCAATAAATCACATTCGGCTCGATTGTTGAGTCATGTTGAAATAATTCAGACCTAGAACTTAAAAAGAGCATTGCGAGCTTCATTTCGGTCAAAATGCCGCGCCCTAAAGGCAAATTCTGGCCTTACGTTAGACCGCTGATCTGGGAGAAAGCCCAGCAGCTCTTCCAGGAAAAACAAGCCAAGACAATGGATAACGACTTTAAAGGGATAGCAGCAACCAGGAAAGAGCTGAGAGAAGGCGGCTACTTCTACCAGGCAAAACTCATTGTCTTAAGAAACTTGTGGCTGCAGAAGAAAGGCTTGCCTACGGTTGAAGAGGAAGAATTAATCAAGCGGTACGGTGACAACTTTGAGCATGCTCTTTAAGAGGCACCACATCAGAAAAATCCTGGAAGACAGGAAAACCCAGACGCGAAGAACCAGCCGCTACAAATACAAGATAGGAAGCCGCTATTCTATTCGTGATCGCTGGTTTGGAGAACCCCAAGGTCACGTTATTATCAAGCGGCGTTTTGAGCAAAGGCTTGGAGAAATAAGCCTGGAAGACGTCCGAAAAGAAGGATACGACAGCCTAGAAGAATTTCGTAAGGCATGGATAGAAATAAACGGCAGCTGGGACCCAGAAAAAATCGTCACTGTTTACGAATTTAAGCGCGTAAAAAAGAAGGAAAAATGAAGGCTCACTGAGTTTTACGCTTCACGCCAAAACAAGTAAACTTTTGTTTGAAGTAGAAAGCCGTAAACTTTGATCAGATGGGCAAGCTTCTCGAGACTTGCCTTGCCTATTTCCTTCGCGTAGGCTTGCTTGGTTCCAAACGCTTGATGATAGAAGAAGTATTTCATGGCTCTGGGATGAACGTGTTTAACGAGGCTTTCCCTCATGGCATCTAATTGCTTGATGTCTAGGCCCTGTAGCTTCCTTAAAACGTATTTTTCGCTTCCCAATGACTGAATGTTAAAGCCTAAAGCTTGAAGTGCTTCCGCGAGTCTTAGGGCTTCTTTCGGCGGGGGCTGCTCAACTATTTTCTGCATTCCAGCTTTCTCGGCAAAAGGATTGTATTTTGCCATCACCGCGGGCATTTCAACGAAAAGCGTCCCAGCTAAATCCAGAGTTTCCCTGACAAGCTTAGCTCCTAAACCTATAGTGCGATATTTAGGATGCACAACGACCCGGCTGATAACGCTTAGTTTTTGATTCAGCTCTCTTATTCCCATTCTTGGAAGCACAAGTCTACGCCCAAAACATGTGGGCGCCGGATAACCATAGACAATCACTCCGCACAATTCCTCACCGCGTTTGAGACAGAAGATCTTGCGAGGAGCAGCAATCCTGTGACTTCTGTAATGAAAACTCGCGAGCTCGCGCCAATCTGCGACGCTGCCTTCTTCGATACTCATTTCCTTGACGAGGCTGCACTCTGTAGCAGGCTCATTTGTATAGTACGCTATACTGATCTCTTTACCAAAACGCTTGTGAACATGCACACTAGGTTTGAGGTCATCAAACAAGTCAGTGTGAGTCGTGGCTACAAGAACCGCCTTGCCCTGCTGTCGCGCAAGCTTCTGCAGATTATAGGCCACAATCTTAGCTGTGTCCCGGTCTAGAGTTGCAGCGAACTCGTCCATGAGCCACCACTGCTTATCGCCCTCGACTAACTTTGCAATTCGGTAACGGTATTTCTGACCATCACTGAGTTGGTCATATGTACGCAGGAAAAGAAAAGCGTCGTTCAAGCCTACTCTGCTGAGCAGTTCCAAAGCCTCTTCAACCGAAGCCCCAACAGTCTCAATTAAGGGCTTAACTGACTCCTCATGGACGTCTCCCATATCGAAAACATCATCACCGAGATCCTTGTGGATCGCCTTCAGCAAGACGCTTTTTCCGCTACCGGAGTCGCCAGTCACATAAACGATATCTGTAGGGCTTATTTTCAGCTCGACATTGTCTAGAATGACAAACTTTTGCTCCTCGTCGACGCCTAAGCCAAAAGCCTCAGCAACAGCCACACTCCTGGGTGATCGCCGGACAGCAGTCTCATAAGAAATGTTAAACATGAATTTGCCGGCTTCCCGATCATAAGTACGACGCATTTGATGAATCAGAAAATGCTCTCGGCGCCTTCTCACCGCTTATCAGAGTCTCAATAATGCTAACTATGTTAAAACTGCACCGCAGAAACGACACAAACAAACCCCACGGAGAGAGATGAGTTCAAGTAAAGATTTTTGCGTCAACGAAATTGAGGTTCTATGATAGGTGCCGTATGCGTTGATATTTGGTTGTGTAATCATACTTTTGATATCTTTGGTGGAGTTTTCAAGATTCTTGCAAGATCCTCTTTTAGCTTCGTTTTCTCTGCAGTATTTTCTTTCAAGTACTTATCAACGTCAAAAGGTGTAAGGGCGAAAGATCTGAAGATTTCCTCTTTACATTCAGAAACCGCCTTGTGTTTACCCATGAGGCCGTGGCTTTTTCTTGCAAAAGAAAACAAGAAAGTGACTATATGATACGGAGCCCCATAAGGGGGTTTCCGCAAATAGATGTATTCGCCTTGAAGGGAGCCTGCGACATTGTTAGTTATCCCTGTTTCTAAAATCCATTTAGGGAAAGACTTACACCAAAAAAGGGTAAAATCGCTTTTCAGAAGTTCTTTTACACCTCCCCCGCAGTTTTTAACAAACGTTTCCTCCCAAGTTTTGTTATTCTTGAAGTTGTCTATAACCATTCTTTCAAACTCTCTAACAGCATCTGGATTCGTTTCTTTCCGGGAAGATTTGAAAGTAAGGTAGAAATCGAACTCACGATTCTTGTGAAGCCAAAGCAATTTTTCGATTGCTCTTATAGTATTTGATTCAGGTCTACCATCCAATGGGAATATCTCTTTAGTCAAATCTAAGTTAATAATGTCAAATGGACAGTATGATTGAAAATCCCTTGTGAACACCACTCTTTCAAAGGTGCCTGAAAAAACACCCATACATCTCCCCAATTTCTTGTTAATAACGCTAACAGTCTGTAGGTCTCTTTCGCAATAGACAACTCTCGGAAATCCAACTTCAGTCTGCTGAATTATCCCGTTATTTGCCAACAACAATACATCAACAGCGTACTCACCTGGCAAAGTGAAATATTTCGCAGAGTGACGTTTTCTCCTTTCTGTTGATCGAATTTTCGCAAGTCTCTTACGCGCCGCTTCTAACCAGCCATGCACTCGAACATAATGCTTAGCTGTATCCTCTGTGTAAAGCTTCTGGAAGTATTCTCTTTTTTCTCGTTCAAAAGTGGACATTCTTATTTTCACTTTCGACTACGTTTCAGTAATTGGAAGAAAGTGGACTTTGCAGATTCAACGGATCCAGAGATGTTCTCAGCAACTTCCTTGAAAATCAATATTTTCCTGAAGATTTTTCTTTCATTTCTCCTCCTAGGCCACAAAGGATTCTTATCATATATGACGATTTTATTCGCGTCGACAACTGCGACAGGCTGTTTTCCTTCCTCGTCAACTACGTTTATTGTGAAATGACTTTTCAGAATCTGTCTAAGAATATTCTCAAGATAGCGAAGATAATCCTGTTCATTATCTTTGATTTCTTGTTCTCTACGTCGTCTCGAGTAAAGTCTGATTCTGTCAAACACTGGTAGTTCTTCCTCTGGCATCTTCCTTTTCTTCTTCTTTTCCATCTTAATTCCCGCCAAGGCAGTGAAAATGCTCTCTTGAAGCGCTAGATAATGTAGATCCGTTTCTCTGAAACTGTTTCTATCTATGTTAAGAGCATTTTCCAATCCTCTTTCTACATAGATTTCGCCTGAAACTTGGTTCGACAGAGGACCTGCGGGCATGGGATAATGAAGCAGAGACTTATCATAGTATCCAATTGCCACATTTCTAATTCGAATCAAAATTCCTCGCAACTCTGGTGGTATTATGGCTTTGTATTGAAAATAGATGTATCCATGAAACTGCAACCGAGATTCTTCATGAGATTCACCTACTTTACTATCGAAGTTGACGGAGACAAAATCGAAATGAACACCTTTCGTCTTGACTTTTTCATCAAGCGGAAACAAAATTGGCTTTCTCAATTCTAGACCATCAACTATAACTCTAAAATTATAGTTTTCAAGTCTTTTTTTGATTTTTGGAATACATTTCTGGCCAATTATCGGTCCTAGGTTAAGGTATGGAAGAGGTGCCACAAGAGACAGCTCCCATATCAATCTATCGTACTCTGTGAATTGCTCCAGTCCGCGTTTAACTTTGGCTATTTCTTCAACAAATTGATTAAATCCTTGAGGATTTGCCAGGCGCCGTTTGAGATTAGGAAGATTGAAATCCTTCTGTAAGGTTTTCCGATAGCCTTCATTGATCTTATTCAAGGTTATTAGAGTGTATTTTTTTCCTTTCTCCTCATCATACAAAACGGGCCGAAACTCCCCGATTCTTACAGTTTTATCGACGCGTTGAGCAAGCTGTTTTTTCCTCGCCTCTTTTTCTTCAAACTCACTTAAGTCAATTGTAGCCTCGAATTTTTTCCCATTACCATTGGAAGATATTACAGTGAACTCTTTGCATATCTGAGATACCGCCAAAATTCCTATTCCTAATTTACCAATTATGGGTCGACCATTCCTGGTGAAGCCTAGCCTTGAGCCATATCTTTTAACGCTGCCACCAATATGCTCCATGTAGTAAATAAAATCATCAACTGGCATTCCGTCGCCATTGTCTTCAACAGTAAATAGGTCAAAATTTGAGTATCCTGTATTAACGTAAACTTCTGTCGCATCCGCGTCAAAACTGTTGCTAACCAGTTCTTTCAACGCATTTGCTGGAGTTCGGTATATTCCCGAACTGATGTCTGCGATGATGCTTGCAGCAACATCAATATATACTGGTTTCAGTTCTTGCATGTCTATCACATTACATGAGGACTTAAGAAAGTTAATGTTAACTCATATTTATGGCAATAAAATAAAATTATTAATAATTGCTATTTAACTATATTAGATAACTGCTGGATCGGAACTAGATTGAAAATTCTGCTTGTCGAGCCTGAATTTCCGATTCCGTCAAAAGAAAGAAATCATAGGAGTTACCTTCCAATAGGTCTTTTGAAGTTATCAACCTACCATAAGAAAAAAGGAGATTTGGTTAAGCTAGCTAGAGGAAATATTTCATTAGAAGAATTAGGTTTTGAACCTGACCGAATATTTGTCACATCACTTTTTACTTACTGGAGAGAATCTGTCAAAAAAAGTGTGGAGCACTATAGAAGCTTATTTCCACATGCCAAGATATGTGTGGGCGGCATATACGCCTCATTAATGCCTGATGACTGCAAGGAGTATACTGGTTGCGATGATGTGTATGTCGGTGTTCATAGTGAAGCTGAGAAAGTCATACCAGATTATGACATGTTGGCGAATCCTCACAATTTAGGATTCCAAATAATCCACGCTTCAAGAGGATGCATACGGAATTGTAAGTTCTGTGGCGTTCATCGGATAGAGCCTGATTTTTCCTACAAGAGAAGTATTAAAAGTGAAATTCGAAGCAATAGACTTGTTTTCTATGACAACAACATTCTTGCAAATTCACACATTAAGGACATTCTAAGGGAAATCGCTGACTTCAAATATAAAGGAAAACATGTTTCATGCGAAAGCCAGTGTGGGTTCGATGCAAGGCTACTGACGCCGGAGATTGCCAAGTTGATCAAAAAGGCACGATTTCTGAATGTAAGAATCGCATGGGACGGTCCATGGTCTGACTTCAGGAAAATAAAGAAAAGAATAGATATGCTGGTTGATGCAGGGTATAAAAGCAAAGACATATTCGTTTTCATGATCTACAATTGGGACATTGACTTCAATGAAATGCTAAAAAAGGTGAAGAAGTGCAGAGAATGGCGTGTCCAAATAGCCGACTGTAGATTTAGACCGATAAATCAAAAATACGATAAGTACAGTCCTCTGAAGAAACAAACTTACAATGACTACTATATTCATCCTAAATGGGCTGATGAGCTCGTAAAGCGATTCAGACGAATAGTGAGAAGACAAAACATATGCGTCCGAATGGGATTCAAGAAATACAGTCAAAAACTGGAGGCAAGAGGAGGGCGTGATAGGGGAATAAGGAGAAGACTTATGCAACAATTAAGACATTTTGGTTACAATATTTCAAAAATTAGGCAAGTAATACCGGTGAAAGATGGGTTCAAAGTGAATGTCAGAGTCTCAAAAGAAAATTATGAAGTTATACTCTCTGCTGATTATCAGGTAAGAAGCATTACTAAGAGGGAATAGTCACATGTTATCTTGTCGTGCCTATAACTTTGCGTTTCTGCAGTTTCCCACGTACATTCTTGAGCTTACCCAAACTTGAAAGCTCATGGCCTAACAGCGAAAACCTATTAGGGAACAAACATGAAAAAGAGAGAAAAAGGGTCGGTTATGAAAGAGAATGAGTTGAAACTTCTTTCAGAGCTTATGAAGAGTAGTCGAAAAAGCGACAGAGAGTTGGCTAAGGCCATACGATGTTCTCAACCTACGGTTACTCGGATGAGAAATAAGCTTGAGAAGGAAGGCTACATTAAAGAGTACACGGTAATACCTGACTTCGCTAAAATTGGGTATCATCTGATGGCTGTGACTCTCGCCACGATCAACGCCTCTGGAGACGAAAAACACGTTCTAGAGATTGGAAAAATGGCTAGGAAAGTTTTCCAGGAAAGCGCTCCGCTGGAAATAATCTTTAGTGCGAGGGGGATGGGGTTAGGATATCAAGGAATCATCATCTCATTACACAAAGATTACGCATCTTATTTGAAACTTAGAGACTGGCTGATAGTGGCAAGTGCAAAAGCATACAACTTCCTAGACGCCTCCACTATCGAAGGCTTCGTCATAAGCCTAGACGACACAGTCCACTACAGAAATCTGACCTTCTCGACACTAGCCAAAAGCCTACTAAATTCAAGAGAAGAATAACGCATGGTTAAATATCGCCCAAGCTATCCGAATTTGAAAGCCTCTAAATCAGATGGTTCTATCTCTTCAGTGGCGTAGATTGCTAGGGCTTGTTTTCTTTGCGCAGATACAAGAAGCGTTGCTTGTTACGGTTTTTTTGCTGGTTTTTCCTTGCAGACGGCATCGAAGCCTGATTTGCAGATTATCACAAAAATCATTGCCACTATTCCTCCCAAGGCATTGAACGGTGCAGGGAGAGCGGCTACTATAGCGGCTGTGAGACCTGCAGCTAGTTTGTCTCCAACTTTGTCTCTATTTTTTTTCCACCAAGCACACACGTTTTCTACTATTTTATCCCACCATCTTCCCAGAAAATCGCGACCTTTACGGACGAAATCAGCTTTCGTCTTTGCTGTATCTACGCCCACGCCCATCCACATATCAAAGCTCTTTGGTTTTTCAAGAGCTTCTATTGCATCCAACTGCATGCCCAAAACGGCATAAGCGTCGTCTATGGTATATTTAGGATCTAGAAATGCGGAGGCATCTTCAAGGACAGATTTACGCACTTTTTCACCAGTCATAAAAATCATTTTATATTTAGCGGAGTTGTTTTATAAGTTTTTCTTAGATGGATATTGGATGAGTGATCAGCCGATTTTAACGATGGAGTATCTGCATGGAAAATATTTGTTAATTCAGATTAACACTAAATAGGCACAGTCCACATTGGATTGTTCGTTCACGAGCGCTATCAAGTACTGCTCATGACTTTGCGCTTCTGCACCATCCTACGTACATTCTCGAGCTTACCCAAACTTGAACACGTCCAGATTGGAAGGGTCAACTCCTGTGCTGGCCAGACATGCTAGGGCAATTGACCAGAAACGGTCGTCATGGCTTCCTTGAGGATGAGAGAAACTATAGATTTCTGTGCCTGGTCTTTGTTCCCATTGTTCGCAGTTCAGTTCAGCCTGAACATCCATATCAAACGGCAGTTCAAACTGTCGTCGAGCTTCTTCAGGAGGCAACAGTTTATCGCTTTCGCGTACACTCATCATTTTCTGTTTGAGAAAGGTAGCCATCCCATGCTTGTTAGGTAGAGTGAAATCTACGCCTTTCAGTCCTGGGAAGCCTCCTTTCTTTATTTCTTCGTCCATGCCCAATGTTCCTGTGTGGTCGTAGTAGACCGCGTGCACTTCTCTCCAGCGGTCGCATATTGATTTGATGTACGCCATTTGAGTGACGTAAGGAGTGCCTAATGGAAATTGCTTGCAGTGAATAAGAATCAGGACTTCGGCTTTCTTGTCGACTACTGAGACTACGCCGTGGTCTCTTTCTCTTCCCAAATCCCAGCCAACATAAAAGTTGCCTATAACATTGCGTTCAAATGGATTAAATTCCAAGCTTTCGTTTTGGCATTTTATTATTAGGCTGGAGGGCAGAAAAGCGGTTTCATCGTCTACGAAGCTGGATTCCATTTCACGCTTCCAACGCCAGGTCTCGCCTGCATACTGCTCACGCATGATTTCAACTTGTTTTGGCTCTAAAGGTCCATTGGGCTGTAGCACGTCTCGCCAAGTGAGAAAATATCTTGGGGGATCTCTCTCGTGTATGTTGCCGCTGAAAAATTTGAAGCCTTTGTCATAACACATTTTCCAATAAATACTATCTTTATTCCACGGAGTACTAGCCACGTTAATGTAAACTTTGCGAGTAAGCGTCATAGGCAAAAGCGCGCTAAGCCACAAGTCTCTATCTTTTCGTATGAAATTCATTTCGTCAATGCTTATTTTCTTAGGTCCATGCCCCCTAATGGTGAAGGGCTCGGGAACTTCAGCCAAAATTCTGGACCTGTTTCGAAACCGAATAATTGTCTGTAGTTCTTCAGCAATAATGTAGTCATAGAATTTCTTGTCCATTCGCGCTAAATGCTCATGCAATCCACCTTCACCCTGAAAATAGATTTCTTTTGTCTGCGTAAACTTGGGCATCATTGCTAGAATGACGGCGCGTTTATTTGTAGCGGCAAAGTGAATGTCGTCTCCTGTCATAACTGTTGTTTTGCCGGCTCTTCTAGGCCAGCGCGTAACTTTTAGAGGGCTTCGGTCCAAGAGAAATTTTGCTTGGTAAGGATAAGGCTTTAAGCGTAAAACGTTCTTGAAAAATTTGATTTTTTGTGCTGGAAAGGGAAGAGCTTCTGGTTTCTCATATTTTTTCCTTAACTTTTCAACTTGTCGCCAAAGAGCCTGAGGGCTGTCTGGCAACGTTTTCCAAGAAAAATTCATTCAGGCTGCCCTTCAGCTTGAAGCTTTTCCAAAGCCTTCTTAATCTCTTCCAGGTCCGCGAGTTTCTTCGGTCGAAGCGACAAATTGAGAAGCTTACAAGACAATTTCATATATTGTAAAGCTAGTTTTTGCTTCTTTTGTTTAGCAAAGTTTTCAGCCAGCTCAAAACATTCAGCAGCGAATACTCTGCAAATCTTGTCTCGAGCCTGGAAGGATTCCGCTTTTACAAAGTCTCTACCTTGAAGTTTCCTTGCAATTCTCGAAAAAGAGCGATAGACAAGATGTTGAAAAAAAATATTTTTTTTATTTCTCATGCAATGAGCCCCTTTTCTCTCAACCTTCCATCATTCACGTCTTCTGTCCTACAAATATTCCCATTATCGTTCCGCTGAGACCGGTGACAGCTGCGAAGATCTCGCTGTTCCAGGCGCCCAAAAAAGCCATGTGAGCAACTTCGAGCGCTGACAAGCAAACAACCATGAAAATCGCGAATTTCACGCCTAAAACAAGCTTCTCGTTAGGCTCAATTACTTCAAATTCACCTCGCCCTCGAGGACCTCGCTTGCGTATTCTCCTGGTAAGTGCTTTCTTAACGAAATCCTCCATGGTTAACGACTCTCCTCTGAAAAGTACGCTTATTCAAAGCCCTACGACCGCCCAGCAAGAAACTGTTAAGAAGCTGACGAGTCACCTGGCTCTCGACACAGGCCTTAGCAATAACTACCACGTTCAAAGTCCAAGTTAATGGCACAGCAGTATAGTCAATGTCGAAGACGCCGCTGGAGTATTTGAAACTTCAACAACACTAGCGAATCGAGAAAAATGTGTGGTTAAGAAAAGAATTAGTAAACCTAGAATTAAGCTTCCTAAGTCAAAGTATACGAAAATCGGATTAAAAGAGACTGGACCTAGAATTTCGTGGGGCTTCCGAACAAAAGAAATCAGTCAGACAGGCGTCATAGGCGACCCAACGAAAGCTTCCAAAGAGAAAGGCGAAAAAGCTTGGAAATTAGCCATCGAAAGACTTGCAGACTTGTTGATAGAACTTGACAAGATGCTATGATCAGAAAATTGAGTATCCCTAAGATGTAGATTAATATAGTTGCCAATTTTAGTCAATTAGGGGTGCAGGTTGAAGTATTCCCTGATTGCAGATGCCTATGAAAAGATTGAGGCCACGACTAAACGACTAGAAATGACCGATCTTCTTGTTGACATTCTAAAAAAGACTCCAAAGGACATTATTGATAAAGTTGCATACTTGACTCAGGGAAGGATATACCCAGAATTCGTCGCACTCGAAATAGGCGTGGCTGAAAAACTTGCAGTAAAGGCGTTGGCTCGGGCTTCTGGCAAGAGAGAGAGCGAAATAGAAGAGGATTTGAAAACCATTGGAGACCTTGGAGAAACAGTTCAAAAATTTATGGCGAAAAAAGGGCAAGTCACATTCTTCCAGCAACCTCTGACTGTCCAAAGAGTGTATGAGATTCTGGACAAAATGGCTAAAACTTCTGGCTCAGGGGCGGTCGACCTTAAAATGGCGCTCCTAGCTGGGCTTTTAGCTGATGCAACCCCCAAAGAAGCCAAGTACATTGTGCGAAGTGTCACAGGAAATCTGCGTTTGGGAATAGCCGATATGACGGTTTTAGATGCTTTAGCAATAGCTTACGGCGGCGGAAAAGAAACCCGCGAACACATAGAACGCGCCTATAATATTTCCTCAGACCTTGGAAGAGTCGCCAAAACGGTCGCCGAAAAAGGATTAGAGGGAATCAAAAAGTTCGAAGTTTCAATAGACGAGCCGATTAGGCCTATGCTGGCAGAAAGACTTTCTTCGCCAGAAGAAATCCTAGAAAAGCTCGGAGGAAAATGCATGGCTGAATACAAATACGACGGCGAAAGAATACAGGCCCACAAGAAAGGCAGCGGAGTTGTTCTGTTTTCCAGACGTTTAGAGAACATTTCAAGCCAGTATCCAGACGCCGTCGAACTTGTCAAGGAGTATGTGAAAGCAGAGACCGCTATCTTAGAAGCAGAATGTGTTGCTATAGATTCCGACACGGGCGAGATGCGACCTTTCCAAGAGTTGATGCACCGCAGGCGCAAGTATGGAATTAGAGAAGCCATGGAAGAGTATCCTGTTTCCCTCTACATATTCGATGCACTCTACGTTGATGGCAAAGATCTAACTCTGAAAACCTATCCTATTAGACGACGAGCGCTCGAAACAACGGTTAAGGAAAGCAACAGTGTCAAAGTCGCAAAACATATTATCGCAGACAATGTTGAAGAACTGGAAAAATTCTTTTTGGAGGCAATAGGAGAGGGTTGTGAAGGCTTAGTCTGTAAATCAATTGCGAAAGACTCAATTTACCAGGCTGGAGCACGTGGGTGGCTATGGATAAAGTATAAAAGAGATTACAAGAGCGAAATGACAGACACCGTCGATCTCGTTGTTGTCGGGGCATTTCACGGTAGAGGAAAACGTGCTGGAACCTATGGCGCTCTTCTACTGGCAGCTTATAATCCAGAAAATGACACCTTTGAAACAGTCACCAAGTGCGGCACAGGCTTTACGGATGAAGACCTATCGAGACTGCCGAAAATGATGCATAAACACATCATAACACGTAAACACCCAAGGATCAATTCAACAATCGAAGCGGATGTTTGGTTTGAGCCAGCAGCGGTAATTGAGATTTTAGGAGCAGAAATAACATTAAGCCCAATTCACACATGTGCAATTGATTCCATAAGGAAGGGAAGCGGGCTAGCAATTAGATTTCCGAGGTTTACAGGAAATTATAGACTTGACAAGGCGGCGGAAGACGCGACAACCGCAAGTGAGATTGTGGAGATCTACCAGAAGCAGCTGAAGAAAATCAGCGAAAACTAGAAGCTATTAGTATCCTGGCCACTTGCAATTATCTTCTTGATTTTCTTCACTAGTTGTCTTAAAGCAGTTTTGAATGGTTTGAGTTTTGATTAGTTTCGTAGAAACTTTGGTTCTTTGATGAGGTGAAACGTCTTCAAGAGCACTGGTTTCTTTTACACTAACTTTTATATCTCGGTTTTTTGCCTCTTGTTACATAGTGATGTGGTATGCCTCAAGTCACATGTCCAAATTGCGGGTTGACGATAAGCTTGGAAAACCGAAGAGAAATCGATTCAGACTTGATTAAACAGGCAACCAGAAGAGAGCCAAAGACTTTCACTGAGCTATTGCACATTACAAGGCTTTCGAGAAAGACTCTGAGTTTGAGACTTAAGGCATTGTGTGAAAATGGCGTTATTGTAAAAAAGGAAGGTGCGTATAGATTGAACGGTAAATCCGAATTTGATAAACATGACCGAGGGTTCACCAGGGAAATGTCGAGACTTGTTCACGATAGAAGAGTAAGAACGGGCTTAATGATGATTACGTTCTTGCTGTTCTCCTCTGCTTCAGGATATGTCTTAGGTGCATTTCTCATACCTTCGGTGACTCATCGCGAACCAGTGATTCTAGGGCACTTCACAATGGCACTTGACTTTAGCAGTGGCGTTGAAGACTTGTATGCTTGGCAAGTTGCTGTAACGTTTAACCCAAGCGAAGTGAAACTCTTAGAAATCGAGTCCAGCGGTCTTATTGGCGACGACTTTCCGTTCTTCAACAATGCAACGACTGATAGTGAAGGCAGTGCAATGTTTGGAGGTACCCTCCTAGGGCCTGTTTCCGGAAAGAACGGTCCCGGTAGACTAGCAACCGTCACTTTCGGGTACTATGTGAACGAATACACAACACCCAAAATAGTAGGTGAAATCGGACGTTACAAGACACTGTTGCTGACATCTGATGGTTCCAGTGTTCCAATCGAGATTCCCAATGCTCTTACATTTGCTATTGTTCCATGACCCATAGAACTGCATGGGCAAGAAACCCGTGAGTCACATCCAACTCCCCTTTTTTCTTTTTTGAAAAAGACATACTAAACTTAAAATATACGAGCTAACCTTTCTTATAACAAAGGAAGAGCATCAACAGTCTGTGAGCGGGTGCTGAGAGAATACACATGGGAAAGATAATGGAAGGTTTTCTGGATGACATAAAATTTTTTCTAAGAATCCTAAGATGGAAAGAATATTGGACAGTGATTGCCGTGCTTTTGGGTGTTCTTGGAGTTTGGCTCGTCTTTATGTTAGCGTTGAGCCTTGCAAACCCTTGGAGAAGCATAATCGTGTGGGGATTAATATTTGGCTTAGCCGCTCTTACTCCTAAACGGTGAGATTTGGCATCATGACAAACGTTTCAATTGGCGTTTTGCATTAAGCTATCTTATCATTCTCATGTTTAGTAGTATTTCGTTCATGCCTGTTCTAGACAAATAATCACTCAAGAATCTTTGAATTTCTCTTTCTGTAACGTTCCTGCCAACATAGAGCTGTGTTATTTGGTCCGGCTTAAGTTTTCTGAAGTTCGGAAGAATATCTTTAGATGGAATATTATATCTCTTTACAACCTTTATGCTGAATCTTTCAAAACCATGCCTTGGACAACCGACTTCAAGTAAAATGCGGGACATGAAGCCTCTCGCCCTTCCATGTATTTAAACCATTCTTTCTTAAATAAGCTTTTTGGA
Source organism: Candidatus Bathyarchaeota archaeon (assembly GCA_029881805.1). GTDB lineage: Archaea > Thermoproteota > Bathyarchaeia > Bathyarchaeales > Bathycorpusculaceae > JAOULW01. The sequence continues at coordinate 17,869 of JAOULW010000021.1, forward strand.
ATCGCAGAAGTAAATCGTAATGTTTAATTCTCACTTCCTTTGAATAAGATTCATTTTAAAATCAGATTATCTGTCTTTAGGTATACTGATTTTTCTGCGCAAGGTTTAAGAAAGATGGCATCATTAGTTTTCTATGGATATTAATGTCTGAGCGTCTCTTTAACCAATTAACTAAAAAATGTTTTTCCTTAGCTATTATTACTCTAGTGTGTATTCTTTTACTTGAGCACTTTCTATTTTTGAACGCAGATGCGGCCTCTGCTAACGCGTACGAGGCAGGTGTCCGCATAGGAGACTGGATAGAATATAACCAAACTTGGAATCCGACCCCAACCGCTTTCGCTTATCCACTATTGATAAAAAGAGAGATCTTGAACGTGGAAGGTGCCGTCTTAACAATTAATACTACACAGGCACTTTCCAATGGAACTATTGCCAGTGAGACGAAAACAGGTAACGTCGTTGAGGGCTCCGAACCATGCACTGTGACTTTCATACCTGCAAATCTAGAAATCGGAGATGTAACCACCCTTCGCTATAATCCTGACGATCCTAGCAAGATCGAGTCTGTAACAATAAATGGTGAGACCACCAAAACCTACCTTGGGGTAGAGCGTACAGTTATCTACGCAAATTTTTCATATATGGGCAGTGAAAACCTCGCTTACTGGGATAAAGAAAAAGGAGCACTCCTTGAAATAAACGTCTTAGGCACTTACGAAATTATTACTACAGTTAGAGGGACCAATATGTGGACGGCTTCTGGTGTTAACCCACTTCTTGGTTTTCAAGCAATGGTACTAATAATAATCTTGATGTCGTTGGCGTTTATTTTGCTATATGGCTATATGCAATCTACTAGGAGAAAAACTAGCAGGCGGAAAAAGAAATCCTCTCATTAATAAATATCATGCCTCACCAATGATTGAAAGTCTAAATTGTCATTCATTTTCTAAAAGGGAATTTCCTAAAAAGCAACCGAATAGGCATGCGAAAACCGACACTGGAAAACTAACTATAATGACTTTTGCGAACTCTGTTGCAATAATCCCCACAATAGCGTTTACTTCTCCCGCATAGTTTTCTCCATGTAACACTGCAGGAAGCGCGCCTAGCAAAACAAAAGAGATAAATCCAGAAACAAAAGTAATTGAGAAAATCTTGAGGCTCCTCTCAACATTCCCCATAACCATTCCGCCTAAAAAGCTCCCTATCGTGACCAGTAAATAATATCCGACTGCGCTCCCCCACGTGTACATCAAATAGCCGCTCGAAGTAAAGATTACGAATAATGCGAGCGCCATCCCCAGAATAGATCGTGTCGTTTTTCCCCCTCTTATTGTTCTTTCCACATTAACCCATCCTCAATTTAGCCCTTATTTTTCCGTCAAAGTTTTATTTATGTACCATATAAGTCTATCCTACTCAAATCTAACAAGTGCGCGGTGATTCGATGTCTCTAAAAGCTAAAATTCCGTTAATGTGTTTTCTAGTTATAACCATATTTTCAATAGCTCTTTTTAGTTACACACTTTACCTAGTGTTAGAAATAAGATCTGCAATAAAATCATTGAACGTTTTCATCTCAGACGTTACAGCGGACGAAAACGCAGCCAATTTCTCTTTGAGCTTCTACAATCCTTCTAATATGCGCCTTGGAATATTTTTCATAAGAGCTTGGGTAGAATTTAACAACGCAAGCGTCGGAACCAAACCAAAAGAGTTCAACTTTGGAAATCAACTGCTGGACCTTCCAACTAACGTACAAAAAGATCTAATGTTCACTGTGGATCTGGATAATTCGACCTCTTATACCAATGGTACTTGGACACTCAAGATGTATACCATATTTGGGACCGATCTTCCGCAACGCACTAGCGCAAACATTGTAGTGAAATACGGTGGATGAAATTGCACGGACAAAATGAGACTGCATATCCTTTCGGAAGATTCACGTTTTTTCTGAATATATTGATGCTGGTTTTGTCCGTATCTTTGATGTTTTACATAATTTTTGATTGGGGCATTTGGGATTATCTTGTCATACTCACTTATGTTTTGTCTGTGGCAATTTCATTTTTATTCTTCTATTCCATAAAGCTTGCCTTACTGAAGAGTTTAGCATCAGATATGGAATCTATTGAAGGTCAGGAACCTAATGGCACCTTCGGAAAAAAGCAAACATTTCTGTTTTTTATCGCAATTTTGCTGCTGTTGATAACAGTGCCTTTAATAATTCTGTTTTTGATACCTGGTTTGTGGCTGATAATTTTGAATGGAATCGTCGCCGGCGCGTCCATATCCGAATTGATTCTCTACGTTAGAAAGAGAAAACCAAAAGAGTCGTTTTAAGTCAGTGGAAAGTGGCAGGCAACCTGCCTTTCTTTGCCAATCTGCAGTAGTTTGGGTATTTCCTTTTTGCATTTGTCTTTTGCGTATGGACATCTTGGGTGGAATCGGCATCCTGGAGGAGGATTGACTGGACTTGCGACTTCACCTTTTATTACGACCTCAGTACGGCGGGCTGTGGGATCAGGCACTGGAACAGCGGCTATAAGGGCCTCCATGTATGGATGGGCCGGTTTATGTATCAAATCTTCGGTGGGTCCTATTTCTACGATTTGTCCAAGGTACATGACTGCAATGCGGTCGCACATGTATCTGGATAGTGCAACATCATGAGTAATGAACAAGAAAGTTACTTTTGCTCGTTTCACCATCTCTAACATTAATTTCATGACTTCAGTTCTTATAGAAGCGTCTAGCATTGAGATCGGCTCGTCAGCTACTACGAATTGAGGGTTGATAATGAAAGCTCTAGCGATAGCAACTCTTTGTCTCTGCCCTCCGCTAACCTCATGTGGAAACCTGAACAAGAATTGTTCCGGGGGAACGAGGTCCATGTCCTCCAGTATACGTGTTATCTTATCTAGCGTTTCTTCCGGATTTTTGGTCGCGCTTTGAATTTCTAGAGGTTCTGCAAGGATGTCATAGACGCTCATTCTTGGATTCAATGATTCATAAGGATCTTGGAATATTATCTGCATTTTTGCCCGCATTTTTCTTAACTTTTTGACAGACAATGAGGCGATGTTTATACCATCAATGAATATTTTGCCTTCCGTTGGTTCTGCAAGTCTAAGAAGAACTCTTCCAGTTGTTGTTTTTCCGCATCCACTTTCACCTACAAGCCCGAAAACTTCTCCTTTTCTGATAAAAAAACTTATTCCATCAACAGCCCTGATATAAGGTACTTCTTTCGTAAGTAAGCTTCTGACCAGGCCAAGCTTGATGGGAAAATATTTCTTGAGGTTAAGAGCTATTACGGGCGCGTCTTTTTCTATTTCAAACTCCGTTTCAAGTTTCTCCATTTTGAATCACTTCTGACTTACTAGATGGCATCCGACAAAATGGGTTTTTTCGCCAACATTCTCGAATAAAGGCACATCTTTTTTGCATTTTTCCATTGCGTATGAGCATCTTGGGTGGAATCGGCATCCTGGAGGAGGATTGATGAGGTCTGGCGGAAACCCATGGATTGTGGTTAATTCTTTTTTTGGACCCAATATACTTGGGAATGCTCCAATCAATTTTTGCGTGTAGGGATGAAGCGGCTCTTTATAGAGCGTTGCGGTGTCTGCGTATTCTACTATTCTTCCCGCATACATTATTGCAACTTCAGTCGTTGTTTCTGATATCAATGAAAGGTCGTGTGAAACCATAATCATGGAAAGGTTCAACTTAGCTTGGAGTTCTTTAATAACCTTCATGACTTGTGTTTGGACAATGACGTCGAGGGCCGTTGTCGGCTCATCTGCAATTATTAGGCTAGGATTGCACGCTAACGCCATTGCGATTACGGCTCTTTGTTTCATTCCTCCGCTTAGTTCATGGGGAAATCTATCTAGTCTTTCAGCTCCCACTCCGACTAAGTCTAATAGTTTTCCGGCTCTTTCCGATGCTTCTCTTTTGTTCACATCTTCATGCAAAAGTATTGCTTCTGATATTTGGTCTCCTACGTTCCTGGTTGGATGTAACGAGTTCATGGCTCCTTGGAATACCATTGAAATCTTTTTCCATCGGACTTGTTTTCTGAATCTTTCAGAGTTGATTCTTGTGACGTCATTTCCTTCGAGAATGACTTTTCCCTTCATTATCCTACCGTTAATCGGCAGTAGTCTAAGTATCGACAGCGCTGTCGTTGTTTTTCCGCATCCCGATTCGCCTGCTAAGCCTAACGTGTGTCCTTGCGCAAGTTCGAATGTTACGTCTTCTACAGCTCTTACATATCCTCTTAGAGTTGTGAAGTAAACCGTTAGGTCTTGAACTTGCAGTAGGAGCTCGTCTTTCGGCATCTTATCTTCTTCTCCTTAATCTCGGGTTCACAATTTCATCTATGGCGTGTCCTATAAAGACAAAACCAATGCAGATCACCGTTATTGCCAAACCAGGCGGAAGCCAAACCCACCATGCAGGTAACCCTCCTAATTGATAAGCGCCGTAAAGCATGCGACCCCATGTTGGTGCGTTAGGATCGCCAAATCCCAGGAAACTTAACGCGGCTTCTGTTATGATTGCACCTGGAACTGCAAGAACCATTGCGGCCATTGCGACTGGCAGAACGTTTGGGATAAGGTGGCGAACCATCAAATAACTGTCCGAGGCTCCCGAGGCCCTTGCGCTTTCTATGAAAGACATTTCTTTTAGTGTCAGGACTCTGGATCTAATCACTCTCGACAGTCCTTGCCATCCAAAGATGGCTATTAAGACGACTACTAAGTAGACATTCGCGAAGAAATATCTTGTCAAGATTAGCAATATAGGCAGCACTGGAATGCATAGCAGAACGTCCACAACTCTCATGAGGAATTCGTCTGCGAATCCTCCTAGATATCCGGATGTCACGCCGTAGAGTATTCCCAGACTTGTTGCGATGATGGCAGCAAGCACGCCGACCATAAGTGATATTCTTACACCATAAACTAGCTCCGTCCAAGCGTCGTTTCGCCCAGCATCAGTTCCCATAATTCCGTGAACTCTTCCCCATATCGTGAGGCCAACGGTTTGAAGGTTTAAATCACCAAATGCGCCTAGGTATGTTCGGTCAGGGGGGCCGCTTCTAATGTTGTCAAATTCGATTTTCAATTTGATTCCATAAACCCCTTTCTGCGAAAAAAGTATTCTAGCAGGGTCAATTGGCGCTGAACCGTTTTCACCTAAGAGCAATTCTGGTTTATAGAGTGAACTCATGACTGGCTGGCGTGGAAAATTAACGAACGAGTCGATGTTCAGCTTGCTTGTTGAGTTCGTCAAGGTGACATTAGCCACGGGTCCTGAGGCAGGCTTGTATACATATATCAACATTTCAGCGTTAGTTGGGTCCAGTAAGACATCATCCCATAGTGGATTTGCAGTGTAGTTTTTGACTGTGAAGTAAACTTTTACTCCTGTTCTGTTGTAGTACATTCTGTAATTAACATGCATTGTGAACGTCGGTGGGGCTGAATATTCATAGCTAAAGTTTCCTAGATCCAGCGTCACTGATGCCGTCTGTTTGGCGTCTTCTGTAGCTGCAAAGCTGAAGTTAAGTCGATCCATGTCTATGCTTATTGGTCCTGTATAATTTGCGACTTCAGCCTTTTTCAAGTCGAGTTTAATTGACAGCGTAGGATTCAGGTCACTATATTGAGGAAATATTCTGAACCAATCTGGCATCGAATAAGCTGCTGCTAATTGAGGCGCTTTGAATAGTTGAGATGTGGGCTGAAAAGGAGTCAATAGCGGTGCTATGATCCCTACGACAACAAAACCAAGAATAATTATCAGCCCGACAAATCCTATTCTGTTGTGACTGAAATCCATCCAGAAACTCTTTATTCTCCTTTTGAGAATCTCTCTCTTCGGTTTACTCAGGAATGACACAGACTTTATCTCCTAACTCCGACTTTGATTCGGGGATCAAGGAAGCCGTAAGCCAAATCCGCTACGAGATTCGCACCTAACATGAGTACCGCGAAATTATACAGAACCGCTTGCGTTACAGGGTGATTTTGTTGCTGCAGAGCGGAGATGTACCATTGTCCGATTCCGGGCCACGCAAATATTGACTCTGTTATTATTGCACCCGTTACTATCCCTGGAATAGAGAGAGCTATCAATGTGACTACCGGGGGAAGTATGCTTTTGAAAGCATGTTTAGTGATTACATCCCTTTCCCTCAGACCTTTTGCTCTAGCAGTAAGCACGAAGTCTTCAGTCAATGCGTCGACCATCATGTTTCTTGTGTAAAGAGCCCACCCTCCAAAGCCTCCCACTATTAATGTACATATTGGACTGATCGCGTGTGCTGCCACATCAAGCGCCACAGAAAGGGGATCCTGAGGACCGCCTAGGCCTACTAGTCCAGCACGGGGAAGTATTTGTAACCAAAGACAGAAAATAGCAACCCAGATTAGCTGTAGGAAAAACATTGGAACTCCAAATGTAAGCAACCCTATGCCTATCACAGTTACGTCCGTTTTTTTACCTCTTTTTGCTCCGGCAAACATGCCTAATGGAATTCCAACAGAAATCGTTCCTATGGTTGCGAGTCCAAGCAGAATCACTGTATTTCTTAGCCTCCAAACCATTTCAGGGGCTATCGGCGTAGCAGATTGATCGAATTGAAGACCATATTGCCACGTAAAAAGATTATACAGATATAATGAGTACTGATCCGGGAACAGAGGCTTGTCTATGCCCCACATGGCTAACAGTTGATCCCTCACTTCTGGTGGCATTCTTGGATCCAAAATCATCTGAGACGGGTCTCCTCCAACGAAGACGCGGAATATCATAAAGTTCAACGTTACTACAACCAGCAAGGTCACTAAGGCAATAACAATTTTTTTCCCAACATAACCTGCAAACATCCTAATCTCTCCTCTTTTCTCTCCTCTTCTGTGGTTTTTTCATTCTTTAATTTAAATTTAAGCTTGTCGGTTTAGTCAATTTTTGGTATGTAACATTTTTCCATAAGACTTTTAAAGGTGCGCCTTTTGTATTTATACTTGCTCAAATAGAGGAGAGGAGAAAGAATGAATTTCAAAAAGAGTTTCGTTGGACTATTTAGCATTGCAATGATTCTGTTGATGTCGTCTTCGGTACTTAGTGCAGGCGTTCATAACAGCGGATTGCCAAAAGTTGATGAAATCCTGTATAAAGCATATCCAGGCGCTACTGTAGACACGATGGTTGATGAATTCTTGCTGGGAGTCACCGACTGGATGCAAGGACCCGGTAGAATAGACCTATATAACCGAATGATCGCAGCTGGTCAGAAAATTTCGTCACAGGATCCTATGTCCGCATTTGGCTTTGGTGCCATTTGGTGCCAGGACTACGACCAAACATCCGGAGCCGTGAACATGCCCCTAAACGATAGCGTGTTCAGGTTGGCTTTGACGTACATTTATGGTGTTAACGACAAGCAAACCGACATTTTCGGCTATGTTGGGGCTCCATGGACTTACGCCATCGGCAACCCCGTGCCGCCAGCGCAAGAACCATGGTACGACGAGGACATACAGATGCCAGACACTGATTGGGATAATGCGTGGACTATCCTGCAGGCTAACGGTTACAGCCTCGACGTTGACGACGATTTATGCTACGGCACAACAAAATTGAGAGACCTGACAGCATACTATTCCACAGGAACTCTCTACTGGGAAAGAGGACCCGGAGTAGGATTGGTCAGAAACTTCAACGCCTTCATATCATACATCGGCGCGGTCGGACCTGTAATGACCCTTGTTCCAGTGGCATTCGGAACACTGGTTACGCAACTTCTGGTCTTCCACGACTATGACATAATATTCATAGGCTTAACAAACATGGGAAGATACGTCGACTGGCTATACGACCTCCTAAACTCAGACAACATAGTACCTTGGGGATGGAATTTTGCAGGAATTTCCGACGCAGAATTTGACGCATGGACAGAGATTATACTGACAGACCTGAACGTTGACAGTGTAATAGGAAACGCATCACTTGTACAGTATAAATTCGTGAACGAGCTTATGCCATGGTTCCCAATAGACAGCGGCAATGCGTTCATGACCACAGCTAGAGACGGCCGAGGAGAGCTAATGAACCTAATTTCAATGCCCAACTATGGGCCACAGAACACTTGGAGCTGGCGAACACAGCACTGGAATGGCGCTGTGACAGGCGGCACCATCAAATTTGCCCTAGGTGACGCTTGGCACACAATGAACCCGTACAACGAAGACACCCTATACGGATGGCAATTAATGCAAATATGTGTGGATGGACTTCTAGATCTTCACCCTGAAACTTTGGTTAACATGCCATACATCGCTAACGAATATTCGATCAGTCCGGGTATCACTATTCCAGAACTTGGCATCACAGCTGGAAGCTATGCAACATTCTACCTTAGACAGGACGTTTACTGGCATGATGGTTATCCTGTAACTGCTTACGACTGCGTCAACAACATGAGGCTGCTGAGACAATATACGCCTGGAAGGTACTCGTCAACGTGGGCGATGCTCGTCTACGAAGAAGCAGA
>JAOULW010000022.1 GCA_029881805.1 Candidatus Bathyarchaeota archaeon
GAAAGAGAAGTTAAGAATGCCTTACTTCCTTGGTGGGACTCTTGTCCCTGCGGTTATAACAAGTGCTCCAATCCTCTCTGTTACTTCTGACCCGAATGATATGGATATTGAGACTTTCAGAGTTCCTCATGAAAAAGCGCACTATCAAGACAAAGAATGGCTGGTCTATGAATTTCCTCTTCCCCTTGAACTGCAACTCGAAAGCAGAGATTTCTTCACTACAGTAGGCGAAAGCAGATACGCAAAAATGCACATATTCATAGTAAATGGGAAACATGTTAAAAGATTCTTTGAGTGTCTCGGCGAAGCCATAAAGACCAGAAGCAAAAAGAGCTACAGAGCGCTTGCTGTTGAGTATCAAGAATTTTACAAAGGTAAGAAATGAATGCTCTGATTTTTGCAACTTGAAAAACACCTTGCCAAAAGCGGATGCTAGCTGTACGTTGGAAAAGGACAAATTCTTACGTTTTCGGACTTTCTAGCAACACCGCTAGTCTGGAAAAAATTAAAATTTTCTGCTGCTTGTCTGCCTTTCTGTTGATGGGAAACAGTGTTAAACATGCTTCATGAACTGATTTTCAACGTCATTAAATCGTCATTTAAATCGATGTATAAAAACACTGACGGAGAAAGTACAAACAACAAAAGCAAGAGGTCGGCGGGTATTATCGGTTTAAAACATCGGGGTTAAGACTTCTTCAGCGGAGTTGATTTGGTGTTTTAGTTTTCACAGTGATAGTTTCCAAGCTTGTGCGATGATTTAGAATGGTAAGCTTCCCTTTTGAGTGCCACTTTTCAATACGATATGAAACAATCTCCCAGCCCGCGCGAACATTTGCTTTTTGTATAGATTTGCAAGAGTATATAAGGTCCCGTGAGAATATATACATACGCAAGATAAGTTAAGTTGTATATTTCCAGGAGTTATGATTGTTAAATGAATGATGCAATGACCAGAAAGGAGCTTGTTGAGAATGCCGAAGTGATTTCGGCGGTCAGAAACTACGCAAATAACGGGATCCGAATGAAGGATAGTATGGTAGATTTTACGGTTTCACCTTCGGAGTCGGATGGTAAGATTTTGATACGTGTCATAACTGAAGCCAAATCAAGTTCAGGGTATGTTGGTGTAGAAGCTGTTAGGGAGATGAGTGAATTTCTCGAGAAGCGAAACTATGATAAAGGCATTCTTATCGGGAAACGGTTTACCGAGGCAGCGAGAAGTGAAATGGAACGCACGAACATTGAAGCGATTTCGAAGATGATCCAGCCTCATTTTAAAGTGGATAGACTTTACTTCGCGATAAACAGCCGCATAGAGAATCTGTGCAAAATGAAGTGTAGTCATGCTCCGAAGAAGGAATCTGATTGCAGGGGCTACGTTGATGGTAATTACTCTTGTGATGTTAGACTAATCAGTGATAATGCGAGTTTTCATCTTAAGCACGGTTGGACGGATTTCTTGAAGAAAGATTTGGCAAGGCTTTTGACGATTGAAAAGCACTTACAAAAGCCTAAACATGAGTCACGTTGAGACATGCGCGAGTTACATATAGATTATTATTGAGAAAGCAAATCTTCTGCTAAGATTGTTTTTCCAGCATACTGTTAAGAGGAAGCGACAATTAGTCCCTAAAACAAGAAAGTATGTTGTTATGTCTCAAACTATTTCTTAAGTAAGACTACATGCCTGACTAGGGGAAAATATCAGTTTATGCACAATTTTGCATCCTTTATGGAAAATATTGAGATTTAACTATAATCAGAATTAAAACATTAATGGAGTTTTCACAGTGAAATAGAAACGAAAGAGCAAGTAAGCAAAGCTGAAATTGGAACTACTGAGATAAGCTTTAGAGTGACAATGAAATAATACAATTTTATGGAAATTTGTCAAACGGAGCGTCTTATATTACGAGACTTAGAAGAGGCCGATTGGAAACCAGTACATAGCTACGCCTCTAACCCTGAAGTTGTTCGCTATGTTGATTGGGGACCCAACGCAGTTGGAGAAACCCGAAATTTCATTCAGCGAGCAATCGCGACTCAAAAAGAACGACCCCGTAGAAACTACCATTTTGCAATAGTCCTAAATGCACAAAATAGGCTTATTGGTGCTTGTGGAATCTATGTTTCAAATCCCGGCAATCGAGAGGGATGGATAGGCTTTGTCCTTAATCGGCATTTCTGGGGGCAAGGCTATGCCACCGAAGCAGCAAAAGCACTCCTTGTATTTGGCTTTAAAAAGCTAAATTTGCATCGAATTTTTGCAACTTGCGACCCCGCAAACATCGCATCTGCAAGAGTCTTGGAAAAGATAGATATGCAACGTGAAGGTCGTCTCCGTGAGCACAAATGGGTAAAAGGTAAATGGCGTGAGTCTTTATTATACGCCATTCTTGATCACGAGTGGAAAGAACCAAAAAATATTAATAAAAACTTCAAAATGATAGCAACATCGCCACCAGCGTAGTCAATATGGGAAATTGAACAATCGAGAATATGAACAGTGCCCTGACTAGGGGTCCATGGTAGCCAGGGAGAGACGGGCGCCTAGGCGCGAATTTATACTTTCCTAGCCTCGGGGAAATCGCCAATCTCCCTTCTTTTTTGAAAGCGCTAGACACGTGGCCAAGCAAAATAAACGAAAATTTAAAGCAAACGTGTTAACGAATGCATGTGGGGATCAGTGACTTGGTCGCAGGTGTTAAAGAGATTCAACAACATTTCAAAATGACAGATGGCTTCGACTTATTTTGCAGACATTGGAAAGCCGTTGGAGCAAGAAAAAAATCGGTTATATGCATACATGGCATAGGAGGGCATTCTGGATTTTTCAGAGTTTTAGGACAAGATTTAGCCAAGGATGGACTCGAAGTTTATGCATTAGACCTAAGAGGTTTCGGTAACTCAAAGGAAGAAACCTTACCAAGAGGAGACACAAGCGACTTCAATAGGCACCTGCAAGATGTGGACGAAATAGTAGACTTCGTACGTAAGAGACACCTTGAGAACAAAGTCTACATGTTTGGCTGGAGTCTGGGTGTGTTGTACACTCTTTGGTATTCTGCAAATCATCCAGATTCTCTTGACGGTATGATACTTGCAGCACCTTACTGGGTGGGATTCATGCCTCGCATATACAGCAGTAAAATCCCTTCTATGCTTCGCTCTGCGCCTAAGACGACTTACGATTCCTACAAGAATTGGTCCCGAGACTTTAAAGAGAGCGAGGAGGGCAAAATCCTACTTCAAGACCCACTGTTCACAACAAAGCGCAGCTGGCGCTGGTTAGGCGGTGTAAAGAGAAACTTGAGCGATAAAGTATTGCAGAACGCGTCGCAGACAAAGAAACCTACTCTCATAATTCTGGGTGAGAAGGATGACATTGACATTCGCACCGGGGCCAAACAAATCCTCGAAAGTTTGGCGACGAAAGATAAATCAATTCAAACCTTCCTAGACGCAGACCATTTCTTTTATCATGCGATATTTCTCAAGACAACCGCCAAGCATAACCCGGCAAAAAGAAAGCAAGTGACCTCTGTCGTTAAGGATTGGTTGAGTACTCACTAAACCATTTCTGATTTTAGTGAGCGAGATCTGGTTCAAAAGCTGTAACAAGTATGAATTCATGCTTAAGTAATGGTAGCCCGGGATACGTGACTTATCTCGTTTAAATTTCTCACCTCAGATCAACAACAATTGTTATTGAGAGTCTTCATGAAGTTTCTTGGCTATCTTCCCTACTATTCCCTTATAGAAGTCTCCGAAGGTTCTGTAAAGAAGCTTGGCCAAGTCATAGAGAATCAATAGGAAGAAGGCGAAAATTATTAATGCTGCCACCCTGGAAGCCCACTCGCCCACGTAGGTATTAAGCTGAGGGGGCAAGTATACCCAAAGTAGTGCGGTCAAAACTATGTAGAGACAGTCAACTAGCATATGCTTAAGCGTGGTTTCGGTGACTCCAACCACACCTACTAACCTCTTAGCTATGATATCAATTACGGCTTTCAAAGCCATCATTATTCGATATCCAAAATATATAACCACCATCAAGTTTAGGGTCGTTAAGAGATGATCTGAGCTTAGTGCCAGACCATTAAGACTTATCAATGTAATTCCTGAAACTGCTGGAGCAATCATATTGATAACGAGAAGTGATAAATCTAGTTTAATGGAATTGGAGATTAGGCTTTCGATTTTACTACTTATCTCTTTTCTCTCGATAAGAACTTCTGGTTTGGGCTCTCTTCTAACCCTTTCCACTTTAATCTGTCCTCTCCTCATCCTGTAAGCCAGCGCCAGCGAGTAACATAGGTAGAATATAGGGACCACGGCTAGATAGTATAGGCCGAGGATGGGCAATGAAAGAAGCGATGCTATGAAAACTACGAATAATCTTACATCCCTCGTTGCAGGCACCTTTCTCAGCCGCTCCGTCCCCACGCCTAGGCTACTCAAATTGTGGGTCGCGTAACTCACGAATATCACATTGGCAGCCGCAAGTATGGCAAACAAAAGGGTGAAGTCATCTATAATCGGCAAAGATAAGGTTAGCCCAGCTACTATGGCGATATCTGAAACGCGATCTAGTACTGAGTCCAAGTAGCCGCCCCACGGCGTGGCTTTATGATAGAGCCTTGCAACTTCACCATCCACCCCATCTATTATAGATGCTGCTTGCACAAGTAAACCTCCAAGAATGAATGCTCTCATCGCCAGCAGAAGACTTGCCAATAAGCCAAGGATGAACGATACCAACGTTACAGTGAGCGGTTCTATCCGGAAGCCCCTTCGATACGCCATGATCGAAATGCGTGTTGATATTGGCCTGTTAAGGTATCTGGAGACTAATCCATCTTCAGGTTTAGTGAGTTCCTTTCTTAGTATTTGCCAGTAAACCTTTCTTGCTGCAACTAAGTCTTCAGGTGTATCCACATCTTTCCACAGCTTCCCCGTGACATCTACACAATCTACTTTACCATCGGCTGCAGCCAAGTTGAGTGCATCAGCTATTGTAGCCTTAAAGCCAAAGTTTTCTATCGCCCTTTCTACATACGCCTTGGAATCCTCACGACACAATATCATGCCTGTATCTATCCCGTGCTGAGGAAGGGTGGTCTTATCAGCATTCACTACCGCCTCATCCTTTAATGCGAGCTTAAGTCCTTCTCTTGCCTCGGCTCGCGAAGGTTTCTTATCGAGGCAAACCGTGAAGGTTGCTTGACTCTTGAGCGATAGTACTCTATCGAGTATTGATCGTTCAAATACATGATCAGACATTAAGAGGAGAAAGGGACTTGCGCCTAAGCGTTTCATTGCTAAGCTAACGCTATACAGATTTCCAAATTCTTCAACATCAGTTTCTATTAGTTCTGCCTTCCCTTTCAGCCTTTTCTCGAATATATTTTTGAATTGAGGTTTTATCACAATAAGTATGCGAGGTGAAGTAATCTTCTCGATCCTATTCAGAATAAAGTCTAATACCGTTACGTTAGGCTCCAACTCCATGAGACATTTATGTGTCTCTCCAGAGTAAGGCTCAAGCCTTGAAGCTGTTCCTCCAGCGATAATAACGACGGGAAGCATTAGCAACTCACCCCCCATATCACCAATTAATGAGTTATAAGGCTTAGCTAGTAGTTTAATAGATTAAACAGACAACTCTTGTCTCATAAAATCTATGCTTTCCTTTAACCCTGCAAAACTATGACACTCGATGATCAAAGGTTTCTCGCTCTTCCAGTCTTTCATTCTTTTAAACAGTCTTACAAAGTCTATGCTTCCTTTTCCAATAGGTAAATGTTCGTCTTCCCTTCCATTGTTGTCATGAAGGTGCACATTAACGATAAATTTGTCCAGTAACCTCGTGAAATCCTCAATCTTCCCAACAGTGTTAGCGTGACCTACATCAAAAGTCAATTTACATCCAACATTCTCAACGAGAAAGTTTATTTGCTCTGGATTTCCAGCAAGAACGTAATCGTTAGATTTGTGGTCATTTTCTATCGTGAAAATTATGCCCAAATCATTAGACAGTTGGTTAATTTTCCTCAAAGAATCTATGGCATTTTTCATGGCTTTTCTAACAAGTCTCCTTGGATAATCTCTCGATAAACGACCGACATGAGAAACAAGCAATCCAGCATCTAATTTGGCCGCAAAAATTACCGCTTTCAAAATAGTTTTCTTAGAGGCACTTCTGAGGAATGGGTTTACGCTCGCCAAATTAATGTCAATGTTGGTAGCGTGAACAAAATATTTGAAATCATAAGAGTTTGATAAATTTTTGAGTTCGAACATTTTGTCAGTTTTAGAAAGAGCCAAAAGCAATTCAAGCTTATCCAATTTAAGTTCAAGAACACGAATTCTAAGCTTAGAAGCGAAGCTCAAAAAATCCTCAAGTGATCCTTCCAAACTTGGATAATCAGCCACGCCTAAGATCATGTCTTTTATAGCCTCACTTTCTCTTTAGCCCCACAGAGTTTTTTAAATGTCTTTCTCACGAGTTTAATACTTTTCCTTTCAAGCTTTAGCAGATAATTTAAGAACACCTGCGCACGATAGCGCCGTTTCAAAGAGAAGCAGATAGTTTTGCCGGAAAAATCCATGCTAAGCACCAAAAATGTACCAAGGCAAGTTAGGATTTATGATGTGAAAAATGAATAGATTAACCTCAGTCCAGCGAGGATGGCGATTAAGGAAAGAATTCTTCTTATAGCTTTTCCTTTTACGCGTTTGGCAAGTGAACAGCCCACTTGGGCTCCGATAACCGTGCCTATGGTTATTGGGAGGGCATACTCGACTAGGATGTTATTTAAAAGGCCATGGGCTACTACTCCAACGCCATTGGTAACAGCCATGGCAAACTCAGAACTTGCCACCGCGATGTGAGGGGGGATCCCCAGTAGAATCATTGTTGAAACGTCGGTTATTCCACCTCCTAATCCGGATAAGCCCGTTATCAACCCTCCCAAGAAACTGCTGGCTAGTGCCAGATGAGGACTGCGAAGAGTATACTTGAAGGCTTTACCCTTCGAGTCAATTCTGTTCCTTGTCCATTCCATGTTTGCCTTATTTGCTTCCTGTTTTTCCTTTGAAAAGGGTTTTACTTTGTTTTTTATAATCAGCACAGAAATGAGGATTATGAAAATACCGCAAATGCCTGCTAAGAAGTTTTGAGGCAGAAGCGTAGTTATGTAGGCGCCTAGAACAATACCTGGGACATCAAGTATGTCGTAAAGTAAACCCAGCTTATAGTCAACTCGCCTCTGTCTAACGTACCCGAGAGTAGAGGAAAACGTTGTACCACAGATGGCTACCAAGCTGACTGCAATAGCATTTTGGGCTGGTAATTGAAAAAATAAGATCAAAACAGGAACTATGATAAAGCCTCCTCCAAGACCAACCATAGATGAGGGTACACCGACTATGAAACCTATTACTAAGACTAAAAGAGCTTCAAGGATATTCATTGCAGCTTTCAAGCAGTGAAAAACGTTTACATGATTTAAGTGTTTTCCTAACACGCTCCAAAAATTTATAGAACTCGTAAAGAGAATAAATTGCATTTCTCGCGTAAAGTGCGAAGGTTAGGTTTAGAAATCAGTTTGAATTATCGTGCTCAAATCCTCTCTCCCACCTCAGCACTGAACCGAGAGTTTGAACGCCGTCCTGACTAGGGGTTATGGTAGCCCGGGAGAGATTCGAACTCTCGTCAGCGGGTCCAAAGCCCGCTATGCTTGTCCACTACACCACCGGGCTTCAGCTATTTCGTTATTAAATGGTTTTTGATTAAAACCTTCCTATCTTTCCGTATTTTAAGCATTATTTCTCGAGATTTCTCAATAGCATTAGAGGCATTAGCTTTCCTGATTTTATCCAAGTCAAGAAAACTCACTATTTGATTGTAACTTTTCGGATTTTTTTCCTCCAAAGTCTCTAGAGAACGAATCAGCGTTGTATAATCTACTTTAATCTTGTCAACCGAAGATTTTAACCAAACGTAGTTTTCAACAATGTCGAGGAGTATACCTTTCAAATAGTAAGAAGCCTCGGCAGCTTTTCCAGTATCAACCAAGGAATTTGTCCTCATCAATGCTCCTTGCAGAAAAACTGGGTTCAAATAGTAGTTCAGTTTTGTCTTAACCTTAAAATGCGAAGCCTCAAGCGCTCGTGCATTTCGCTTGACATTGAAGCCTATCTCATTCCAAATCACCTTGAAAAGTTTCATCTTGTCCTTTGCACCAGCACTGTTGACCTCGCCGAGCCCGGTCATCTCCAAATACTCTTTGAATAAGCCTTGCATTCCCAGTTTTGTCGCTGAAACTTCAAGTCTGTTCAAAAATCGACTGTTTGAAAAAGGTTCCAAAGCTATCTCAACCAAAATTTTCAAGATATTTTCCAGGGCTACGGTCGAAAACAAATAGGCACTAGGCAAGTCTTCTCTCGAAAATGCTGAAGTTGCCCGGCTCAAAAATATGTCTGAGTCTATGACATGCGTTTCCGTTCTGATGTCAACCCTTTCCGGAGAACTATAAGATTTAGCCATCAAAAGCTTCGTGTTAGCCAGCGACCAATCCCTATCGTAAAGAACCTGCACCTCGTATAGCTTCTGGTCTATTTCTGGAGGGATTGGCCCCTGAATCCACCGCTTTGGAACCCGATCTAAATCTATAAACACGCCGCCAAGCTCCATTCTCTCCACGTATTCATGGTTGAAATCGCTTTTGTCAAATATCAGTAGGTCAACATCGCTGGTTTCTGCAGTGTCGCCTCGACTCCAGCTTCCGAACAGCCCTATGCCGTAAACGTTTTCTGCAACTCTCATCTCTTTGACAACTTTTTCTAATGTTCTTCGAATTTTTTCTGGAAGTGTTATCACATTTACCACTTTCTCCACATAATCAATAGTACATGTAAGTATTCAAAATTTTTCAGGAAGATACTCTTGAATAAACCGTAAACTTTATATATTAAAACATTTCATCTGGATAGCTACACTGAGCCAGATGCGCTGTCTTCTGAATCCCTTTGGGAAATAAATGGTAATGGTTCTACCCAAACAAACTTGGGGCGAAAAAATGAGTAATAAGGAAGGCAGAACCCGTCAACGTCTAGTTGACAAATGCCCAGAATGTGGTAGTGGAAACCTTGTTCACGATTATGATACTGGCGAGACTGTTTGCGGTGACTGTGGACTCGTCTTATATGAGCAAATGATGGACAAGGGACCCGAATGGCGTGCCTTCACTCAAGAAGAGAAAGCGTCAAGAAGCCGAGTTGGAGTGCCAACATCATACTCTGTACATGACAAAGGATTATCAACCGCCATAAGCCAAGTAGACCGCGACGCTTTCGGAAGAAAGCTTCCTCTCTCCACACGCTTACAGATGTGGCGCTTGAGAAAATGGCAAATACGTTCCAGAGTGCACTCTTCAATCGACAGGAACCTGGCCCAAGCAATGGCTGAGCTTGATCGTCTGTCTGACAAGGTCTACATTCCACCGCCAATCAAAGAGAAAGCCGCAGTGATCTACCGAAAGGCCTTGGATAAAGGCCTAGTCCGCGGCAGGTCCATCGCAGCTATCGCCGCCGCAGCACTTTATGCAGCATGCCGTGGAAGCGGGACTCCGAGAACTCTTCGCGAAATCGCAGAGGCAAGCCTAGTGGACAGAAAAGATGTTGCTCGTTGCTATAGACTTCTGCTTCGCGAACTTGATGTTCACATGCCCATTGCTGACCCTCTCACGTATGTATCAAAAATAGCCGAAAGAACAGGAATTTCAGGAAAAACACAAGGAATAGCCATACAGATCCTTCGAGAAGCCAGAAGGAAGCGAGCCGCTGCTGGCAAGGATCCTATGGGTTTAGCTGCTGCAGCTCTATACATTGCTTGCTTGCAAAATAACGAAAAGAAAACACAGAAAGACATCGCTGAAGCCGCTGGAGTCACCGAAGTTACTGTGAGAAATCGCTACAAAACTCTGAAGAAACAACTTAGCTTGGAGCTTCCAGACTGAAAAGCTGCTACTCACAACTTTCTTTTTCAAGTTCCATAACAATAGGGCCTATGTATCCGCAATTTTCGCATAAATATTTTCTAGGGGTCAGCCAATAATCAAGGTTGCTGGACAAGCGTATTTTGGAACCGCTGCATCTTGGGCAGTATATTTTTGTTGGTCCTCGACGTTTTAGCGTTTTGAGTACTTCGTGTAGGTTTTGTAGCAGTTTCATTTCGGGCTAGCATCCTTTTTGTGGCAACTACTGAAGCTCTACGTTTTCTTCGGGATATCCGACCGTTATCAAGTATTGGCGTACTTTCTCGCGATGGTCTCCTTGAAGAATTATTTGACCGTTTTTCGCTGTTCCCCCGCATGCACAGCTGTTTTTTAGTTTTTGGGCCATGCCAGGCAGATTCGCGTTTTTGTCGTTTAGACCATCCACTATCGTTACTGGTCTACGAAACTTACGTGTTTCAAGTCTCACGCGGATCCGCTGTTGTTCTTTTCCTATTTCGCTGCAAGCACACAAATCTTTGGGAAGCCCGCAAATTGCACAAACTTCGGCCATGATGCTCAACTTAACATTATCATAGTCATATATAAGACTTCCAAATTTATCCTCTATAAATCAACTACATAATTTTGCTGTCTTCCTGGGAAAGTTTTAATGTGAAAAACTTCTAACCAATCCTTATGAAAATTCTCATACTAGGCTGCGGGAACATAGGTTCTGTCGCAGCTGAAAACCTTGCTAAAAATATGAATTCCATTCAAATTGTCGTCGCTGACAAAGACGAAACACGAGCTAAAAATGTTGCTGACAAAGTAGATAGAAGAAACGTTTCGTGGATTCAACTGAATGCAGCGAACCATGGCGAACTAGTTGACGCATTGAAAGAGTTCGCATTGGCGATGGGATTCTTGCCCGGAAAACTTGGCTATCGTGTAGCTGAGGCATGCATTGACGCTGAAAAGGATTTGGTGGATGTTTCCTATATGGCTGAAAACCCTCTGACTCTACATCATGAAGCTATGAAGGCAGGCGTAGTCATAATCCCTGATTGTGGATTGGCCCCCGGAATCAGCAACATTCTAGTGGGGCATACAGTAGCAGAACTTGACAAAGTCGAAGCTGCCCATATAATGGTGGGTGGTCTTCCAGAAAAGCCAGTGCTGCCTTTGGACTACATCGTCACGTGGTCTCCGGAAAGCCTCATTGACGAGTACAAGAGAAAAGCACTGATAGTTAAGAAGGGCAAAACTGTTGCAGCGGAAGCCTTAACTGGGCTGCAAGAAGTCGAGTTTCCAGGGGTTGGGAAGCTTGAAGCCTTTTACACTGATGGACTTAGAACCTTGCCGAACACGATAACAGGCGTAGAGGATATGTGGGAGAAGACGCTTAGATATACCGGGCACGCTGAAAAGATAAGGCTGCTTAAGACTCTTGGATTTTTTGATGAAAATCAGGTGGATGTTGAAGGTGTTCGGATATCGCCTTTAAAGGTTGCAGTCAAACTTTTTGAACAGAAGCTCTTGAAACCACATATCAGGGATATTGTAGCCCTAAGAGTTGAGGTTTGCGGCATTAAGAATGGCAGAAAAACAAGATACACTTACCACTTATTAGACCGATACGACGAAAAACGACAGACAACAGCCATGGCAAGAACTACATCTTTTACAGCGTCAATTACTGCACAGCTAATACTAAAAAAAGCCATTAAGGAAAAAGGCGTTGTTCCGCCTGAAAAGTTAGGTATGGATGCTGAACTTTTCAGTTTGCTTTTGAGTGGACTGAAGAAGCAGGGAATAAAAATAGTCGAAGAGAGAACGGATTAAGGCTATGTTATAGCGCCCATTCTGTGCAGTTCTTCTTGAAGGCTATCCCTAATCTGTTTTAACGCGTGGGAAAGCATATGCCAACACTGTTCATAAAAAGAGACGTTGACGATCTTGTTTGAAACTATGCTGTAGAACGTCAGGTGCATCAGGCATTTATGTTTCGGTTTCTATGAACTGGAGAGTTTGACGCCTCTCTTAACTTCGATTTTTCCTTCTTTCATGACCATTTTTATTTTGTTCCGATTCTGCAAGACTTTGATGTCTTTCAGTGGGTCGCCATCAACTAGTATGACATCAGCCAGTTTTCCTTTTTCTATCGTTCCTATTTGCTTATCTAAGCCACACGCTTTTGAGCCGTTTTGCGTCGCCGCGATGAGGGCATCCATAGGTTTAAAACCGCAATGTTTAATCAGCAACTCCAACTCCATGGCGTTTGTGCCCATTTTCAGAAGTGGAGAACCGCAGAAGTCAGTGGCACTTGCGATTGTTAAGCCAGCTTTGTAGAGTTTCGCAATGTTCTTTATTGTAATTTCCCAAACTTCCTTTCCTTTTGCGACTGCCCATGGTGGATACCCCGCTTTTTCGCCTTCACTTATTATGCGCCAATTAATGGAGAGCGTTGGAACAAAAACTACATCCTTTTTCTTTTTCGCCATCTCTATCACTTCATCGTCTGGGTAAAAGGCGTGGTCTATTGTCTTCACACCTGCTATTATCGAGTTTTTCATCGCTTCTGTTCCTTGGCAGTGGGCTGTAACGAACTTCCCAACATGTCTCGCCTCTTCAACTATTGCCTTTATCTCTTCTAGCGTGAATTGAGTATGCTCAGGTCTATCAACCATTGACATTACTCCGCCGCTTGTGCAGACTTTTATGAAGTCTGCGCCTTCCCTTAGCGCGTGACGAGCCGCTTTGATACATTCTGGCACTCCATCACATAACAGCGACATACCTCTTTTTGACACACGGGCATCAACCCATTCGACTGGAAGGTAATGCGCATCTCCGTGACCTGCCGTTTGGCTTAGCACGTAACCTGCCGAAAGTATTCTCGGACCGCGCGTTGTTCCCTCGGCAATGGCTCTTTTCAAGTATATGCCAAAGCCGCCGCAATCTTTCACTGTCGTGAAGCCTGCCTCCAAGAGGTCAATAGTGTCGTAAACACTTTTGATCAGGCTCAGCTGAAAAGGTCTGACGATCTCTTCTTCCAAGAAACGATCGGTCTTCAAGCCTATTAAATGCAAATGGGAGTCTATCAATCCGGGCATTACTGTTTTTCCAGACGCATCAATCTCGGTTTTCTTAGCTTTCTTGGGTATAACTACATCGCTTTCTTTGCCCACGGCAGTTATTCTTGCTCCCTCTATGACAATAGCAGAGTTTTTAAGAGGCTTCGCACCTGTCCCGTCGATTAGATTTCCACCTTTCACAACGACAATTTTCTTCTCTGTCTTTTTATCCACTTCACATTCCACCTAAATGCAGAAAAGAATGGTTATGAGCCGTGAATATTTATGCCTTTGTCAAAAGCAATTTTGCTTGTCTACTAGGGGCATGTATTTTCGGACTTCGCTTTACGCTGTTGTTAGCTAGAATTTTAGTTCTCGTTGAAAATTCGCTATTCAGAAAGGGATATAATTCTCTTACCGGCAACTATAACCCATGAGCTTTTCCTTAGGGTTCGTAGACGAAGAAAGCATGAGCATGTTCACGGACTTGTACGAGTTGACTATGTGCGCAAGTTATTTCGACAACAAAAAATTTGAGCCAGCCACGTTTGACTTATTCATACGAAGATTGCCTCCAAACCGGTCTTATTTCTTGTTCGCGGGCTTGGAACAAGTGTTGCTTTTCATTGAAAAAATAAAGTTTACTGAAGAACACATAGATTTTTTGAGAAAACAAGGATTCAACGATGAATTTCTAGAATACCTAAAGGGTTTCAGATTTACAGGTGAAGTCTGGTCCGTCCCTGAAGGAACTATAGCTTTCCCAAACGAGCCTTTGATTAGAGTTACTGCTCCGATAATAGAGGCACAGTTGATAGAGACTTTCATTCTCAACACTGTTAACCTACAAACGACAATAGCGACTAAGGCTTCAAGAGTCGTGAATGTGGCAAAAGGTAGACACATAATCGAGTTTGGCCTAAGGAGAGAGCACGGAACCGACGCGGGAATGAAAGTGGCAAGAAGCAGCTACATAGCAGGATGCAACGGCACCTCCAACGTTCTTGCAGGGATGAAATACGGAATCCCCATCTTTGGAACCATGGCCCACTCTTTCGTCATGTCCTTCGACAGGGAAATAGATTCTTTCAGAGCCTTTGTCAAAACATTCCCAGACAGAGCAACACTTTTGATCGACACTTTCGACAACATTAAGGGCGCAGAGAAAGCTGCCGCGGTTGCCAAGAAACTCGAAAGAAAAGGTTTCAAGCTTAGCGGGGTGAGGTTAGACAGCGGAGACCTAGCGGACATAAGTAAAAAAGTTAGAGAATTGTTGGATAAGAACGGTTTGAAACATGTCAAGATCTTCGCAAGTGGAGATTTGGACGAATACAGAATAGAGGAATTACTAAAGAAAGGTGCAATTGATGCTTTTGGTGTTGGGACCAGAATGGGAACTTCTGCGGACAGACCTTACGTTGACATCATCTATAAACTATGCGAAAAGATGAACGAAAAAGGAGAATTTTTGCCGATCATGAAACTGAGCAAGGGTAAGACTACTCTTCCAGGAAGGAAACAAGTCTTCAGGTCTAAGGACAAAAAGGGCAATTTCGTAAAGGATGTCATCGCCCTAGAGAATGAGAAAGTAGATGGAGCGCCCTTACTAGTCAAAGTGATGGATAACGGGAAGATAATCCATGATCTCCCGTCGCTTGAAGAAATAAGAAAGAGAGCCGCAGAGAACCTTTCCAAACTTCCAGCAAAATACAAAGAATTGAAGGACACGCTTCGTTATCCCGTGAAATTGAGCCCCAAGTTAGAAAGGTTGATAAAGGACTTAACTGAAAAGTTGAAGCGCGTAGAATTTTCATAAAATTCTGTCATGTTGAAACATAAATTAGTAGGGTTTGGGTTTTGGTTGGTTTTGTTTATGGAGTTTGGTTCTATTAACATGAATACCGTTGTTTAGTTTGAAGGTCGTTGTTTTGAGTTAGAAGTGCGGTTTGGCGGAATTAGATTTTGAATGTGTAAGTTAGATTCAAAAAACATATATTAATTTGGCTTGAAATGGAGAGTTGAGTGTCTTTCCAGCCTCTTCCACGATGGCTACCGCAGCGGGGAACAAGATTCCCCGACTCTCCCCCGAAATTAGCTAGAAATAGCAGTTTTTGACATGGTGACTGTGTTCGTGCTATTTTCCTCGGCGAATGAAGCCTAATGCGATTAATGTAATTGTAGGAGCTATTGTTATCCATAGCAAAAATTCTAGTAGTGTTGTGATTGCGCCAAAGAAGACTAAGGCTAGTGTCAAGGATAAGAAAGCTAGAAATGCAAACGGCAGAAAAATAGACCATCCGAAGAATGTCATTCCATAAGTCTTTCTAGTTGATATGTTTGTCAATCTATGAGTAAGACCGAGTTGATTTGCGCGGTTATTATCTTGGAAAATCAGTTTTTCAATCTCTAATCCGACTTTTAATGCTTCTTCAAGGAGTTCATAATAGAAATAGCATTTTATAGCGATAGGAAACGCGATAATACATGCGGCGAGAGCGATTCCACCTGCAATCATGGAATAAGTTTGTGCCTGGCTAAAAACAACGACGCTTGCTCCCACCATAACCAACAGAACATTAGACCATTGAACGACATACCTAACTATAATCCCGTCAAATAGGTGAATCGTTTCCTTAACCTTTTTCCAGTATTCAATTAGTTCTGACTGCCCGAGTATTTGTGACAATGGAACAGACCCAGAAAACCCTATTTTCGGTCAACCGCAATTTAACACTTTTGTTAGTCAAGTTTCGCCTTGACGTAACATACAAGCCTCCCTCACAGAAATCTTTAAGCGCAAAATTGGGCTTAGTTCTTAATGGGGCTGTAGGCTGCTGGAATAGCTGTTCTAGCAAGCAGAGCATCTGTTAGCGTCTTTCTCAAGCGTGGATCCTCAAGTATCCTCCTCGCTGAAAAGGCGGGCCTGCAGCTCCTATTGTTACAAGATCAGTTTTGACAGAGCTTTATGTATGGCGCGCGCTAAAAATTCATGAGTAGAAGTTCTGTTCTCTTTGGTCTGTGTTTGTGCTTGCTGTATTTGGTGATGCCGAAACTGTGGGTAGTTGTCATTTTTGAATCCCGGTTCCAGCCTGCATATAATTCGTCGACTTTTGGATGTGGACTGTAGCTCAGGCAGACTTTGCCTTTGACCTTGTGCAATATTTCGGCTAGGTTCCGATGGTCTTTGAGGCAAAAGGGTGCGTCGTAATAAAATTCAGCGTCAAAATAAGGAGGGTCGCAGTAAAATAAGGTGTCAGCCGAATCGTATGTTGCTATGATCTTGCGAAAATCAGCCGTCTCGATCTGGACATTGCGCAATCTATTGCTCACCTCGACTAGGCGCGTTGCCAACCTGTCGAGCTTTCTAGGGATCTTAACCGATTTTCCGTGGCCCCATCCGCCGTATCTCTTGCCTGCAAATGCTCCAATCTGCATGTAGAGCCACATAGCCACTCTCTTCGTTTTATCCCTGGGCCATGCGTTAGCCTTTGCAATCTTTAGCATTCCCTCATAGAGCAATCTGCTGTAAGGCATATGTTCAAGAATACTGACCAGTTGCCAAGGGTCATTTTTTAGAACCTCAAAAAACTCGACGACGTGCCCGTCAACATCATTATAGACCTCGACGTCACTAGGTGGTTTTTGCAGAAGGACACTAGCAGCGCCACCAAAAGGCTCGACATAACACTTGTGGGGAGGAAAATGTTTGATAATCCACTTTGCTAGGTAACTTTTGCCACCAATCCATGAAATAGGGCTTCTGGAAACTTCACTTAAGACTTCATATTCTCCGGTAGGCCACCAAACGAAACGCCTGCGCTCTTTGAAGCTGTCTGGCGCCTTCGTTGAACCACGCATAAAAACATGGATGCTTGAGACATTTAAAACTGCATTGAAGAAACGACGCATTCAGCCTCCACAGAGAGAGACAAGTTTAAGTGAAAACTCTTCGAAAACAGAAGCCCTGTGACAAGAGCCTGTCAAGGCTCAACCTTCGCTAAGAAAAACTATAGGGCAACACAGGTTTGTTAAAGCCTGAATCTGACGCTAGACATTGAAAGTGTACTTCTATTTCATGACTGGGTGCTCGAACAAAAAGCTTTTACCTTAAATGACGTTTGTATTAGAGTTGCTTGTTGGTTTTCAGTCATAGAAGTTCTACGTTTGGTTACTGAAAACCGAGTTGGACTAATTGTGTAAAGGAGGTGTGAATGTGGTAAGACAAGAAACCGCCAGAACAAGACCTATAAAAACAAAGAAAGGAATTATCATTTACCATGCTGGCAAAAATGACTTCAAAATACACCTGCCTACTGAGGACGAAGAATACTGGTACGGTGGAATAACAGCTGAAAAGCTTTGTAAATTCTTTAAAGCTCTAGCTGAAGGCAAAACCATAGCCGAAGCCCAAGACAGCTCTTTTAGAAGTAGAGAATAACTAGTTGGAAAAAGGCCAAATTTCTATCTGATGTTGGTTTTACGTTAAAGGCAGAATCAAATTATCAAAAACTAGGTGCGTACTCCTTCAGTGGATTGGAGATTCGGCTCCACATCTGTTGCGTCACAAATATGGATAATGACTTGATGGTTCTGCCTCGTAGAAATCCGTTTTCAACTCAGCAATTCTTTGCAGAAGCTGGCTGTCGGCATCAGGAATTGAACCAATTGATGAGCCGTATAGGCGCAGTTTATGTTTCTGTGAGACTCTCAGATATCTTCTAACATATTCTCGCAATTCTGGACGTTTGTCTATTTTTGAAGTCCAACCAAATTGAAATTTCGATGGTTCCATAGATTCCATAGGAATATGCATTCGATGTATTCGAACATAGTCCTCATACACTTTTGGATAGGCTTTGAGGGTTTGTCTGAACGTGGTTATGACTTCACCAAACTCCCTTGACCAAGTTTTGGGGTGGAAAATAGGAAGGCTTTCGTTTTTTCCGTCTTTAGGTATAAAGGATGGATCAGACAACCGTGGACCTATTCCGGCCACGAGATAAACAGCTATCCTGTACTCTTCCAAATCCCAAGACAATGCGGAAACTGCTTTCAGTAATCTAAAGAATCCTGTCACTTGCGTGCGTAGGATTTTGGTCTTCAGCGGTAGTGAAGCAGCATATCTCTGTGCTGTCTCTGGGTTGCCCCCTTTGAACGAGACTTCAATTGCTATACGACCTTTCATTGTTTTTGGCAAACCTTTCTTTAGCATAGAAATAAACTTGTTGAGACAGTCGTCACTGCATTCTCCAAGAAACATTCCATTAGTTTGGATTACTACTCGCGGATTTCCAACATCTTTTTGTTTTAGCATCCACTTGAGCGATGCCTCTGAGAAAAGGGCTGTTGCTAGAGTTCTATTTTCGTCTATCAGGGGTTCTCCGCCCTGTATTCTTGTCCACGCTACAGAGAATCTAACGGACTTTCTCAGTTCAGCAGGGTCTTTGAGTGCACTAATAACGTCTTTCAAAGACGCGACATGTGTTACCCGACTGCCCCCAGTGTCCAAGTAGGCGTAGGCCTGAGAGTAACATAGGGCACATCTGAGACTACATCCCCAGTAACGTAGAACCAGGGCTCCGCCGCGCCCTTCCGTATTGATTTCCCACGGCATGATTTGACTGTTTATGAGAGCATACTTTCCATTGTCGACTCTCTTTACTGCAAACGTGTGATTGGAAGCCATTCAATCAGCTCTATCTTCAGAAATTGACAGAAGAGAAATTAATGTTTGCCCAGTTCAAGCAAAACATCTAGCGCGTGCTATCATGTTATTACGTCTTTCTTGTCGCCCAACGATGCCGTTTAATCGAATTTTCTGGTTCTCTGTTAATTCCACTTTCTTTAACTTCTGCGTGGTTGAAAATACTGCGCTCGCTAAGTTCACTGAACTGTCTCTTTTATCTTAAATTCATCAAGTGTGAAACTAACTTTGTACAAAAACACTTGGACGTTGTGTAGGACTTTTAGAGCATATTGTAGCTTGTTATCGTAGTCTGCTGCAATTATTATACCGCGAACATTCTTATCTCCTTTCTTATCCATAATCCATCCCATATAACGTGTTAATTGCCCTATTGTATCATCACTTGTTTGATTCTTTTTCAGTTCAATGACTACGTAACTTTTTGTTTTTTTATCTCTAGCCAGTATATCGATTGAGCCTATGTCTGTTTTGTACTGCTGACTGATTGGTTCTCCATCTTCGATTATTAAATCATATTCCTTGCCTAATTCTGTTTTTTCCCAATTATGTACAATGAAATCCTCCAGCTGTTTTTCCATATAAAATCGTCCTTGGCTTAAGGCGGAATCAGTTTTTGTCACTTCAATCGAAACAACATTTTTGTAATAATTCAAAATAGTTGCCAAGTCTGACTCGATGTCTTTCTCAGTGGCAATTTTGTTATCATTAGCATAAATGTACTCGATTTTTTCGGCGCCGAGATTTATTCTATATGCTTTAAACACGTAAGAATCGCCATACCGTGGGACATCTTCGTCAAAATAGGCTTGAATGGTTTGTGTAGAGTTCATTATTTCTACGGGCCATGTTTTGGTAAACTCTTCGGTTTCACTTATTCCATAAGCGAGAATAAGAGTACTGAGCTCCTTGTAGTACAGATATACCGGATAAAATCCCTTACTAGCTTGCATTTCAGGGGCAATAAAAGCAATCCAAGGAATACGCGCTGGAGCACCCATTCCGAAAGATACTTTCATCTTCACACCGCTCCATTCCTTAGGATAAGACGAAGTTTTTAGTTCACCCTTCTGCGCTTGAACTAGAAACGCATTGATTATTTGCATCCAATTATCCATGTTATCAGAATTGCTCTCCTGTCTTTTTGAACTTTTCGATGTGCGTGCACGTGCGCGCGCGATTAGGTTAGCTAACGTTCACTTGCCTTCTCGATGGACATACCCTTCAACCCTTCCTGCAAGCTGCTTGAAAGCTCCTATAGAATTAAGGACGTATCTTCGGGTCAACGTAATCTGCTTGTCAATGCTGCTTCTTGACTTCGTCATTTTCTTGAATCTTGGATCAGTAAAACCTGCTTGATGGATTATTATATTTCTAACCGCAAAAATCTTGGAAATTTTCAGCTCCGTCTTCCTATCAACAAATACGTTTTCCATGTGCAGTAAACGGTCAAGCAGACTCTTAATCTTGCTAACATCCAGTTTGACCATGTCAGCCACTATCTCGGCCTGAGCACGTTTCGCATCTTGTCCGTACTCATACAGTAGGGATGCTGTGAGTCTTTCATTAATCTCAGGACTAAACCGCTTTCTCACTTTGGGGTTCAATGCGACTACTGAAACGATTAGCTCCTTCAAATAAGCCTCGAAGGCACTAGCAGCCGCGACAATAGCTTGTTCCAGCAAAATCTGATCCATTAGGATTCCAAGATCTTCAAGCATTTTCTTTGCCTTTAAAAGTAGCGGTCTAAGTCGTCTAGTAGCTTGCTTACCTATCTCTTCATAATGTTCCTTCCCTTTCTTTTCAACTTCGACTTCGATTTCCCCTTTCAATGCTTCAGCTACTCGTTTCATTATTCTATTCATGCCGAAGGATTCAACAAATTCCTTGGAAATTTCGATAAACGGTCCGATAGTTTTCTTCCCTTCATTATATAAGAAGTCCTCAAGGTATCCATCCAGTCGAACCAGAGCTTCTGCTCGTCTAATGTTATAGTCAAAGTTTTTATAAGGAAACTCGCTGACTCTCAAGAACGACACAGCCATTACTAAATAACCTTCAATGTTCTTAAAATATTTCTGAACGAATTGGTCATCTAGCATATATTACTGAAAATCGGAGGCACGCCAGAACAGGTAGACTTTTGACTGAAGCAGAAACCCATAAACCTTGATTAGATGGGCAAGCTTCTGCAAATTATAGGCCACAATCTTAGCGGTGTCCCGGTCTAGAGTGGCAGCAAACTCGTCCATGAGCCACCACTGCTTATCGCCCTCGACTAACTTTGCAATGCGGTAATGGTATTTCTGGCCATCGCTGAGTTGGTCATATGTACGTAGGAAAAGAAAAGCGTCGTTCAATCCTACTCTGCTGAGCAGCTCCATAGCCTCTTCAACCGTTTCTCCCACAGTCTCGATCAAGGGCTTAGCGGATTTTCTTTGATATATGCCATGTCAAAAGCATCATCACCAAGGTCCTTTTGAATTGCCCTCAGCAAGACGCTTTTTCCACTCCCCGAGTCACCGGTCACATAAACAATGTCCTTGGGGCTTATTTTCAGCTCAACATTGTCTAAATTGACAAACTTCTGCTCCTCGTCAACGCCTAAACCGAAGGCCTCAGCAACTGCAACGCTCCTGGGTGATCGCCGGACAGCAGTCTCATAAGAAATGTTAAACATGAATTTGCCGGCTTCCCTATCATAAGTACGACGTATTTGGTGAATTAGAAAATGCTCCCGGCGCCTTCTCAACACTTATCAAACATTTATGATGTTAGACGAGTTAAAACTGCACCACAAAAACGACATAAAAAGATCCCACGGAGAGAGATAAGTTAAATTGAAATAGCGTGCTTTAAGCGACTTCTTATGGACTCTCAAAAAACAATTCAGTATTGTTTTATGTGAATATTCTGAAACTTTCATCTATTTGCAAAAAAGGGAAAAGTGTCTCTGGTTTTTGGGTGGAGATTTGTCAAAATACCCAATCTTGCATTCTTTAACTCTAAAAGCTTTTAAACCTTTATGTTGTGCCATATATAGGATGGGAAACAAAAACGAAACCTGGCTTTGGATTCAGATTGCAAATTCATAAAGTAGATATCACATGGTGATCGAGGAGATGTGGGGAGTGTTCGTGGAAATATTACAGCTCCTAGGAGCAATCTGCGTAGGGGCACTAGGAGGAATCACTATAGGCTTCTTTGTAGGATTTGTGGCTTGCATCGCCTTTGGATTCGTTGGAGCTGCTATCGGAGGCGGCATCTACGTCTTTACTGAGATATATAACGGTGGAAAAGCCAAAGCTCAAGATGAGTCTCAGAAGATAAAGGGTCGACCAATATAGAGGGCCTGGCAAATAGTTTGTTATTGCACATCGATTACATTGGCAACTATTCTAGAGTATCCTCTTCCTATTCGCTTTTCTTTTTCCTTTTACGCGTTTTCCTTGTTGCTTCTCCTATTCGATTCATCACTGATGAAGTAGAGTAAATGATCGTTACGAAAGCCGCAATGATACAATAGAGCATTAGTTTTCTAATATCCTCACTACTCTGTCCAGGGTAATAATAACCATAGTAGAAATAGAAAGAACTAGTCACAATTGTTATGAGAGATAGCGCGATAGCCATACAAGTTATGA
This sequence comes from Candidatus Bathyarchaeota archaeon, assembly GCA_029881805.1. Taxonomy (GTDB): domain Archaea; phylum Thermoproteota; class Bathyarchaeia; order Bathyarchaeales; family Bathycorpusculaceae; genus JAOULW01. The sequence goes on from JAOULW010000022.1 coordinate 22,427, forward strand.
TAGCCTGGATGACAATAGGGGACCATTTTTCTGTAGGAGCTTTGCCTTTTCTGAGCCGCCATATGACAATGGGAAGAATTACGACTAAGCATATTATGATAAAGATAAACAACAACTGATTAATATCAATCAATTCATTCACTTTATCGAGAACGTAATATTATTGTTTGGATACATATTTTAAGTTTAGTATGTCTTTGTTCTACCTGAAACTCGATAATATCTGTCAGTCTTGTTTAGGATTTTCGTCTCTGCATTCACGAAATACATTCTCAAGTTTACCCAAACTTGAACACGTCCAGATTTGAAGGGTCAACTCCTGTGCTGGCTAGGCAAGCTAGAGCAATTGACCAGAAACGGTCGTCGTGACTTCCTTGGGGATGAGAAAAGCTGTAGATTTCTGTGCCGGGTCTTTGTTCCCATTGTTCGCAGTTCAATTCAGCTTGGACGTCCATGTCGAAGGGCAGTTCAAACTGTCGTCGAGCTTCTTCTGGAGGCGACAGTTTGTCGCTTTCGCGTACACTCATCATTTTCTGTTTGAGAAAGGTTGCCATTCCATGCTTGTTGGGCATGGTGAAATCTACGCCTTTCAGTGCTGGAAAGCCTCCTTTCTTTATTTCTTCGTCCATGCCCAACGTTCCTGTGTGGTCGTAGTAGACTGCGTGCACTTCTCTCCAGCGGTCGCATATTGATTTGATGTACGCCATTTGCGTCACGTACGGAGTGCCTAATGGAAATTGCTTGCAGTGAATAAGAATCAGGACTTCGGCTTTCTTGTCAACCACAGAGACTACGCCGTGGTCTCTTTCTCTTCCCAAATCCCAGCCAATATAGAAATTGCCTACGACATTGCGTTCAAACGGATTAAACTCCAAGCTTTCGTTTTGGCATTTTATTATTAGGCTGGAGGGCAGAAAAGCGGTTTCATCGTCTACGAAGCTGGATTCCATTTCACGTTTCCAGCGCCATGTTTCTCCGGCGTACTGCTCGCGCATGATTTCAACTTGTTTTGGCTCTAAAGGTCCTTTGGGCTGTAGCACGTCTCGCCAAGTGAGAAAATATCTCGGTGGATCTCTTTCGTGTATGTTGCCGCTGAAAAATTTGAAGCCTTTGTCATAACACATTTTCCAATAAATACTATCCTTGTTCCACGGAGTACTAGCCACGTTAATGTAAACTTTGCGAGTAAGCGTCATAGGCAAAAGCGCGCTAAGCCACAAGTCTCTATCTTTTCGTATGAAATTCATTTCGTCAATGCTTATTTTCTTAGGCCCATGCCCCCTGATTGTGAAGGGCTCGGGAACTTCAGCCAAAATTCTGGACCCACTTCGAAAACGAATAATTGTCTGTAGTTCTTCAGCAATAATGTAGTCATAGAGTTTCTTGTCCATCCGCGCTAAATGCTCATGCAATCCACCTTCTCCTTGAAAATAGATTTCCTTCGTCTGTGAATACTTGGGCATCATCGCTAGAATAACGGCGCCTTTATTTGTAGCGGCAAAGTGAATGTCGTCTCCCGTCATAACTGTTGTTTTGCCGGCTCTCCTAGGCCAGCGCGTAACTTTTAGAGGGCTTCGGTCCAAGAGAAATTTTGCTTGGTAAGGATAAGGCTTTAAGCGTAGAACTTTCTTGAAAAATTTGATTTTTTGTGTTGGAAAGGGAAGAGCTTCTGGTTTCTCATGTTTTTTCCTTAACTTTTCAACTTGTCGCCAAAGAGCCTGAGGGCTGTCTGGCAGCGTTTTCCAAGATAAACTCATTAACGCATTCCTTCATCCTTCAGTCTTTCCAAAGCTTTCTTAATTTCCTCTAAATCTGAGAGTTTCTTAGGACGCAAAGACAATCCAAGAAGTTTCGAAGCCAATTTCGTGTACTGCAGCGCAAGCTTATTTTGTCCTTCCTTCTTCAACTTCTTAGCTAATTCAAAACATTCTGAGGCAAACACCCTGCAAATCATGTCTCTGGCAGCGTAAGAGTCAGCTTTAATGAAGTCTTTTCCCCTAAGTTTCTTAGCTACTCTTGCAAAAGCATGGTAATTTTCCTGTGAAAAAAAAATATTTTTTTTTCGCATTTTTTTCACGTCTTCTGCCCCACGAAAATGCCCATAATCGTTCCGCTAAGACCGGTGACAGCTGCGAAGATCTCGCTGTTCCAGGCACCCAAAAAAGCCATGTGAGCAACTTCGAGCGCTGACAAGCAAACAACCATGAAAATCGCAAATTTCACGCCTAAAACAAGCTTCTCGTTAGGCTCAATTACTTCAAATCGGTCTCGCCCTCGAGGACCTCTCTTGCGTATTCTCCTGGTAAGTGCTTTCTTAACGAAATCCTCCATGGTTAACGACTCTCCTCTGAAAAGTACGCTTGTTCAAGGCTCTGCGACCGCCCAGCAAGAAACTGTTAAGAAGCTGACGAGTCACCTGGCTCTCGACACAGGCCTTAGCAATAACTACCACGTTCAAGGTCCAAGTTAATGGTACAGCAGTATAGTCAATGTCGAAGACGCCGCTGGAATATTTGAAACTGTTCTGCGCAATGACAATGTGCTTGCTTCTCTCACCGAAAACACCGATAAACACGCCCCAACTCTTCACAGGAATATCAATCGCAATTCCAGAGCCTGAGCTTTTGCCCACGCTAGCATCTGTCCACTCCACACAAATCAAATCGCCCAGATCTACACCTTTCAACAGTTTCTTCTCAATGTTGCCCATTAACTTCGCCTCTCCAACATTTGTTTAAACACAAAATCAATTAGCTGCGGCTCATTGGAAAGAATCAAAATAGCATCCCATTGAGCTAATTGGATTTTATGCTTGACTTCAACAATTCTGAAGTAAGCGTCAAGACTGTCATTTGAAACTACTATGCGCTGTCGATAGCTTGGCTTATAACGGTGGTCTCCGTCAACGACGACGTCTGGAATCGTGATAATAGGGTCCTTCTCTACTGCGACTATGCTTTGCGCTCTTGCTAAATATTCAGCGTCACTCTGTAATGAATCCTCAACTATTGGTTCTGGGCAGCGTACTCCATAGGAGGCTTGGCTTGCTGCGTCTTCAGCTAAGCCAGAAAACCTTTTGGTTCCGAAGTGAATCGCGTCAACATCTACGCCTTGACTTATGACGCTCTCCGAAAACGTTAAGTCAAACCGCCAGCCTTGAAGGTTTTGCCAGTTTGGACTACCGACTTTTCCCCATTTATTGTCATCACCTGAACCTTCTTGGTCATTACCTATTCTATAGCTGACTTCTTGAGCTGGGAAATACGCGTCAGGATTTGAAAATTGCTTATTGACAAAGAAATAGTTTGCTTCATCTGGCGCTAGAAGTGAGATTTTCATGTTTGTTAGTTTTGCGCAATAGTGACCTCTAAGCATGAAGTCAAAAGATTTCGGCATTTTCGGGAAAAGCACGTTGACCGCTGAGAAGGTTCTTTTGCCATAAGCAGATGAAGCGCCGCCTCCAGGAGTGCTTATGCAAATGCTGTAACTACCCAGCGCTTTCCATCCAGCATAAAGCATTACATCTCCGGTCCAGTTAGTTAATGAATCGCTATAGTCATCCTTGTTTGCCGGAATTGCTGCTGCAGCTGCACCGTAAACGAGCCTTTTGTTTGTGACACGTAGGCTATCATCATTATTAACGTAGGTTCTAGGCGTTATACTTGTAATTTCGCTTGTGAAGTCTAAGCTGTTAATTAGATGCCCGACCAAAC
>JAOULW010000005.1 GCA_029881805.1 Candidatus Bathyarchaeota archaeon
GCCCATAGAGTAACCATAGCACTTCTCATTGGAAAATAATTTAAGTCTATGTATGACGATAAGCCAAGGCTTTCCCTAAGCTCCCCTGCGTCCACATTTGAGGTCAATGGCAGTTCAACATCATAGATGGTTCCATCTAAATCTTTGTATAGAATAAACTTCTTGGGCAAATCAGCCGTAGATTCTTTTCCCATTTTAAACGCCCCTAACAGATAGTCTCGTTATTCAACATCATCCATAAATACTTTAAGTAGTTCCACACTAAAAACGCGACGCGAAATACATAAACATTATTTCTCATCACGTAAGGAATAAGGCATATATTTTATCCTTCACAGTTAATCTAATGCTCCAAAAGAGGGGCCGTAGTCTAGGCAGGAATGACGACGGGCTCCAGAAAGTAGCAAACGGGTTTGCGGACCATCGCTTTGGGATGAAGAAGTTCTGGAGCGGTCAGGAGAAACCCGTAGGAACAGCCCAGCGCTGTTTCCGGGTAAAGGTCGTCGGTTCAAATCCGGCCGGCCCCACCAAAAGCCCCCTTTTGCAAAAATAAACAACCTTGGTTGAGCATTTGGAGAAATAGATTCGGAGCAAGCAGTTTTGCCCAGCTTCTCTCTATCGACTATTTACGCAGCTTCCTCAGAGCCTTATCAACATCTCCCAATTCCAGCTTCTCAAGAGTCTCCGACTTCGGCACTCCGTTCTCGTCCCAACCAGCCTCCTGATAATACTCCTGCACGCTCTCCCTCACGCTGGTTCTGTCAGCAGCTTTCCCCTTATATGGCCCCGAAGGCAACGGCTCATAGAATCTGCTTGGGTTATCGTCATGAACTTTCGGGTTCCACTTCAAATCTGGTCCTCCTAAAAGCAATAATGCCCGTTGTATCTGCAACGTCTTTAACCCGCCACCTTTGCCCCAATTCTCACGCGTCAACTCTAGACCCGTGACTGCATTGTAAAAGTCAAACTTCAAATTCCTAGGCAAACCAAAACCACCACTGAAATTGCAGCAGATCGCTGAATCATTGAACACTGCCCATACTTCACCCAAAGCCCCGTCCACAGGCAAGTCGGTTATTGATGTGTGATCGCCACATTGAACTGAACACGCATATCCTATGTCGGTCGAAAAGTCTTTGCCGCTGCGAATGCCATGGGCACCAATCCCGATGCCTTTACTCTGAACAGCATACTGTAGCACGTCTTTGCCTTTCATCTTTCCTATCTTCAATGCTGCCCGATACGTGCCTTCAGCCAATAAGTTGCCAACGCCTTCCCTCAAGGCAATTTTCTTTGCCAACTTGGCGAAAGCTTCAGTGTCTCCCCATTTCAATTCTATGCCGTCCAGATCATTCTTGGACAAGATACCCCTCTGGAACAGTTCAGCAGCAAAACCCATAACATTGCCTGTCTGAATGCCGCACAGCCCGAGATCATCGATCAAGGAAGCCATAAACACGTCTTCTTCAGGCGTAAAAATACCTAGGTTGGGGCCTAGATATGCCTGCAATTCATAATCGGGATTATCAGTTATCGCCCCCTTAAACTTGCCAGACTTGACAAACGCGATCTTCAGACAGTTTGTGGGACAGCCAAAGTCACTCCAAGACTGCTTCACCCAAACCCTATTCTCAAACTGGTCAACACCATAGCTTTTCTCATCATGCCACTCTTCCTGCCAATTCCTGATAGGCTCAGAACTCGACTTTGCAGCAAACGAGTAACCGCCACCGCCCGTTCCCCACCGTCTCCACAACACATTTTCATACGCACTCTTATCTACGGCGTTAATCATCCGCCTGACTTTTCCAAGGTCGGCAACCTCAGGCAGCGGGCCAGTACCCTTAACGGCGACCGCCTTAAGATTCTTCGAACCCATAACCGCTCCGTAACCGCCGTAGCCTGCTGCATGCGTCCACTTAGCCACAACCACCGCGGTTCGAACCTTATTCTCGCCTGCGGGACCAATGTACAATTTTGCAGGCTCCTTCCACTCACCATAACGCGGGTAACGCTCACTCAACAGTCGCCTACATTCCTTGTTAAGCAACGTGTTCGTTTCTTTGCCATCCTTACCCCAAATGCGGCTTGCATCTCTGATCTCAACATCCGAGTCTTTAATGAACACGTAAACGGGCTTCTCAGCCTGTCCCGTAACAATGACGCCGTCATACCCGGCGCAGCGCAATTCAACTCCGAACTCGCCGCCAACAGTTGAACCCACAACCCCATTACTCTGCGGAGACTTGCCCGAGACGCAAACTCTGCCGCCTGGGAAAAAACCTGTAAGCGGTCCAGGCAGAAAAAGCAGAACATTGTCAGGGCCAAGCGGATCCAGCTCCTCCCATTCACCGATCAATCTATCGCAAAGGATTTTTGCTGCAAGTCCCCTGCCCCCTACGTAATCCTTCAACAACTCATCGTCAAACGTAACGTCTTTGAAAGCGCCTTCTGAAAGACCAATCTCCAAGAATTTTCCAGCATAACCCAATATCAAATGAACTCCTCCGCCTTCTCTCCATACAATTTAATCGCAAGACTCCTAGTCTGCTCCTCAGGCTTACGTGCGTAAAGCCTGTACGGATGTTCTCCTCTCGTAACGGTTTTCAAGACGTTCCATCCCCCTTCTTGGCAGACCTTCACGCATTGCGGATTGCCATTGCATAGGTCACAGATTACGATTTTCTTATCTGCTGGGTGCATATGTGGGATTCTTCCAGGACATGCTTCTATGCATTTTCCGCAACCAGTGCACTTCTCATCGTTCACCAAAACAGCGCTAGTTTTTCTGCTTATAGACAAGGCCTTAAACGGACATGCTTCAACACATGGATAGTCTTCACATTGCGCACACAGATGCGGAAAATCTGCGCCTGGAACCAACATGAAAACCCTCACTCTTGATGCTTCCGGCCAGATCCTGTTCTCGTGATGAAGCGAACAGGCAATCTCACATTTGCGGCATCCGCTGCATTTCGAAAGGTCTCTCGCTATCCAAATAGGCTCCTTCCTTGTTGCCAAACCAATTAGCCTTCCCTAAAACTCTTGAGAAAATGTTTCTAGAGTCTGCCTAAATTTAAACATGATGTTTTCACATGGGCAAGGTTTCAATTGAGTTCTGCAATGCGGTTTGATGGTGAAAACTTTAAGTCAACTATACTACGAGCATGCAAGAGCTTGTGTACAAAGCAGAATCGTAGAATTTAAACTCAAGTGCGCGCGCGCAAGCGCGCCAGAGAACTTGAATACTTCACTTTGGACATTTGCCTATGTAAGGTAATCAAGTTCCAAGTTGAGCCGCAGAGCTTCGAAGTCGGTCAAGAAGTGAACATAAGCCTCAGAATCAGAAACACTGGTTCTAGAGACCTCACGGGGACGTGCATACTTAAGGTGCAAGAAACCGAATGTATAGTTCAAGAATTCACCCACGATTTTTCCGCATTAGCTCCGGGCAATAACCTCACGTTCAGCTCAGCATGGAATACATCTGCAGCCAAGAAAGGCGTGGTCTAACACGTACTTGGATATGTTTCCTACGAAGGCCAAACGACTCCGCCAATTACAGCATTGATAACCTCAACCAAAGAACAGCCTCAATGGAATCTTCCCATACCGGAACTTTTGGTAATAGCTTTGGCAATCATAGTAATTCTAATCGTTAGCATAAGCGTTTTAGCCCTTCGTTTCCGCAGACGCCACAGCAGTTGAACAATGAATCAACAAGATATCGCAGACCTTTCTAGCGCGGACTGGATGTGGTTTCTAGACGTTTAGAATTACTCAAGTTTGAAGGTTTGACTAGGCGGGTGAGATTTGAACCTCACACACAAATTGAGAGGCTCGATCTCCCTATTCAGGGTAGTGCTTTACTTATTTACGATTTGAACAACACCCCATAAAGCAAAACCAGAACAAGTAAGGGTCAATGCAAATATCTTATACTAAATTTAACATCAAAACCTAACTTGTAACTTAACTATATATAGGTTGAACATTCTCTCAAAAGTTGTTTCTGGTTTTTCCACATTTCCTAATTTCACTTTCTGAACAACACAAGTGCGTTATTGATGCAAAACGAAATATTGTCTAGGTGATACTTTTAAACCTAAACAGAGTGAGAGGCAGGTAGGTATTACGATAAACTATAACTTTGAAACAAGTGAAAAGTTCGCGCGCAAACTCGACTCAGAGGACCCTCTTGCAAAATTTCGACGGAAATTTTACATTCCTAAAGAAACAATCTATGTAGACGGAAATTCTCTCGGCCTTTTGTCAAAGGATTCTGAAAGCTCAGTTTTCCGCGTATTGGACGAATGGAAGACCTTAGGAATAAGAGGCTGGCTCGAAGCAAACCACCCATGGTTTTACTTTGCTGAAGAACTTGGCGCAATGTGCGCAAAAATCGTCGGTGCAGAATCCGAAGAAGTCGTTGCCACAAGTGCAACTACAGTCAACATACATTCGCTTGTAAATACATTTTATCAGCCAAGTGGAAAAAAGAGAAGGATACTTGCTGACGAGCTTACTTTTCCAACGGACATATATGCCCTAAGAAGCGTGATGAAACTAAGAGGACTGAATCCCAGCGACAATCTAATTCTCGTTCAAAGCGAGGACGGACGTTTCTTAGACGAAAAAAAGATTGTTGAATTAATGGATGAGAATATCGCGTTAGTTTTTCTTCCTTCAGTGCTATACAGAAGCGGGCAGCTTCTCAAAATGAAATATCTTGTGGAGGAAGCCCATCGCAGAGAAATATCAATAGGCTTTGATTGCTCTCACTCCGTCGGCGTAGTACCACACTACTTCGACAAGTGGGATGTAGATTTTGCCCTCTGGTGCAGTTACAAATATTTGAACGGAGGTCCTGGCGGCACAGCCTTTCTATACGTGAATAGAAAGCATTTTAGTCGTGAGCCGGCGCTTGCTGGCTGGTTCGGATACGTTAAAGAAAAACAGTTCAATTTGTCTCTGAAGTTTGAGCACTCTAGGAGCGCTGGAGGATGGCAGATTTCGTCTCCAGCGATTTTGAGTTCTGCGCCGATTGAGGGCTCGCTAAGGATTATTCTTGAAGCTGGAATAGACGCGATAAGAGAGAAATCGCTCAAGATGACCTCATATCTAATGTTTTTGGTGGACAAAATCCTGTCTGACAAACCATATAGCTTTACAATAGGGATGCCGCGAGAAGCTGAACGGCGAGGTGGGCATGTCGCACTTGAGCATGAAGAAAGCATGAGAATAAGCGAAGCTTCAAGGGTGAGAGGCGTCGTCTCTGATTTTAGACCGCCAAATGTTATAAGAGTCGCGCCTATACCGCTTTACAACACTTACTGTGAAATCTGGAAAGTTGTTCAACATCTGAAAGAAATAGTTGACAAGAAAGAATATGAAAGGTTTCCGAAGGAGAGAAAAGAAATATCCTAAAAAAACGTATAGCTTTTCCAATTATAATGGAAGACTTGCGCCTATTCTCTTCTCCTTTGCCTTCTCATAGACGAGCTTGGCTGTCGCCATGTCCTCGATAGCTAAGCCTAAATTCATGGACATGATCCGTTCTCCAGAATTTTCTCGTCCATGCTTTTTGCCACTTACGATTTCGTTTAGCTCAGCATACACTTCTGGCATGTGACGAAAATATCCCTGCTGCTTGTAATATTTCAACTGTTCGACGTCATCTGTACAGAACTTGTCCATCGAACGTATTGCCTCTGGCTTCCAATAGGAATCGAAGTCCAAGGCACACGCGAATCCGCCGTCCTTAAACCATAAAGCCTCTATACATGGTTGCGGATTTTTCAATATTGGACCAGCAGTAACTACCAAGTCGCAGTTTTCCACCGCCTTTCTGGGCGAGTTGACAGAAACGACTTTCACTTCATGCTTAGCGGTCATTTCCTCAACATATCTGCGCTGGTTTTCAACATCAACATCATACGCTTTTACTTCTTCCAAGTTCTTGAATACAGCCAACAAAGCCTCAAGGTTGCTTCTGCCCTGAACCCCGCAGCCTAAGACGCCAAAAGCCTTTGAGTCTTCCCTAGCCAAATATTTAGCCGCAACAGCCGTGGCTGCCCCCGTCCTTTTCGCAGTTATCCAAGTGCAATCCATGACACAAATTGGCAAACCAGTCTCAACGTCATTCAAAATAAGCAAGCCAGAAACATAGGGTAAGCCACGCTGGGGGTTCTCGGGAAAACCGCTAACCCATTTGACGCCAGCAGTTTCTATCTTTGACAAGTAAGCGGGCATCGCGTGGATAAACGCGTCCTTTTGAGGGTGAACCCCAGGTTTTGGCGGCGTCTCCACATTTCCCTTCGCCTTTTCACGAAAAGCTTCTTCAACAACCTTAATGACTCCCTCAACGGAAATGTTCAGCTTCTCTATATCCGCTCGAGAAAGATAAAGAAGGCTTCCAAGAGAACCCATGACCAAGACCCTGTTCTTAAAAGTTGAGATTAAACAGAAAAACCTTGTCATTAAGGATGACGAAAGATTCGTGTCCACGTTTAAGAGATGTAGCAAAATAGGCTATAAAAGGGAAAGAGCGTAAAGCGTTTTTCTGAATTAGAAATTAACAAATACGGATACCTACCTCCAAGTTTTCTTTCCAAAGGGTTCTGAATAATTGATTAATTACGATAGTAAATGAATGTTTCCTATTCTTGTGTTTTTCAAGTGTTTCTCTGCCACTTTTTGGCATTCTGAGGCTTGTTTTCTGCTCGTTGTGGGCAAATCGTTCATTACATAGCGTGGGTAAAAAGCCAATAACGTATATGGAATGTTCGGGTCTATTTCGCTTATGAATTTGGCAATGTCTTCAACTTCTTCTGCATCTATGTATCCTGGAACAAGTAGCGTACTGGCAGAAAGCAAAGGTAACTCCACGCGTTGCTTATGGAGGCGTTCACCTATCGTTTTAAAGTTAGCTAATGTCGAGTTGTTTGAAACTCCGCACAGGGCGACGTTCAATTTTTCGCTAAAAGCTTTCAAGTCGAATTTTATGTTACCGCCGCTTTCCAAGGCATATTCTGCAGCCTTTTCCCCTAGCTTTGCGTTCATGTTGCCATTGGTTTCCCAGCAGATGCGAAAAATGCGCTTTTCAGCTCTGGCCTTTTCCGTTACTATGCGACTCACTTCAAGCGAGTGTGGCATTTGAGGAGACGGGTCGCCGCCAAAAAAGCACACGCAAGAAACATGTTTGTCATCAGTCTTAGCAGCTAAGGCTTCAGCACTCACAACAGGCTTTTGTTTTGCCGACAACTTGCGGTAATGCCAATTCTGACAAAATAGACAATCGTAGCTGTAAGCGCCATAAAAAACAGCTAAATTAGAATATCCATGTTCAGCTTCCGGCTTGTAGGCGTATTTCGGATAGCCTCTTCCTGTGCAGCCGGGACAGAACCACCAGCTAACGCAGTTAGTTGGCAAACCATCATAATACCACTCTAAAATGCCTCTTTCCGTTGAGCCTCCGAAGCGAACCAGACGCCCACCTACGTTCCTAACAAGACCACAAAATCCACTATTGCCAGCACTGATTACGCAATCGTTGGCACAAACTCCACAGGGCAGTCCTCCAGCATCTTTAGGCGGTTCTGATGCCAAGCCGAAAACAGCCCGACTTTTTGCGTGCACGTTTCCCGTGATCTCAAAAGCTCTTTCAGGCTTTCCTCTAATGCACTTCACGCAGACTCCAAGGTTCTCCGAAATGGTCACAGCCTTCTCGCCGCAGATCTGACACTTTCCCATAAAAGGGGAACTCCATAGAAACTTGGCAGACTTTGAGATATAACTCTCTCCAAAAAAACTAAACCTGTAGTGAAAGAATTGCTGAGTAAAGAAAATGTACTACTGAAAGCAAACTATTACATGGGAAATATCGATGATTCGCCAAATGAAAAAAGGAGAAGAAAACAAGATTAGAATGCTTATTGCAAAACTCAGTTTCGAAGATCAAAATTTCTGGCGAAAACAGACTAAAACGTTAGAAGAATACCTAGCCGAGAGCAGCAGCATACCTATAAGTTAAGGAATCGAGGGAAAGAACCTCATCTTTGTCGCGGAAGAAGACGGCAAGATTGCGGGCTTTTGCTGGTGCACCATAGTAGACCGAGGAGTAGATAAGCAAGGCGAAATAGCCGAATTCTACATTGAAAGAGAGCACAGAGGCAAGGGCATAGGTGAGAAACTGATAAATGCAGCCAGACAACTCTTCATCAAGGAACATGTTGAAGTAGCATTCGTGTGGACACATCACGGCAACGAACCTGCCATAAAATTCTATAGAGATGCAGGTTTCAAGGAAATTGACCAGCTAGTGATGGCTTTTGTTCCATCAAAGGGTGACGGCTAGCCGCCACCCACAGGTGGTATTATAGCCAAAATGTCGCCGTCCGCAAGTCTTGTCTTCAATCCCTCAAGCGTCGTTGCACTTCTCCCGTTTACGAGAAACTGCAAGAAACTTTTAACTTCATGGGTTTTGCTTTCATAAACATATTCAACGAAGCTTCGGCCATATTGTCTGGCTAGCTTTTTGAGAACATTTTCCACGGTAACAGTTTCATCGTTTGGAAACTGCAGAGTTTCCTCTCTCTTGCAAGTTATCTCCCTCAAACTTGTGAAGAATCTCACCGAGATTTGCAAGGTTTAGTCACTAGTATGATAGGTTACAATCCAAAATTTAAACTGTTACTCATTAAATATGCAATTTGAAGAAACCTGGGTAAAAGTTTATATTTCAGAGCATTTTGCTTATTCCGAATAGAAAAAATATAGTTTAAACCTTGAATGGAGGTTAGTGTATGGCTTATTTAACAACAACAGCATCGGGACAACCAGTCCTAATCCTCAAAGAAGGCACAACACGAAGCAGGGGCAGAGAAGCCCAAAGGAATAACATCATGGCAGCCCGAATAATCGGTGAAGTATTAAGGAGCACGCTTGGACCCCGCGGAATGGACAAGATGCTCATCGACAGTCTAGGAGACATAACAATAACAAACGACGGCGCAGCAATTTTGGACGAAATAGAGGTTGACCACCCCGCAGCCAAAATGATGGTGGAAGTTGCGAAAACACAAGACGACATGGTAGGAGATGGAACCACAACAGCAGTGGTTTTGGCTGGCGAACTATTAAAAAAGGCTGAAGAACTTTTAGACCAGAATATCCACCCAACAATCCTTGTAAGCGGCTACCGCAAAGCAGTTCAAAAAGCAATGGAAACAATAGACCGCACTGCAGTATCAGTCGACGTTGAAGATCGCGCAACATTGAGAAAAGTTGCGTTAACATCGATGGCAAGCAAAGCTGTAGGTCCGGCAAAAGAGCACCTAGCGGAAATCGCAATTGACGCAGTCAGACAGATAACCGAAAAACGCGGAGACCGCATGCTCGCAGACATAGATAACATCCAAATCATAAAGAAAACAGGCAAAAGCCTCTTCGAATCAGAACTGGTCAAAGGAGTGATAATAGACAAGGAAGTCGTCCACTCAGGAATGCCCAAAAAGATGGAAAGAGCAAAAATAGCTTTGTTAGATTGCCCCCTAGAAATTGAAAAAACAGAGATCAGCGCGGAAATAAGAATCCGCGATCCAACGCAAATGCAGGCTTTTCTAGACCAAGAAACCAGAATGCTCCAAGAAATGGTCGAGAAAATCAAGGCCGCACGCGCAACCGTGGTTTTCTGCCAAAAAGGCATCGATGACATGGCACAACATTTCTTAGCAAAAGAGGGAATATTGGCCGCCAGAAGAGTGAAAGAGTCAGACATGGAGAAACTTGCAAGGGCAACAGGCGGAAGAATAACTACAGACTTAGACGACTTGGGTTCGCAAGACTTGGGCGTAGCGGGAATCGTTGAGGAACGCAAAATAGGCGACGACAAAATGATTTTTGTAGAAAAATGCAAGGATCCCCGCTCAGTCGCTGTGCTCATACGCGCTGGACTCGAAAGGATGGTTGATGAAGCAGAAAGAGCCATGACAGACGCTCTGTCAGTAGTCTCAGACGTTATGGAAAACAATAAGATAGTTGCTGGAGGCGGCGCAGTAGAAGTTGAAATAGCCAAGGAACTGCGAAGCTACGCGACAAAAGTTGGCGGAAGAGAACAGCTCGCCGTGGAAGCCTTTGCGGACGCAATTGAAATAATACCAAAAACCTTAGCAGAAAACGCCGGATTAGAAGCTATAGACATCATCGTAAACCTACGAGCTGCACACGAAAAAACAGACGGAAAATACATGGGAATAAACGTCTTCACAGGGAAAACCGAAAACACCCATCAAAAAGGAGTAGTCGAACCATTAGTAGTCAAAGAACAAGCAGTGAAGTCAGCCGCAGAATCCGCATCAATGATACTGCGCATAGACGATGTAATAGCATCCACAAAACCAAAAGAAGAAAGAGGAAAACCCCCAGGCGGAATGCCTGAAGGCGAAGAATAGAAAGCTCACCCGTTTTTCTCACATATTACACCCTATTTTTTGCGCCCTAAAAATTTAGGCCACAAATAACATTCTAATCATGACGCTCCGGTAGTATAGTCCGGTCACTCAGCACTAACGTGGTGATATCACCCGCGCAACCCCTCTTTTTTTCTATTATTGAAATTCTGGTTGGTTGAGGTAGAGTTTTATCTCCCAGTAACACTTTTTACCCAGAAACCCTTTAGTACTGAATGGGTTTCCTGGTTCAGTCCAAAAATTGCGGCTGGTGCCTGTCAGTCTGCTACAGGGTTGAATCGTTGGAAACCCTCTATTTCCTTTTGAGGAGACGTTTTGGGGCCCCAGACTTGCATGTAATTTTTTTCACTAGCGAATTTTGTTGCAAAATAGAAATCAAGGCGCTTTTTGGATGAAGTAAGGCAGTTGGTTGAATCTGGTTTTGAGTACGTCAGCACAATTGAAGACACTCAGGTCTATAGGAAACGTAAGTAGAGGTCAAAAGTGCGGAGGGTCTGTTAAAAAGTGCGGGGGGTGGAACCTCCACCCGATATTACTGGCAAAAATATGGTCAAAGTGTGCTCACAATGCACACATATACCATCATCAGCGTGCACGTAGCTTAGCTCAGTATGACGTCGACCATCAAAGCAAACATTATCCCGAGTAAGAGACCGACGGAGACGGTGTGTTTATACCCGTACTCGTGCGCTACTGGTATCAGTTCGTCTGCTGTTATGTAGGTCATTACGCCAGCCGCGAAGACGAGTGAATAGCCTATCACAGTCTTTGACCCAACAACAGAGAGAGCAACAGCCCCAAGCAAGGCTGCAATAGGCTCAGCTAGGCCAGAGAGCAAAGTGACGATCGCTATCTTCAAGGGTTTTGTCCCTGCTTTTCTGAAAGGAATGGCAGTGGCAACGCCTTCAGGTATGTTGTGAAGCATAATGGCAATGGCGATTACGAGACCAAGGCGTGGCATGTAGGCGTAACCTGCGGCAACGACAAATCCTTCAGGTATATTGTGCAGTGTTACACCTATGGCTATAAGTATCCCGGTCCTGCGCATTTCTGTTTTCTTGCTGTCCAGCTTCCCAGTTGCCAGTTCAATGTGAGGTATACTCAAGTCCAAAATGATCATCACAACAGCGCCTAGTGAGAACACAACTATCAATTCAATATGTGCAAGGAGTTTTTCAGCTTCGAGGAAGAGGTTGTTGAATGCGACCATGAGCATTACGCCGGATGCGAATCCCATGGAGAAACTCACGACTCTGTCGCCGACTCTTCTTAGCATGAGGACAATTATCCCGCCGAGCCCTGTGGCCATTCCTGCAATAAGGCTTAGAAGAAACGGTTCAAACATCGAGTCCATACCGCAGACCACTACCTAGGAAGGCTTAATGTTGATAATACACCCACGAAATTTAAGCATAGCCAAAGCCAAACCAGCAGCACACGCTATACTTGCTTTCCCGAGTTTTCCAATTGCGTCTATCTGGGTTATTGGAGTTGTAGTCATACTTGTAGTTTTAGCCTGCAAGCATCGTACGAAAAGGTACTGAGCCATGAGTAAAGTGAAAAGTGGAAAAAAGCAACTCGCACGCTACATATTTAGCGCTGGTCTTGGCTGTTGTTGCCCAGTGAAGGGGCACAACGCTGGGCGCGCTTAGTATTCCGGAGGCATACCGCCATAACCGCCGCCTGGTCCACCAGGAGGCATCGGCGGAGCCTTCATCCCAACAGAAACGGAGATCGACCAACTAATATCAGTATGCGGTAAGAAGACAGCAACATTTCTCCAAATACTTAAAGAGAGTGGCGCTAGAAGAGGCGAGATCGGAAGACTGCAGTGGACTGACGTGGACACCAACTCAGGTACGATCAGAATAAACAGCCCGTTGAAAGGCAGTTCAGCCAGAATAGTGAGAATCTCTGGAAAAGCGATGGCAATGATAAACGCCATGCCAAGAACAAGCGACTACGTATTCAACCCTAACACTTCAACGATGGCTAAAGGCTTTATGAAACAGAGAAACAGGCTCGCGAAGAAGCTTCAGAATCCGAGGCTTAAGCAGATACACTTTCACACTTTGCGCCATTGGAAGGCAACCATGGAATACCACAAGACGAAGGACATCCTTCACGTAGTGCAAGTCCTCGGCCACAAGAACATCAACAACACCCTAATGTACACTCAGCTCATCAACTTCGAGAACGACGATTACCACTGCAAAACAGCCAAAACACTCAAAGAAGACCAAGAACTCATAGAAGTAGGCTTTGAATTCGTCACGGAACGAGACGGAACAAAAATATACCGCAAACGCAAATAGCCTACGTCACCCGGTAGTATAGTCCAGTGCTCCGGTAGTATAGTCCGGTCAAGTATAGCGGCCTCTCGACACCATAAAGAGTGAAAGAAAGCCGCGGACCCGGGTTCAAATCCCGGCCGGAGCACTTCAATCTAAGGCTCAGATTTATTCTGGCAAAGAAGACAATTCAAGCGTTTTTTGTCCGTAGTGAGAATGTGAGTTTGTAGTTGTGTGTTTATTAATTTGTAAATAACAAGACTTATTAAGTATTGCGATAACAGACACAATAGTGGTGTGCGCAATGGGAGGACCTTCTGAACGCGAATACAGTGAGAAATTGCTCGAGATAAAACAGAAACTGAACAAAAAAGCTGGAGACATAAGGAACCAATTTGAAAAAATCGAAAAGACTAAGGTGGATTTGCTGAAGAAAACCAAAGAGATGAAACATGACGCTGAACATGAAATACACAAGATGGAAGAAGGTATAGCAAAATCGAAAGACTTGGCACCTGAATCTAAGAGAAGACTTCACTTAGAAATTGGCGTTCTAACGAGTGAAATTCGAGAACGGTATTCTGTGATAGAAACACGAATCGCTGAAGCCATTATACCCGCATGATTTGACTCAGAGAGCAAGCAACTTCAGCAAAAGCAATCAGCCCAAAGGTTAGAATCTTGAATGAAAAGAACTCTTCGTAAGCAGAAATCTGCATATGCGCTTAGTTTAATATTTTGTCTAATAGGAATAGTCTCTCTTATACTCACTATATGGAAAACATATCCTCAGCTCTCTTCAAGCGGGGACCCTTTTTCTACTTTCTTGTCGCTTCTCTGGACAGAAAAACTGGCTAACATCTCAGGATTTGAATTCAAACTCATATACCTTGTCATTTTGGGAGACGTGATGCTAGTTTCAGGAGTGATATTATGGATTCTGAGCAGACAGTGGTTAGTTCTCCCTGGAGAAACTGCGTGGTTTCAATGCCCCTTCTGCAAGAAGAAATGGAGATCCATTGGAGACAAAGCACTCGTTCATTGTCCACATTGTCGTCAACTAGTTCATCCGAAAATGACTGAAAATAAACGCGCGGTTTCTACCTAACCGAGAAGCTCATGGATTTTTCCCCAGATTTCTTGCTTCTCATGCACAAGTTCTCAAAATCCTATTGATCGTTGCCTTCAAACCGTCTAAATGTTTTCAGAACTCCTCTGAATTCTTCCAAGGAAATATTCCTCTCTTTGTCGATCTTGAGTAGTTCATGTATAGCGAACGCGAGTTCCTCGACAACTCGATCTTTGACATTGTATCCCGTGGTTTTTGCGTACGTGGCTATAAGGTCAGCGGCTTTTTTGCTGATACGTACTTCTAACGTAACTAAGTTTTGTTCTAGCGTATTCTTATCAGCCATTTCTATCACCTCCAGAATTTGTCTAAGAAAAGGTTACTGATTAGTCTCTGGCTTGTTCTTCTTTGATGTTGGCAACACATCCTTTGCGACTTCACCAATTGCCTGAATCAGACCTTTGATGTCAAAGCCTGCCTTTTCCATCGCAGTGATCATCGCACCCACGTCAGCACCTAGATCAGCGCCAACAGGGATTCCAAGTATGTCTTTTTCTCCGCTTGTTATTAGGTTGACATTGGCTTTCTGCAGTGCTTCACCAAGATTCTTGTACTTGCCCAGTTGTACATCTCTGATTGCAGTTATTAGTTCTAAAAGAATACCGGCTTCATTGAACTTCTTCAAAGCAATAGCCAACGCATCTTTACCTGTGGCTTCAGAAAGCAGTTTCTTCTTCGTGACTTCGGCCTCAGCTGTACCCTTGAGATCTATGACGTCTGCATCGGCCTTACCTTTTACTCTTGTAGATTCGGCCTCACCCTCGGATCTCTTTATGGAAGCCTCTTTGTGGACTTCGGCTTCACCTACTGTTTTTGTTCTTGTCGCTTCAACCGCTTGTCTATTTGCCTTTTGTTCTTGTTCTGATATTCTCATGTGCTTCATTTGTTCTTTCTTTCCAATTGCTTCTTCCTTTTCAATTTGCCTTGTCCTGTATGCTTCTTCGTTCTGCGCCTTGACCAATTCAGTTTCCTTTTCGGCAGTCGATTCAGCAATTGCGGCTTCTTTTTCCTTTTCAGCAATCTTCTTCCTTGTTTCGGACTCGATTTCCTTGGCACGTCGTTTCTCAAGGTTTTCAATAACCTTGTATCCCTCTGCATCGTGAAAATCAATGATTTCTAAGTCAACCAGTTCTAGACCCCAACCCTTCAGTTGCTGATCAATTTCTCTTTCGACAGTTTCACCGAACATCTGTCGTTCACCCATTAAGGTAACAATTTCGTACTTCATCGTTGTAGTTCTGCTTACAGCTTCGATGAGGGCTTTAACATCTGCCTCAACCTGTCTGAAACCCTCGATAGTTTGTTCTGCCTCTACTTTCCCTAGCCTTTCAGCTGCAAGTATTGGATCCTGAACGTTAACCCAGCACACGACATCGCATGAGAACTTTGCTAAGTCTTTGTCTCGAAAGGCAATGTTGTCGATTTTTAACTGTATGTTCTCCAGCGGAAGAACGCTTCGTTGTTGAATTAGCGGAATGTGGAAATAGGAGCTTTTCAGGCCTTCTCTTGAACAGTAGACGTTTCTTCCCTTGCCTCTAGTCACTACTACATGCGCTTGGTGAGGTTGAACGACCGTGTAAGTTAATTTGACGAATACCAAGACTGCGGCGAACGTCGCAGACAGCACCACCAATATTTCTAACATTTCCCCACCTCCATTTTAGCCAGATCTACTCGACCTTCCCCTTAATGAGAAACTGCATCAAAAATATCTAAGAATTGTCTCAAATTTTCGAGAAAAAGCATCGAAATATTAAAGAACGTGAGAAAAAATCTCATATGTAGTGACCAAAATGGATGAAAAGGATGATGCTATAATCAGGGTGCTTGAGAGACGATCAAAAATATCAAGTAGGTCCCTTTCAAAGATCGTGGGTTTACCAATTTCTACTGTGCATAGAAGAGTCCAAAGACTAAAGAGAGAAGGTGTAATCATAGGATATAAAGCGCTAATAAACTATGAAAAGACAAACAAGCCAATAAGCGCCTTGTTACTGATAAATTTGGCGGAAGTAATTCCAGGAAGAGGACACATTCCTAGAAAAGACGTTCTACGCAGTTTGAAGAAGTTTGAGGAGATCGAAGAGGTAATCGAGGTACAAGCATCCAATTTCGATTTAGTTATCAAGGCAAGGCTGCGAAGTCTCAGAAGACTGTCAGCAATCATCGAAGAGTTGAGATCCATTGAAGGAATAGAAGAAATATCTTCAGCCATAGTAACAGAAGAGATAGTTTTGCCTCCACCAGCTTCGTTCAAGAAAACTACTCGGTAAACTTCGGCAGCAATAGGCAAAAACTGCAAATTAGGAAAACTTTAATTCAATACCATTTATATCGATATGGCTGGGACACGCATTGGCTAGATTGGCTGAGTTGAAACTCGCAATGGGCACATCCATTTTTCTAGCGACTTTCATATTTGCCATATTTTTGACTGCAATCATGCTAATTATTGGACTTTCTTGGATTTACGCTTTGATCGGCACGATCCTGTTCATATTGCTGCAGTATCTCATCGGACCAGCAATTGTCAGAAGTTCAACCCGTCTTAGATACCTAGATTCCGGAGAAAATCCATGGCTTGAATCCACAGTCAAGGAATTGGCAGACAAGACTGGAATACCAATGCCAAAGTTAGCCACAGTGCCAGATAGTACACCCAACGCTTTCGTTTTTGGCAGAACTGCAGGTGACGCAACCTTAGCAGTGCACGAAGGTCTCTTGACTAATCTCAACAAGGACGAAGTTAAAGGCGTGATCGGTCATGAGTTGGGGCACATAAGGCACAAAGATTATGTTGTGATGACGGTGCTCTCAGCACTGCCACTTCTTGCCTATTTGATTGCAAGAGGAACATGGCAAGCAACTAGATGGTCTGGCTCGTCAAGGAAAAAAGAGGAAGGAAGCATAAGAGCAGCGTTCATCGCCATAGGGGTAATCTCGTATGTAGTCTACGTCATTTCATTACTTTGCGTGATGAGGCTAAGCAGACTGCGCGAGCATTACGCAGATGCATACGCAGCATATGTAACAGGCTCGCCACGGGGCTTGCAAAGCGCACTAGCGAAAATTACTTATGGATTATCGCTCTCGCCCAAACCGCCATCTGGGGCTAGAGCCTTCTATATAGGTGATCCGGCAATGGCTAAGCAAGAAATCCAGCAGATAATGGATAAGAAGCAGGATTACGATTTAGACAAGGACGGGGTGCTTGACCAAAGAGAACTTGAATTAGCCATGGAAAAAGAAGCAAAATCAGCATGGTCAAAAATAAACACTTGGTTTTCTACACATCCACCAACTTTTAGGCGAATATTGCTACTGCATGAAATAGAAACTGAAATGGAAAGCGGAAGATACACAAGTGATCGCGTATACGCCCATGTCTAGGATTTGCCTAAGAATCTTTCAGAAGATTGTTTTGCATAAAGCAAATCTATTACTTCGATGCTGAACTGAAGAAGGAGGATGAAAAATGAAAGTGAAGCTTCTTCGACACACGACAGACCCTGAACTTCTGTGCGGAGCTGCAGCTCTAACCTCGACGAAAATTGGACGTCCATCAGAAATTTTGGAGAACATTGACTCGGAAACCGCGAAAAGAATAATCAAGCGAGTCACTGGCTATGAGCACGTTTCAGTGATTGAACATGCATCTTTCACTTTCAGCATTGAGGGGGTTTCTAGGACAATGACGCATCAGCTAGTTAGACACCGCGTTGCGTCCTATACGCAACAAAGCCAACGCTACGTCACTTACGATACACCAGAAAAATATGTAACACCGCCAAGCATCACAAAAAATACGCGAGTAAAGGAAATTTTTGACGACGCCTTAGAGAAAATCTCCGAAACATATCAGAAGCTTCTAAAAGCGGGCATTCCGAAAGAAGACGCGCGGTTTATTCTTCCAAACGCAGCCAAAACAAACATAATCGTTACGATGAATGCCCGTGAACTGCAACACTTTTGCAATCTTCGATGTTGCGCGCGTGCACAATGGGAAATAAGGGAAGTAGCCACTGAAATGCTCAAACAAGCAAAGAAGGCTGCACCAGCGCTTTTCGAAAATGCAGGACCAGCATGTATACTGCGAGGTTATTGTGCAGAAGGAAAAATGAAGCCGCCAGAATGTAACATCGAAGAACTAAGGAAACGATTCAGAAACCTGTAAGACGTTATAGCATTTTAGATTTTGATGCGATTTAAATGTCCAAATATAAAGCGTTGGCGGTTGTCACAAAATATTGGAGACCTAATAGAAATTTCTGGGAAGAGATTATCAAGGGTGTTAACGGAAAAATAGCTGACGGAGATTTTGTGGTTGTGTCGGAAAAGGCCATTTTAACCGCTCGAAACAATTTTGTGGATGAGAACATTGTTAGACCAGGCTTGAATGCAAGACTAATCGCCACGTTTTGGATGCACATAGCTTGGGGCTACTTTTTAGGCCCATTGTGTCATTTTCGAGAAAAACTCCTTCAACGACTTCGTGAATATCCATCGGGAATGGGCAGTCGTCATAAACAAGTTGCTCTAGAGCGCGCTGGTTTGTTGCAGGCTTTGATGTTTGGCTCTGAGGGCGGCATTGATGGAAGTAATCTGCCATATTCCTACGTGAGTTTGCCAATGAATAATGCCGATGAAGTGGCCCAGAAAATATGTACACTAATTTGGAATAAGCTGCGAAAGAAAGTTTGCGTTGTTATTGTGGACACTGACAAAACCTATTCATTTATGAATTTTCATTTCACTCCTCGTCCAAAACCCGTTAAAGGCATTCATTCTTTTGGTGGTTTTGTCATTTACGTTGCTGGACGCTGTCTGAGACTCAAGAGAAGAGCTACTCCAATAGCTGCGGCTGGATGCAAAATGACGGTGGAAGCAGCTTTGGAAATTGCTGAAGTTGCAAATCACGTGAGAGGCTATGGCGCGGGAAGAACTGTGTGGGATATGGCTGAGAAGTTTGAAACAGAATTGGCTGGGGTTAGCTGGGAAATGCTTGAGACAGTAAAACATAAACCCATAGTCATTGTTAGAAGCAAAAGGTGAACGGAATGGACTTAGCAATCCAGCAACTAGACACGTTCTTTAATCCTCGATCGGTTGCCGTCGTCGGAGCTACAAGAAAGATAAACAAGGCAGGGCACGTGATTTTCAAGAATTTTGCTGAAAACAAAAGAAGGGGAACCTTTAAGGGAGAACTCTTCCCCGTCAACCCACACGAAGACTACATCCTGGGATTTCAATGCTATCCATTCTTGACTAAAATTCGGGGCGAACTCGAATTAGTTGTGATTGTTGTTCCAGCAAACATTGTTCCAAATATAATGGAGGACGCGGCATCCAAAAAAGCGAAAAATATTGTTATTATCAGCTCAGGTTTCGGTGAAATTGGAAAGCATGAACTTGAAAACAAAATTGTGGCTATAGCCAAAAAAGCTGGAATGCGAGTCCTAGGTCCAAACTGCCTTGGAGTTTACGATTCAAGGACAGGTGTGGACATGCTTTTTCTTCCTGAGACAAAAATTCTGACGACAGGAGACGAAGTCATTGCAACTCCTCGCCCCATGCCTGGAGACATAGCAATAGTCACACAGAGTGGAGCTTTCGGCGTTGCGGCTCTTGACTATTTGACTGGACGGCAAATTGGCGTCAGCAAGTTTGTGAGTTTTGGCAACAAATGCGACGTTAACGAGGCAGAAATGCTGTATTACTTGTTACACGATGATGAAACAAAGGCTATACTGCTCTATGTGGAAGACATAAAATCTGGAAGGAAATTCATTAACGTAGCCAAAGAAGTGTCAAAGAGAAAACCCATCGTGGCTCTTAAAGCAGGGAGAACCGAAGCAGGAGCTAGAGCCGCGGCTTCACATACGGGCGCCATGGCAGGCTCAGACAAAATATATGACGCTGTTTTTGCACAAACGGGAATTTTAAGGGCGAAGGACATGGAAGAGTTCTTTGATGCTGGAAAGGCATTAGCCATGCAACCTCCAGCCGAAGGCAAAAATGTTGGCATAATAACTGATGCCGGTGGTCCTGGCATAATGGCTGTTGACGAATGTGAAGCGAAAGGACTGAGAATTAAACGCTTTTCTGAAAAGACAATTCAGAAGTTCGAGAAGTTGAAGGAAAATGGTCAACTTCCGAAATTTGCAACAAATCTTAACCCAGTGGACATTACTGGCTCCGCAACTTCTGAAATGTTTGAGTATGTAACGAAGATCCTTTTTCAAGACCGAGAAATTGACGGTCTCATAATGCTCGGCTTACATCATACGCCAACTTTGCAAGAAGATTACATAGACAGAATTGCAGAAGTTGCCAGCAAATATGATAAGCCTATTGTTGCGTGTGACATTGGTGAAACTGAAATGGCTTTGTACACACGCTTTAGGTTTGACAAGTTAGGAATTCCAGCTTATTCCTCGCCAGAAGACGCGGCAAGAGCTATGAACGCTCTCGTAAACTATGGCTCCTACCTTAAGAAGAGCAAATGGCTGGAAAAGTACGTGCAAAATTTTCTGAAGAACAAACCTAAAACATAGTTTTATTGAAGCGTTAATTTGACTTTTACTGTATCACCGTTTTTGAGTAGAAGTTTCTCCCGCAAATTTACTGAAGCAATAATCTCTAGAACATTTTCAGGATAGTCTGTGATCTCAGGAATGATGATAGCGCATTTCACGTTGTCCATTAAGTGAGCTTTGAAGCATTTTCCCCGACAAAAGCCCGTTACTGGCGAGATCTCTGTCGGTTTTGCCATAACTAGTAGTTTCTTAAGCTTAACATCATCCCCAGCGAGTTCTATGTTTAGTGTGCCTGGGTATGGAATGAAACCAAGTTTTTCAATTATCTGCTTTCTTACCCAAGGGAATGTGATGAATGCTTTGCCTTCGCTTTTTCCTGAAAAGACTTTTCCTATTATGCATAATTCTTTTGGGTAAGAAGAATTCATTGTTTAATGCTCTTGGATAGTTATTTTTGTTCTTTCAGCCATTCTGCAGCTTTCCGGAGTATCGGGTTGGAGGAGATGTCGATCACTGGGACGATCATTTTCTCTTTTGTTTCGATTGTTGATTCATATTTTGGCATGAAAGAGTAGCCGACAAAGGTCCAGTAGACTTTCTTATTCTCTACCAATGTTTTTGCAACAGTTTCTGTTGACGCTGGCAGCGGAAAATAGAAGAATACCACGCCTTCAGTCCAGTATAGTCCAACAGCTTTGCCTCCTGCAATGATAGAGACGAATCTTGCTATGTCATTAGGCGTTGAAAAGAAAGTGTGTTCCATCACCACAATTTCCTTGAATGGTTCATATCTGACAACTACCTCGTTTTCGTTCATGAATCTTTCACCAAGCCTCTGATGTCTACACTGCATCGAAGTTCCCTTTTAATCTTGCCGTACTTTCTAGAAAAAAGTTCTAAAAGACAACCTCACAAGGCATTTAAACGAATATCACACAATGAATACTACTGCTGGAAGATACATTGACAACATCAAAAATCGCGAGAATCTTGGAGTTGCTCAGTAATGAACAATGGTATACTCTAAAAGAGATACAACACGAAATCAAGTTGAACGAGAATCAGATCTTACAAATCATAAGATTTCTAGAGGAATACAATTTCATAGTAGTCGATGAAGCAAACAAGACGATTAGAATCGAAGGAAATGTTCGAAGATTCCTAGCTACAAATATTACTTCATAAGAGCTTTCAGATTTTTGTAAGCCCTCAAAAACTCCTTACCCCTATCTGTGGTTGTGAACAACCTTGGGTCAGGATTGCCATCGTTACTAACACGCCATAAGAACCCCTTTTTAAGTAGAAAATCCAGATAGCCTCTTAGCTGTTTGAAGCTCAGATTACAATGATACATCAAATAGGTTTTTTTGGTCCCGTTGTGAGAGGCTTCCAAGATATCTGCAATAATGTCAAATCGCCCACGATGACTATTGCCTCTGTTCTTCTTATTCTGAACCGACAAATTCATCAAACCAGCCTCTGGAAAGGCTGCTAAGACTCCCTTCTCCCAAGAAATATAATTAGAAAACCGCAATTTAAACTTTCTGAAATGACATCTAGTTATGTTAAGAAAATATACCGGGGAAGTGAACAAAGAAAATATGTTGATCTTAATCTCATCTAAGTCGAACGAATTCTTTTCAGAATCTTTTCTTGATCAACGTTTTTTTCTGTGAAGATGCTTACTTTGTTTTCGTCTATCGTTAAAGAAAGTATCTTGACCTCTTTGCCTTCAAGGATTATTTTCTTGACATCGCCCAGATCAAAAAGCTCTGAAAGCTCTTGGCTCGCGTCAACGGACGAAGATGAAAGAATGGCGTAGTCGATTATTTTTGTTGGATCCTTAAGATCTATTGTTGCAGAGGTAGAATTTCTTAGAATGTAGCCTATTACTCCTTCGTATGTTTTGATTTCTTCGAGATTTCCCCGTAAGTTGTCTACAGTTGATTCGACGGCTACGGGTTCAGTCATGGTAGCAGCTTCTTGAGTTCCTCTTTTTTTCTTACCCATTACATAGCCTCCGTTACTCAACTATTGGCTTAACCCTCACGAGTTCGCCCTTCCTGACTCCGAGATCAATCTGTATTTTTTCCGGCATCCGTATGATGCCCTTTCCCTCGTATTTTGAACCTTTGATCGGTTTGACTTTACTTCGTGCGCTCTTCCCGTCAAAGGTTTCAATTATGACTTCTTCGATTTTCTTGTCGTCGTAGAGACTGTCCCATTGGGACAGTATTTCTGTGTCAATGCGTACAGTGTCGGAGGGAACCAGTAAACCGCCAAGGTTTTCAACTATGAGCTGGTTTACAGGAGGCTCTGGAAGCGCTAGCTCAGGTTTGGTTTCAGGGTCTATTATTTCTTTAGGCTCTTCTATCGCATCTTCCTCAACGGTCTCCTCAGATTCTTCAACCGCAGGGATTTCAGGCTCTATTTTAGGCGATGGTGGATTGCTCTTGAGGGAGGTAGGGTGGATGTTATCCAGTAGCTTTAGAACCGTTGGAATTAGGACGCGGGTCACCGTGTTCACGAAGTTCATGTCTGCTTTCTTGGACGTAACTGTAACTAGATAAAGGTCTTTTACATAGGAGACGTCTACTCTACCGTTGCTGCCTTCAAGGGTTATACCTTCAACACCACCTATGGCTTCAGCCTTTTCTAAAATGCTATCAAACGCATTTACAACACGCACCATTGTTTTTTCAGGTGTACTCTCGTCTCCAGCCACTATTTCGCCGTCTTCTCTGAACATGAACGTGCTAGTAACATCTGGGCACACATTTCGAATCTCGTCCAAAGCACTTTTTAGAGCAAAAGAGTAAACTTCATTACTCATAACTTTCACTTCCCATGTCGCCATTTAGAACAGTTTAAAGAGTATACGTTCGGGAACGCCATCAGTTTCTACGACAAGATACTTCAGACCTTCAGTGTCTCCAAGCTGATCCAGCCATTTCAGTGCTTCGCGAGCTTTCTGTAGAATCAAAAGCCTTTCCTGATGGCTTCGCACAACTTGCTCGATAGCTGTAAGCTCATGAAATGGATTGGCATCCAACACTATGTTTAGGCTGCCTATGGTGATTTCGCCGAGGCTTTCGGTTCCACCTTTCTTGCCTGCGAGCTTCATGACGACTTCGCGAATTTTCTTTGATTTTTCGGCTAATGCCCTGATGTCATCTAATCGACGTAGATACTCGCCTAGCGTGCTCTTAGTTTCGGATATCTCCTTATCTAGGGTTTCAGCTATATCTTCTGCTGATGTGTACTCTTTTATTTCCACGACCATTTATTTTTCGCACCTCCAAAGAGGAAACAACAGGGGGAAATTTGTAGTGGCTTGAACCACCCTACTCCCGAATCGCAACAAAGATGGAAGACTATCCTGAGTTCTGGCCACCAGCGAAGGCATTGGTGTACTTATAACCACTTGACGATGCTACAGAGATATCATAGTTGGTTCCGTTTGTGTATGCATATGTTACAGTTAGCGAAGTGCCAGTTCCTGATAAAAGAACAAGTGGCAGATTAGTTGGCTGGGTAACTCCTAAAGTTCCGTAGTTTACTAATACCTGCTGTATTGTTACATCTTTAGTTCCTGTGTTGTTTATCATTATAGTGAATGTTCTTAAGGTCGGGGTGTCATTCCAATTCCAAGTCATCTTTGATATCGTTAGCTGTTCAGTTCCCATGAATGTAAATGTCAAGGCTCCCATCCACGCTGCTACTGCGATGCTGACTGCAACGGTCACAGCGATGAGGATGATTGATGCGACTACGGGGCTTAGTGCTTTCCTGCTCTTCAATATTTTCATTTTTCTTTCTATCCCTCCTTTTGGGGTTTCACGTGTATTTTAGTAGAAGCAAGGGATTTAAATCTTACGACTTAAGACACTATATTATTCGTTTGTAAAACAGAACAACAAGAAATTGAAAACGTACGGCTAGTTTACTATGTAAAAGACCATTATTTAGAAATGTGTTCTACAGGTGACAGTTGTTGGTTTCGGTGTTAGAGGTTAAGTTTGTCGAAGAATTCTAGTAGAAGTTTGGCGACTTTTTCACCAAATTCTGTCTTGACGTAATACTTCTTCAGTGGATCAATGCGTTCGCTCTTGGCTAGGCCTAGATCTTCTATTTCGATCATCCTTGATCTGAACGTACCGTCGCTGAGGGTTAAGCCGTTTTCGCGCATGAAATCTTTGGCTTCTTTCCATTTTCCCCGTTTCATGTGAAGCAGCATTATGCAGTCTATGGCATGGTCTTTTTCGAGCATGGTTTTTATGGCTGCGGTTTTTGGGCTTGTCAGGATACGCTTAATCTTCTCCTCTTCTCCGCTCTTTACCATCATACATCAACTCGTCTTTTCTGCTCTCTGATTATATCTGATTCGCTTTAAAAGATTTAAGCTCTATTACGATTTATGACATGTATCCGAGGGTTCATAATATGTTTTTGAGCGTATTTCAAGCCTTTTTATACGGTAAAGTGAGGGTTTCTGTTGTGCTCTGCGGATAGTAGATCCCCGTACATATGATTGAACATTAGGCTACAAGCCATCTCTATGCGTCTAACAGCACGTATGCAGTTTGCACAACAGTCTCCCCTTAATCAACAGAGTGCACAACACCAATCAAAACCAGAGGAAATGCAGCAAAAAACAGGAACGGAACGGCTGTCTAAACCTCTAGAACCAGGATTAAGCTGGTTTTTTCCATGATTTAGACTAGCACATGCTATCATTATCTCCGTTTTCTATAGATTATGAAGATAGCTATCGCGATCATTATGAACAGTACGCACGCTAAAAGGTATAGGAACCAAGGTCCACCTATGAGAGGCTTTACGGAAATACTTGCAATTGCACTTTCTGTTCTTGCTTCCTGAATTGTAGTCACTGCTTTAATTTGATGCGTTCCCTCTCTAGGCGGTATCCATTCTGATTCGTAATCGCCTTGACTGCTCGCTGTAACATTTTCCAACGTAACCCAGCTTGTCTCATTCTCGAACAAGTATTGAATTGTGACGTTAACACTTTCTTGCAGTGCCTCAATATATCCAAGAACCTTGACGCGTTCTCCCAGATTCACCTCAAGAGGTAATGCAGTTATGTATATTGGGCTATAGTAGCCATTGTTTTTTGAATGTGGAATTTGGCTTGCAGGTTCTGATGATGTCGCCTTATTATACAATAATGTTTGCAAGACTAATTCGCAGCTTCCGATGTCAACGACGTTGAAGGTTAATTTGGTGATGGTTCCGCTGCCGTTGAAGGACGGAGTTGATGTGCCAATGGATGTAGCATTAAGTAAATACTCACCGCTACCGATTGTTTCATTTACAAAAATGGGTTGTGAATCATTATATAAAACTCCTTCAGGATGCGACTCCACGCCCAGTAGTGGTTCAGCATTTCCCAAATGTAGAATCGAATTGTTCCAATATAGCTGCGTTTCAACCGCGAAAAGGTTTTGGACATCCGCAATTGTTATACTTACATTGAACTGTTGACCAATTCCGGCTACATTTTGGTATGGCTCAACCTTAACAACAGTCTGAGAAGTAGCGTTCGTTCTTACCTGTGAGGTTGTCGCGAGTGTCAAAATTAGGACGAGTATCCATAATTTCTTCGTATTATTCATATTTACATCAGTCCCCAAGGTGCTAAAATTGATGAACTATCTAATCTTCGTACTCTTGACTTTTAAAGTTCACTTTATTGCCCTCGGCTCAATTCTCATAATTTCCGTGCAATTGCTAGCGCACGACATGATAGATGTAAAAGATACTCTCATAACAGCAATAAACTACGAAAAAAGGTATAAAATCCCATGGATTAGTGTTTCCTGTTAACGTATTCTGCTGCCAGTAAAGCGCTTCCAAGCTGCACTCTGACTAGGCTCTTTATAGGTATGACCTTATAGGAAAGCTGTTTTTCCAGCTCTTGATTCAATTCTGTAGTGCGATTGAAAGCTTCTTTTTCAACCTCTCTGTTTTCTGTGTCCTTAACGCAGCGATAGAGTATTCCAGAAATCAAAAGACCATAGAAACGGCTAAGCACATATGAATCAAACTTTTCAGCCACTGTTGCCTTTTTTTTCAACTTAGGGTCAGTCTCAGCCCAATGTTCGCGTGCAGCTATTTGATCTGGAAAGCGTCTAAGAAACTCTTCAATAGTGTCTATGAACGGTTTTTTATTCTTATGTTTCTTGATGCGTGCCTTTACTTGTGTGTAGTTTTTCTTGACGAAATTGTAACGTTCTTTCTCAATTTTAATGTTATAGAAAACTGCTTCTTTTCTGGTGACATCTGATTTGGAAGTTTCTGCAATTCGTGGGTCATAGTAATAGGGCATTTCGCACACTAAAGTGAAGTTTTCTCCTGCTTTTCGAGCGTAGTCGACACTGCTTGTGCCGCCTTTAATTATCTTTGCTGGGTCCTTCTTCACATGTTTCTTTAGAAACTCGTATGACTCAGCTGAGGTTGGCATTTTGAATATTGCATCTGCAAGTTTTTTCATGTATGGAGCTTCCGGCTCGCCTAAATGTAAAGGTAATTTTTCCTTTTTGGCTAGATTCTGAAACTTGCTGTAAAGCGGTTTGCAGGGCGATGAAACATAGAAGTAGACCCCGCCGAATCCAGAATTGTGGAGGCTGTACATGAACCTTGGCTTTCTATCATCGATTATCTTCATCAAGGCTTTTGTTTCTGGAAGCGGCTTGTTCCAAACAAGCGTTTTGTACTCAATTGGAAAAGTCCATTCAACCTGTTGGTAGGATGGTGGGCGATAATAATTCAAAGCATAATTAAGTGGAGTGAAGGGTCCCTTGAACCATCCTTCATTGAGCCTTGCTCCATCTACGTCTATGGCTTTGATTATATACCACGTGAAGTCGAGTTCGCTCAGGGCTTTGTCTTCCACTAGTTTCAAAGAAAGATATTCCAGTGTCATGCTACCGATAGGCTCATTTGGATGTGGGAAACCGAAAAGCAAAGCCGTCTTTTTCCCTTTGCCAATCCTTAATGCCCTGATCTTCTCTCCTTTACGTGACTTGCCTATCTCGAAAATTTTGACCCTAGATGGATATTTTTTAGCGAGCTTTTCAGAACTCTCGTTTAATTCATCTATAGTGTAGAAGGATTTGTACTCAGGGACCTTTTCTAAAACGCTTTCAAACATGTAGTCTCGCCGAACGAATAGTGCAAACAAAATGAATAAAAGATTTGTCGTGTGTTATGTCAATTTTTCAGATGTACGAAGGGTGGTTTTCTTCTGTAAATCATGATTGCGAATAATGTTGCCACCATCAAAAACACTATCATTGTGAGTGGTGATAACTCTGGTATCGTCGTTGTTCCGCTGATTTCTATGACATGATCACTGTGCGCATAGTTGATGTAAAGATATTCAAAAGTCTCGTTGGAAGGCTGCAACTCTCTAACTTGAGGATAGGTTACAATAATTCCGTCAAACCTTACATTATATGAGCCGTTAATCAAAACTTTGGGAATGCGAAGCCTACAGAAACCTTGACTTCCTATCTCTCCACGAACATTGAAAGTCAAAGCCGCATAAGATGAATTAACCAAATAAAAACCGAAATTAGAGACTGAAGAATTGCTAATAATATTAACCTGATAATCAAAAGAGGTTTTAAAGCCACTAAACCTGCCCATCAACGGGAGACTGTCTGCGTATAGTCCTCCACCTTCGAATATGTTGTATGGAGAATCGCCTATTCCGTTTTGATCCGCATCGGTTCCGTTATAGTCGCTCCAATAATTTCCCTCAATACCATCGTCCCAATGAATCGTCGAGTTCGTGACCGCAGCTTGTATACTGTTGTTGACAATATTGTTATGGTAGATGAAGCTATCACTGGATTCGTCAATGTAAATGCCATATAACGGGTTATCGTTCACGTTATTTGCGACAACTGTGCAAATGCTTGAACTTACAATGCCTATTCCGTCAAAAGCGTTTTCATACACGTTATTTCGTGCAATCAAGCCATTCGTTGAAGAATTAGCATTGATTCCATACATTTCTTTTGAACCATATACAGTGTTGCCGCTGATTATGAAGTTTTGCGTTTCTGTAACTAGAATGCCTCTATCGGTGTTATTTCCAACTACGTTACTATAGACGTTGCAATTAGTGGAATAGTCTATGAGAACAGCATCCCCATAATTGTCAATTATGCTATTTTCTGAAATCAAAGAACCGCTAGAATTGTCAATGTGAATGCCGATGCTGCCGTTCTTGATCGAGAATCTTCTAATAGTTACGCTGTCAGCAGTGACGTGAACAACTGTGTCTGTTCCATTCCCGTCAATGATCGTGCTGTATTGATTCTCTCCAACCAGCGATAGCGATTTGCCCACAACCACGTGCTCATAGTATATTCCTTCTTCGACAAAAATCGTGTGACCATTTGAAGTGGCGACGTCGTTTATCGCTTCTTGAATCGTCGTGTAATTTAAGGCAGTGTCAAGGTTGTGAACCCGATGGCTGTTGGGAGCTTTAACCTCGATTGGATAAAGCCTCATTAGCAATAAGGAGGACAGTAACGCAAATAGAACCAAAACAAATGCTAGTTTTGTGTTCATGCCCCGCACATGGATACACCCTCTGCGTCAGTTTTATTCTTTATGGAATAATCTTCTGGTTTTGCTTAGCCCTTTGCTAGGAGCACTTCGTTTGGTAATGGTGACTCATAGTGTTGCCTTTTCTCTTTCTATGTCCAATGTTTGAAAATCTCTTCAGCAATTTGCAGCCAAAAACGAAAACTTTGATTTTCTACGTAAAGATAAGAATAGAGGCTTCCTCCAAAGAAAGTCAAACTCCAAATAGTCGAAGAGGTCTTGCACGCTCACACCCTATGCCTTCCTAAACTTCCCATGTTTTAATCTACCTTTTTATTAACTATACCGTTCGTTTTTTCAATTTTGAGCCGACGCTGAGTAGCAAAAATGTTGCCATTAACTGCACAATGAGAACGTAGAAAATCACTGCGATGAAAGGCGGCTTTGAAATCATCAAGAATCCGCATAATGCGCCGCTGATTAGCAAGCCAGCGCCGTAAGCTGTGTTGAAAATGCCATATGCTACTCCTCTTGAAGAAATCGGCGTTAATTCCGAGACTGCCGCGCGATAAATTGACTCCTGCATTCCGAGAACCAGACCGAAGAATATCGAAGCCATCAAAAGCATAGTCAGCTCCGTGGTAAATAGCGTGAGCAAAGGAGGAAATATAGAAAGCATAAACGGCATGACTAAAACTCTTGTTCCAAACTTGTCGTAAGCATACCCTGAAATCAAAGCCACAGGTGCGTCCACGCCTTGAATAAGCAAGTAGAATAAAGGTACAAACCACTGCAGATTCATCGGTTCAAGAATTTCCGAGGCCTTGAAAAGAATAAGGGTGTATGGTATAAACCCAACCGTGTTTAGTAGCACTGCAAAAGTGTAAACATAGAAAGGTCTTGCCAGTTTCTCTCCTATTCCCCTTGGGCTTGATGTGTCAACAATTGTTTTGGAACCGATTTTTCGATAAGCGTAGACCAAAACCCCAAGCAATACTAGAAAAGGCAGGAAAAGAAAACTGAAAGTATGCTGATAATTATTGTTACTGTGAAGCATTAATGCAAACACAAGCAATGGTCCTAGCATTCCGCCTATCTGATCCAAAAGTTCATGAATGCCGAAGGCTTTACCCACCCCTACACCTTTGCTTATAATGGACAAGATTGCGTCTCTGGAAGGCGCTCTAAAGGCCTTCCCAAGTCTTTCAAGCGAGACAAGTATCACAACAATTTCCAAACTTGTGAATACTCCCAACAATGGAATCGAAACAATCAGCCCGTAACCTATGAACACGAAAGCCCAATACGCACGCGTCTTGTCCGCTAGAATGCCGGTGACGAGCCTGACAGCGTAACCCAAAAGATCCAATCCGCCGACCAAACCAGCAATTAGCGCCGACGTTCCTAGAAACTCCAGGTAACTGGGCAATACGCCTCTTGAGCCTTCGTACACGATGTCGCCCATCAAACTTATAATTCCGAGAAGAAGAATTCCGAAATAAGCGTTTTTAGTTCCTTTCAAAGGCATTATCTCTTCAAATTTCGAGCAGTTATTTTGCGTAAAACGTGATATTAAGCTTGCTTGATTTGTAGCTAAACATATGGAATCAACAGAATATTCTCTGAGCGAAAGCTTTTATTGAGGTCCACAACTTACTTTGGCAATATTCCAAAGGATGATACACAATGGCTTTACAGAAGGGCGATTTCATACTAATTGACTATGTTGCAAATGTGAAAGAGACAAACGAAGTCTTCGACACTACTAGTGAAGAGACCGCCAAAAAAGAACACTTGCACGAAGAGGGTGAAATGTACGAACCGAAACTGATAGTGATAGGAGAAGGATGGGTTCTTAAAGCCTTAGATGAGGCTCTAACGACAATGAAGATTGGCAAGGCTAGCTCTGTTGAAATATCGCCAGACAAAGCATTTGGAGAAAGAGACTCTGAAAAAGTCAAGCGAGTTCCGCTAAAACAGTTAACCGCCAAAGGAATTACTCCGACCATTGGGGCACGCGTTGAATACGGCGGCAAAATGGCTAGCGTGCGGGCGATAGGGGCTGGACGTGTTTTGCTGGATTTCAATCCTCCATTAGCAGGGAAAACGCTCGTTTATGACGTCACCGTAAAAAAGAAACTTCAAACCATAAACGAAAAAATCGCGGCTCTGATCCACCGCAGAATACCAATCGTGGAGGAAACCAAATTCAAATTCTCAATTAGAGCCAAAATTGTTAACATAGAAATGCCTGAAGAAGCCTTTTATTTGGAAGGAGTTCAAGTAGCGAAAAGAGGCATAGCCTTGGACATTCAAAAGTTTTTCCCGAAAATTACCAATGCTAAATTCATTGAAACCTTCAAAGCTAAACCCAAAACGACCACTACGAGCTAGTGAAACACTGCACGCGTCATATTCTAAAAGAAACACTTGACAATATTCTAACGTAATTGAACTTGATGAATAGTAAACTAGCATCTGAACGAGACGATGATGATATCGCACTCTCTTATATTCACATGTGCGTCAAGGTGTTGCATAATCAATAGTCTTTTCATCGAGTACTTCATTGTTGGAATATAGTGTTGCAAAGAACACTGGGCCTTTGTCGTATCCCAACCTGTTAAACAAGTATAAATCTGCAACACTGTAGAGATAGATCGTGATGGTTTTTGTCTCCTGTGCCCTCAGAGTTTCGATCATTTGTGTCTGTGAGGCGACAGTGAACTTGTGAAATACGATCTTCACGGCAAGTTCCAAGTCTGATGAGTCGCTGGCCTTTGAATTTTCAACATTGATAATTAATTGGACATCGAAAAAGGCGGCGTCCATTATTCTGCTTTCTAATGGGATATACAAATGGAACCAACCAGAGGGGCGCGACCCGGTCTTTATCTGAATATTCGTGATTCTAATAAGGTCTAATGGAGATTGCGACATAGACAAAGATAGGCGTGTTACAATTCCCGTAGCTACCAGAGCAGCCGGCACTACTGTGAGGAGTATCCAGTAGAGTCTTTTCCTATTCACTGCTCCTATCATGTTCACTCTGACAGAGACGTGTGAAATAACTCTAATAAACCTTGGTTTAATAGAAACCTACATGCGAATCAATCTGCAGAACTGACCCAGTGAGATATTGTCTTCATAGTGAATGATTTCTTGTCGGTAGTTAAGCTGAACATGAAGATAATAAGATGAGTAGACGTTCAAGAATAATCAAAACGAATCATCTTTCCAGCAGAACCAATTCCAACTACTCAGCGTTCACGTTCTCGATCGTATTCGTTTCTTCCACATGCCTCATGTTGGTAAAAAACCAAGAAAGCGTCATAATTAGAATTCCAGAAACGGAACACGCAAGAAAGAGGCTCGACGTTCCTATAAATCCAACTACTACTCCTGAGAGAACCATGCCTAGTGGAGAGGCGGCGCTGGACAGTGCCCCAATAACTGAGGTTACTCTGCCAAACATTTTAGCAGGAATGATTGTCTGAAGTATAGTCTGAATCGACACATTGGCCACTGGAATACATAAGGCCATCACTAGCCCACCAATGGCCATGATCCAAAAATATCCTATAGGAGCGAATGCCAGAATAATATACCCGAAGAAAATTACGTATACTGAAAGCGCAACTGCGACCATCTTTCTTCGGAATCCTTTTATCAAAGACATTAGTACGCCCCCCGCTAGAATACCTCCCTGGAAGAACGCCATGACAAACGCCAATTCAGGGGCGTCGCCGAAATGTTCGAATTTTATATAATAAGGCATCAGAGTGCCAACAGGCGTAAGCAAGAAGTTCAACGTAGTCGCAACCATAGCAAAGGGTAAAACACCTCTTGCATGCCTTATGAAAGCTATGCCTTCTCCTAACTCCTTCTTAAAAGAATTTCTGCCCGGATTTTTGTCTTCTCCATCTCTTACTGAAGGAATGGTGATTGCCAATAAGGGTAGCAAGGCCACCAAGAACGTGACTGCGTCAATCCAAAGAACTTGGCCGATTGGCCACACTTCCAGCAAAACAGCCGCAACCACAGGTCCGACTAACGTGACAGCACCATTGAAAAGAAAATTCAATCCATTCATCCGGCTCAGTTTGTCGCGAGGAACCATTAATGGAATGATAGCTGCGACCCCTGGACTGTGAAAAGCCTGAAACACGCCTCTCAGAGCAAGCAATACTAGGACTTGCCACACTGAAACTGACCCAAGCGAAAACAGCAGGATTAAAATTACAGTGGCGAGGGCTTGCAAGAAGTCTACAATTCCGATCAAAGCTTTGCGGCTCCAACGATCAACAAAGACCCCGGCAAATGGAGAAAGAATTATTGCAGGAGCGAAACCGACGAGAGCAGCAAGAGACAAGTACAACGGACTGCCCGTCTCTAAGGTTACCCACCAAATAATCACGAATTGCGCAATAGATGAACCGAGCAAAGAGACTAGTTGT
This sequence comes from Candidatus Bathyarchaeota archaeon, assembly GCA_029881805.1. Taxonomy (GTDB): domain Archaea; phylum Thermoproteota; class Bathyarchaeia; order Bathyarchaeales; family Bathycorpusculaceae; genus JAOULW01. The sequence continues at coordinate 33,463 of JAOULW010000005.1, forward strand.
CCTACCCAGAAAGCCAGATAGCTCCTGAAAGTTGTCTCGCTAGGCTGAATTTGCATGCTCTTTTCCTCAACACTCTTTTACGAAAGACCATAGGGTCGATTATTCTAATTTAATATTCTGGTGAAAGGTGGTCAGTTTCTTGGTCACGCAAAATAACGCACAAGCTGTCTTTTAAGGGTAGTTTTCGTCTTCTAGCACGTGTCGTAAGACGCACCTGTATTCTCTATCATCGAAATCTGAATCATATCTACTGAATAGCATTTGCTCATAGCAAGCAATATGCGCGCCCATGGAACCGCTTTTGCTTGTAATAGAAAAATCTTAAAGCGAGTTGCAATCTATTATCCTGCAGAAGGGTTTGGCAAATGGTGTACTGTACGAAGTGCGGAACCAAAAATTCTGATGACGCGAAAAAGTGTTCTCAGTGCGGATCGCCTTTGTATGCTATTGGCGACCGTCAATATTATAAGCGAATGGAAAAGGAATGCTTCGGAATTCCTGGAGGCGGTGCAATCGTAGGGATATCAATCGGCGCTATCATCGTGTTGTGGGGTTTAATCTGGGTAATGCAGCAAGCTGAACTTATTCCCGAGACTGTAAATGTCTGGCCAGTCGCTATAATAATCTTTGGAGTGCTTATGATTGTAGGTGCGATCTACGGATTGCGGCGAAGATTCTAAAACTCTTTTTCTTTTTCGACTATTGTGCAGGGCTCCATACAGACATGACAAGTCCTCCAATGATCCCATTGAGAAAGTAAAATTCTGGTCAGAATCCATAAAATTATGAGTCCAATTAAGTAGAAGTCGACAAGTAAATTCTCTGTCAAACTGTCGACTCCGACTAACGTCAGGAATCCACCTAGAACAAAAACGCTATTCAGTAGCAGTCTCAAATAGCCTTTCAATTTGAACTCAACCAAACCAAGAGCAACTGCCACCTCTCCAAATAACACAGTTTCGAGGCTAGTCTCAAACAAATTCATTCCAAGAAAAAAATAAACTATGGTTCCCAGAAGAGCAATGAACGCCCCAAGTGCCAACCCAAAGCAAGCGGCACACAAAACGTTGTTACGCACGACCACTGTATGGTTAGAGAATCTGCCGCAATCGAAATGATGCCCCTTCAAAAACACTTTCTTCTCAGCTTTGCTTTCACCAGATGCAACCTTAATATTGGCTTTGTCATGCCCAAGCGCGCTCAAACACGTCCCCGGAACAACCGCAGCAAACATCCCTGCTGTGCAGACAATTGCAAACATCAAACCCACAAGAGGTCTTCGCCAAGCAAAGTCGTAATTATAAGCCGGAGGGTTGAAAGCAAGCATCAGAGTCGTCAGCATTCCGAAGATGCCAGCAGCGATGGTGAATGCCAAAAATTTGTGGAACAAGAACTTGGGCATACGCAACCATCTAGAACAACTTTTTCAATTGGGCTATTATGCCTCTTCGTGCCATGTACGAATAAATTCTTCTCTTCAGCTTATTGGACGAAAACAACCCTTGGAATCTTCGACTCCATGAACCGTAGAAGCTTCTGTAACATTCATACAATTCCTCTTGCACCTGTTTGGTTGAAAGAGTTTCTGTTGGCATTATTGCATGAATCATATCATAATGCGACCAGTTGAAGTCCTCAATCCAACCGTTGCGTCTCGCTTCTTCATAGACTTGTGTGCCAGGAAAAGGCGTCAAAACAGAAAACAAAGAGAAATCTGGGTTCAACTCATTTGCAAAAGCTCTCACACGTGCAATTGACTCGGAGGTGTCCCTTCTTTCGCCAATTATGAACATGGCATGTGCGAATATGTCGTTCTCTTTTAGCAGTCTGACTGCATCTTTGGCTTCCTGGGGCTTTATACCCTTTCTGAAGCTCTGAAGGGTCGATAGTTCAGAGTTCTCTACGCCGAGGAGAACCCAGTTGAGTCCTGATTCTCGCAGTCTGGGCAACGCTTCTTTGTTATTGATAACATCATCGCATCTTGCTTGTACAAACCACATAAGATCTTCAGTGATTCCGCGTTCAATGATTTCCTCAGCCAGATCACGAGCACGTGAGCCTGCACCAAAGTTATCATCAGTGAGCCATATGAATCTGCTTCCAAAATTCGTGTAGCAAAACTCAATTTCGTCAGCAATGCGCTTGGCTGATTTCAATCTCCATTTACCCTGCCAATGTCGCCATTGTGTACAGAAAGTACATTCATATGGACACCCCCGAGATCCCTCAACAAGCGCATAAGGTGTATTCCTACCAGCCATGGCCGCGAAATGGTACTTGTGGATAATATCTTTCAGGAGATGATAACCTGGATAAGGAAGTTTCTCAAGATCCTCAATCAATGGTCTTGGTGGATTGTGGACTGCTTTTCCTTCATGTCTAAATGATATTCCCATTATGTGCGAGAACGCTGATCTCCTATCTGCATTTACAGCAAGTTCAGCCAGCGTTTCCTCTCCTTCTCCTCGCACTATCACATCTATTTCAGGATATGTTCCTAGACTCTCCTCAGCAGTAGCTGTGAAGTGCTGCCCTCCAGTGACGGTTAGAATGCCAGGATCTACTTTCTTGGCTGCTTCAAGTGTTCTTACAACGGCGTAAGTGTTGCACGTGGCCAATGAACTTGATGCTACAACGTCAGGATTGAAAGATTCAATGTGTCTTTCTAAGCCATGCCAGTCAATTTGCTTCGCGTTGCAGTCCAGAACCTCAATCTCGATGTTTTCAATCCTCTTCTCAAGAAAAGCAGCAAGCTGGATGATACCATAAGGGGGAGGCAAGTACTCCCCCATAACGAACCAAACATCTTTAGGCGGTTCAACGAATAGAATTTTCATTTCCAGCATGCCTTTTACCATAACTAGGAACCCACTCGCTTAAAAGCAGCGCGCGTTTGAGCTGAGAAAATGGGCTACTAGAATTGTGCGTAGCTAGCCTCCTGCAACCCGCTTTTCCTGTCGTTGCACGCTGTGTACCGCAAACAAGTCTTAAATGAACGAGGCAAATGCTTGACGTAGAGGAAGAAGTGAGTTAATTGGATGAAGAAGCATTCAGGAAATTCTTGAAACGAGGCGGAAGATCTCAAGGTGCAACCAAGCGTGCGATTGTACAGGTTACGGAATTCGAGCGATATTTGCGAGAAGAGCGGGATTGCAGGAACATTGATAGGGCGTCTCCTGCAGACCTTGAAGCATTCGTCTCCCATATTGAAGAAAAGAGAAAAGGTGCTGCTAAACTATATTTGTGGGGCATTCGTTACTTTTATGACCACACTGCAGACGAAAAAATGTGCAGTCTCGCAGGAAAGCTTCGGCAGCAATTAGTCAAACAGAAGCCTTTCCTATTGAAAGACTTTCGTGGAATCAATCCTGCGTATGTGGACAAGCTTAAAGTTCTAGGCATTCGAAGTTCGAACGAAATGCTTGAAGCAGGGCGAACACACAAGGATAGAGAAGAGCTTTCAGCAAAGACTGGAATAGGAGCTGAAACGCTTCTTGAGCTTGTGAAACTATCGGACCCGGCGAGGATTCGAGGCGTGAAGAGTACTCGAGCACGACTATACTTTGATGCTGGAGTTGACACTGTGGAGAAGATGGCGAAATGGGACCCTGAGAAGCTTAGAACTATGCTTATTGATTTTGTTGAAAAGACGGGCTTCGATGGAATAGCTCCGTTACCCAAGGAGGCTGAGTTCTCAGTCGCAGAAGCCAAAAGACTCCCACGAATAGTTGAATATTAAAAGAAATAAAGTAGCCTCAAAGAGAACCAAGTGTATCCACGAATATCCCCGCACATTAGTGGGTATACTTCCTCTTGTAGTGTTTTGGATCTTGAACAACTTCTAGTTCGTTGTTGTCAGGGTCGAGGAAATCAGCGACTATACCACCCCAAAGCATCTCAGTTGGCTTGATGGTGAATTTGACTCCATGTTCCTTGAGTCTTTCATAAAGCGCGTAGATGTCATCCGTATCGAAGACTATTCCGGTTCGCTTTTTCCTCCGAGATTTCTTCCCTGTTGCGTGCAAGCCGATCTTTGCTAAAGGCTCATCTGGACCAACCTCTGCATGATTGAACATTCTAGCGTCAAGAACTGTCGGTAAGCCAAGGATTTCGTTATAAAATTTCAAGGCTATGTCCATGTCGGAAACACGAATCATAGTCAACCAAAGACGTGTTATTCTGCCCTTTCTTTTCTTCATGCTTACACCATCACAGAGTTATACTTGCTTTTTGTTTATCTTTTTTGTGTGTTGAGCTTTTTATCGCGTTTTTCACGTTAAATACTCGTTCAATGGTGCGGGCGCACTACGGTTTGATAGGATTCGTCCATTGTGCATAAAAAAGTGGATGCCGCGCGTTTTATTAACAAGAATAATCAAATGAACTACTGTATGAATATGACCAACAGAGTAAATAAGAAAATAGTACAATATCATGATGATACTCAAATTCTATACAATATCTTCTGGTCAAAGGCCCTTCATTATGGATTTTGGTATGAAGGAACTAAAAACTTATCTGACGCTGTTGAAAATACGAACAGATTCGTTTCCGAACTGTTGGACTTGCAAGAGAATGATTATGTGTTAGATGCTGGTTGCGGTGTTGGTGGTTCTTCCTTTTTCATGGCAAGATATTTTGGCGTTAAAATAAAAGGCATAACGTTGTCGTCAAAGCAAATAAAACAAGCAAGAAAAGACGCTGAAAGATTGCATCTTGGTGCTAAAGTGAGTTTCGAAAAAATGGATTTCAACAACACGAAGTTCAAAGATGACACCTTTACGAAGATTTTTTCCATAGAAAGCGCCTGCTATGCCCTCAACAAACTAGATTTTTTAAGAGAGGCATACAGAATTCTAAAAGAAGACGGTAAGATCGTTATTGTCGACGGTTTTCTAATCAAGAAAAATCTTTCTGAAAAAGAAAAGAAGATTTATGAAAAGTGGTTGCTCGGTTGGAAAGTAGATAATTTATCATCAAAAGACGATTTCTTAGAAGATTTAAGAAAGGTAGGTTTTAAAAATATAAGATTTTACAATAAAACTAGTGAAGTCATGCCTTCAAGCAGAAGAATGGCTACATATGGATATCTGTCTTTCCCGTTGACTTTTATCTTGAGTAGACTAAAGTTAATATCAAAAAATGTTCACGAACATACTATTGGCTGCATAAATCAAAAGAAGACATTTTACAAATTCACAATTTATGGAGTATTCTATGCTCAAAAATAATTCCATCTATCTGATTCTATTAACGCAGGCATGCGCAGAGGCCAATCGCGCGCCGATCGAGAGAGCCGAGGAGGAGCTCGACGCCTGTCATAGATAGGCACTCAAAGAATCAAAAATGAAAGCGAGGAACTGGCTATCACCCTACTGCACTGGTAGCGGAGGAGATTGATATAACGATTATTTCATAAAGAGACCGAAGACAATTCTAGTGGTGCTCCAGATTGCTTGCGGGAGAAACAGTGAATCTAAAGCTAATCGAGAAAGAAGAACTGCATATACTTGCAGATTGGCTGAATGATCATAAGTTCATGAGTGAGTATGAAACGCAAGAAACTATAGCAGACCTGGAGAAATCGTTTGGCAAAAAAGGTTCACAATGGTTTTTTGTAGAAAAGAAAAATGGCACCAAGATTGGCTGGGCTGCCAAATACCTGGTAGGAAAACAAATTACGATAGGATATGGTATAGCTCCCAATGAGAGAGGTAAGGGATATGCCACTGAAGCAGCAACCATTATTGTAGATTATCTTTTTCTCACAAATAAAATATTTCGGATTCAAGTTGATACTAGCACAAAAAACAAAGCTTCTCAGAGAGTTATAGAAAAGGTTGGCTTTCAAAAGGAAGGAATAATCAGAAAACACTTTTTCAGCTCAGGGAAATGGAGAGACTCGTTTCTTTATAGTATGTTGAGGGAAGAATGGAAAGAACCAAGAATACTGACAAGGAAATCAAAGTAATGCCCTCCTATTTTTGTGTCGGGGCACATATCTAAGAATATTTCTCAGCATAGAAAAAGGGAGTTGGAGAGCACATCTCCATTTGTCCGGGGTCCAAATAACGTCCTGCCCGCCGGAAACGGACGGACGGCGTTCGATTCTCAGTTTCTCATTACTCTTTCATAGATGTATGAGTAGACACCACCCTTCTCCTTGTCGAGTTCGGGGTCCCACACTTCTCTGATTTTGACGAAACCGTTCTTCTCATAGAAGTGGTGGTTGCGTCTGGCCCATTCAGTAGTCCCAAGCTTCCATCGCTTTGCCGGAAATGTTGTGAATATATACTGCAATGCTTTAGAACCAATCCCGCGGTTTTGCCATTCAGGATCAACAAGGATGGTTCCCAACACGTTGTTACCAGGTTTTCCCACTTTTTCACCGACGAATACAATGAAAACTCCTGCAGGTTTTCCTCTCTTCTCTGCACCAATGAGAATTTTGTAAAATGAACCCAGTGGATATTGACCATTCCCTGTAAGACCCCACTTCATCAGGAAACTGCCATCATCGTACCCCGGTGGACTACCTTCTTCGGGCTTGCCTCTAAATCTTCGAGTATCATTATTAAAAACTCTGGTCATGTTCTCAGTCAGTTTCGGAATGTCATCTACTGTTGCTTTCTCAAATCGAAGTTCATGTATTTGTCTTACATGGGATCTTGGATTTCTCATTGATATTCCCTCTCTCGCTGCTGCAGATATATAAATGAGAATAAGTAGTTGCCTATCACTGAACCTATCCTTTCATCTAGATTGATCCTGTTACTCATTATCTGTCTGTTCAATTGATCTTTGCAGTTCATTAACCAGAATCAATTTTGTTCCTATGCGACTGCTCGAAAAAAGGGGAGATGCCGGAGATATCATCCTCTGCTGAGCGGGTTACAACCAACAAGTCAGCCTCTTTTTGAAAAGGCACATGTTTGCTTAAGTTTCTAGTTGTGCGTTGAATCTGAAACATGATTGTAGTTGGCAGCGTGTTAGCAAGTTTTCTTGTTGGAAAAAACCTAGGGGGTAGGGGTCTGAAAAAGCTAGGGTCAGACAAGATTCTGTGTAGATGCTGAATAGTACGTGTTTGAGCTCGAAGATGATGTTAGAAAATGATTGGCCGCCCAGTTTAGAACAATGTCATTTTCTCTCTGTAGATTCTTAATTTTGAATTCTCCGCGGAATAAGAGAAAAACGAGGAATTCTCTATTTTACTGTGAGACTCTTTCTTCGCTGCTGTGAGCTACGCTTAAATAGTTCGGCATAAGGAACCAGAGCCCCGACAATCTTGTTTTCAGCCTTCTTAAGATGTTCTTGATAGGTTGTTCGTGGGACATTTTCCTTAGCAGCTATTGCCTGGACATCCGAGCCTCTTGGCAAGCTGTAATAGCCGTGTCGGTATGCAGTCAAAATAGCATCAATCTGCTTTTCAGTCAGATCCGAAAATAAAGCACCAGCTGTGAACGTCAGCGAACTTCCGATGAAGCCATCGACAGATACCTTTCGCAAGATCTTGTATGTCCATCCCCAATTTTCAAGGCGTCTCAAAAGTTCCTCGAAGTGTTCATGTTTAAACACAATAAGACGGTGATATGCCCAGCCGTTTTCTATGATGTTTGGAAAAATGTTGAGCAGGTCTAGCTCTCCAATGTGTCTCGCAATGGTGTCCTCATTCATACAGTGACATTCACGTGCTGTCAAATAGATCGGATTGTTAACAGATGATTCTTCGAGAAAACCAAGGATCTTAAACGCGCGTATCTCATCTACCACCAAAGAATACTCTTCAGGCTTTCTCACAACAACTTCCATGACATCGTTTTGTCTGTTACACCATATGCATATAGTCATAGACGGAAACCTTCGTGACAAGTTCGTAAGAACGCCATCAAACGTTACTCTCAAATCAACTTCAAACAGAGTCATATAACTCGACCATGCGTTAACTTTGTCACCATCCTATATATCAGTTTAGCAGTCATATGACCAGTATCCTAAGTGGGCATATGACGGCACAATGCCTTTGTCTCTCCTTACATATAGATTTATGTGTGGTGACACAAAATGAAAAAGGTTGAACCCCTAAGAAAAGGTTCTTTGAGAAGTAGACTGCTTCGCTTATTTGAAAAGGAAATAGGCTTTGAGTTGCCTTTCACTTCCAGAGAGGAAACCCAAGATGACATTCACTTAGGTATTCCAACATATTCTAATCAATACCTAAACCGCAACGAAATCAAAAACGCTTTGTTGGAGGAAGAATACAAAAAGGCTCAAGGATTACGCACATGGGAAAGACTTCGTTGCGCTTTGGCTTGAAAGGATCATCTCTAAAATCTCTTTTCCCTCTTTTTAGAGGCCTTCATGAATTCTGATTAATCGTTAATTAAATGAAACTTGGATCTGCCTTGAATAGCGCACTTAAAGAATAGAAAATATGAGGATTATGCGGGAATTATCATCCCGCTGTGCCTAGTTCAAATCTATTTCGTCAGATCTGACATTTTGAACGCATATAACGTTTAAAACGTCGCGAACGTCTTCAAAAGACTGGCGTCCGCCGACTACTCTAAAAATAACAAATTCGCCCAACCTGTACCCAGAACGCTCTCGATTGAATGGATGCGAGGTTGGATGGAGATTAGCGCGTATCGTCTTATTTCAAAATTTTCAGATGGACCGGAGTCAAAGGAGTCCTGTTTACTTAGAATTGCACCAAAGAGACTCGAGTGGCAAGACACTTGGGAATGCGAACAAAAATCTAAAGGTTAACTTGAAGAGCTGAGCGTGTTTTTTAAGAAACAGATATACAGCATCCTGAACCCCACACTTTTCTGGGGTTTCCCCGCTTATATTGCAGAGGCCCATATTTCCATGAAGAATGTAGCCGGTTCTATGAACTGCAAGAGTTCTTGATGCATTTTCTGGAATTCTTTGTCTTTGTCCTCTTTTGCCCAGCACTTTTCAAGGTCTGTTAGGTTTTCAAATTCCCACATTGAAACGTATGCACCAGCTGTGCCACCAAACATTTGCCTGAAGAGCTTCCATGATTTAACTTCTTTGAACAGTTCTGGATTTTCTTGCTTGTATTTGAGGACTCTCTGCATTAACAATTTAAACTCCTCATGTTTCTCAGGTTTGACGACAACTGTTTCTACTACAAAAATTGTCAATTTACCATCGCCTTTTTTCCTGAATTACTACTATTGCATTTTTCTTTCTCTATTCTTATTTCTCTTTTGTCACCTTTCAATTATCTCAAGATATTGACGAGATGTGTGAGGTCTTGAATTGTTGAGATTGAGGCGTTTTCCATGTCTTCTTTACTACTGAATCCGGTTAAAACACCTATTGTGTTGATTCCCAACTTCTTTGCGGGTTCCAATTCTCCAACTGAATCACCTACGCACAACATGTCTTTGGGATCTATTTTGGTTAGTCCAATGGCACATTCATACAGTTTTGTTCTTTGTTCCTGAAAAGGTAGCAATGGTATCTCCCTAACTCTGTAGTATCTTGCGGCAACTTCTCTGGTAACAATCAATGAGAAGAACTTTCTAATGTTAAAAATCTCTAGTTCCTCTTCGGTGGAGGAAAGATTGTCTCTAGAGGTCACAATAACCAGTCTGTATCTATTAGAAAGCCTAGAAAGCACATCACATACGCCATTGTGGATTTTCGTTAAGTTCAAAGCTTCTCTCTTCGTGAAGTGGGTAAAACTTGCCTTGATGTATTCTTCTTCTTCTTTTTCCGTGAATTTTATATTAAGTTCTTTAATTACGCCCATCGTTCCTATGCCATAACGGTATCGTTGCCTAACTTCATCTAAAGAAACATTATGGCCAAGCTCGTTTAGAGCCTTATAGCGTGCAAACGCGTCTCTCTCAATTATATCGAAAATCGTTCCATCAAGATCGAAGAGAATCGCTTTCACTTTCAGCTTTCGGTGTTTCGCATCACACCGTTTCTGCGACGAGTTTTGGCTTCGATGCATATTGTATCCAACCACGACATAAATGTACTACGCAAATATACAACTCTTTTTGCGCGCGTCGCATATTTCCGTAAAGAGATTCACTTGAATTTGCATCTCCTTCCTTTATTGTACACAATTGGAGCTTTAAATATCCTCACAGAACGCTACATTGGTATTTCACTAAATCCCTAGCCATATTAGGATGAACCTCAAGAGATTCGAACCCTGGACAAATGGAGATATCTTCCGAAAATCCGATTTTTCTTCGGTTCTGCCTACTGGAATGTTGGAATTCTTGTTTTTAAGCGAAGACCAAGAGAATCTCTACTTAGAGTAGCGATACTAGTGCAAGCTCTCTGATTTTCTACTGGCATTTTTACGCTTAAGCTTTTTACATGCTTCACGCGCAACCTCGCAAACAACGAATATTTCCACGAAAAGACCAAACACCATCAATGCTAGTGGCAGAATAGAGTTTGAGGGATACCAACCACCGTACATGTGAGGACGACCATAGAACAAAAACAGCAGTAACACACCGATATAATCAATATAATAGAGTAGATATCTATAGCTACTCCATGAGAATATGGCATAAATTGCTACGCTTGCCAGCAAGTAGACTAATACCCTGTATCTCCTTTTACTCCAATCAAACTTCATTTAGCTCGCCTTTGAAAGTTCACTCTGCCCATTTGTCAAAGCCCATATTATCGTGCGGATTATAATCCATTTCATTGATGCTTTCTTCTGGAGTGTTCTTCCAAAACCTTAAATTTTAGCTTTACCTTTTCCATAGTCTTCAGATTATCATTTACTAACTGCCCTAAAGCTTCTTTTGAGTTATACCTTCTGTCTTTGCAATTTCATCAAGTTTCTTAGAAATGTAGGGAGAGAACTCCACTCTCAGCGAGCGTATTTCCCCTTCAGTATATGTGGTATATCAGTATTTCCAAAAAGCCAACTAATAGTTAGGTCTGCCCCCGCAATCTCTTTCTTCGTGCTCACGCGCTATACTAGAAATTACTTCTATAAATTAGCCACATAAATGTTTAAGATGCAGTGTTCATGTAAACATATCAAGCTATTAAATGGGATGAAAAATGAAAACCAAACCAAATAAGATTACATATATTGCGTTCGGATTCTCGCTTTTATTGGTTATCGCAGTGGTAGGCGGACTCATAAACGCCAGTTTTGAAAACACTGTTAACGTGCACGAAGAGATTACGTACTATTCCAATGTCGAGTACCCCAACGTGAAGTCATGTAACGAGACTCCAGGTGGTGGAATTTGGACAGAACCCATATTGAATACATTAGGGCTCTACTATGATTCTCCTCTCGACCATGGAGAGATAGGTGTCCTTGAGATCACTGAGCCAAAGCTCGTGTACCGAGTTGAGGTCTATGGTAGCGGCTGTGAACCACCAGTGAATCTAACCTGTAGTGGAATAACTGTAGAAGTGCAGTCCTTCCATGATGCTCCGCCTCTTGGTAACGAAACAATAACCTTTGACATTAGTTGGTCTGAAGTGATAACACTATATACAACACAACATGATGATGATGTCAATAAGGGATTTGGTATTAAATGGATCAAGCTGTATTATGTGACTGCAATCACCTCAGAATTAAACGTGGACCCAGACACTTTGAATCTGAGAAGCCGTGGTTCATGGATAACATGTTACATCGAGCTTTCAGAAGACTATGAACTTGAAGACATTAATCTTTCTACGATTTTGTTGAACGACACTATCCTAGCTGAAACACGTCCAACGGCCATTGGAGACCACGACGAAGATGGTGTTCCTGATTTGATGTTGAAATTTGACAGAGCCGAGGTGGAGTCCTTTATCTGGGACGCTATAAGCACTACGCAACTCCCCGAGGATAGGCATCTATCCGTAACACTGACTATCTCGGGTGAACTGACTACTCCTGAAGGAAGCATGCTCCAAGGAAATGACACAATAAGAGTCCTGTGTCAGAAAATGGACGCCTGAATCGGCAATTAGTGCGCGCTAGAACACGCGGAGCATCAAGAAAGAAAAGTGTCTAAATTCTCTCAATCATTAGCAATAGCTATAACCCAGTATTTTCGCCGTGAACTCGAAAATTCTGGCAGGAAAGACAAGGAAAAGCTCAGCTGGGATGCGCTTAGATGATTGTGTTTTTTATGTTGCTACGGCCGGATTGTTTTTGCAAGATATGAAAATGAGAGTTCTTTGATTTCTCCTTCTCCTAGAACCATGACAAAGCTTTTAATGTCTTCCATGTGCTTTCCCCAATCCATTCGGAACAAAGCTAGTTTTTGAGCATAATCTCTATAATCTTTATGTAAAGACACTATTACTCCAGTCATTCCTATTCCCTCTCCGGTTGTAGCAAAGATTGCGTTTGGAAATTTCGATGCATAAGCCTTCACTTTTCCAATTAATTCATCCGAAAGGATCTCTGGACGCATTTTAGTGAAGGTGAATGCCATTATTTCGAATCCTATTTTTCTCCAATCCGGAATAATTGTGTAGCTTCTGATGAAGCCCTCTCGCTCAAGTCTTTGGCGAACTCTAGTTATGGTGGGTTGCGAAACTTTCAAATCTCGCGCAAGTTCCCTGTCACTTCTCTTAGAATTTTTTAGAAGCTCAGCCAGCAGCTTCTCTCTAATTTCTTTTTTCATGTTATCGAATATGCAAATATAGTGTTAATAATTTTTCGGATTTGGAACGTCAGATAGCTCTTCGTGCATAAAATGTTAAAATAGGTTGTCAAAGACATTTTCACCTTGAATTGCTGTGACTATGCCTTCAATTTTCCATCATTCTCTTCTAGCGAGCTTTTGACTACTGAGAAATACTGATTTACTTGATTCTCCACAAAGAAAGTTTAGTGAGATGTATGGATCTAGATCAAGCACTGAAAGGTAGGAGAAGCGTCCGTAGTTATCTTGACAAAAGTGTCCAAGAGGACTTAGTGAGGCAAGTGATCGAAGCTGCCACATTTGCCCCGTCTGCGAAGAACGGTCAACAGTGGCGCTTCACAGTATTAATAGGTAATGCGAAAAAGGCTCTGACTGATCTCTTCAGACATGAACTGGAAGTAGTTTCACAAAGAATCGGCCTTGAGAACATGGGATCTTCTTTCTCGTCATGTAGTATTATGGAAAAGGCGCCAGTTGTGATTATGGTCTGGAATGCTGGAGAAAAGAGTTGGGAGACTGAGATTCACAGTGTTGCAGCGGCGATTCAAAATGTGCTTCTTAAGGCTTATGCTCTGGGATTAGGGACAGTATGGATTGGTGACATCTTCTATACGCTTAGCGCTTTGAAACGTCACCTTGGAAAGCCGTGGAAGCTAATGGCAGCAGTTGCGCTTGGATGGCCTGCCCATGTTTCAAATCCACGACCAAGGAAATCAGTTGATGAAGTCACCGAGTTCTTGAGTTAGCTTCATCTGAGTTATGAAGCGAACTGGTATTCGTAATTACTTAAGTACACACGGTGCTCTACGTTAGGCAAGTTTTTTTGCTTAACGAAGGGCAGTTTAAAAGGACCTTTTCTTTCGGAAGCTCACCCTTAATCCCCATTATTTTGGCGAGTTCAGTCAAGCCGCTCAACAGGGTTTTGCATACGAAATAGCCTTTTCTACTTTCAATTTCTGCTCTTCTGCTTGAAACATTACCAATAATGGTAACAGCAATAATTGCGAGACCGCAAGAAACTACAATGATCCTAAAAGCCGTCCAGTAAGGCACATTGTGACTTCTTCCTTCATTGATAAATCTGTTTTAACGTGTAGTCTTGACAGAAGACTCAGCAGGTATACTCTTGAATCGTAAGATTTAATTAGCACTCCCCACATCGTCTATATTGGGAAAACCTCCATGGGAAAATCAAAGAAGACTCCCTTAGCGAGGGGACTCATAGGCAGTAAAGCCCAATCAGTCCATGGACAACTCGAAGTGACTTACGTTAACTACAATACCGTCCACATTGCGATTTGGAGGAAAATATATTCCGGCCTTTCAGATGTTAATTTTTCAGTAGCAGACACCGACCTGCCAGATATTCTAGAAATCTTAACCGAAGCCCAGAAAAAAATGGAAGGCTATTGGCTTTCAAGAATTTCAGCAAAAACATTTAAAACAAAATCTTAATCAGTCACAATTCAACAGCAAGAAAAAAGAAAGGCTATTCTGAGTCTTGTTTTTCATTGTTTTCCTTTTTGATAAATTTCGTGGATATTTCTCTGATTAGAGGTTCTTTTCCGCCGCCTTCTATCTCTACTTTAGCGTTTGGATACCGCTGCTGAAGTTGTTTTCTTAGCATGTTTACGTCAGTATCTTTTCCGACCTTAGCTCGGACTTTCGTTCCCTCAGGGGTTTGTGTTACGCTTATGGAATAGCCGCTTTCCGGAAATTCATTAAATAGTTTTGCTTCATCGAAAAGAGAGCTTCCGAACAGCCCATCTATTATGCTTCGCCTACGCTTGCTCTTGGAAGTCATAATTCCACCCCAAAACCGAAAAGGGGGTCTCTTTCTTAAAAACTTATTAGCTGATTAAAACGTTGTAGCATTGTGGCTGCCTGGGTGAAAACATGAATGGCAAAGTTGTAGTATTGATGGGCTCAGAGAAGGATTTGGAGCTTTGCCGCGAAATAGGCACGCACGTAAAGGCTTTAGGACTGGATTACGAGTTTCGAGTTGCTTCGGCGCACAAGACTCCAGAAAAAGTCTTAGAAATTCTGAGAGAATTTGAGAAGGAACGGGTCGTTTACATAACGGTTGCCGGGAGATCCAATGCCCTAAGTGCTTTTGCTGACGCTAACACTGCAAAACCTGTTATTGCTTGTCCGCAATATTCGGAAAAGTTTGGCGGCGCTGACATTTACTCTTCACTTAGGGTTCCGAGTGGAGTAGGTTCGGTTGTAACGATTGAGCCGGAGGGATCCGCTATCGCCGCTGCAAAAATTTTTGCCGTAGAAGACCAAGAGCTAGCTGAACGCATAAGAGAATATCAGCAACGAAAGAAAAGTGAAGTTGAAAAGGCTGACAAAGCTGTCAAAAGGTTGAAGTAGTGAATTAAAATCATGGGAAGCGTAAAAGACTTAGAAGTCGTCAAAAAACCGACAAAAGGCAAAATGGGCATCGCAAGATTTCACTTCTCAGATCGCTATTCAGTCTTTGATTGGGGCGAAATGCCAGACCTCATCGATGGCAAGGGCGAAGCCCTATGCATGATGGGCGCCTACTGCTTTGAGAGACTTGAGAAAGAGGGCATCAGAACACATTATCGAGGATTAGTTGACAGGAACGGTAAGACTGCACGTTTTGATGAGTTAGAGCAGCCCTCAAACGTTATGGAAATCGACTTAGTGAACGTGTACAGGCCTAAAACTGCCACGTACGAGGGGAAACTCAGGTACGATTACGGTCTTTACACATCGAACTTGAAGAATTTCTTGATTCCGCTCGAGATAATTTACAGAAATGGCTTGCCTGAAGGCTCCTCAGTCTTCAAGAGGCTTGAGCAGGGCTTAATGACCATCGAGAATTTGGGCTTAGACCATTATCCGCAGGCTGGAGAGAAACTTGAGAGGCCAATTTTCGATGTAAGCACTAAGCTTGAGGACAAGGACAGATACGTTACATGGGAAGAAGCCAAAGGGTTAGCTGGGCTAACTTATGGCGAAGTCGTTGAGATAAGGGAATTGCTCCTAAAGATTAACGAAATGATTACGGAGTTAGCTAGAAAAGCTAATTTGGTGAATGAGGATGGGAAGATCGAGTTGGCTTTTGACCCATTTCGGAGGCTTATGGTTGTTGATGTTGTGGGCACCTTGGACGAGTGCAGATTCACATATAATGGATTGCACGTAAGCAAAGAACTAGCCAGAAAGTTTTATCGAAAAACAGATTGGCATAAGGACGTTGAAGAGGCAAAGAGAAAAACTGAAACACAAGGTGTCCTAGAGTGGAAAACGCTATGCGAGTCAAAACCGCTGAAGCTTGACCCAGTCTTGAAAACTATAATCAGCGAAATGTACATGGCTACGTCAAATGAGTTAACAAGCCACGAAATGTTCAATGCCCCTTGTCTTGAAAAAGTTATTGAAAAATATAAGGATTGTACGGCTGCAGATTAAGTTATCAGTTCGTGTAGTTGATTTGTCTTTTGTGCTCTTCTGATTTCTAAGGCTATGCGGTCACCCGTGCTCATTCGCCTTCTATATTTTGCGTTTGCGTATTGCGAGCCCAATCCCATGTGAACGTTTGTTCCTCCACCATGCCGTAAAGCGACGTCCTGTGTCACCGGGATGTGCATGTAGGGGTCTCGTTCTTCTGGTACATCGTACAAGCCGTAATCTGCCGCTGTCTTGGCCTCCACGCCGCTCGTGAAGTCCAGCTTAACCGAAGGTTTCACTTCATACTTGGATACGCGGTCCCAGGTTATCAGCGTCTGCAAGCACCACGCGCCGATTATTCCTGGATACACGTGTTCTCGGCAGGCAAGCAAGAAGCGGTCTGCATAGCGATGCAAATCTTTGAGCAACGATTCTCTTAGGCTCAGTATAGCATGTGCGGTGACCTCGAAAGACGGAACCTTCTTTATCTTATCCTGAACATCCGAAGGAAGCCTCTTCAAGCCATCAAGTATCGTCTCTCTCCGCTCGTCTATGGATAGGAACTGGTTGGCTAAACATATCCTCGCTTCTTCTATGCTAACGTTGTAGAGCTTTGCAAACCAGTCTTCTGTGTCTCCCCATTCGCTTTTTGCATCCAACGGAGAGAAGAAGAAGTTGAAGTTTGCGTGGGGCCCGAGCACGATTTGCTCAGCGCGACCATTCTCTAGTGCTTCCTTACTCAGATTCCCAGCTGTAACTTCTCGCTCAACTTTTTCCTCCAAGTCGCGAGAATCTGCAGCAAAGATAAACTCTCTTTCAAAGGCCCTGTGCGCATGTTCAGCTTTCAAAATCATCGGTTCATCAATTGGCTCCCTAAATCGTATTCCGCCTTCATGAAATTCGTATTTGTAAGATTTTGGATATGGTATGCCAGCTTGCTCCGCAAACCAGTAATAGTCTTTTTCGATTTCTCCTCTGTTTTCTATTTTTAGTAGGTTCCTAGAGCCAAGTATTGGAACCGCATAATCGTTTTCAATTACGCTGCAGTGTTCGTCTCCGCCAACGTAAACTGCAAAAGCTCTATTCGTGATTTGTAGGCACTCCAAATCAATGAGCTTGTCAACATATTTGACTATATCCGAGTATTTGTCCATAATCACTATGACACTTTTCCAATCGTCACTTTTCCTTACGTCCTTAAGGTCGTTGACAACACGCAAATCTCTTCGCACGAGCATTGGCAAATCTTCCACAATTTCTTCTAGTTTGCCAACCATGGGATTTTGAAGATAAATTCGCGCCCTACTAGGCGTAGTGTAGATTATGCTCCTCAACCCGTAATTGCGCTGTCCCTGCCAAGCATCCAAGGCTGAATGAGAACCTAAATTCAGTCCTATAGGCTCTTGATATCTTGTCACTATTTCCTGCATTTCTTCTCTCTTAATAACCAAATCTTTCACCAGTTTGTCTATAGAATTTTTAAATCTGATGCTTTAAACCTTTTTCACACTTTGCAGTAAAAACATTGTTTATAGAGTTTTCTTCTAGAGTTTTTATCTATCCTATTTTTACATACATGATTATAAGAAGAGATGAAGACTTTTATTCATGGGAGAAGGGGAGTTGGCAGAAGAGACTTTCAATTGGTTGTTTGTCGACTTCATTCCGTTACTTTGTGAAACGAAAAGAGTAGCAAAGCAATTCAAAATAGAGATGTGGCTTGACCTGACCCAACTAGTTAAGGAACTAGGCATTGAGAAAACCAATGATGCAAAAACAGGCAGGTCCCAAACAAAGGGCTACATTATTTAGAGAACGCAAAGTCTTAATATTCTCTCAAAACTTTCACGGCTTCTCTCTGCTTTGTGTAGCCTTAAAGCCTCGATAAGTGTGTTCTTGTCAATTTCGCTGAGTCTCTCTGTCAACATTTTTGCAACCATGCCACCGACAAAAAGAAAGTGACAAATCGACGTCACATTAGAAGCCCTCCGGTTCACGCTGGCAGTTTCAAAGTCGACAAGGAAGGGTCTGCTTTCTAGGTCAATTATTATGTGTTTTGGGGCGTGGCTCAACTCTCCATGGTCTAAGCCGATCTTGTCCAGACACCAAGACTGTTGTAGAAGTTCACGAAAGACTTTCCGTATAACGGCTTCTTCCCTTCGCTTTTCCAACCATAAAGGAAGCAAATCGCCATCGACAAATTCCATCAAAAGAAAGTTTTCGCTTACGCCCAGAAACTTCGGTCCGATACTAACAGAATTTGCCTTTTTTAGCATTTTCGCTTCTTGTTGCATTCTGGAACGGTCAGCATCCACTCGCCTAATCTTTAGAGCTATTTTTTTACTATTCAAATAAGCGATTACAACTATACCGACGCAACCCTTACCCAAGATAGGCACATTGAATGCCCGCTTTTCCCCACTGAATTCTATGGCTTCAACACCTAGTCTTTGCAGCTCCACCAAGCGTTTCTTCAATTCTGTCTTGCTAGATCTAGGATAACAAATCACAGACGCATAAGGCTCTTCGCCTAGTCTTTCCAAGGCTAGCGCCAGCGCACTTTTCAATGAGTCTGACCCCTCCAGTCGCTCTGCTCAACATGCACTAAAATAAAACGCAGGAGTATCATAAGTTTTATAGCGACCTATCATCTCTAAAATGCTGTTCTAAATAGGTTATGAGGATGCCAAGGTTTAGACAAACAACTGAACTCCTTAGATTAATGAGTAGGAAAGAGAGCATACGCAACATCGGCGCAATTGTCCACATAGAGCATGGAAAACAACAACGACGGACTCCCTGCTCGCTGAATCTGGGTCGCTATCCCCGCAAATAGCTGGAAAAACCCGAACTCTCGACTATCTGGAGGAAGAACAAAAACGCGCATCACGGCTTTCTCGCTTTGAAAATAATGGTGAAAGGTATCCTTTTCCATAAATCGAAATTTTTGATGAATCTCAGTTCTACATATGGAATTCGTTTTCTTTCGTCTTCGCTCATCTTATTAAGGGAATACGGTTCAGGCTCAAGAATCTTTTCAATAACAAAACCTGTAGCCACAAGCAAATCAAAGAAGTCCTGAATAGTCCTGTGGCGCCCAATAAACTTGGCAACTTTTCCATCTTCAAACTTCCACGTCCATGTGTGTCTTCTTCTGTCAAAATAGTTACTTATTCCCCAAATTCGCCTCTTACCGCGCCGAACGACTCTTCCTCTGTCCGCTAATGGATGCACATCGGCAAAAACAAACAATCCACCTCTTCGTAACACTCTGAAGACTTCTTCAAATGCTTCTTTCAGATTCTCCACATATCCTATTGCGAACGAAGAAAGGACAATGTCAAAGCTTACATTGCGAAATTCACTCAAATCTTCCATATTGCGGACAAAAAAAGGAACCTTGACGCTTTCTTTCGCGGCAAGTTTCCGAGCATATCTTATTTGCTCTTCAGATATATCCAAGCCAACAGACTTGGCGCCCCACTTACTAAGAACTATCGCGTTTTGGCCGCCGCCGCAGCCAATTTCCAAAACGTCCTTGCCTTTTACATCTTCAAGTAGCTTCAACTCTAATTCGCCAGGAGAAATTGGTCCGTAGTGTACATCCTCAAGAGAGATTCTTGTCTTTTCTTGGTAGCGTCGAGAAATAAGATTCCATCCTTTCCTTGTTGACATCTCACTCATCTGGACATCCTGCCAAAGTGATTTAATAAAGTAAGGGTTTAAAAGTGAATTGCTGATTAGGGAGAGTTGGATTGCGTGATTATTCGATTAGACTCTTCATGTCCATTCAATCTGGATTTCACTCTCTGCTGTGGACAAGTTTTTAGGTGGGATAAAAGAGGCACATGGTGGTATGGCATTGTTGGAGAAGATGTTTTCAAGATACGCCAAACCGACAATGAACTGGAATTTGAGAACAACGATGTTGACTTTGTCAGACACTATTTCGGCCTGAGTGAGGATTTGCCAAAGATTTTTTCAACTATTAGAAAGGACAAGCACATTAAGCACGCTATTGAAAAGTTTGCAGGTTTGCGAATCCTTCACCAAAACCCTTGGGAATGCCTAATCTCGTATATTTGTGCAACATACAAGAACATACCTGCAGTAAAACAAATGCTCCTCAAGCTTTCCAGAAAATTCGGTCGCAAAATCACTTTTGACAAGCGTTATTTTTATGCATTTCCGGCGTCCCAGAGTCTGGCAAAAGCGAGTGTTAAAGAATTGGCTGAATGTGGCTTAGGTTACAGGGCAAAGTATGTTTCTGGAACCGCAAAGAGAATTTATGATGATGATTTTAGCTTTGAAGATTTAAGAAAAGCAAGCCATGAGAAGGCTAGACGCGAATTAGTCAATCTTCCTGGTGTAGGCTTAAAAGTCGCAGACTGTGTCTCACTTTTCTCCCTTGAAAAACTCGAAGCATTTCCCATAGATATTTGGATAAAACGTGTTGTTCTCAAATATTATGCAAATAATTTTCCAACAGAATCTGTTAAGAAAATGTCAAGCAAAAAGTCGCCCAGTAAAGCGGAATATGAAAGACTAAGCCTATTTGGGCGAAAATATTTTGGAGAATATGCAGGTTACGCCCAAGAGTATCTGTATCACTCTGAACGAGCGGAAACTTCCAACCCAAAAATGCAGAAAACGTTTAAATTAAATCCTAAAAATAGCATATAAAAGAACATGAATGCAACTAGAGGGCCCGTAGCTCAGCTAGGTTAGAGCGACAGGCTCATAACCTGTTGGTCAGGCGTTCAAATCGCCTCGGGCCCACCATCATCGTTGTGTTTTCAATCTTTTGACAAGATTTGCGACTCTTTCTCCAAGCTCCTTGCAGAAGTCAAGCTCTTTCTCCCGAGGTGAACCAACAGCTGCGGCACCATAGTGCTTTTCGCTAGCTCGACCTTGTACAATCATGCCATGCACGAGCATGGCTTCTAGTATAGACAGAAGTGTGGTTTCTGCACCTGTCGCTGTTCCGCCAGAGCTTGTGAAGGCTCCGCCAACTTTTCCTTCAAGCTTTCCATGGATTTTAACTGACTCGTCGAAGATGGCCTTGAGCTTGGCGGACATTTGACCATAGTATGTAGGCGAACCCATAATTATTCCGTCTGCTTCTAGCATGTCTTCAAGGCCAGTCTGACTAGCTTTCTTTGCGATCACTTCGACCTCGCTAATTTGCTTGGCGCCTTCAACCACGGCGAGCGCCATTTTCTCAGTGTTTCCAGTCTCAGAATCATAAACAACTAGGATTTTCACCATCTCATTCACGTCTAATTATTCACGTTTCATAAATCATACACCATTTTAAATTTTATTGTAGCCGGCGTCATTGATTTATGTTCAAATTGTGACATAGAAGATTTTTCCACAAGCTATAAGTGGTAAGAAAACGCATTTACGTTTTGAGGAGGATGGTAGACGCGCTCTTGAGGGGAGAAAGGAGAGAAGGGAGTAAAATTTACTCTCTACCATCCTCCTCGCACATTTTCAATAATTCATGCACAAGTTGCTTTTAAATTTTTCTTTCAATTTCGAATTTAACCTTCGCAAAACTTCTCAAAAGCGATATTCTTAATGGCTTACACTTACTGCTTGCACTATTTCCTCTTTGAATTTTTCAGTTTCCATAAAGAATGTCTGAATCGGTCTAGCGTTTACTACGAGCCACCAATTTTTTCGTTTTATTGTTTCTTCTGGTTTTTCCCATTCGTTTATTATTTCAATCTTCATGTTAGGCGCAACCTCTTTGACTAGCCCTTCTATTTTCTTCGCGAAGGGATAACTAAATTCGCAGGTTGGCCCATAGAAGATTATTGCCTTGTTCCTATCTTCCGGTAAAGGTTCATATTCTCCTAGTGGTTTTGTTGGTTCATAGCTGCCTTCAATCGGGAAATAGAATAGGTTTCTTTCCTGAGTCGACAAAAAGCCATTTTTCTTATAAAACTCGGGCAAGGGCAGAAGCTCTCCTGTATTGAACGCTTTTGCTAGGATGAATTTACAGGTTTTTCGTTCTTTTACGTCTCGGATTACAGCTTGCAGGAGTCTTGTGCCTATTCCAAGTTTGTGTGCTTCTGGTGTTGGATTGTAAATGCAGTTTATAACGAGAACGTTTTTCCGTTTGAAAGCTTTAGTCACATCTGCCTCTTCTGGATAGTAGAGTATTTGTGCGGCTGGTTTTCTGTTATAGTAGGCGATTTTCGCGCACGACCCATATTTTGCAAGCATTTCCAGTAGCCATTGTCTTTTCAGTCTGATTCCTTGTTCATGAATTGGGTCGCCGAGCCTTTTGGAAGAACAAACGTAAACTAGGTCTCCTATGTTTGGTTCTTGGAGATTCTCAATTCTTATTTTTTCTTGCATACACATTTTGCCTTCTAATAGTGTCTCTCTTCAACCGAATTCTTTTGTGATTTCCTCAACTGTGTTTATTTTGGCGTTATAAACGTACTCTAGGTACTTCAATCCTTGTTTATGGTCTTCTTGTGTGAAGGCTTCAACACCGTCTTTGGCGATTATTATTTTATACCCTCTGAAGAAGGCGTCAGCGGCTGTGTGTCTAACGCACATGTTTGTGTGCAACCCGCCCAAGATTACTGTTCTTACTCCTTCGCCTTTGTATAGGCTTCTTAGGAGCGAGTCCAAGCCTGTCTCGTAGAAGCCGCTATACGTCCTTTTTTCTACAATGTAATCCTTTGCTGCAGGCTTCAGTTCTGGGATCACTTCTGCTCCCTTTGTGCCTTTTATTGCGTGCTTTCCCCATTTTCGAACAACTTCCGCATCTTGAGGATAATGTGCATCATTGCTGTATATGACAGCCACGCCACGCTTGCGGGCGGTTTCAACAAGCTTTTTAAGGTTTGAAATTATGCGTTCGGCTCTTTCACATTTCAAATCTCCAGTGACAAAATCGTTCAACATATCAATAATTATTACAGCCTTGCTATTCACACGCGATTCCTCCATAATTTATTAGAATTTGACTTTGCCTTTATACTTTATTTAGGATATTTATCATTCTGTGAAATCTTTGTAGAGTTTTAGATTGCCCACCCAGTCCTTCTGGTTAACTGGCCAGCTATGCGCAGGATTTCGAGGCTTGCATATGATCTCCTTTATCTGAAAGGCTCCCGGCTTCAGGAAGTTTACAGAATTTACTGCTCGCACAACAAGCGCCGTATCCAAACCTAACCATGAGCCTGCGACAGCCACAACTTCGTCTCCTTCCTTTAATAAACCGTTGTCGGTAGCCATTAATGCGGCTGTTACGCAAACAGCTGTTCCGGAGCTAACGATTTTAAGCGACAAGCGAACCATGGTTGCCAATGTCGGAACTCCATGGTGTTCCAGAGCTGCTCCAACATTGTATAGTGGATCGGTAGCTCTTACTATTCTAGCTCCGAATTTTTCGAGTTTATTCCAAATTTTCTTGTCTGGGATGCCTATCTTTAAGTCGCCAATCGCGGTGTTTTCAATTTTTGTGTTGGCTGCTGAAGTGACAACTATGAGATCGATTCTAGACCGCCGAAGCATTTCAGCGGCTACAAGCGCGCTTAAACCAGTCTCGGAAGCGACAATCAGTCTATTTATGCCGAGTTCACGAGCCCTTTGGATGGCAAGTTTCAATGTTTTTTCAGTGTTGATTTGACCGCACACTTTAAAGTAAAAAGTACTCTTTGACTCGCCTAGAGTGCCACTCATCTGATTTTACCACCTTAGACTTTAGTAATATATGTTCAGAAAATTATTTATAATGTGGTTTGAATTCTGTCGGCAGATGATCGCGATGAATTATGGACCTGCATCAAAGTATTACGATCTGTTCGCGTCAAGAGATGACATAAATTTCTACAAAGAATTGGCCGTAGATCATGGAAGAAAAGCCCTAGAACTTGGCGTGGGAACTGGCAGAGTCGCTATTGAACTGGCTAAGGCAGGCGTTACTATTTGGGGAATTGATAACTCTAAATACATGCTTAATGTTGCCAGACAAAAACTGAGAAAAGAAAACCCTTCTGTTAGAAAACGCGTAGTGCTGAAACTTGGAGATATGCGCAATTTCAAACTTAAAGAAACTTTTCCGGTCGCCTACGTTGCCTCCTCAACATTTGAACATTGTATCACGGAAGGAGACCAGAGGAAATGCTTAGCAAGCGCATATAATGCATTGCAAAGAAAAGGCATGTTGGCATTTGACATATCGCAGCCTACCAACGAAAAATCTGTAAATTCTTGGTGGATTGACCGAAAGGAATCAAGCAAGGAGGAAGAAGTTGTTAGAACAATATTTTCAAGACGGAATCCGAAAACCAATATTGTTTCAGTGAATCTCTTTTTTGACGTTTACCATAAAGGAATAATGAAAAAAAGGTTTTACGAGTACGGTGAAGCAAGGCTATTTTCTAAGGAAACTGTAGAAAAAATATTGGAAAAGGTAGGGTTTAAGGTGGATAAAGTCTACGGCAACTTTGACAAATCAGAGTATAGTCAAAAAAGCGAAAAAGTGATATTCCTAGTCACAAAGCCCTAAATATGCTGCAACATTTAGCGATACGTCTAATTGGGGAATGAAACACGAGAAAACTCGATTTTTGCATAGTAGACGTTTTTGCTGAAGAAAAGTACGCAGGTAACCAACTCGCAGTCATTAGAAATGCGAATGTACTCTCTGATGTTGAGATGCAAAAAATTGCCAGAGAAATGCATTTCTCAGAAACCACATTCATTCTCTCAGACGAAGAACGTAACGGTGGATACGATGTTAAGATATTTTCACCGGAAAGAGAATTACCTTTTGCTGGCCACCCAACGCTTGGAACTGCCTACATAATACAAAGAGAGATTATCAAGAAGCCCAGTGAAAATGTAGTCTTGAACCTGAAAGTTGGACAAATTCCCGTCACGTTCAGCTTCGCAGGAGATGTCCAGACATGTTGTACATGAAACAGATACCACCAACCTTTGGTCAAACCTTCGATGCTAAAGCGCTTTCAGAAACTCTAAACGTTGATGTTGAAGATGTGGACATGAGATTTTTGATTCAAGAGGTTTCGACCGGGATCCCTTTTATAATAGTTCCTTTGAAAAATTTAGATGCCTTAAAGCGGGCTAAACTAGACAAGGATAAGTACTTCCGATTAATCGGAAAAACACAGGCCAAGTCGATACTCATATTCTGCCCAGAAACACGCAACGAGAAAAATCATCTGAGCGTAAGGGTTTTTGCCGAGTACCTAGGCGTACCCGAGGATCCTGCAACAGGAAGCGCAAACGGTTGCTTAGCAGGATATTTGGTTAAGTACCGCTATTTTGGAAAAGAGAAAATCGATATTCGGGTTGAACAAGGTTATGAAATAGGGAGACCCTCACTGCTTCTATTAAAAGCAGAAGACAAGAAAGAAAAGATTGATGTCTTTGTTGGCGGAAAAGTTGTAATGATTGCCGAAGGAAAACTTGTTTAAGTATCATAGTTACTGTTTGGTTTCCAGAGTATAAAATCCAGCTGTGAATTTTTCTGCCTTTCTTTTCTGCACTAGAACTGTGTCTTCTATGCGGAAGCCACCGAAGCCTACGATGTATATGCCGGGCTCGTTTGTAACAACATTTCCTACTACTAGGCGATCTTTGCTTTCCTGTCCTAACATGGGGGGTTCGTGGACTTCTAAGCCTACGCCATGACCTAAGCTGTGAACGAAATATTTGCCATATCCTGCATCAGTTATAGATTTTCTGGCTGCTGCGTCTATGTCTTTTCCTTTTGCTTTGGGTTTTATGGCCTGGAAGGCTCTTTCTTGAGCAGTCTTAACAATTTCGTATGGTTTCTCTTGCTTTTTTGAGGGTTTTCCAGCTACGAATGTTCTTGTCATGTCTGAACGATAAAACTTGTATGTAGCCCCTATGTCAACAACTACCAAGTCGTCTTTTCGGATTTCTCGGTCTGTGCAGCCACCGTGAGGTAATGCGGAACGAACACCAGAAGCCACTATGGTTTCGAAGGCTGTTCCCCAACAACCTTTTCTGCGCATTGCGTATTCGATTTCCGCAGCGACTTCATACTCTTTTGTGCCTGGCTTTATCACTTCATAAGCAGTTTTCATGCCTTCGCATGTTAACTTACCTGCTTTTCTCATAAGTTCAAGCTCTTTTTCATCTTTTACTTTGCGGAGTTCCCAGACAAGATTGTTTTGCGCTTTCAGCCTTGTCTTTCCCTTCAATTCTCTTGCAAGCTTGCGATAACTTTCGAAGTTCAGCGTGTCTACGGCTAGTTTCTTGATTTTCGAAGCCTTAGCGTCTTTGGCAATTTTCGTCATCAGGCTTTCGCCGCGCTTCACTAACTCGACTTTGAACCCTTTTCCTTCGGCTTTCGCCTGTTCATAGTTAACATTATAAACGTAAATTGTGCTTTCACCTTTTTTGGGGATTACTATGCATGTTGCTCCTGGAAACCCTGCGAAATATAGCATGTTAGCTTCGTTGGTGATTAAAAATCCATCAAAACTTTTCTTTTCAAAAGCCGTCTGTTTTAAAGCTTCTACCCTCTTCATTCTTTCTCACCTAGAAATAAGCCTTTTAGGTGCTTCTTAGCCTAAAACGTTTTGCTTCAGCCGCC
Organism: Candidatus Bathyarchaeota archaeon; assembly: GCA_029881805.1. Taxonomy (GTDB): domain Archaea; phylum Thermoproteota; class Bathyarchaeia; order Bathyarchaeales; family Bathycorpusculaceae; genus JAOULW01. The sequence goes on from JAOULW010000005.1 coordinate 60,175, forward strand.
GCTCACAATGGGTAGTATTGTTACGTGGTCTCCGTTTCTAAGTTTAGTTTGAACTCCGTCTAACTGGTTCAGCAGGAAACCATTCACCGTGATTATATAGTTTGATTTCACATCAGCGCCACTTTTCTCGTAAATAGCTTTCCTGAAAGGATCTCCATATTTTTCAGAAAGAGTCATAAGCAAATTGGCGATTGAGGAATTCTCTCCGATATCAACTTCTTCTTCTCGCATACTGCCAATAATATTCTTTACATGGCCGATGTATTCGATAGTCACTTTCAATTTCGAACCCAAAGCTTCAATAATATTGTAGAATAGGGGCGTTAATATCTGTTTTCAGTTCAATATTGAATCGCTTAAAGTTTAAAAGTAGACAAGCTTAGCGTACTATTATGAAGCCTAGAGCAAAACTTTTGGCGATAGTTGGGTCGCAAAGAGTGGATGGAAACTCGTATTTTCTGGCTAAAACAGTTCTTGAGTCCGCAAAAGCGGATTATGAAATAATTCAACTGGCAGACAAAAAGATTGAATTCTGTAATATTTGCGAAAAATGTATAAACAGCGATTGTGTTCTCGAAGATTATTTCAATAATATTTTCGAAAAAATAAAAGGTGCAGATGGGATAGTTTTTGTTCTTCCTAAGTATATTTTCGTGGCTTCAAAGTTCGTTTGCTTTTTGGAAAGACTGGCCACGATTAATCATATGCGAAAACATGCAGGCTACGAGATAACTTTTAAGAATCCAGAGTACAGACTTTTTTCAGGGAAAAAACTCTCTTGCATTTTTGTCGCGTCAGGCACGGGAAAAGTGGAAAAAGAAACTTTAAGGATTGTTGCTGAGTACATTGAAGACCTTGGATTGAGACTAGTTCGTCACGATCAGCAGCCTTTCTTGGGAGTCAGTGTCAAAGCTGGCGATGCAAAGGGAGAAATTCTTGAAAATAAAAAAGGCATAGAGAATTGCAAAAAATTAGCCGAAAAACTCATTGATTCAATTACAAAATAGCATTTCAGCGCCTGCCCATTCACTTTGTCTATTTCTAATGTTGCCTTAGTGTTTCTTATGCTGATAATTCTTTTATGTCCCTATAAACAGTCTACTCTAAAGGTGCTTCAAGCAATGTTTGACAAGCACAGAGTAAAAGAAATTGATGAACGAAGAAAAGAGTGGGAAGACGAAACCGTTTCTAGAAGTTTAGAGAAACTTCCGGAGAAATGTGAATTCTCAACAAGTTCAGGTATTTCAGTCAGCCGAGTTTACACTCCTGTAGAAACCGCTGATTTCGATTACTTCCGAGATTTAGGATTTCCCGGAGAGTATCCGTTCACGCGCGGCGTTTATCCAACAATGTATCGCGCACGATTTTGGACCATGCGCCAATATGCGGGCTTTGGAACGGCTGAACAGACAAACCAGCGCTTCAGATACCTGCTAGAACAGGGTCAAAAAGGATTGAGCGTGGCTTTTGACTTTCCAACTCAGGTGGGTTATGACTGCGACCATCCTATGGCGCGCGGCGAGGTTGGTAAAGCAGGGGTAAGCGTAAGCACATTGCAGGACATGGAAATTGTTTTTGACAAAATCCCACTAGACAAGATCACAACTTCCATGACAATTAACGCGCCCACAAATGTCTTGCTTGCTATGTACGTGGCGGTCGCGCAAAAACAAGGCGTTGAGCAAACCAAGCTCGGCGGAACAGTGCAGAATGATATCTTGAAAGAGTACGTTGCCAGAGGCATGTACATTTTCCCGCCAAAGCCTTCAATGCGACTCGTCACAGACATCTTCGAATATTGTTCGCAACAAATGCCTAATTGGAACACCATAAGCATAAGCGGCTACCACATCCGCGAAGCCGGTGCCACGGCCGTACAGGAATTAGCCTTTACACTTGCTAACGCAATTGCCTACGTACAAGCAGCCGTCGACCATGGCCTAGATTTAGACATGTTTGCTGGCAGATTGTCATTCTTCTTTGCGGCGCACAACAATTTTCTAGAAGAAATAGCAAAATTCCGTGCAGCCCGCAGGCTTTGGGCGCGAATTATGCGAGAGCGGTTTGGAGCCAAAAACCCAGCCTCTTGGATGCTACGTTTTCACACGCAAACTTCGGGCGTTTCGCTTACGGCACAGCAGCCCTACAACAACATTATCAGAGTAGCCCTTCAGGCTTTATCGGCAGTTTTGGGCGGCACCCAATCGCTACATACAAACTCGTTTGACGAAGCTTACGCATTACCGAGCGATCATGCAGTGCTTGTTGCCTTGAGGACTCAACAAATAATTGCGTACGAAAGCGGAGTTATTGACTCTGTTGACCCACTTGCGGGTTCATATTATATTGAGTACCTCACAAACGAGATTGAGGAAAGGGCTACAAAGTACATTGGGCAGATTGACGCCATGGGTGGAGCTGTTGCAGCCATCGAGAAGGGCTTCATGCAGCGGGAAATTACAGAAAGCGCTTATCGACATCAGAGGGAAGTTGAAAGCAAAAAGCGAATAGTTGTGGGAGTCAACGAATTCATAACCGAAGACGAAATTCCAATAAAAATTCTGCATATTGACCCAAAAATTGAGAAAGCACTTGTTGAGCGCCTGCAGCAAACAAGAAGACAGAGAAATAAGACTAAAGTGGATGAAACCTTAAACAAGCTGCAACATGCTGCAGAAAGTGAAGACAAGAATCTTATGCCATTCATGCTTGATGCGGTGAAGCACTACGCAACTTTAGGCGAAATTTGTGATGTTTTGCGTGAGGTTTTCGGCGAGTATAAGCCTTCTTCCATCTTCTAGCCTAGAACAAATAGAACTTCGCCTTCGCTCACTGACGATCCATCGGAAACATTTACTTCTCGAACAGTTCCTGCCTGTGGCGCCGTTATCTCGTTTTCCATTTTCATTGCTTCGATGATGCATAGCACTTCGCCGGTTTTCACCTGGTCTCCTTTTTTAACTTTGACTGATATGATTCTGCCCGTCATCGGTGCGGTGACCGCGCCTTCAATGATCTGTTTCTGTGTGACTGTTCTCTTCGTAGGTGTTAATGGTGTAGGTGTGAAAGTTGTTAATGTTGTCTTTGTTACAGGCGTTTTTACTTCAGCTTTGAATGTGGTTTCCTCAACTTTTATAGGAAATGGCTTTTCGCGGTCAACTTTGAATAATTCTATTTTGTATGTTTTCTCGCCCATTTTTATGGAAAACTGTTTTTCAAAGTCGATTTTCTCCTTGGACAATTCCACGTCCAAGGGCGCCTCATCAATTTTCACCACAAACGTTTTCTCGCCTTTTTTTGTCAATTCGATTTTTCTGGGTTTGCCATCAATGAAAATCTGGTAAGTTGGCATTATTATGCACCATATTCGCTTAGGTTTTGTCTACCCGTTAGCACCCAGTTTGACGTGGCAGCCTTCGCCTTGACTGGTATCAATGCCTTTACTCCCCGCGAACCTAGGTACATAGCGACTGCGACTGAAACCGCTGCAGCTTTTTCAAGCTCCGTGACTCTTTCAGGCGATATTCCGCTCTTGGCTTCTTCTCGTTTAGCTTTCCTTTTCTTGAAGAATTCTGTGGCAGTCTGCGGAAAAAGTGCGTATGTCAGTTTGTCTTCTTCGCTTTCGATGTATGGTTTTACGTTTTCAGGTATCTTGTTGAGGGCGGGTTCCAGAAGGTCTGCTGGGCGGGTTGTTATTGGTTTTTCGTCGCCTATTATTTGTTTTTTGACTTTTGGATCAATTGGGGCTGGGGGCTTTCCATAGAAGCCTTTGACGTAATCCTTTATCTCTTTTGGCACAATGCTGTAACGTTTGCCAGAAATAACGTTTAGAACTGCTTGGATGCCGACAAGCTGGCTTGTGGGCGTGACCAGAGGCGGATAGCCAAGCTCCTTTCTAACTTTTGGCACTTCTTCCAGAACTTCTTTCAGTCTGTGTTCCGCTTTTTGTTCTTTTAGTTGTTCGAGAAGGTTGGAGAACATTCCGCCGGGGATTTGGTGAACTACTATTGATGCGTCTACGCGTTCGGCTTTTGGGTCTATAAGCCTTAGATTGTCGTAGTATTTTGCGCGAAGTTCTCTGAAATACTCTGCAATTTCGCTTAGAAGCTCTAAGTCTAGTTTAGGATCGTAGGGTGTTCCTTTTAGTGCGGCTACAATTGATTCGACGGGGGGTTGGCTGGTTCCCCACGCTAACGGTGAGAAGGCTGCGTCGATTATGTCTACGCCTGCTTCGCAAGCACGCAGGTATGTCATCATGACCATACCGCTTGTGCTGTGGGAATGTAAATGCACTGGGAGGCCTACTTCTTTTTTGAGGGTGGTTATGAGTTCGTAGGCTGGTTGTGGTGCGAGCATGCCTGCCATGTCTTTTATGCATATGGAGTCGCAGTCTAGTTCGGCCAGCTGCTTGGCTGTCTTCACATAGTATTCTATGGTGTGAACGGGGCTTATCGTATAGCAGATCGAGCCTTGGGCGTGTTTGCCTTCTTTTTTGACACTCTTGATGGCAACTTCCATGTTGCGCACATCATTTAAGGCGTCGAAAACTCTGAAGATGTCTATGCCGTTTTCCGCTGCTTTTTCTACAAATTTTGTGACAACATCGTCTGGGTAATTGCGGTAGCCGACCACGTTTTGTCCGCGTAGCAGCATCTGGAATGGTGTTCGTTTGACGTGGCGTTTTAGTTGGCGGATGCGTTCCCACGGGTCTTCGCTTAGGTAGCGTATTGCAACATCGAAGGTGGCGCCTCCCCACATCTCAAGCGAGAAGAAGCCTACTTGGTCGATTTTTTTTGCTATCTGAAGCATGGTGTCGGTTCGCATTCTAGTAGCCATTAAAGATTGGTGCGCATCCCGAAACGTCGTATCAGTGATTTTTACTGGCTTCGTCAGAGTGACTAGCCCCTTCTTTTTACATAGATTTAATTTGATGTCGTTACTTGAGAGTAGAAACTTGAGTTAAGCGGTATTAATTTATTTAGGTGTCAAAAGCATTTTCGCAATGAGCAAATTTGTTCGTTGAAAGCTAAACCTTAAGAGATGGAGAATTAGTGAAAACAAAACTAAAAAGCGAGACAAAGATTGGCACAAGGGAGCCCACGAAAGTTGAGTACTCTACCTCAGACACAGGTCGTTGCCTTCCGTTTGAGTAGGCACCACTTAACTGATCGCACGCCATTGAAGTCGCTAGCGGAGGTTGTGAGTGACGTTTGCGGAGTTCAAGCGCAGCTCATGTCGGCTGCTGAGTTGGCATTGTGGGCGCGTGTTAATGGGCTCACAAAAGAAGATGTGGCACATGCTCTGTGGAGTGAGCGTAGCCTAGTCAAGACTTGGTGTATGCGTGGTGCAGCGCATTTGTTGTCTTCAGTTGACTTGCCTATCTACATAGGCGGCCTCTTGCATCGTGGTTTGCGTAGAGAACGTGAATGGATTGCAAAGTATGGCATTAGCGAGGCTGAAATGGATGCTATGGTTGGAGCCATTGTTGAGGCGTTGGGTGATGAGATTTTAACTCGTAAGGAGCTAGTGAGGCACGTAGTTGCCCGTTTAGGGGTCAAAGCAAAGCGTTGGGTGGAGCACAGTTGGGGTGGCATAGTTAAGCAAGCGTCCTTGCAAGGGCTTGTGGTTTTCGGCCCTAACCGCGGACAGGAAATTACGTTTGTGCGACGGGACAAATGGCTGCCTCAAGTGAAAGATTTGCTAGTGGAGGAGGCGGAGGCCATGCTTTTGCGGCGCTACTTGCATGGTTATGGTCCAGCTGGTCTGGCAGATTTTGCGGCTTGGTCAGGCATGACTGTGGGCGAAGCGGTTCAGATCAAGGAACGAATTAACGCCGACATTGTAGAAGTGAAAATTGGAGATAAGACTGGTTTGATGCTCCGTGACGATTTGGGAAAGTTGCAGGAGGCAAAAGCTGTTGAGAATAGTGTTCGGTTGTTGCCCAATTTTGACTGTTTCATGCTTGGGCACAAGGACAAAAGCCATCTTGTGGATAAAGCCTACTACAAGCGGATTTATCGCAAGGCAGGATGGCTGTCACCGGTAGTTCTAGTGAATGGCAGAGCAGAAGGCATATGGACTTACAAGAAGAAAGGAAAACGCCTACTCATAGCTGTAGAAACATTTCACAAGATATCCAAAAATGTTAGAAGACTAATTGAGGAAGAGACAGAGAATCTGGCACACTTTTATAATACGCCTTGTGAAGTAGCATTCACTACGTAAAAGCCTAAGAAAATCCGCTTGAATATTGCAGGATAAAAACAAAAAGAGAGGGAAAGCCGAAAGATTTTATTTCGCTAGTTCGAGAACAGTGCATTTACGGCGTTCTGACAAGTTTTTCTATTTGCTCCCCATCAATCTCCAACATTAGTTCATGGAACCAATTTGTCGCCTCAAGATATTTTTCTTGCAGATCCTTCGCGTCCTTCGCGAAGTAGAGACTCTCAAGTTTTTTGATCGCTTCTTTTGGGAGTTCATAGTGCACATAGCGCATCCCGAAGTCATAATGTAATGGATTCTGCTTGATTCGTAAAATCTCAACCAGCGTCGCAAGAGTAAGAGCGCGATACAAGTCTATGGCTTCGAGGTAATTTCCTCTGTTTAGCTCTTTCTGCACAAAATTGTTGAACATATCAAATCTTGCCTTTAACCTCTCCAATCGTGCATGCAATTTCTTGACAAATGCGTCAATGTCCAAAGGGTTAGACGTTATCTTGCCGTTCTTGTTGAAATAGAATATAACGTTACCGTGTATTTTTGGCTCTAAGAATTTTTCTGGACTGTTGAGTTGTAGGATGACAAGGTCTATGATAAGATACTCGCTTGCGTTGTCTAATTTGTAAAAAGCTTGGAAGGCGCCCGGATAAGGAAGTTGCGGCACTTCAAGCTTTCGCCTAATAGGGGATAGCGATTTTAGTGCTTTCTCAACCGCGAGAAACGTCTCTTTGACTCTTGTGTCGTCCACAATGATATAGAGATCGATGTCAGACCACTCGTCGGTTCGATTAAAAGCGACAGCGCCTCCCTCATAGAAGGCATGAGCATAATTCAACGGTTTTAAGGCACCGACTAGCGTTCGAATTATTGTGTCGCGGGTAAATCCTTTCCTTTTCGCCACTGAAGAGCACCACCGGAAATGGAGTGAAATTTAGGTGAGTCTTTTAAATTTTCACTATAGCGGTACGTTTCCGTGTTTTCTCGACGGTCTTGGTTCGCGTTTTGTAGCTAGGCTTTCCAATGCGCTAATTAGTTTGGGTCGGGTTTCGGCTGGTTCGATTACTTCGTCTATGTAGCCTTTTTGTGCTGCTATGTATGGACTGGAGAACTTCTGGCGGTATTCGCCTACTAGCTCCATGCGTTTCTGTTGCGGGTCTTTGGCTTCAGCTATTTCCTTGCGAAATATTATGTTTATTGCTCCGTGGGGTCCCATGACGGCGATTTCGGCTGTGGGCCATGCATAGTTTATGTCTGCGCCTGAATGTTTAGAGCCCATTACATCGTAGGCTCCCCCGTAGGATTTTCGCAGTATCGTGGTGATTTTGGGTACAGTTGCCTCACAGTAAGCATATAGCAATTTTGAGCCATGTTTTATGATGCCTCCGTGTTCCTGTTCTATGCCTGGCAGAAACCCTGGCACATCTACGAAAGTGATTATTGGGATGTTGAAGCAGTCGCAGAAACGTATGAAACGGCCAGCTTTCATGCTGCTGTGTATGTCTAAGGCTCCAGCATAGTGTGCGGGTTGGTTAGCCACTATGCCTATGGTTTTGCCGTTTAGGCGTGCGAAGCCAATCACAATGTTCTGCGCCCACAGCGGCTGGATTTCGAAGAATTCGCCATTGTCAACCACGCGCACTATGACTTCTTTAACGTCATAAGGCTTGTCTGGATCATCAGGAAGCACCCGCGCTAGAGTTTCATCCTTTCGGTTCGGATCGTCTGTCGACTCTACGGCTGGCGGATCTTCAAGATAGTTGCTCGGCAAATAGCTCAGAATCTTCTTGATTATTTGGATGCAGTGTTCTTCATCTTTTGCGATGAAGTGGGCGACACCGCTGGTTTGTGAATGCTCCATCGCTCCGCCGAGGTCTTCGAAGGTCACTTCTTGCCCAAGCGCGGCTTTCACAACGTCTGGTCCCGTTATGAACATGTGGCTTGTTTTGTCCACCATTATGATGAAGTCGGTCAACGCTGGCGAATAAACGGCTCCTCCTGCGCATGGACCCATGATGGCAGATACTTGTGGGACCACGCCTGAGCTTATGACGTTTCGGAAGAAAATGTCCCCGTATCCTGCGAGGCTTGCGACGCCTTCTTGTATGCGTGCGCCGCCACTGTCATTTAAGCCTATGACCGGCGCGCCCGTCTTTAGCGCTAGATCCATCAATTTGCAGACTTTTTTGGCAAACATCTCGCCCAGCGAACCGCCGAACACCGTGAAGTCTTGAGAAAAAACGTAAACGAGTCTGCCGTCTATTGTACCATAGCCTGTCACGACGCCATCGCCTAGAAACCTCTTTTCAGCAATGCCAAATTCAGTACACTGATGTACAACAAACTGGTCGATTTCGTTGAAACTTCCAGGGTCAAGCAGAAGCTCAATACGTTCACGCGCTGTCAACTTACCTTTCGCATGTTGATCTTCAATTCTTTTCTCTCCGCCTCCGAGCTTAGCCTGCTCACGTAATTCGCGTAAGGTCTTAATTTTCTCATCAACTGAAGGTTCCTTAGTCGTAGTCACCTGAAATCCTCCATTTTGTAAAGTATTATTTGCCTTAATTGGTATTTAGAGCATATGGATGAAAAGCCTTCAGATTTAAGGAAGAGATAATTAATAGCTACTCCAGTCTGTGGTAACTATTCTTTCAGTGGAAGGTAGAAGACGTATTCCTTCATTGTGGATAAATACTCTTCTTTGCATCCACGTTTGCGGCATATGGCCAAAGCTGCAGGATGATTAGCATAATATATTATCGAGGCATACCCCTTTTTTCTAATGAACTGTTCAAAAAACTCGAAAAACTGCTTACCATAACCTTTCCGTCTGTGCTCCGTTCTCAACCAGATCTCGTGAAGTTCAACAAAACTTTTCTTACCACCAAGAAGCCTTTCCAAGGCTTCCTTATCCTCCTTATCTCTTGGATCGCCTTTTCTGTGTTCTTCAGTGTTTGCTTCATGCCAAATTGCATGACCAATAATCTCGTCATTTTTTCTCCAGACGATGAGGTGAGAGGGGCTTCTCTTAATGATGCCTTCCTCGATTAGACCAAGCTCTCCAAACTCAACGTCACCAAGCCCAAGCGTTTTGTAGTAGCCGTGAAGGTCAGCAAGTGTTCTATAGTATCTCTTGAACGCCTCCAAGTCGCAACCGACAACAAACCTCATAAACGTGCCACACATTTCATCTACGTTGCTATTTCTGGCGGACGTTGCATTAATAACTTACTAGCTGCGCAAAAAGAGGAAGAAATCATATATTCTTTGAACCAGATTAGACGTAAAGAAGATGATACCATGAAACTTGATCCAATTATCAAAATCATGCTTGAGCACAAGTCGATTCGCAAATACAAGGATGAGATGCCTTCAGACGAAGTCGTAGAAACAATTGTTAGAGCAGGTCAACAGGCACCTTTTGCTTCGCAAGCCTACAGTGTTCTCTTGTCGCGTAAAAGAGAGCGCAACCCGTTCAAGTCTCCGCTTCTCTTCACTATCTGCGTTGACTACCACAAATTTGAGCTAATCATGGCGAAGAGAGGCTGGAAACCAGTTACAAACGACATAACGTTGCTATTCTTCGGAATCCAAGACGCTGCGTTAATGGCGGAGAACATGGTTATAGCTGGCAGAAGCTTAGGGCTGGGAAGCTGTTTCCTTGGAAGTGCCATGTATCGCGCAGACAAAATTGCAGAAGAATACCGCGTGCCAAAAAGAGTCTTCCCACTTGTGCAATTAGCGATGGGGTATCCAGCCGAAGACCCGCCGCCGAGGCCACGTTACCCAAGAGAATTCACACTCTTCGAAGACTACTACCCCGAACTGGACGGCGAAACAATCACAAAAGCCATGAAAGTAATGGATGAAGGTTATCTTGCACAAGACTACTACCGCAATATGAACGCAAAAATCCCTATAGAAGCCAAAGACCGCGAAGAAACCTACACATACGACAACTACAGTTGGACAGAACATATCTGTCGCAAATGGGGGCAATGGTACCCAGAGCCAAAAGAACTGCTCGAACAACTCGAAAAACGCGGCTTTCACATCACTAGAAAAGAGCAAAAATAAGCAATAATCTAGGCAATGATTGCCAAGACGTCCCCTTTGTTTACGACTGACCCTTCAGAAGCCCTAATTTCCTTTACAACGCCTGCCTTTGGCGTAACAACCTCATTTTCCATTTTCATAGCTTCTAAAATGCAGACGCACTCGCCCTTCTCCACTCTCTGCCCAACACAAGCTCTAACCAAGACAATCCTGCCAGCAATCGGCGCCGTCACCGCATCCTTTTCAATTTTCTTTATCACAGATTTTCTCGCAGCAGTAGCCACGGGTTCCAGCTTCATCGTAGCTTCTCTAGAGATTTTCGGGGAGGAAATCTGAACTTCGAAAAGTTTCCCGCCAATTTCAACCTTGAAAATCTTCCCTTGAATCCTTTTAACTCCGGCTTGAAAACGATGATCATTAATTTCTATTACAGTTTTTCCTTGAAAGCTGTTTGCCAGCTTAATATAAACGGATTTATCGTCAACCTTAACCAGAAAACTGTTGTTATTTCTCTCTAAAATCTCAACAGAATGTGGCTTACTATTTACAAAAACCTCTTGCATTGTCAAGATGCTTTTCCCAACCTCCGCATTCTATCTGCAAGTTTCCAAGAAGAAACCGCCTTGGATTCTCTTCTGAGAACGAGCGCCCGAGAACCTGCACTTTCCGACTGTTCAGCCAAAACTGCCACAACAGCTGCGACTTCCTCATCATCCAAAACCCGTTCAGGCAAAAGTTCCAAAATATTTTTGTCAACAAAATTTACATGAATATTCCCCGCGAGAAAACTTTCGTTTTCAACAATCCTTCTATGAAAAGGAATAGTGGTTCTGATTCCCTCTATCAAGAGCTCCCTTAAAGCATTACGCATCCTACTTATGGCTTCTTCACGGCTGCAGCCCCAGGTGGCAAGCTTCACAATCAACGGATCGTAAAGAATTGATATATTATAGCCGTCATACAAGTGAGTGTCAACCCTGACCCCTGGACCGCCAGGCTGACGGAACCGCGTGACCGTTCCAGGAGAAGGCATAAAATTGTTGCCAGGGTCTTCTGCGTTAATTCGGCAATTAATCGCGTGGCCACGCATTTTGATGTGTCCTTGTTTTAAATCAAGTCCTTGACCATCAGCAGTTTTGATCTGCGTCTTCACAATGTCTATGCCGGTCACCATTTCTGTGACAAGATGTTCAACCTGAAGGCGCGTGTTCATCTCCAAAAAATAATAATTACTATCGCGGTCAACCAGAAACTCGACGGTTCCAGCATTAACATAATTCACAGCCTCAGCAATCTTTATGGCTGCACTTCCCATGTACCTTCGCAACTTCGCAGTCATGAAAAGAGATGGAGTTTCTTCAATTAGTTTTTGATGTCTTCTTTGAATGGAACATTCCCTTTCGCCAAGGTGGATTGCACACCCTTTCTCATCAGCCAAGACTTGAAATTCTATGTGCCGCACTTTTGGGAGGAATTTTTCCACATAGATTTCGCGGCTTCCAAAAGAAGACTCAGCCTCCAGAGCCGCAATTTCCAGCGTGCGCTGCAGCTCATCTCTATCAGCAACGAGGCGCATGCCTTTTCCACCGCCGCCGTAGACTGCCTTAACAAGAACAGGATACCCCACTTCATCCGCAATTTCAACAGCCTCCTCGACGCTTTGGGCTGGCTCCAAGCTTCCTGGAATTATGGGAACGCCCGCTTCGTCAGCGGTTTTTCTTGCCTCAACCTTGTTGCCCATCCTTTGCAAAACTTTCCATGGGGGACCGATAAACTCTATGTCTTTTTCCTTGCAAGCCTTGGCGAAGGCGGGTATTTGAGAGAGAAAACCATAGCCGGGATGCACAGCCTCGCATTTCGATTTTTTGGCCACTTCAATCATTTTGTTAATGTTTAGATAACTCTTAGAGGGCTCTGCCGCGCCTATGCAGTAGCATTCATCTGCGTAATGAACGTGCAAAGATTCAACATCGGTCTCAGAATAGACAGCGACAGTCTTCGCTCCCAACTCTCTACAGGCTCTAATCACTCGTATGGCGATTTCTCCACGATTGGCAACCAAGACTTTCTCGAACATTCTCCATTCTTTCCCCGACGAACAAGTCCCTAACACATAGGGCGCATTCAACCTAGGAATTAGCTTAAGGGTAACTTAAATTTAACCTAAAACGCAAGCTGTCGCAAATGACGCTTTCTACCTTGTTCGAAGAGAAACATCTCCAACGAAGACGCGTTTTATCTTTCCATTTTCAAGTCTAAGAATCAGCGCACCCTCTAGATCAACGTCCCGAGCCAAGCCATGCAGTCTTTCGGTTTCGCTTACAACCTCCACCGCATGACCTAGGAAACTAGCATGCTTTTTCCATTTCTTCAAAATAACAGCAAAACCTTCCTTTATATACAAATCATAAACACTTTCTATTCTCTCAATCAAAAAGCTAAACAGCCTTTCCAACTTGATCTTTCTTCCGATTTCTTCTTCTAGCGAGGTTGCTGCTTTTCTCAACTCTTCAGAAAAAACCTTTCCCACACTGAAGTTTGCATTAATTCCAATTCCCATCACCACATGGTTGACACAATTGCCAGACGTTTTCATCTCTGTTAATATTCCGCAAATCTTTCGTCCGTTGACCAACACATCATTTGGCCACTTGGTCTCAGCTTCTAAGCCGTATAATTCACGCAAAACTTCTGCTGTGGCCAAACCAACTGCAAACACGAGCTTTGTGGCTTCTGCTGGCTTGAGTTGAGGTCTGAGGATGATGGAAATCCACAATCCGCCTTTCGGTGAAATCCATTGTCGCCCAAGTCTTCCACGCCCGCAGGTTTGGGTCTCCGCGATTGTAACCGTTCCTTCAACGGCTCCAAGTTCAGCCAATTCCTTAGCCCAGTCATTTGTCGAACCGACTTCACGGCAGAAAAAGATGCGTCTGCCGAAACGTATAGTCCGTAGACTTTTCCGGAGTTTATCCACGTTTATCTTTGCAGACGTATCTCATTGCTCCTTCAAAATCAAATATGAGCTTAAATAAAAAAATACGTAGGTCGAAGCTGAGAGAAAAAATGGAGCGATAAAACCCCACAAAGAAATGAGAATGCCAGACAAAGCCAAGCTAAGTGCCTCACCAACATGAAGACCCATCATCAACAATCCAATATCGGTTCCATAGGATTCCCTTGCACAAATCTTGGACAAAATTCCTTCTTGACCGATACTTGCCATGCCGTCAACGAAGCCATAGGCAATCACGAGGCCGCCAGCAAAAACCCAACTTGAAAATCCAAGCAAGAAAAATGTAACCGTATATAGCAATCCGCTCAGAAGAATAAGCCGCCTCATCTGAGAACTCTTTGAAAAAAGATAAGAGGACAAGCCAGCCAGTAAAACCTGCAAGCCAAAAATCAATCCAATAATCTCAGCTGTAAACCCGTTTTTGTCCAAGAAAAAGGTTACGACATAACCTCCGTGGAAACCGAAAGATAATCCCATCATAAAAAACAGTAGCAGAAAAATCTTGAAAACTCTGTCCTTTTTTCTGAAGTCCAAAAAGTGCAAGGCCTTCTCTATGCTAAACTTTTCCTTCCTCTCGCCAGTCAGCAGTAAAGCCAAGAAAATCACAAAAACTCCGAACAGTGCACAGAGCAGCATTGTCCCTTCAAAAAATAGCCACGCTATGAAAAAGCCAGCTAACAAGCTTCCAACGGCATAGGCAATATATGCAGCCGTTCTCAAATAGACCAGGATTCTCCAATGTCCTCCATTCTTTTCTAACAGGAAAGCTCTGTTCACAGCCCACAATGTTCCTTCTTTGGTTCCTTCTACAATCTTACCAAACAAAAACTCCATTGGTGTGTGAGCAAAATAGTATATCAAGCCAGAAACAGCGCCCAGAATCCCATCTGTAACAAAAAAAGGCTTTCTACCGAGAAAGTCAGAAACTGTGGCAAAAAGCATCCGTCCAAACTGCATGATCAAGGGCATGGAAGCAAATATGAATCCTATAACGACAACATCAATGTTTCTGGCCTTCATCATCAGAGGCAAAGCGACTCCAAGAATGCCGCTAGCAAAAGAATGAAAGAATTGAATGGAGAGTACTGTTCTAACCTGATTCAAACGCTTCAGCTCAGAAAGTTTTCTACTAAACTTCTTATGTTTAAAGGCGTTGCTCTTTCAAATCGAGCAAACATCAACAAAATTTCAAACTCACTTCATGACGAGCTCTAGAAGTACGCCTCGAGTGCTCTTTGGATGAACAAAAGCAATCTTTTTTCCCTCAGCACCCTCTCGCGGCTTGTCATCAATCAGAACTAGACCTTTCTTCTTAAGCCCTTCCAAAGTGGTCTCGATATCATCGGTCATAATGGCAACGTGATGGATGCCCTCTCCGCGACTTTCAAGAAACTTTGCAATAGGACTTTCGTTGTCGAGAGGTTCTAAAAGTTCAATTTGAGTTTCGCCTCCAGTTGAGAAAAATGCCACCTTAACCTTTCGCTCCGTCAAAACATGAATGCCTCCCAGTTTGAAACCTAAAACATCACGGTATAAAGCGATAACCTCGTCCAGATTCCGGACAGCGACGCCAATGTGGTCAACGCCAACAAACATTAGCATTCAACCCTCATACAAAATGATAAATGCCTCAGAGCATGTTATAAAAAGCTTCCTAAAGTGACAACTTGACTCTATTCAAGAGTACATTGCCACAGTTCAAAAGTTTGGAAAAACTATAAAGCATAGGTTACAAAATTACTAAATCTTCAAATACAATTGATTTGGTGAAAACTGAATGGAGAAGTGCAATCACGACATAATCATTGTTGGAGCAGGCTTGGCAGGTCTGAGAGCAGCGGTCGCTGCCGCTGAAGTTGGCAACAAGCTCGACATTGCAGTTTTTTCTAAGCATCATCCGCTACGTTCGCATTCGGTTTGTGCGCAAGGAGGAACAGCCGCTGTGATGCATGAGAAAGATTCATTTGACTTACATGCCTTCGACACTGTAAAGGGTGCTGACTACCTCGCAGATCAGGACGCGGTGGAATTTTTCGTCAGACGGGCGCCGAAAGAAATAGTTCTAACAGAACATTGGGGATGCCCATGGAGCCGCACACCAGACGGAAAAATGAACCAACGCCCTTTCGGTGGACACACTCAGCCAAGAGCATGCTTCGCCGCAGACATGACAGGCTTCCATGAAATGCACGCAATTTATGGAAAAGCCACAACTTACAGCAACATAAAATTCTATGACGAGTGGTTCGTAACTTCGCTGATAGTGGAGAATAATACAGCCATAGGGTTAACGGCTATAGAAATGACAACAGGCAAGCTGCATGCATTCACCGCAAAAGCCATTGTAATGGCAACAGGAGGTCACGAACGCATATACGAATTCACAACGTTCTCGCACACGACCACAGGTGACGGAATGGCAATAGCGTATCGTGCAGGCGTGCCCTTAGAAGACATGGAATTTGTGCAATTTCATCCCACAGGCTTGATTCCTTCAGGAGTTTTAATAACGGAAGGAGCCCGCGGCGAAGGCGGATACTTAATAAATGCTAATGGCGAACGCTTCATGAAACGATATGCGCCGGAAAGAATGGAATTAGCTCCTCGTGACGTTATTTCAAGAGCAGAGCAAACGGAGATTCTCGAAGGCCGTGGACTACAGGGACCCTATGGGCCTTACATAGCTTTGAACCTCACGCACCTTGGTGAGGAAAAAATAAACGAACGATTACCGCTCATTCGCGATGTTGCAATAAAGCTTGGCGGAGTAGACCCTGTTAAAGAACCCATCCCAATTCGCCCGGCGGCACATTATTCTATGGGGGGGATCAGAATCAACGTAAAAACCGAAACACCAATCGCAGGATTGTATGCAGCTGGCGAATGCTCATGTATCAGCGTGCATGGTGCAAACAGGCTAGGCACAAACTCGACTGCTGATTGTCTGGTTTTTGGGGTAGTTGCTGGTGAAGAAGCCGCAAGGCGTGCGTTGTCCACAAGCTTACGCGAGGTTTCGAAGGAGAAACTTCTTGCAGAAGAGAATAGGATTGCTGAAATCCTCAACAGAGAAGGCTCTGAGCGAATTTCAGTCATCAGAGACCAAATGAGACGAATTATGAACGAGAAGGTCTGGATTTACAGAAGAGGCGACCAGCTCGAAAGCGCATTGAAGGAAATAAGAGAGCTTAGAAAAAGGTTCAAAGACATAAAAATTGAAGATAAGGGCAAATCATTCAACACAGGATTCTTTTCGGCGCTGCAACTTGATTTCATGTTGGAGCTTGCTGAAGTCACCGTAGCCAGTGCAATTCCGAGAACAGAGTCGAGAGGCGCACATTCCAGGCTTGATTATCCCAAACGTGACGACCAAAACTGGCTAAAACACACATTAGCTTATTGTACGAAAGATGGTCCACGACTTGAGTACATTCCAGTTACAGTGACCAAGTGGCCGCCAGTCGCGAGGAAATACTAGGAGGATACAATCATGAGCACAAAAGTTGAGAAGATAGTTGAGTTCAAGATAAGTCGGTTTGACCCAGAAAGCAAGAAGCATTACGTTTCTACTTATAAAGTGCCCATTCGCAAAGGAACGACTATACTCGAAGCGTTGCTGTACATTAAAGATAACCTTGACGAGTCGCTTAGCTTCAGGCACTCATGTAGAATGGGAATTTGCGGAAGCTGCGGAGTCAACGTCAACGGGAAACCAATGCTTGCTTGTTACACGCAAGTGCTGCATCTTGACGCTGACTCGCTGCTCATTGAGCCACTTGCCAACATGCCAGTCATAAAAGACTTGGTTGTCGACATTCAACCGTTCTTCGACGCCTACAAGAAAACTAAGACGATTCTGATTAAACCTGAAGAAGCCCTTCAGAAGCCCACGGAGTTTATCCAAATGCCCGCAGAACTTAAAAAGTTCTGGGATCTAACGCTGTGCACAAAATGCTCAATCTGCTATTCAGCTTGTCCAGCTGCAATAGACGAGAGATTTCTCGGACCTGCGGCTTTAACTGCCAATTATAGATTCGTCATAGATTCGAGAGACGAAGGTTGTCCAGAACGATTGAAACCAATGGAAGATAATATTTGGCTATGTACTCAATGCAACTCATGCACGTTGTTCTGTCCAAAACTTGTAAGCTGTGCAAACTCGATAGTTGAAGACCACAGTCTTCTGGTAGAAGCTGGAAACATTCCAAGAACAGTAAAAGATGTGCTTGAAAGCGTCTACAAATACCATAATCCGATGGCGACACATCAGAGCAAAAGAATGGACTGGGCTGAGGGCTTGAACGTCAAGACTTTTCCAGAGATTACAAGCGCAGACGTTTTGTTCTTCGTTTGCTGCTCAGCGGTTTACGATCTCAGAAACCGCGAAGTTGCCAGAATAATGGCGTCGATATTCAATAAAATGGGCGTCAACTACGCGACTCTTGGCACTGAGGAATGGTGCTGCGGAGACCACGTGCTTAGAATGGGCGAAAAAGGAATGTTCGAAGAACTGGCTCAACACAACATTGGGACGTTTACAAAACTAAAGGCGGAAAAAATCGTTACGTTGTCGCCACATTGCTACAACACGTTCAAAAATGACACGCCGTACGTTGATGAAAAACTGAATGTTCAGCACTATACACAATTCTTGGCTGAAGCCATTCAACAAGGTAAAATCAAACCCTCAAAGCCAGTCAAGAAAAAAGTCGCCTATCACGACCCATGTTTCCTAGGAAAACGCAACGAAATATATGACGCGCCAAGACAGATCCTACAAGCAATAAGCGGCTTGGAACTAAGTGAAATGAAGAGAACAAGAGAAAGCAGCTTCTGCTGTGGAGGAGGAGCTGGAAGAGTATGGACTGAGGAAGCGTTGCCGGAGAAGAGGCCTTGCGTCGACCGTATCAAGGAGGCACTTGAGCTCGGTGTGGACACAATAGCAGTGGCTTGTCCGTTCTGTGTGACAACTTTGGAAGACGCTGTGAAAGTGCTCGATGTCGAAAACAAGATTGCAGTCAAAGATGTTTTGGAGCTTTTAAGAGAAGCAATTTAGACACTCTCGATGCTGTCCTTTCTTTCTGCATTACAATGGAAATAATGATTTCATCTCTAATCTCATTTTGGAAAATTGTAAAGGCTTATGCAGATACATTAATATATTTATCAGATAAATGTTATAGTTCTCTCAAAAATACATTAAGTATGGAGGAAAATGTTTGTTCGGCTATGCTGGTCGAATTCTTTACATAGACTTGACAACCGGGAAGACTCATGTTGAGCCCTTGAATGAAGAATACGCGAAAAAGTACATTGGCGGAATAGGGCTGGGTATGCGGTTATGGCTTGACTACTCTAAACCTGGAGTTGATCCCTTTAGCCCAGAAAACCCATTGATTCTGGCAAATGGACCCATATCGGGGACTGTTTGGCCCACAGGTGGAAACGGACACGCCTTTGTTGCAAAGTCGCCGCAGACTTATGGAGTCGGCGAAGCCAAAGCGCACGGTTCATTCGGAACAGAGCTGAAGAGAGCTGGATATGACGCCGTGATCTTCAAGGGAAAAGCTGAGAAACCTGTCTACGTTTGGATTGACGATGATTCAGTTCAACTTTTGGATGCGGCACATTTGATGGGCAAGTCGCCGGCGGAAACCGAGGACGTAATAAGGGAAGAGTTAGGCGACTACTACATTCGCGTTGCAGCCATAGGTCCTGCCGGAGAAAAACTCGTCAGAATAGCCTGCATCATAAACGACAAGACAAGAGCCGCTGGAAGAACAGGACTAGGCGCTGTCATGGGCGCAAAGAATCTTAAGGCAATTGCCGTGCGCGGAACCCTAGACATCACCGTGGCGAAACCAGAAGAGTTCATGGAATATGTAAAAGAGTTTCATGAAAGAATGAAGGGACCAGCCACAAAGAAATACAGAACGTTAGGCACTGCAGAAAACGTTCTAGTACACAATTCACTGCATTGCATGCCTACAAGAAACTACAACAATGCAACTTTTGAAGGAGCGGAAAAAGTGAGTGGCGAAATACTAAACGAAAGATTTGTCGCAAAGATTATCGGATGCAGCTCCTGTGCAATGCGATGCGAACACATGTGCGTGGTTGCAGAAGGCCCATACAAGGGCACAATGACGCGGATGGAGTACGAACCTTTGTGGGCTTTGGGACCATACTGTGGTGTGGACCGACTTGACGCCATATTAAAAGGAATGGACCTCTCCAATTATTATGGTTTAGACGCTATTAGTGTAGGGGTAATCGTCGGATTCGCCATGGACTGTTACGAGAAGGGAATACTGACGCAAGAGGACTTTGACGGAATCGATGCGCGTTTTGGCAATCATGAGGCGCTGGTTCAGATAATCGAGAAGATAGGCAAGCGTGAAGGCATAGGAGACATACTTGCAGAAGGCGTGAAGATTGCAGGAGAGAAGATAGGCAAAGGTGCAGAGAAGCTTGGGCAGCACATTAAAGGAGTTGAGGTTACGGGTTACGACCTCAGATGCCTCAAAACAGCCGCGTTAGGCTTTGCAGTTTCCTTCCGTGGAGCAGACCACAATAGGCATGGAGCTTATGCGTTTGACGTTAAGGGGAAAGTGAACCGTTTGAAAGCTGAAAAAGGCAGAGGAAAAATGGTTAAGGACATGGAAGACATTTACACGCTCATAGACTCGTTAATTGTCTGCAAATTCTCAAGAGGCACATACTATAAAGAGCTTGAAGACATGACCAAGCTTTACAACTTGGTGACAGGATTCGGAATCACGACTCAAGAAATGGTGCAAGCTGGTGAAAGAATAAACAATGTTGCCAGACTTTTCAATGTCAGGGAAGGTTTAGGCAGGAAAGACGACACTTTGCCATACAAGGTTATGCATTTGCCAGTTCCAGACGAAGGTCCTTCTAAAGGAGCCTATGTCTCACAAGAAGAGTTGGACCTGCTCCTAGACGACTATTACGAAAGCCGCGGATGGACACGAGAAGGAGTGCCAACCATAGAGAAACTTGAGGAAATGGGCATGGATGACCTAGTCAACATTGTTAAGGAGTGAATTGGCAATGGTAAAAATTCATGAAAGAAAATTTGTTTCAGCAGACCCAGATAAATGCGTAGGCTGCCAAGTTTGCGAATACATCTGCTCACTTACGCAAGACAAGGCGTTCAACCCACTAAAATCCAGAATACGCGTTGTCCGCATAAACCAGCTAGTAAATCTGGCAGTCACGTGCAGACTCTGTGAGGATCCGCCTTGTATTGCTGCATGTCCAAGAGATTCCTTGACTCAATCAGAGGAAACAGGGCTGATAAATGTAGACGAGGACAAATGCAACGGCTGCGGATGGTGCATTGAAGCATGCGATTATGGGGCGATCATGCTGCATCCAGAGAACAAAGTGGTTTACGTGTGTGACCTGTGCAAAGAAAAAGGCGAACCGCAATGTGTCAAATGGTGCCCAGAAGAAGCATTAGACATGGTCACAAGCGACGTCCTAGCCCAAAAAGCGCGAATAACAGCAGTGAAGAAACTGTTCCAAGAAGCAATTAAAGAATCGTCAAAAGCTTCCTAATTTCCTATTTTCTATTTATTCAAGAATAATTATTTTGCGCCTTTGCAATGTTTAACCAAGCGTAGCTATTCGGCTTTTTTTTAGTGCTTGTTTGTATATTGCCCAGAGGTCTATCCATGTTCGGGTTATTTTTGCTTCTGTCTTGCTTTCTTGTAGGGTTTTGGCGATTTTTTCTGTTTCTCCAGGAGGAACAGCGAGTTCCAGGTCCTGTTCTGTTATTGTTATTTTGGTGTAGCCTGCTTCTGTCAGCGTTTTGGCTGTTTGAAGCGGGTCTTTTGTTTGGATGGTTATGCGTGAGGCCCCGTATTGGTTGGCTAAATCTTCTATTCTGCCTTGAACTTGGGCTTTTCCGTCTGCGAAGAACGCGGTGTGGGTTGCAAGTTCCTCTGACTCTGCTAAAACGTGGGCGGCTATGATGAAGGTCTTTTTGTTTTTTAAGCCTTGTTGGATTAGGTCTCGGAGTTTGGTTCTTGCGTTCTGGTCGAGGGTCACGGTTGGTTCGTCGAGGATTAGGAGTTCTGGGTCTCCCATGAAAGCGTGCGCCAAAGCGATTTTTCTTTTCATGCCTGAGGAGTATTCTCTTATTGGGCGGTTCCAGAAGGCTTCGGCTTCAAACAGTTGCGCAGCTCTGAGCGCAGCTTGTTTTGGGTCTTTTAGGCGTTGCAGCTTTGCCATGTAAACTAGGAAGTCTTGTCCTGTGGATAGTCCTGGCATGGGATGGTCCTCGTACATGGCGCCTGTTTTTTGGAAGAGCTTTGTTCTTTGTTTCCATGGGTTTAAGCCGAAGACTTGGATGTTGCCTTTTGAGGGTTTTACGACGCCTGTTATTATTTTTAGCAGGGTGCTTTTGCCTGAGCCGTTTGGTCCTATGAGGAGGTATACGGAGCCTTCGGGAATTTCTAGGGAAACATCTTGCAAGGCTATGGTTTTGCCGAAGTGTTTTGTGAGGTTTTCGGTGGTGACGATGTTGTTGCTCATGGTTTTTTCGCCTTTATGACTGCTCCATTCTGATGAACAGGATATACGATAGTATGAGCAGTGCTGTTGCGACGGCAATACACGGCCAGTTAAAGTTCCACGCAGCAAGCAAATCATGCTCAATGAGATATGCGGGGTTGCCAGGTGTTATGAATTGAAACTGGATAAAAGAGTCTGGTGGGATATAGGTTCGTATGCTCATGGGGATGCGAGCGCTTTCCAAAGCGTAAAATACTACGTATGGAGTTACAAAAGCGTAGAGTGGCTTTTTCAATAGCACTGCCGCAAAGACACTGAACCCAATCATAACATACATCATTAATGCCCAACCCACTAGCCTCAACCACAAGCCGTTCAACACGAAAAGAGGGTCTGAGAGAAAAAGGGTTGGGTCTGCAAACGCAAGGATGAGGACGCCGCCCACAACCAGAGGAATAAAAACTGCAATAAACAGGGCAGCCAGCTTTCCGATGAAGAGGCTGGTTCGGCTTGCTTGGCTGAGCATGTACGTCCTCAATAATCCGCGGTCAATGTCGTAGCTAAAAAGAAGCACTGCCAAAGCAATGACCACTGGGAACAGGAACCACCAAATCTCATTTATGCTCCAGCCAATATCCAAAGCAGAAAGAAGATTAACGTATGGCTCGTAATAGGTGCCTGTTCCTTTTCTGGGAGGATAATCGGTGGCGACGTATATTAACAGGAAGAGGATGAGGAGCATTATGTAGGGTTTTCCGCCCGACTTCAGTTCCCACAGGAAAACTTTGCTTATCACGGTTTTTTGCCTCCAAGATAAATTGAGGCAACTATTAAGGCTAGACCCGGAATTATTGTACCATATAATGCGGGTTCTAACAGGTCACTTCGGAAAACAGACTTCACATTAAGAGATATAGAAGACCTCAGCGTGACTCCTTCAGGAACTTGTCCGACAACTGTGCCTTCCACGGTCAAGACGTAGACGCCTCGGGTTGGAGCTTTAACGCTCCATGCGCCCTGTCCCTCTAAAATTTGTTCGGCTATCCAGCTGCTGCCAGCTTTTTTCAGTGTGATGTAGTGGTCTATGGCGGGGTATGTTGGATCAACGATGACTGTCAATTCGTCACCTTGGACCAGGAAAATGGGCATTACATCCGCCACGCTCAGCTTGCCTTCCTCTGGATTAAAGAGCAGAGACGAGCCTCCAGTGAGTTTGGCAGGTTCAATGAAGGCATTAAGAATTAATGCTAGCCCAATCACTAGTAAGGTTAGTCCTAAGAACCATAAGAGGCGAGTTACAGTCAAGCCTTTTTACCTTTCCGCTTCACCTTCAACTGAAGAGCCACTCCAACAATCGGAAGAACAATGGCAGTAGCTACGCCTGCTACCAGCCACGCTGACACAGCAGGCGTTTCGTCTTCTGGCGTTGTAGAAGGGTTAAAGTTCACGTTAGTGTCAACTAGGATCACGTCGCCTTTGTAGACGATGTCCCAAACGCCAAGCTTATGATACATAATGCCGTCGCCCATCTCTCCATTCTTGGGCCACATGCTCACAAAAATCAGGGAGACACTATCATAAAGAGCATCAAAGCGAGTCGTCCAAGTTCCATATGTCTTGTTATTGATTATATGTAGTGTCACCTCAGGGAATGCATGAAACAGCCTTTCTTTCGTGAAGTTGTAAACTGGAGTGCCAAGTCCTATAGAACTCTTTCCTAGGTTGACTGTGACGTTTTGTGGCTCGCCGCCCAATTGACCCATCCAGCATGGTGAGACAGGATAGTTGTAGATCATCGTCACGTTCTTGTCGACTTCCCAGCCGTGAATCCAATAGGGCCAGCGCCCCCATGTCGTTCCGTTTTCCACAAGCTCCAACGTATCAAGCCGCATCATTAACGTCGTCGTGAAGGACATGTTTCCAAGGTCATCATAAGGCCCAAACCATCCATAGTCGCTAGTATACAGTTTCACACCATAAAATGTCAAGTTGTAGTCCACAGTCGCATAAAGCCCCTGCACATCAGTCACCGTCCAAACCAACGTAAAATTGGTGAAACCCCGCAAAGACCCATTCGCAAAATAAAATTCTTCATGCAAAACCTGTTCTTGAACGTATACGTATTTTGCATATGCACCTGGCTCTATCCAGTAATACCACTTTCCAGCGCTTAGACCAATAAAAACCAGCTGAGCATACAGTATCAAAGAAATAAGAACTACTACAAATACTAAGGATTTTCTCAACCGCTTCTCCCCCTAATAAATTATACGAAAAGTGACCACTTAAAAGTTTCCTCCTCAGTTACCAAATAAAAAAGAGGAGATTGTGGATGCACGGCTAACTCCTTCATTCCTAAAGCGTCCTCTTAAGGGGTAAAAGGAATAGCCGCAGTTGCCCATCCTGAATCCCATTGGTATCCACCGTTTTTATACCCAGCTTGTGTCTCGGAACATACCTGGATTGGTTCTCCAGGGTAATTTTGCTGTTCAATTATTAACCCATCGTAGTCATCATCATATGCAGTGTAATGTTTCCACTGGCCACCAGGCCAAGCGTACCAATAGTATTCTATGATGAGTTGTCCAGGTGGCGAGCCGCTACCCTCACTTCTCAAGAGTGGGTAATGTAGTTTTTGCGAGTAATAGTCTCCACTAACGTATGAAACAGCTGTAGTGTAAGTGCCATTCGAGTAATCGCTATCATCGATAAAATATGCGTGCACTATTCCAGCCATGAAAATGGCCATTGCAACGTACAGCGCCAGCGTCAACGCCAAAATTAAAGCTTTTCTCATCTAAATGCCTCAAAAGTTTAATTATGGTGGTGTTCACCTTAAAAGTTTTTCCATCACTTGCACTCCATAATGTCCTCCAGAAATCCACACCTGCTTGAATCAAGAAACAAAAAATTCAAAACGCACAACTATGCCCCCGCAACAAAAAACGAAAACATAAACTCTGAAGGCAACAGCCACCAAAAATCCTCAGCCAATCAATAACAATTCACACTTCTGTCAGCTTTTCATGAACTCAATAAATTCCTCCAGCGTTCTCTTTTCAAGCGTATAGTTTGTTCTCCTTTCCAAGCCGATTGTGGAGTAGGGACGTGGGCCATAGTCATGACCAGGATAGACCTCAACGTCGTCATCAAGCTTCATCAACTTTTTGAATAGACTGTTATACATGTCTTCTGAATTTCCGCCTGACAAGTCGGTTCTGCCGCATTCTCCAACAAATAGTGTGTCGCCCGTAAGCAGTTTACCATCCACCAGTAGGCATATGCCGTCTGAAGTGTGTCCTGGGGTGTGAATCACTCTAACAGCTATTTTGCCTAGTTCTATTATGTCGCCGTCATTTACACTAATGTCCTTATTAATCCTGGCCAACTCATGAGCAACAATCTTGGCACTGAAGCTTGATCTTAGGTCCTCATTGCCTGCAGTATGATCTCCATGGCCGTGAGTGTTAATAATGTATTTTAGATTGAATTTCTGATCTTTTAGAAGCCTTATTATCACATCTGCATTAGAGCTGGGGTCGACGACGACGGCTTCTCTGCTATTTTCGTTTGCGATAACGTAAGAGAAATTGTCGCCTCGATGTTTGATTTGTTTAAAGAACATAATTCCTCTATTCCTTCTCATGTACGAATAAAGTCTTCGGCTGGAAGATTCTCGATCTTCATGCCTCTCTTTGCCACGTCACCTAGGTTTTCGACGCAGCCTATGCTTGCATCTATGTTGCGATGCACCGGGTGAGACCACATGTAATCTGGCACCAGATTAAACTGCAGAGGAATTTCCGCAGCTATGCCATACGTTTCTTTCAGATTTTTCACTAAAGCTCCTCTATTGCAAGCCAAACGTACCGTAACATAGCTTTTTACGAGCTGGGAGGCACCGAATGCTCCGATGCCATGCCACAGAGCCGCGTTCTCTGGCGAGGCTAAAATGTACAGAAAGAACTGTGGAGAAGAAGGTGTTTCACTGAAGTCGTAGTTCACGAGCTTGTCGCCTTCAACTATGAAATGATCGTCAGCTTCGGCAATGCTAACGTCAGCTGGATCGATTGCATTCGGGTAAAGCGGAGTTGTCGCATAATTTACCTTGACATTTTTCAGTTTTGTCCCAGTGAAGTAAATCTTGCCTTTGGCGGCACGTTTTGAGCCATAACCCTTTCGTGAGTGCGGAATCGTCAGCAGCGTAGTCCGACTCTTCATGCTTCTGCCAATGCAGTTGTAGACGCGCTCAATGGCTTCGTAATCCTTGTGCATTTCGCTTATTATGTGATGTAGCAATCTGTCGGGCGTTTCTTTCTTCATTGTTGCAAGTGGCATTCGCATCGTGTAAAGCCCTAAGTCAATTCCGAAAGATTCAGAGAGGTTTTCCATCTGCTCGTATTTTACTGCATCCACCATATCCATGTAACTGTTGCCACATGCCTTGAGATGACAGGTGACTTGTTCAATGTCTTTTCTGCAAATCAATGAGCCTTGGTACTTTTGTGCAAATCTTTGATCTATCTCCAGCCCTTGTGTCGTGACACTTGCTGATGGAAATGCGCTTTGTCCACTTTTGACTATTGACTCTTTCAGCGGATTCATTGAGTATCTGTCAGGTTCAATGTCATCCGTGTTGAGAAGGAACGGAATTATTAACCCATCTGCAGGCTTTTTCAATCGTTCGCATATCTCATCAATGTCCTTGCTGTCGACTGCATGCAATCCGCTTGAACAGAAATGGTTTCCGCAAGCCTCTAGAAGCCGAGCGGCTATTATTCCTTGAACTTCCTCTATTGTCAACTGTGGATTTGAATATTCCACAGAAGCCCTCAGAAAGAAACGCCGTCCTTCCAGTGTAGCGTCATTTCTACGTCCATTTCTGAAGTAGAAAAGGTTGACATTTTTCTTCTTGCTCCCGTTTTCTCTCTCATTGAAGCTAACCGATTCTTTGACGATGGTTTCGACGCACTGCCATGAATTCTTCAGAAAGTCTGTTACGAGCATTTTTGCCAAATCTGATGACAACTGGAAATCAGCCTCTCTCCAAGGATTCCGCTATGTAGGTACACTCTTTAAGGCTTGTTGGTCTGAAAAACATTCTTGCTACGTGAAAACGCTCGTCAATTCCAGATTTTTTGAGAAAATTGAGTATAGCTTCTTCTTTTCTCAAGATACAGAACGACACTTCAAAGCTCTCCAACCTGTTAAAAATGGACCTTATAAGGTCGATGGCTATGTCGCTACGTCCAGATTGACACACTAGTGGTCCTATTTCAGCTATTCCTTCATATACCTTCGTCATGACGTATCCCAGAATTCGTCCGTCTTCGACAGCCAAATAACACAAGTTGCTGGCGTTACGAAGGATAGCTTCGAGTAATTTTTTCCGAGATGCGCCGAAATAATAGGAGTCAAATTCAACAATTTTCTGATAATCCTCTCTTCTTGCCTCTATTAAGTTGGTTCCAACTTGCGAGGCAAATGCCTTTCCTTCCAGAACTGTAAAGTCTGAGTCGTATTTGAAGCCGATTTTTTCATAGAAAGGTATGATATCCATGTAGGCATATAAGCCGACAGTTTCCACGTTCTTGCTTGTGAGATAGGCGATGACTTGTCTTGCTAGCATCGCTCCTGCGCCTCTTCTTCGGTATTTCTCCTTCACTATCAGGTTTCCAAGCCAGCCTATTTCGCCAAAGTTTATTGATGTTACGATGCCGATTCTTTCTGAGTCTTCGAATAGTACAAAACAGCCTTCAGGCTCTAATTCTTTCATGAATTGGAAATCTTCTTCTATGAATTTCCAGCCTTTTGTGTCGGTCAGGCGAACTGCAAACTTGAAGTCTTCAGGCGACATTTTTTTCACATAGAACATTCAGATTCAAATCCATCTTGACGGTTTGTCAAACTATAGCGCTTCTATAAAAAGTCTTATACGGGAATAAATTTTACTAGTTGGTCTAAAACAGTGGATGTAAGGAGGATAGACGCCGATAGACTTGCAATTGAAGGTCAAGATACGACGCAATGCCAAGTTGACGACGCACCCGTTTACTGATTATTTCAAGAATTTTGAAAAGGTTGAGGCTGTGCGCCGAATATTCGGCGAAAAAACAGAAGAGGTGCTGCGAAACCTTAGAGTGGAATTCTTTGGCAGAAAAAGTTACATGGGAGTCAGCGACGACGATGGTCACCTGTTGATCAGTGCGTATTATTTGAACAACGGCGATTTAATTGACATCTATCTTGACATCATTCATGAGCTTGTGCATGTGAAGCAATTTTTGGAGGGAAAGAAACTTTTTGATCATAACTACAGTTATGTTGAAAGGCCGACTGAGGTCGAAGCGTACTGTGCCGCGGTTGAGGAGGCGCGGAGGCTGGGATTAAGCGATGAGCGGATTCTGGAATATCTGAAAACTGAGTGGATGAGTGACGCTGACTTGAAAAGGCTAGCTGAAACCTTGAACATCAAAAGTCATAAGAGCGAATAAAAGCAAATGCCCCAAGACTAGAGAAAAAGACGGGATTCCTAAATGAGTGAAGAAGCCCAGAAAGATGGTGTCCACTCGTATGGTACTTTTTGTGTACTACTGGACGGCAAAGCAATTGCGTATAAGCCAGGTAACCCGGGAGAGGTTAAACGAGTTATCAGAGAACGCGGAGCTAATTAGTTTCAAGCTGAGTAAAACATAATTAAATGATACGCATTGAAGTTACATGATAAGATTTGCAGAAAGAAGGAACGCAACCTCTAATCTGTCCGTTTTGTGGTGCGCCTCAAAGGAAGATCATTCCATCAGACGCTGTGCAGTTGAAGTGTCAATATTGCGGGGGAACTATGCTGGTTCCGCCAATGATGGGGAGTGAAGTATATCGATGTTTAAACCACCCTGATAGGTTGGCTGTCGGAAAATGCAACGACTGTGGTGAGAGTTTCTGCAAAGGCTGCCTCAGCATGTACAACCTTAACACAAAAAATGAACGCGCTGTTCTCTACTTGTGCCCAGTCTGTCTAAAAGAAAGAAACATTGAGAAAGCCAATAGAAACATAATTTGGGGCATCTTGTTTTTAATGTTCGGTTTGTTTTCCGCCATAGTATTTCTGCCAATGGGCATACTATTTATCCTAGTGGGATTAGGCGTTGGCATTTATGGCATTTCCCAAAGATCTGAAGCCAATCAAAGATCAACAACCAGTAGTCTACAAGCGGAGGAGAAAAAGAGAAGAGCCGAGCTTGCGGTATCGGAAGACTCCGACCCTGAAGAAGCTTATGGAAAACTCTTAACGTACTATGTTTATCATTGGGGAGCCCGTACAGGGGCTGAACTTCTCGAAAGCGAGATAGCAGCCTATACAAGACGTGGGGTAAGCTTTCCTGAGACTGTTAGAAAAATCTATAAACGGCAAGAAAAAAACCTTCAGAAAATCTAGAAGCAAAAGTGCTTTGAAAGAGAATTTTCATACGACTTTGAATGTCAAGTTTTATTAGTTATGATGCATACAAAAGCGCGCGTATTTCCTTATAAACACATCTATCTAGACGGAGGTAATTTCGTGTCATTGGACTTTCTACACAGACTCAAGTTGATTTGCCCAAAGTGACCATTTATATTCTTGGGCTATGCTGAAAAGGATCTCTAGTGATAATAAACTTCCATTTATTCCGTTAGTCATTATCACTGTTCCCTGTCCAGTTTCTGCGCATCCCATCATATTGCAGGTCGCTCCAGGCATGTTGACCCCTGGATGGGTAAAGAATACATCCTTTTCCTTTTCAATAATGAAGATTCCCAGTCCTTGTCCTGTAATACCCATGAATTCCTTTGGATTCAAGCTGATTTCAGGAGTAAACATTTTCTTTACCATCGAAGAAGATAATATTCTGCTAGATTTCCCATTAAAGGCATTCATTAATTCAACAACATATTTACCCAAATCCAACGGAGTCGTCAAAAGCCCTCCTTGAGCCAAAGCTGTTGGATGCAGACCAGGTTCTTTTGCTTCTCCCTTTTCATCATGAGGAACGGTCGCCTTTTTCTTCAATTCTTCCGATGGATACTCGAACGTGCTATTATTCATCTCGAGAGGTTTGAAAACTATCTTACTCATTATAGCTGAAAAAGGTGTACCAGTGACGTCTTCTAACAATTTTTGAATAATCAAATAACCAAAGTTTGAGTAATCATGTTTCTTCCCAGGAAAAGTGAGGACTTTTACAGGACCATTGACTGCAGGAGATTCGCCATTAAGTACTTGATTGAGAGTCGGTGTCTTTTCTTTCTCTATCTCAAAACCGCCATCAGGACGATTGATTCCAGAAGTGTGCGTCAAAAGATGTCTAAGATTAATTTTTGTTTCTCCAGTGTACTCATTATTTGGAATTTTCCAAGTCACCAGTTTATCATTTACGCTTCCATCTAAATCGAGCGATTTCCTTTCCACGAGATGTAAAATTGCCGCTGCAGTAAGAGCTTTTGAAGTTGACCCGGCTTCAAAGAGCGTATCTGTTGTCGCAATATTTTCAGTTCTAACATCTTTTACTCCATAACTTTTCGCCCATTCTACTTCGTAATCATTGATTACTGAAATGCTTACTCCAGGCACCTTGAAGGACTGCATTCTTTCAAGAATACTGACTTTTCCTCCTGAAAAAGCGATGTTGAGCCCATCCTTATACTCAACTTCCTTTAGATTATTCTCTACTCTTTCAATACGTTCTTTGATTCTCAGCATTTCAACCAATCTCTATAACCCCAACAAGCTTGGATAATAAAAAGGCGACGCATAAATCAGAATATCACATTTAAGAGTGTATGCTTGATGCTTCAGCATAACCACAGAAAAATGCTCTCTATTTCTTCTCTTCTAGCTTAACAACCTTGCAGCATCTTCGCTCTAGATGGCCCATCAAATCCACGCCTGCTCTGCTCCTTTCCTCTTCCTCTTCCAGATATTTCTCGAAGCCTACTTCCCTAACCCGGTTATAGTTGTCTACAACAAACGGGTACCATTCTCTCTGGTATGCTGTGTTCTTGCAAGTGAGATAATCGTCGCATAACAAGCAACTTTTGAGCTCCTTCCCGGAGGCACATTTTCTGTTTTCGCAAGGCGCGCCTCCACCGTTCAGACACATAGGGCATTGCGCATTAGCAAACCATTCTAAGCCTTTTCTGAACTCTTCAAACTTGAAGGATTTAACTACATGCCCTACCCAGTCGTAGCGAACTGTGTCAACCAGTCTTTTCAGTTCTCCCGCCATTGCTTTCACTCTTCCATTTCCATTCGGACATTGACCACAGTAAACACCGCATATACCGTATTGATTATTCCCCTTTTCCACTTCAAATCACCACCAGTCATGACTAAAATAACGTTTGATGCTGATAAAAATAGCGCGCTAAAGGAGAACCTCCAGCAACGTACATACGACATTTTGTACTGAATTTCTGATTTCTGATGATAATTCTTCCCCAAAATCTACCTTCTTGGGTTCTAACAACAACAAGGCGATTTTGGCGTTTATTGCTTTTCCAAGGTATTCGCAGAATATTCGTAGCGGAAGCATGTGCGTTGAGAATGCTGGGAAATTTGTCAATTCTTTCGGGCTAATGAGTCTAGATTCTCCCGGTTTTAACCCAAGAATTGCAGCATCTATTAGCAGTACGTGTGTTGGTTTGAAGTCTATTACTTGCTGAATGTAGCTTTCTGGAACGGTTTCACATTCGATCAGCAAAACTTTCTCAGAGACTTTTCCATGCAAGTCCTGAACTATTTTGACTCCAACATAATCGTCCATGCGAATTGGATTTCCAATGCCTGCTATAACGACTCTTTCAGCGTCTGAAAGCCACTTCTTCAATTCTTTTTTAATATTGTATTCTCCGCTGGCCAAAGAATTTCTCCACAAGACCTAACAAAATGAGGATAGAGAAAAAAGGTTTATCTTTGCACTGTTCTGAGCAATTCTTTTTCGCTGTTGAATATTTCGATAGTTAGTGGCATCTGTCCAATTGCAAAGTGTGTGGCGCATCCGAAACATGGATCATAAGCTCTGAAAGCCATTTCAACCATGTTAAGCAAGCCTTGATCTACTTTGTTGCCGTGAATCAATCCTTTAGCCGCGTCACGAATTGACATGTTTATCGCTGGACAGTTGTTTGTGGTTGCCACGATCAGATTCACGTCCTTAATCAGCGCATTCTCATCCAAAACGTAGTGGTGTATGAGCGTGCCTCTCGCGGCCTCAACAATGCCAACGCCTTCGCCTGGCTCACCCGGCTTGTTGCGTACTTCTGTGCTTGTTGTTTCTGGGTCTCTGCTCAATTCTAATGTGCGCTCAGCCGCATAAAGTAGCTCAATGAGTCTAGCCCAGTGGAAAGCCAATGTCGAATGTACGGGTTTTCCTCCCAAAGTTTTGTACATGAGCTCATGTTCTGCCTGTGCAAGGGGGGTCGTCATGCCGTTTGAAGCGTTAAGTCTTCCGAGTGGTCCAACGCGGTAAACGCCATTATCTGCGCCGTCCACCCAGCCTTTCCAGCCCACCTTTTTCAAGTATGGGAACTTCACGTAGGTCCATTCTTCAACGTGTTCTCCAATGTGGTTGAGATAATCCTTAGGCTCAAACTTTAAAAATTCCTTTCCAGATGGGTCTACCACGCGAATCTTGCCATCATAGAAATTGACTTTATTATTCTCGTCAACCATGCCCATGTAATAAGTCTTCAGCGTGTAGGCATCACTCTTAATCAAATCAACATATTTGCTGTTTCCCAAAACAATGTCATGAAAGAGTTTCAAGGTGAATTTCGCAAACTCCACAGAGGAGGCAGCCATCTTTTCGATTTCCTGTCTATTCTCTTCATTTAGAGCCTTAGACATTCCACCTGGCAATCCGCACACGGGGTGGGTAGCCTTTCCTCCGATTAGTTCGGTTATCCTCTGTCCGTATGCTCTGTGTTTAATCACTTCTTTGCCGATTTCCAAGCCTGCCTTCTCAATTACACCGATGACATTTCGTTTCTCTGGAGGCGCATCTGGACCAACCACGAAATCTGGTCCACCGAGATAATAGAAATGCAATGTGTGGTCGTAAATGTAGTAGCCGCAATACATTAGTTCTCTAAGCTTCTTGGCTGCCGACGGCGGCTCTACATTGAATGCGGCGTCTAAGGCTTTTGTTCCAGCCATGTGGTGCGCAACTGGGCAGACTCCGCAGATTCTGCTCGTCAGAAGTGGCATGTCTTCGGCTTTTCTTCCAATGCAGAATCTTTCAAAACCCCTGAGTTCGGGGACTTGCAAGTAGGCATTTGCGACTTCTCCTGCGTCATCAAGGAATATAGCTATTTTTCCATGTCCCTCGAGTCTCGTTACTGGGTCTATAAGTATCTTCTTCATTACTTAATCACCTTCCTCCTGAGAATTGAAGCCGCTAAAGCGTACATGTAGAACGTTCCTATAGGGTCTTTGATTTGGCTCATCAGCTTCTCAACATCTTCCTCCGAATACTTCTCTTTCTCTTCTTCCAAGCCTAATATAGAAGCCAATGCGCTTATCATTGCTGCGCCCTGTTCAGGCGAGTTCGGGCAAGGTCCACCGCAACCAGTGCAAGGCATGTCAGCGTTCAAGCATCTGGCACCGCATCCACCTCTAGTCGCTGGACCCATGCAAATTATACCTTGCTCCAACAGGCATCTTTCTGGTTCAGGAACCTTTTCATAAGTTCGATATATCTTGGTGATTTTCTTGTTTTCCTTCTTTCTTGGACATTCATCGCAGACTGATTTCAGTGGTGCCAATACCGAGCCTTTAGGTGGCAATTCGCCCTTTGCTATCGCTTCTACTGCAAATAATGTGCGTTCAACAGCAGGCGGGCAACCTGGCACATAGTAGTCAACATCGACCACTTGGTCCAAGGTTCTAACGCTATCATAGAATTCGGGAATGTCCAGCTCTCCTTCTTTTACATGCACTGAAGGTTGAGGTGTTATCTTCTCAGCGTTTATTGTTGAAAAAGTGGAAAAGTACGCTTTTTCGAAAACTTCTTTTTTGTTTGCCATGTTTGCTAATCCAGGGACTCCGCCGAGGTGGGCGCACGCTCCGTAGGCGACAAGTATTTTTGATTTCTGTCTCAGAATTTTAGCCAAGTGTTCTTGTTCTGGGTTTCTTATTCCACCATTAAAGAAGCAGACGTCTACGTACTTGTCTGGCATGGCTTCAACGTCTTTGTATTTGATGTCCATGGCCACGGGCCAGAAAACAATGTCGGCTATTTGTATAACGTCAAGTATTTTCTCGTTTATGTCCAATACTGCGATTTCGCAGCCACCGCAGCTCGCAGCCCAGTAAAAGGCTACTTTTAATTTGTCTTTGGCCATTTATTTCTCCCCTTCAGCAATCTGTTTCAAGATTTTGGAAGCGTCCACTCTGAGCTCGCCTATCGCGAGTTCTTCGGGTGATAAGCCCATTGCCAAACCAAGCAATTGCGGATAATGCAAGATCGGAATTCCGTACGTCTCATTGAACATTTTCTCTATGCGCAATTCGTTTGTATCATACATTATGTGGCAGAATGGGCAGATGGTTATCATGGCTTGAGCATCAACCATTTTAATGTGATTCAGCTTGTCTCTCGCAAGTTGTAGTGCAATCTTGTCGCTTACACCCACACTTGGGGCGCCGCAGCATTCAGTTTCAT
This sequence comes from Candidatus Bathyarchaeota archaeon, assembly GCA_029881805.1. Taxonomy (GTDB): domain Archaea; phylum Thermoproteota; class Bathyarchaeia; order Bathyarchaeales; family Bathycorpusculaceae; genus JAOULW01. The sequence goes on from JAOULW010000005.1 coordinate 94,696, forward strand.
CCATATAATCTAAGCATGTTGCGCCTGTAGCTTCGATCAAGGTCTTGAGTGTTTTAGGGTCTTCTGGGTCGTCAAACCCGATGAATTCTCTGGGTCTCAAAATGTGGCAGCCGTTGTGCTCAGCAACTTTAAGCGTAGTAAGTGGCTTAACGACAGTGTCCTTTATTTTTTCCAAGCCAACGTCCTCAATTAGCACCTGCATTATGTGCTTCGCGTCTGCGGTTCCCTTGAATTCCAATCCAGCCTCTTTCAAATGCCGATTAATTTCTTCTCGTAACGCTTTGTCTTCTTTCAACACCTTGTTGACTTTCTTCAAAGTGCCTGCGCAACCCGGGCAGAGAGTCAAAATGTTTAAGCCTTTCTGCTCAGCCAATGCTAAATTCCTAGCCGCAAGTATGAGCATCATCTCGTGGCTAACAGGGTCCAACGGAAGACCACAACAGTTGAACTCTGGCATTTCAACAAGCTCTACGCCCAGTTTCTGGAGAACTTTCCGCGACGAGATTTCGTAGGCTGACACTCGATAGGGAATTGCGCATCCGAGAAAGATTAGATATTTGTTCTCCGCCATTTTTTTACTCACCTTGCTTTTCCAAATGCTTCAAAAAACCTAATCCACGAAGCGTCTTGCATATGCTTTCCGGGTTGCCTTTCGGTAATGGAGGCAAACCCAAGGATTCTCGTTTCTTCATTCTCAATTCTGGAATTTTGTAGGCGTAACCGGAATCAAGAACGCTTGAGACTTGTTCTTTAAAAACTCGGGGCACAATTCCTTTTTCAGCAGCCAAATTCCTTAACACACGGATTACGCTGGCTACCTCTACGCCTTGCGGACAGCGGTCTGTGCATGTGAAGCATGATGCACACAGCCATAGCGTATCACTGTTTAGTACTCTTTCTTTAAGTCCAAGTTGCGTCATGCGAATTATCTGTCTCGGTCTGTAAGTCTCGCTGAATCTTGCGACTGGGCAGTCTGATGTGCATGTTCCACACTGGAAACACCGCATCAGTTTTTCTCCGCCATGCATTTTTGTAATTTCATACTTGAATTTCGTATCTATTTCTGAAGCCTTAATCGGCTCTTTTTCTACCATTATGCGTTTTTCTCCTTACTTTTTAAAGGGCTTGGTCCAAGCCTTTTTATTTGTTTCACCATGTCCCGCACAATAGAGGCAAATCTGTCGCCTTCGCTTGCTGAAACCCATTCTAATCGCAAGCGTTCAGGTTCAATTCCGAAATCCTTTAGCACTTCTTTTAGAAGAGTTATCCTTCTCAAGGCTTTAAAGTTCCCGCTGATGTAATGACAATCTGACGGTAGATGGCAGCCTGCTACAAGCACTCCGTCTGCGCCGTCTTTGAATGCTTCGAGAATGAATGCAGGGTCTATTCTGCCACTGCACATTACGCGTATGATTCTTATGTTGGGAGGGTACTGAATTCGGCTCACCCCGGCTAGGTCTGCACCCGCATAAGAGCACCAGTTGCACAGAAAGCCGATGATTCTCGGTTCAAATTCGCCCTTTCCGCTCATGCTTCTACCTCCACTAGCGCAGCTTTGACCTGGGCAAGTATCTCTTCTGTCGTGAAGTGACCCATTATGATGGCTTTGGTTGGACAAGCTGTTCCGCAGGCTCCGCATCCCTTACATAAGGCTTCGGTCACGTGTGCAATGGGCTTGCCATCTTTTTCCTTCATTTCGATTGCACCGTACGGGCATAGATATTCACAAATCCTGCAACCGCTACATAAATCTTCGTTCACGTTTGCTATGATTCCTTCCATCTCAAGTGTTGGTTTTGAGAGTATGGTTGTTGCCCGTGCTGCCGCGGCGCATGCCTGAGCGATGCTTTCCTCAATGTATTTTGGAGAATGCGCCATTCCACAAAGGAAAACGCCGTCTGTGGCGAAGTCAACGGGTCTAAGTTTCATGTGGGCTTCCAAGAAGAACCCGTCCTTCGTTAATGGCACTTTGAGCATTTCTGCCACGCGCTTGTTGTCTGGGTTCGGAATCGTAGCTGCGCTCAGAACCACAAGGTCTGGTTCGATTTGAACCACTTCCTTAATTACGGGTTCCCAGAAAGTTACTTTTATTTTTCCATATTCGTTTGCAACTTCAGGCTTTCTTTCGTCTTCATAATTAATAAAAAGGACCCCTTTTGTTGCGGCCTCTCGATAATAGTCTTCTTTGAAGCCATAAGCGCGCAGGTCCTTGTATAAGACGTAAACTTCTGTTTCGGGGCTTACCTCTTTAATCTTCAGAGCGTTCTTGATCGCTTGTCCACAGCATATTCTTGCACAGTTCGGTCGTTCATCATTTCTCGCTCCGACGCATTGAATCATGACGACATTTCTAGCTCCAAATTCTCCATTCGCAATTTTTTCTTCCAGTTCATGCTGCGTCATCACCTTTGGGTTTTTGCCATAAAGGTATTCAGTTGGCTTGTATTCGATTGCGCCTGTTGCAACTATTACTATTCCGTGTTCTACCTCCTTTTGTTCACCGTTTCGCTGTCTTATTTTTGATTTGAAGTTGCCAACAAAGCCAGTCAAATCAGCGACTTCTGCTCCTAAGTAAACATGGATTTTATCGTTTTCCATAACCGACTTTATGAGAGCGTTCAGTTTCGCTTTAGGGTCATCTCTATCCAGCAAGTAATGAAGTGTACTTAAATGTCCGCCCAGTTCGTTTTCTCTTTCGACAAGATGCACCTCAAACCCCTGCTTTGACAGCTCCACCGCAGCAGTCATGCCAGAGACACCACCACCAATAATCAAGCCAACAGGTGTAACGTTTATCAATGGCTTTTTTAACGGCTTCAAAAGCTTAGCCTTTGCAACTATTGACCGCACGAGATCTTTGGCTTTTTCTGTTGCTTCTTTAGGCTCGTGCATGTGCACCCAGCTGCACTGATCTCGAATGTTTGTCATCTCAAACAAGTAGGGGTTCAATCCAGCCTCTTGCACTGTCTCCTTGAATAAAGGTTCATGCGTACGGGGAGTGCAAGATGCCACGATAACACGGTTAAGGTTGTTTTCTTGGATTTTTTCTCGGATGAGTTTCTGTGTATCCTGCGAGCATGTGTAGAGATTAGCTTCCGCATAGACTACATTAGGCAAAGATTTAGCATATTCCACCAGTTCAGGGACGTTCACAACTCCGCCTATGTTAATGCCGCAGTGGCAAACGAAGACGCCAATTCGAGGCTCTTCTTGGCTTACGTCTCTCTCCGGCGGATATTCCTTAGGGGCTACAAGAGTGCCTCTTTCAGACGCAATCACACTCATCGCTTTAGCTGCTGCGCCACTCGCTTGCGCAACGCTTTCGGGAATGTCCTTAGGAGCAGAGAACGCACCACACACGAATACACCTGGTTTTGACGTGTCTACGGGTGAGAAACTTGACGTTTCGCAGAATTTGTAGCTGTTGAGCCTAATTCCAAAGTTTTTAGCCAATGCTTCAACATTTTTTGGAGGTCGCATTCCAATTGACAAAACAATCATATCGAATTCTTCTGTCTTTGGAGTTTCATCCTCAACATAGTGAACAAAAAGGTTGCCTGTTCTCGGGTCTTCAGTCACGCCCGCTACTCTTGACCTTACGAACTTTATGCCCCACTCGTCTTTGGCACGATTATAGTAGGCGTCAAACTCTTTTCCATAGGCACGCATGTCCATGTAAAAGATTGTGCAATCAAGGTTCGAAGGCGTGTGTTCCTTAGCTATTACGGCTTCTTTCATGCCGTACATGCAACATGCGGCAGAACAATAGTTGTTTCCAAGCTGGAAATCTCTCGAACCAACACATTGAATGAAAGCTATTTTCTTCGGAATGTCGCCGTCTGAAGATCTTAAAACCAGCCCGCCGTATGGTCCAGAAGCGCTCAAGATGCGTTCAAATTCAATGCTTGTAACGACATTCTGAAAGCGTCCATAACCGTACTCGCTTTTCAACCTTGCATCAAAGGCTTCGAATCCTGGTGCAAGAATTATTGAACCTACGTTCAGTGTGGCTTCGCTATCTTTTTGGTCATACTCTATTGCCTTTGCCTTGCAAATCTCGTAGCACGTCCCACATCCAATGCACTTTTCACGGTCAATCATGTACTTTAGTGGAACTGCCTGGGGATATTCCACATAGATTGCGCATCTCTTGCTCAGCCCTTTATTGAACACGTCGACAGCTTCGATTGGGCATTTCTGTGCACAGATGCCGCAGCCGTTGCATTTGTCTTCGATTATGTAACGGCTTCGTTTTCGAATTTTTACTTCGAAGTTTCCAACTTCACCGTCTAGTCCTGTTATTTCCGTGTTTGTCAAGATTGTGATGTTCGGGTGTCTTCCGGTTGCTACAAGCTTGGGCGAAAGAATGCACATTGAACAGTCGTTTGTTGGGAATGTCTTGTCGAGTTGAGCCATCACTCCGCCGATGCTTGGTCCTTGGTCGATTAAGTACACTTTGAAACCCGAATCTGCCAAGTCTAATGAGGCTTGTATGCCTGCAACTCCTCCGCCGACTACGAGAACTGCACCAATTTTCTGGTTTGCCATATTACTTAACCTCCAATGCCTTGTAAAATGGTGTTGTCCCTTCAATGTGGTCTAGGGTCATCATGTTGCGCCTACGCATGTTCACGATTTGTCTGAGAACAGTAGCAGGTTTCATTCCAACCGCTTCTGACAATGTTTTAATCGATAACGGTTTAGTCTGCGTTAAAACGTGGATCTTTTGCTGGACAAACTCTGAGGCAACAATTTCCTCTAATAAACTGTTAAACTCCTCAATAGGAATTTTCTCTCCATACACATTAACGCTTTCAGTTAATTCCTTTTCTCTGCCAAGCAAAACTCTCAATCGAAACTCAGAAGCGACGTTTTTGGCAGCCAAAATATTAATCATAAGTGGCGATTCTGAAACTGCCTTTTTGATTGGAGAAAGCACAAGTTTTCTCATTTCTTCAGTATATTCTTTCGTATAACTGCTGAAGCTTTTCTTATCTATAGGCGAATACCATAGTAGCTTCAGGCGTTCTGGTTCCAAACCTGCCAAACACATAAGTTTTTTGAGCACTTTAACCGTAATTTCTGCTTGACTGTTACCTTCGATATAGTGGCAATCTGGAGGTTTGCAACCAACAAGCATAACAGCGTCTGCGCCTTTCTCTAACATCTCAAGAATCAGCACAGGATCGATTCTTCCAATGCAATTTACCCGTGCAATACTTGTGTTGGATGGGATTCGCATTTCTGTTTGGCAAAAGGCGAAGTTGCACATGAAGCATGCAATTTTTGGTTCATTATTCTCCATGTCATTTTCCCCCTGCTGTTGCTAGAGCAAGGCTTTCAATCTGCTCGTCAGTAAGCTTCTTCATCGTTATGGCTCGTTCTGGGCATCTTGCAGCACATATTCCACATCCCTTGCAAAGGTCTTCGTTTACTTGGGCAACTCCATCTTCGTTCTTTTTGACAGCTTCAAATGGGCACACAACAGCGCATACATTACAGCCTATGCAAAGGTCTTCATCAACAATAGCCTTGTCACCCTCGCATAAGTCCAAATTTGCAAGACATTCTGCACATGGACCACAGCCTAAACAACGAAAAGCCTCAAACATGGCTTTTCGCCTTATACTTTCAAGGTACCTAGCCGCTTCTTCAAAGCTTAAACGCGGTTTCGCTGATGGCGGTTCATACCTTCGTTCTTTCTTGCTGAGAGAATCCCAATTTTTAACCCATGTTGTCTCTTCGATGCCTTCGTCTCTTCCACTTCGCAAGTCTTGCCCAGTGAGGTAAAGATGAATGGAAACCGCAGCTCTTTTTCCAGCTCCAACGGCTTCAATAATGCTTGCAGGTCCTGTGGCTATGTCTCCCCCTGCAAAGACGCCGGGTGTTTCAGTTTCTAAGGTTACTGGATCAACTTTCATTGACGGAACCCGTGCTTTCATGTCCAAAAGCTCCTTTGGTATGCATTCTGGCTCCGCAACTTGCCCAAGTGCAGGAATTACTGTGTCCACTTCATATTGATGTTCTGAAAAGCTTATGGGAATAGGGCGTCTTCTTCCGCTTTCATCTGGTTCTCCTAGACGCATTCGCAGGCATTCAATGGCTTTGACCTTGCCATTTTCGCCTATGATCTGTTTCGGGGCGACCAGAAAATAGAGTTTGACCCCGTCTCTTTCAGCTTCTGCTACTTCATGTGGCAGCGCGGGCATTTCTTCTCGCGAGCGCCTGTATAAGATCATTACTTCTTTTGCGCCACGTTTTTTAGCTGTTCTCGCAGCGTCTATTGCGCTGTTACCGCCACCGACAACTGCAACTCTATCTCCAACATCAACATGTTTTCCAAGTGCCACATCTCTCAAAAAATCAACAGCGTTTATGACGCCCTCCAAATCTTCACCTGGGACGTTTAACTTCATGCCAAGCTGCGCTCCAATGGCTATAAAAATGGCTTTGTAGCCCTCCTTTCGCAAGCTTTCAAGAGTCACGTCTTTTCCAAATTCTGCGCCTGTCTTGATTTCCACACCCAGATCTTTGATGTACGCTATTTCGTTTGCCACAACAAATTTTTCGAGTCGAAAGTCTGGTATGCAATATCGCATCATGCCGCCAAGTTCAGACATGCGCTCAAAAACTGTTACCGGATATCCGAGCTTTGCAAGCTCGTAGGCTGCTGTTAGGCCTGCTGGACCTGCACCGATTATCGCAACCTTTTCATTAGATTTATTTGGTACTGGTTTGGATTTGACGCGTCCCTGTTCACGTTCGATGTCAGCGACTAATCTCTTTAACGCGCGTATAGCCACTGCTTGGTCCACATTTGTTCTTGCGCAAGCGTCTTCACATGGGCTGAAGCAAACTCTTCCGCATATCGCTGGGAAAGGCATGTCTTTTCTTATAATTTCTACAGCGTCTCTGAATTTTCCTTTTTGAATGAGAGAAACGTACCCTTGAACGTTTACATGTGCTGGGCATGCTGTTCTGCAAGGTGGCAGTTGTCTCTTTACATTCGTGTCATTATTCTTTGCCATTGTTAAACCAGCTTGAAGCAGAGTAGTACCCTTACTTGCCAAATATATTAAGTCACCTAAATCAGCTTTGACGCAAATATAGCATACCTAACGGAAAACACAGCCGCATAAAAAATGGAAAGTGGGGTTATTCTCGTAATCTTCCCTCTAGCTTAGCAACCCACTTATTGTATTCTCGTGCGCCTAACAGGCTTTTCAGTTCTTGCTCCATGACCAACGAGTTTTTAGGCTTTATCTCTACTATCCAGCCTTCGCCGTATGGATCTTCGTTTATTGTGCGAGGCTCATCTTTCAGGTTTTCGTTGATTTTGACTATTTTGCCACTGACTGGCGCGTACAGGTCAAA
>JAOULW010000023.1 GCA_029881805.1 Candidatus Bathyarchaeota archaeon
ATATTTTGTCTCGGTGGATGGTGACTATTTTTGCTGTGGTTTTGGCTATTGCGCATGCTATGGCGCTTACGAGGGGGCATCCTAGAAAATGTACGCTTTTCAGGTTTTCTTCTCTGCTGTAGAGGTTTTTGTATACGGAGTCAAAGATTCTTAGGTAAACTTGGTTTTTTTCAGGTTTCATTTCGATTTCTTTTGCCAGCTGGAGGTTTTCAAGGATTAGTTGTGGTAGGCTTTCGCATAGTTCGGTAAGTTCTAGTTTTGTTATGTCTCTTCTTAGTTCTTTTTCGAGCTGGGTTAGAAGGCCTAGTCCTGGTGGAGCAACGCTTATTCCTTTTGGATTTTCAAGTAGGAATCTACTTTTCGCCATTTCTTCTATAGAGGGGGTGCTGGCGTCGCTGTCTGCAGAAATGAAGACTATCATTTCCTTGAGGCCTTTGAGATATTCTGGGAGGTAAACTTCCTCTGGGTAAGGTGGTATGTAAAAGCTTTTGCCTTTGTATTTTAGGTCTTGGATTATTCTGTCGATTGTGGAGTATGACGAGATTGCGGTGGAATCTAGAAGGCTGCTGGCGACGTATTTTATGGGTCTGACAAAGAGGAAAAGGGCGCCCCAAAATGTTAAGCCTAAACCGATGAAGGCTAAGACTTGGCTGTTGTAAAAAACGGAAGAGACAAGCGACAGGACGCCTGGAACCATAAAAACTACGCTAATTATTACAGAAGGGATGCCTTTTGTCTTTCTGAGTTCAAGTCTTAAATCTTCGAGTTCTGTCTGCAGTTGTTTGATCGTTTCTACTAGATACTGTGTGGTAGTTAATTCCCCAGATTCGTTCTCTGTTTTTTCTTTTTTTGTTTCTGTCTTGCTAGAGCTCATGTCCTTCATGAAAAATAGTGCGGTTTTCCTTTTAAGGTTTCTATGTGTTTAGTGGCTGGTTTTCCAAATCAGTTTAGGTTTGTTTCTGATTGAGGCTACGTCCCTTTTTATGAATCTGTGCTCTTCCAGTTGGCTAAGTATAGTGAGCAGTCTGTCAAATTTCATGTACTTACCTTTTTTTCTTTTGATGGCGAAGTTAATGTCTTTTGTCTCCATTGCTTTGTTTTCTTTGGTCAAGTCTAATATTGTTTGAAGTACGAATTTTTCGTCTGCGGATGCAAATTTGTCGAAGATTTTTAGGTTGTTACTTTTCTTTCTCCATTCATTGGAGTATTGTGCTGTTTTTGTTAGTGCTACGAAAGCTATCGAGAAGGTCAAAAGTAACTGTTGTGCAGGAATCCCGAGGGAAATTAGAGACTGCATTTTTAAGGGTTCCCAGTATGAAGCGATTGTTTGTCCAAAGTTCAGCAATTGTTCTTCGTACAGTTGATAGTCTGTTGAGTTTTGCCTCAGAATTATTAGGCTTATTCTTACATACTTTTGTTCTACGGTGATTCCGGTGTTGAAAGTTGCTTTTTCGTACCAGTAAAGTGTGACTTGGGTGTAGTTTTGGGGGCTGTCGAAAACTAGGTATCGAGCTATTATGGAGACGTCTGGCAGTAGTTGTACGTCTCTTGAATCTATTGTGGTCACTACGGGGAATTGCCCATGAGAGGTTTGCCATGTTATTAGGCATACTTCCCAGCTGTGAAGGTTTGAAATGCTGCTAGCAACGTTTACAAGTGCATATACTACTGCTTTTGATCTGTTGTCTGGAAAGTAAGTGTACGCAAGCGCAGCGTCTTGATTCGCTATGTTTTCGAAGTCTGCGTATCGGGTGAAACCTATAAGCGTGTAGTTTATGTCTTGGCATTCTAGTTTTGAGGGGAAAATTTCTGTTGCACTTTCCCAGCCTGATGTGACTTCGATGGGTCCCTTTGCAATGGCAAATGTGGGTGCTTGAATGCTTAAGACTACTAATGAGCAGCATAGTGGCAAAAGGACAAGTTTTATCCAGAATTTCTGCGAGATTTTTGGGTGACGATTGCTAAGGAATCTTCCGCAGTTTGTGCAGAAATCTTGGAGGTTTTGCAGTTTTCCTTTGCATTTTGAGCATGTCGTCTGTGCTTGTCGTCCAGGGAGGATTTGTATTTTTAGGAATTTTTCGGCCACAAAAAGGGTCAGGAGCATTCCGAAGAAAATGAGGAGTAGTCCTGTGATAGAGTGGAAGATGAGCATTGCGATTTGCTCGCCGAACCAGTATGCAATTGAGATTATGATTGTTATTCTGAAGATGTTTAGAATTTGGAGCAGGAGAAATCCTAGTGCGAACAGGCCTATTTTTTTAAGAATTGATGTTGAGGTGATAAGAGCCAGAAAAGCGGCAAACATGGCAAAGGCTATCATAGAATAAATTCCTGAGCATGCTAGATCAATTGCAAATCGAGCTGGCTCTCCTGCAGAAGTCGTGAGGATGAGTGTTGGGGATCCGTATGTTGAAATCAATTCGACTGGCAAACCGGCGGTTTTCAGTAGAGTGTAGGATGCTTGTGTATTGAAGTTCGCTAGGAATCCGCCTATTGAATACATGAATTCTGTGGGTGGTGGTGTTAGAAACAGAAGAAATAGTATTGGGAAAATCAATATGGTTAGTACTTTTAGATTGAACAAGATCAGCGTGATGCCTAGGACGAAAATTGGAAGTGATATAAGGTGATATTCTAGTGGATAAAACGTGTAGGAGCCATACCAGTAGACAAGGAAGGCAATGAGGCACAGGGCTATTCCAATCACTGCGTCCACGTGCTGAGCTTTAGTTTTCTTCTGGTTTCTCTTCAAAGCCAAAGAAGCCTTAACCATGTCCTTTTTTAGGTAGAAGAGATAACCTGCGAAGAAGGGTATCAAGAGGATGTGGCTGAATGCTTCGCTTTGTAATGCTTCGTTCATAAGAATTTCAAGGTCGCGTCCGTAGACAATCAAAACTGCTGCGATTACTAGAACAGCTGCAAGAATGTGCTGATAGTAAGTTTTCATGTTCATGACTGCTTTGCTCAGCTCAGACCTTATCTTTTCCATTAAAAGTCCACCCGTTTCGATTATTTAATCTAAATCTGCGATTAGGCATGCATAAAAATGCTTGATGCTTTTCTGTACGCTTCTAAGAAACGCGGTGTGCGACTATATTGAAAGGGGGGGTTTTCTTTCGTGTTATGAAGAAGCCGAAGGCTCCAACCATCGCAATAAGGGTTCCTATAGTGCCTAATGGTACCTCAGGTATGCTATTGAAGGATGTCGCTCTTATCATGACTACGTCTTCAAGGTTGTTCTTTGGTCTTCCATCTGGGCCTATGAAGAAAGCTTGGACACCCCAATCTCCAGTAGCGTTAGGTACGTGACTGCTTTGAGCGTATAAATAATCAACGCCTGGATTGTCGTTAGCCCAGTCTACGACGTGTTGAGGTACGTTTGGTGGAACGTTCGGGGTCGTAAGTCCTGTGACTGCGACGGTGTCTTCCCAAACTGGGTTATCACCAGGATCATGCCATCGCAATATTATGTGCGTAATTGTTAGGTCGGTGGTTCCGGCTGTAACAACAACTGTTTCGCCCATAGGGACGATCATTCCTTGCCAGTTTGAAGTTACTGCGTATCCAGTTTCTTTTATTGCGGACCATGGCCCATATCCGTCCGCGTAGACGATGCTTGCTCCTATAATCAAGAGCATGATAGTCAGCAGAACCGCTGAGATTAAGCGCGATTTCATTTGTATCCCACAAAATTACTGAAATACGTGCATAAAAAGTTATATGGACAAGAGTTATAGAAAATGTCTGATTTTTTCTATTTTGTAGTTAGGTTTGATGTTTTATCATGAATAGTGCGTGCGATTTGAAAGGTGTGGTTTGAGAAAACTTTTGAGCCATCGTAGAGTGTCGAGTTTCGCACGCAGTGTCATGCGTTAACGCATGTTTATGTCACCCGTGCTTCAAAAATCAAAAGGTTGATTTGCCCTGCGGATTACGGTTTGGTGTCGAGTTTTCTTGATCTAGAGTCTTTGGCTAGCCGCGGTGCTACTTGTATCTTTACGGCTCTCCAGGCTTATGCTAAGCTTTTATGAAGTGAGCTTTGAGAATTGTTTTGAAAATCTTTGTTCCGTCTGAAAGGATGTTCAGCTTTGATTTATTATATCTCCTTTGATCGCAGTTTACTGGTTTCTCTTGGAATATGAAGCCGTTTTTTAGTCCTTTGAGTGTGAGTTCGGTTTCGATTTCGTAGCCGAGTGATTCTAAATTGAACTTGTGCAATACTTTCTTTTTGAAGGCTCTGAAGCCTGTTTGGCTGTCTGTGATGCGTTTTCTTGTTAGAATCATTATTGTGGTGTTGAATAGAAAGTTGCCTATGCGGTTTAGTTTTGATGTCGAGTTCTTTTTTTGACCTAAGAATCTTGAACCAGTTACTATATCGATGCCGTTAAATAATGGGTTGATCATGTCTGGTATTTCTTTTGGCTTGTGGGTTCCGTCGGCGTCGATGGTGACGATGATGTCGCCCTGAGCGTGTCGGAATCCTTTTCTTAGTGCGTATCCTTTTCCGCGGTTCTTTCCGTTGTATAATACCATCGCCTTGTATCCTGTAGCTATTCGTCTTGTGTTGTCTGTAGATCCGTCATCAACGACGATGATTTCGTATGGGGTTTCCAGACTGTCCATGGCTGAGACTGTGTCAGAGATGACTGTGCCTATGGTTTTTTCCTCGTTAAACGCTGGAATAACTACTGAGACCACTAGTCGGTGCATTTGGCTTCTCCTTTCTGCATCTAAGAAGAATGAATCGATAAATTTAAGCTATTAGGGAATTTTGCTATAGAAAATTTCTGAAATGGTATAGAACAATATTAGTGAATGTGACATTTCTGGGTTTTGTTGTTTTTATTCAATTACTCGAATAATCATGTCAAAGCTGAAGCCTGTCACTTCATAGACTAAAAGATAATTAATGAAGGAAGTGTCGATCGAAGCCTGCAAGGTGAAGTTGACGCAAATTTCTTGATCTGGACTAATCGGTGTATCGGTGCAATTCCAATCAGGAATTAGAGGCATTTCTATAGGCAAGTATTCTGTAACATTCTCCCCATTTGAGTCTAGGAACGTCAAATTTGCGATTGTAAAGTTTAGGGTTGTTTCCACGTTGGTCTTGCTTCTGATGTAAAATGAACGGTTTACTAGCATTCCGGTGTAAATCGTGCCCCAGTCAATGTATTGCTCTCCGTCTTGAGTGAGGTTTATGTCTCCTCCGTAGGCTTCGACGCCTGTTGTACGTAGGGTGCCGAGGCTTGGAATATGCAGATTGTCAAATCTGCTTAGCCACATGGCGATTGCGGTGCTTACTGCTATCGTTGCCACTGCGACAATTAGTATTAGCATGATAGTCTTTTTTGATTGCCACAGAAACCCGATTAAAGAATTCAGAAACTGTCTCACGCGTTCACTTGCTCTCTTCAATTCGCAGGCAACCCACATTTTGATTATGTGAAACTCGTTTATTAAGGGCTCGAATAGATGAAAGAAGCACCATTAGAACAAGGATATTAGAAGGTGCCTCTGACTTTTTAGAATATATGATCGTTATTAATACATGCGCTATGATTGCGTATTCTTCTTGGTGTGCGTGCGTAGGTTTGAGATTTTTTCTGGCAGGATTAGTATAAAGTTTGTTATTTTGGAAATTACCCCCAGCCCTGAAAGCATGGTCCTGAGATTGTCGATGTCGCTTTGGGTTATGGCTTCGACCATGGGAGCTGTGAAGATGTAGGTCGCAAGGAAGATTACTAAGCCTATTATGAGCCTGATCCACTCAGCCAATATGACAAAGTTCAGCAAAGTGTATGTTGTTATAGCTGCGATTCCCGAGGCTAAGAATATTCTGGCTGAGGATTTGAAGTCTGCTTTGACATCGTATTTTTTCCATATCCAATAAAGACCGTAAAACGTGCTTGGTATGCCAGCAAAAATGATTCCAAGTATTACTCCTGTTATCCCAAGTGTAGGAATCAGAAGAAAGGCTAGAGGAACACCGAGAGACAATGTTAAAATGCCTAGTTTCATCAGCATTTTTGTCTCTCCCAGACCGGTTAGCAGGTTTCCCGAGACTAAACTCCCAAAAATCACGAGCAAATTGCTAATGATAGACAAGGCGAGGAAGATAGGGGCGTAAACCCATTTATCTCCAAATAATGTGCTAATCATTGGTTTTGACAGGACCATTATAGCCATGGTAGCAGGCACTAGAAGAATTGCTGTATATTTGACTGAAGATGTGAAGACTGTTTTTAGGAGTCGGTGTTCTTTTTGTGGGTCTAGTTTTGCGAAGGCTGGGAATAGTACGGTTGCTATTGGAATTGTGAAGAATGATAACAGCACTGAGAATTGGGCGGCAACTTTGTAATTGCCTATCATTGAGTCACTGCAAAAGGAAGCCATCATGAAGCCGTAGAACTGGGCCAAGAATCCTAGTACTATAGACGATATTGAAAGGGGAACTCCGTAACGTAGCATTGTTTTTAGGGTTTCAGATAGGCTTATTCTGTTATTTCCAGTTTTTCTCAGATTCCTGAAGAGTAAAAAATAGAGCATTGTTAATCCTATTACGCCTGCGGCAATAAATGAGAAGGTGTAGCCGAGAACTGCTCCTAGTGCACCGTAGCCCAGAAGAACCAGCAATGGTGATATTGCAGTTTTGGCTATAGCTTGACAGATGATTGTGAAACTGTTGAGTCCCATTCTCTCGAAGCCTATGAAGCTTGATTGGGACGCGGTTAGTAGCGATCCTGCGAGTATCGTAATTGAGGCTATTGATATTAGATCTGTGGATTGTTGCCTGTGGAAGACGGTAGTTGCAATGAAGCTTGCCAGAAATAGCGAAACAAATGACAACACTAGCCCTGTTGAAACTTCAAACATTATGCCTGCGGCAACAATCCCACGAATATCACTTTCCTTGTTTGCAGCTCTAAAATGAGCAACGTATTTTGTCATGGCTGCGCCCATTCCCCAGTCTCGGAACAGACCTATCATTAGTGACGGAGTTAGAGCAACTGAGTATAGTCCATATTCCTCAGGTAGTAATATCCTTGCCATGATTATTGTTCCAACAGCCATTATTATGGTGGATGTTGCCACACCTATGAACATATGAAAACTTCCAGTTGCTGAGACTCTGCCCATTTTCAAAGCTTTTTCCAAGAAACTCACCTTCTTCGCTAACGTTTAATACGTTCATGTTATTGTTGTCTAGACACCAGGCATAATCAAAACGCAATAAAACTAGGCAAGCGTAATCAGAAACGAGCAAGCACTTCTGAAGTTCCTTTTATTGCGTAGTCGCTCACAATTTCGTTCTCCGGGCTCACTGATAGATCAGCTTTCGACAACTCTCTGCAAAATGTTCAGCTCTTTTTTTGCGACTGTCTCCCAAGAAAACCGCTCAACTAGTTTTTGTCCCTTTTCAGCGAGTTTTCTGCAGTTCTCGGGATCTAGCAATAAGCCCAAGATTGCCTTGGCTAATCTTTTGACGTCTTTAGGTTCCACGAAAACTGCAGTTGAATGAAAATTTTCTTTCAGAGCCGGCAAGTTTGAGAGAATGCATGGTAGGCCTGCAGCCATGGCTTCAACAACAACTAGTCCAAAGCCTTCCGCTGTTGATGGAAGCACAAAAATTCGGGACGACTTAAGGAGACGTACTGCCTCTTTATCTGACACAAAACCTGAAATAGTGACATTCTGACTTAGTCCGAGACTCTCAATGACTCTTACGCAGGACTCTTTCATATGTTCTGACTCTACACCTCCTAATAAGAGAAGGTGAGCAGAAGGCATTTGTTTGATCAAAATCTTCCAAGCCTTTAGAAGGGTAAAGACACCTTTTTCTTCTGACATTCTTCCAAAGAAGACGGCGTCATAGACTTTTGCCATCGATTCAATGTTCCTAAAATTAGCCAAGTTGACTCCATTGGACGAGACAACAAGGCGAGAGAGACCAAAAGCCTTTCTAAAATCATCCGCTGTCGCTTGGCTCACTGCTATACACGCTTTTGCATGTCTATAGGCCGCAAGCCTGATGATGTTCCTATCACCGGGATCCGTTGGCATAAGATGGTGAAAAACTATGACGAGCGGCTTTCTGAAAATTAAGCTAACTACGTAAGCCGGTATAACATTAACCAGATTATTGTGGCCATAACAGTGACGATTAGGCACGTAAACAACATTGCATTTGTTTTCGGCGCACGTTTTAATTCCCTTAATAATCATTCTAACCGTTTCAAGTATTGCGTGATCAATGAATCTTTGGCTTATATTGATTGAATGATAGCCGGAGTCGCCCCACGTCTCTGAAAGAGATGGTTTGTATTCAAGCACAAACATCTTGACTCCTAATTTCTGAAGAATCGAAGAAATTTCGAGAAATCTCCGCTCTGCACCGCCAAGATATTTTCCGTATTCGCAAGAGCTAAGAAAAAATGCAAGTATTCTCATTGGCTTCATGATTTCAACCCTCCCGCGTTAAACGGTTTCAATAGTTAATCCAGGTGTATTTGGTTCTCGTACGCCATGGATATTGCTTCCAAGTCTCGGACCCCATCTTCTCCTGATGGTGACGGAGGCAAATCATGTATTAGGCAATCGACGAAATATTGGAGCCCGGCAAAGTGGGATTGAAAGAATTTTGAGGTGCCTGTCGTCAACATCTGAACTGCAGTCAATAGTCGGTTTTCACGGGAGCGTCCTACGGTGATATTGTTGACGCTTCCGTGTAGATTGATTTCCAGAAAGAGTTTTTGGGAAAACCAGCCAACGCTTATGACAGCTGCTGTTCCAGATTCGAATTTAGCCAGACATATAGCCGAATCTTCAAGATCCATGTTGAATCGGTAACCCAGAAGGCTTCTTATGTCTTTTACCTCGCCGAAGTACCATCTAAGAAGATTTATCATATGACTGCCAATGTCAATTAGTGCACCACCCCCAGTGTATTCTTTTTTGAACCACCATTCTGGCACTGGAATTGGACTATAGCTTTCAGTTCTTTGAAAGAAGGGTCCAGCGCTTATATACGTTGCATGCGCGATTTTCACATCTCCCAGTGTTCCGCTTTTGATTTTCTCTTTTATTTCACTGAATTTTCTATTGAATCTTAGAGGGTAGCCAATCATCAATTTCACCGAGTTTCTCTGGGCACATGAAACGATTTCCTGTGCTTCTGTAACGTTTCTCGCTACTGGCTTTTCTAGGAAAATGTCTTTTTTGGCTTCTGCTGCTTTTCTAGCACATTCTAGATGAAGATGTGTGGGTAGTGCTATTATGACGGCGTCGATGTCGGAATCTTTTAGGAGTTGCTCATAGTTTGTAAATGTTTTTTTGACGCCAGCGTTTCTGGCAGCTTTTAGGGCTTTTTTCGATAAATCGGAAACTGCTACAAGACTTGCGTTGTCAAGTTTCCGACTGTGTTGGAAGTGAATCTTGCCTACGTATCCAAGACCGATTAATCCTAGTCCAACTTTCTTCATTTCCACAATTCCCATTTTTGCTATTATTCTAAACCAAGTCTTTTTCCGAGCCCCACCTGTACAGCCAGACTGAAAGCTTTGCTAATGACTTTGTCTTGTAGACTCTTCCTGGGGTATCTAGCTCCGAAATACTCGAGCGACTCACCTTTCGGAATAAAGAACATGTTTCCTAAACCTTCCTTTTTGGCCAGTTGAATATAGTCTATCGTACTAGGATTTACTCCTGCAATCTTTGCAGCGGCGACATCAATCGCCACTGGATCTTTGCTTGCCATCACTAATCCTAGTCTGACTGGGTGCACTCCTGAAACGATGTTGCCGTCTATTAGGCATAGGTTGAATTTCAATGCTTTGTTGATTGCAACTATTGCCTCCGCAAGTCTCGGATGATATTTGAATTTTCTAGGGTAAGGATTGCAGCCGAATATGTTTTTTAATGCGCAGGTTATCTTGATTTTCTCTGTCATGTATTTGATCTTTGGCACATTAATCTTCAAGTCTGCCTTTTGAATAGTCTGAGGCACCATTAAACGAAAAAGCTGCGATCCAGCCTTTACGTCCACTTTGGTACATATGTCTTCTGAGAGATTGACTAGTTTCACATCGTACTCCTTAGATAGTTTTTCGTAGCCAAGCATTTTGAAGGCATATTTACATTTCATTGCTGAGGCATCAGATTCCACTATAGAAATGTCTGTGTTAGGAGAGATTTTCTCGCGAATTGTATCGATTAATGCAGCCACAAATTTTGGATCGGTAGTGTGACCTGTCGAGTAATCCCAATAGTAGCACATGTTAGGCTTAATGATGACGTTCTTGGTTTCTTTTTTGAAGGGGTACTTTATAAGATCTAGAGATTCGATAATTGCTTGCTTTATTGAATTTGCCGTATTTCCTCGAATTTTAGTGAAACTAACCAGACTCATAGTAATGTCCCTCGCGTGTGCATTAGCCATTAAGTACATTTTTATAAATTCCTTGAAGTCTTTCTGCAATGACTTTCAAAGAGAATTCCCTGATAATACTCTTTCTGCCTTCCTTACCCATTCTAGTTCTGACATTTCTGTTATCTAGAAGATACTGTATTGCCTCTGCTAATTCTAGAGGCTTGTTTGGCGGAACCAAAATTCCATTCTGGTGATTTTTGACAATTTCAGGGATGCCTCCAACGGACGTTGCCACCACAGGTGTCTCGCATGAGAAGGCTTCTAGGATCACAATCCCAAAGGCTTCCGAGAAAGATGGCAAAACAAAGATTGATGCTTTCTGATACCATCTCACTAAGTCGACTTGCTCCATTGAACCTAGATATCTTATTTCGTGTTTCCCCTTGCGATTCTCCTTTTCAATCTGTCTTTCCAAGTACCGATAGTAATCAACATCCCAATGAGAAGGGCCAATAATCACTAAGCGGACTGGATTCTTCAGGTATTTCAAAGCATCCAAGAGGACATGTATACCCTTGCCGAACGTTATTCTTCCAACAAACAACAGTAAATTATCTTCCTTTTGCCGAGGTGGCGTAAACAATTCGGTGTCTACCGAGTTGGGAAGATATGCAATCTTCTCTTTAGAAATATTAAAAAACGCCAGATCACGTATCAGTTGTCTTGATAATGAAATGTAATAGTCCGGGAGGTACTTTAATAAGATTGGAGTTATCACTCCATATTCCTTAAGATGCACGCCATGGGAGAAATCTATTCCTCCGTGCAAATGAATTATTTTGGGTTTTCTGGTTAAACATGAAAACAAGGGAAAACTGAAGTCTAGCTCATGAAAATGAATGATATCATAATTTTTAAATATGCTAGTGAATTTGCCCGGAATTAGATTGAGTCCAAAATTATTTCTATAGGAATGGGCGATTGGCAGCCAATTTAGACCTGGAATTTTAAAGACAGTGACCCCGTCAATTTCCTCTGTTTTTCCCTGCCATTTCGGATTCCATTTTCGATTCATATTAAACGTCATGACATCAGTGTGTACATTGTCTTTGTTGAGGGCTATCGACAGATTTCGAACTACGGTTTCTGTACCACCCTTAGCGGGATAGTAACAGGGCGTAACCATTATCACTCGCACTAACTTACCTTCTGAAGAATGCATATTCTACATTTGTCGCAGGTGCGATTTTGACAAAACTGACCAAACTCATTTTAGTATATCCTTCCATTCTTTTTAGGTAGTCGGCAGCGCGCTCTGGTGTGTTAGAATTACATAGTGCGTACAGATTTTCCGCCATAAATGGAAGTTTTGACGCAATTAATTTGGAAATACGAAAAGTGAACCTGCTTTCAATAATGTGAACCCAAGTCTCATTCATCCCCTTTACCTCAACTTTGCTGAAATGCTTTCTTAGCAACATCTCCAGCGTAGTTCTTGAGAAATGTTGGATATGGCTTGGGTCTCTTAAACTATTTTTGGAGTAAAGATTTGGCGTCACAATGTGGATTTTTCCTTCCGTAATTCTGGCGCATTCTTGCAAGAACTTGTCCAGCTTTTGTAAATGCTCGATTATGTGATATGCGTAAACACTTGAGAAGGCGTTGTTCCTAAAAGGAAGTGTGCAGGCATCGCAAATGACGAAATTGCTAATTCTGTATGTTGGTTTCTGGACGTCACAATTCACAGTGCAGCCTAAGTCGTTAAATGGATATTGCCTTGTTCCGCCACAACCAATATTCAGAGTTTCCTTTATTGTCAGCGCACGCACTAGAGTTCACCTCGTTGCTTCATTCCACCGATCTTCGTACTCCTCTGCCCCTCATGAAATCAAGGTAAGTCCTTCATCAATGCAGTTTGCCATCGTATGAGAGAGCAACAAGTTACCGCGCACGCACATGTCTTGACAAGGAACTTTCAATTTCTCTAATACGCTTATTTGAGAGACAATTCTGTTTCGAGCAGCTCTCGAAAAATCTGAAGAAGTGACTAAGAAGGAATTTGGGTCTGTAGTTTTGTTTCATTGCCCATCTCATGCTTCTTTGATAACATTTCTCGATATCCATCTTGGTAATTCTCAAGTTTCTGTTAGGTTTCTCTAGGCTGGGTACTGTTTCGATTATGTGCATTTTCTGAAATTTCGCAATTCGCCTAAGAAGCGAATCAAACCTACGGAGCAGGCGCTTGACTTCTCTAGGATTTCTAGAATGTGGTGAAGAAAGTTTTTTCGGATTGCCGTTGCAATAGATTGAATCCCACTCATCTCTATTTACCAATAGGCTTGGATGCACAGTCAAGACAGTCAGCCTGTTTCTAATCAGTGAAAGGAGCAACGCTCGATATTCGGACGGCTTTCCTTCCCAACGACCAATTGCAGGGTAAGGGTAGAAAGTTATGTTTTTGAAGCTGACAGGTGTGAAACATATATTTGTGGAGAAATCTAGCATGATACCGAGCGTTCTTAGCGCTTCTAAATGTGGTGGAGTCCAGCAATGCCCTGGGGCTCTGAAGGATACAATTTGTTTATTGGGGAATAGCTCTCTGACTGCGAGAATTCCCCCCTTTCCTTCAATTTCTCCTGTTAACGGGTTGACATGTGCCATTTCTCTCTTTAGTGAGATTCTGTAGGCTTGTTCGTAATTTTCTACATCAGTGAATTCGAAGATTGTTGGATGGACAGAATGGCTGGATGAATGATAACCGATTTTATGTTCACGAAGCAAATCTGTGACAATTGGGAAGTTCCTAAGTTTCTCAGCCATGTGGCCAGTTATGAAGAACAACGTTTCTAGGTCATACTTCTTCAATATTTCTAGGATCCAGTGCAAAACCCATATTGAGTTTTGGCTTATGAAATCTTCGGTATCAAAAGTCAAGAGGAATCTACGCATTCGCCAATCACCACCCATTTGAGTAGCATCAACAACTCGCACGCACTCGGATGGTCGCATAAGCATTCCTGAGTGTTCGTTTGGAGTGCCTCGAAGTTCTAGTTGATTGTCAACTAACCGATCGAGGTTCAGAATTTGAAGCGCAGCCGACATTTATTTGTTACAGCACCCCAGCGAATTTTTTAGGCGTTGGGAGACGATTGTAGCAAGTTTTCCAAGTAACGTTTTCCATTGAAGTTCAGTATGATGACCGACACTAAGGGAAAAATACCGCTTCCTTGCAAGCCTCGTCTCGCCTCCATCAGACGACAGTTCCTCTCTTGTCGGAAATCTTCAGTCCGATAAGCTGAAGGGCGCATTTCTTGCTGGCACAATTCTTCATTTGCTGTCCTTTCCATCTCTACTTTTTGATGGGCTACGACATTTTATCCAATTTCTTGATGTCATTTGTTTCACGTAGCATCAGCATGTGTACACCGGTTACGATTATCACATAAGGTGTTCAACAACTACGAAATAGGCCTTTTTTTCAGCACTAACAACATCTTTCCAATCATAGTTGGCTGAGTATTCTTTTGCTTTTTTTGAAAGTGTTGCTCTCAGGTTCTCGTTTCTGAGTATCGAGAGAGTTTTCTCAGCCATTTTGTTATTGTCTTTGACTTTGCAGCGAAGAACAGCATCACATTTCCCAAAATTGTGTGTTATAGCAGGGATATCGTAAGCCACAACAGGTGTGCCACATGCCAGAGATTCTAAAGTTACAAGCGAGAATGAGTCCACCAAACTTGGATATAGAGTCAACTTGGAAGATTTTATCAAATCTATCAAGGCATTTTCTTCCTGTTCTCCGAGAAAAATTATGTTTCGATCAAGGTGAAATTTGCTTACCATGCCGAGAAAGTGATTGACATACCTTTGTTCTTCAGTGATACCGGCAACGGCTAACATTGCCCCAGGAACTTTTTTTGTGACGTTTTTCCATATTACTGGTAAATCGTATAGACCTTTTTCTGGGACTAATCTGGCAAAAAAAATGCCGTCGAATTCCTTATTTGCGTCCGACTTTTTGGCGAATCTTTCTGACTCTATGCCATTCCCAGGTTCGATGACGTGAAATCTGATTTTCGGATTCAAGAAACGTAAATCCTCGACTACAGAGGAGCTCACAGAAAGCATCAGCGATTTTTCTGCGACCTTTAGCTGAACGAGCAATTGTAGCGCTATTCCGATTTTTGATAGTAATGGAAGATTTTTTGCTGAAGGTTTTTCGCTTACGAACTTCAAGATGTTGAATACGTTGAGAGGAGCGAACGAGCTTGACGGTTGAAGTAAGTCAGTGGTAGGTTGAAAAACCACGGTCCAAGGTTTTGAGCTGTATTTTCCAGCAATATAACTTGTCAATAAGCTTTGTGTTTCTTCGCCGCCGACGATTAACTCAGCAGCTTCCTCTACTGCCACTTTTGAGACGGACAACGCGGAGCGAAGCGCATTCTCGTAGAAGAGTGCCTGTTTAAGCCCTGGAATTGACGCTTGCTTCTCTTTGAAATTCTTTATATAGACTTTGTAGTTTGAAAGTATCTTCGCATAATTTGGAAACATCTTCACTGCATTTTTCCAACTTTCCAAACTTGTCACAATAATGTAATCTATGCCCTCAGACTTGCCCAGCTTTAGAAATTCAAATATTCTTCGATTGCCACCAGAAAGTACAGCGGAATTAAATTCTACTAGAAATATAGGTTTAATCTTCCTCATTTTTGACAAACCAGACGCTTCGATTTGAGAATATCTTATAATTAAGCAATTTCAAATGGCAACGAGAACAAATATAGCTCAAGCGTCATTTGTTAATCCTGTTTGCAATTTGCGTTACAAGACTCACGCAGTAACGTTTTTTATTGCATCTTAAGAAGGTATTAAGCCTGTCTGCGTTGGTCCAATAGTTGCTGCTGAGCCAATTGCGGATTCTTGGAAGAAGCCCTTTTCGAATCAAAATTGTCTCAAAATTGCTCCTGTCTAGAGCTTTCCATCGATATTTGTACGGTTCTCCGCCTCTCAAAAAGTCAACTTCAGTCAATCCTTCTTCAATGTTTTTCTCAATATTGTGCAAAAGAAGCAAATTGCTGACACCGTATCTGTAAAATGCGCTGTACATGCCAGCAATATATGCATAAAACCTAGAACCATACTTGAACCCATAGAGTGATGCTACAGCCTTGCCGTCAACTAGAAGCGAGGATAGACCCAACCAACCCCTCTCTGAGAATGATTTTGCAATATCCAAATGAAACTCGCGAGCCTTATTGTCACTAAAAATGCCTGGCTTGTTTTTTGCTTCCCATCTATTTTGGTGCAATTTAAAAAGCATAATTATTCCTTCTCTGAATGATTCTAGATTCGAATACTCTTTGAATTCTACCGCATACTTTTTCTGGAGTTGTCTTAGGCCTCTTCGGAGGTTATACCTAAAGTTGGATGTCAAGCTGCTAAAATATGTGTCAAAAGACTTCGGAAGAGGAATGTATGGACAATCATAAAGCAAGCTTGTACCAGCAACGTGTACATCCCTCGATGTTTTGCTTAGTAATTTGATGTATTCGGATATCTGTCGAATATCAGTTAACTGGATACAGTCCCATTTTTCTGGGTATTTGGAAAGATGTTCGACGAAAGCTTTTATGCATTCTTCTTTCCTATCTGTCAATAAGAAATCGTTGTAATCTGATGCGGGGGCTCCAACAAATTCTATCTTTCCCATTCTAAGGCCGAACATTTTGTGTACAGAGTACATCAGAGGGGCTATCCCGAGAATCGTGTCGTTTTCTTCTGCTAAGAGAATCATAAGTCTCTTGTCATTTCCAAAATGTTTCCACCAAATGGTGAGCCACTCCCATGTTGAAAATACCGTATGATCGCACTTGTTTAGAGTATTGTTCCATCTTTCCCTCAAAGAAAGAAAATCTGTGTAATTGTCGATCTCTCTGATCTGCATGTTTTGAACACCTCACGATGTCTTGATCGCACACGCAAACAATTCACTGAATTTAACTATCTCAATCACACGAAGCATATTCAACTCAAATACTTTTAAACAAATGAGCTGCAGCTTCGACTGGTCTTCTCTGGTGAAAGCATTCTAGTGCGCTCTTTGTTTCTTACTTGCTTTGTTTCACCTTTGCAATTATACTGTTTCAATTTCAAAATCCAAACAGATTCTATCATACCAGTGCGCGCTTTTGGCAAAAAGCATCTTTCTCACTTCATTATAATCTTCTTCTGTTGCACTTCTTAATTTGTAGAATCTGAACTTTAGTATCCTAATATATGTGAGCGAACCAATATTCCGCCAGCGCTCTTTCTGCCTAACTCTAAGATTTGGAATATTGTCCTGACGCTGAACAGCATAAACTCTTTTTATCCCAATCCCTGATAAATATTGAAACGCTTTCTCCATTACTTTAGGCGCTATGCCGAGTCCTCTATAATCTGGAACCGTAAAGCTGCCAAATAAATATGCTGAATCAGGGCTTAGCCAGATTTGTCTATCGATTTCGACTACAGGCATTTCATGGAAACCAAACCATTTTAGATGGACAAATTTTTCATTAGAGATCGCCCCAAAGCATATGCAACCCTTCTCGAACCGTTCCTTGGCGTAAGTTGCAAAATCTTCAAATGTTTTCGAAACTATGGGGATATCATCACTTTGAACAACCTTCACGTCAACTTCGATTTTAGCTTTCACTTCAAAGCTAGGATCGGGAAGTTCTTTTTCAAAAACGAAACATTTTTCCATTTTGAAAAACAGTAGAAGAATTACATTTAATCCAGATCTTATGCGACTTAACACTTCCAATCATGCCTCAGCAAACGCTAGACTAAGTAAACCTATTGCGGATCAACCTTTTGAGTAAAACAGGAACTTCTGAAAGGAATTGCAGCTCAGCTTATCGTACATTCTTGTAAACCTCACTTCCACTGTTTGAGTATATCTTACTCAAATCGTCTAAGAAGTGCGATTCAGTCAAATTCCAAATGTAGTTACCGCCTCTCATAGTCCCATAGATAATGCTTAGTGGCCCCAAATACACTAACCCACCAGGTTCTACTTCAGTTGTGTTGGATACGAGCTTAACATAGCCTAAATATACTGTGCTGTACATTCTTAATTCAACAAATCGAGAGTAATAATCGGCATATATTTGGCTATGTCCAAATGCTACGGTGTTTGACAACCACTCCGCTCCAGATACGCTGTAGGCATCGGTGTACCCATTTAGACCGTATAATCTCAAAGGGCTCATTCGATACTTGCTCAAGGAAACCGACCAGCTGTCGCTTTTTGTCACCTCGTATACAAAGCTTGTCTGGAAGAGGAAATATGGAATTAGTACGATTAGAAGAAGAACCGATGTCTTCATTTCTAAACTCTGTTTGCTAATGAGAGCTACAATTGTCTCAGCGCCCACCACGCAAAGGGGCGCCAAAAAAAACAACAATATATGGTAAAACCTTGCCATATTCAAAGTGTTCGCCAAGCCCGGGACCAATATAAGCGTAGCTAAAAGCGCCATCGAGAATGAAGTAAGCATAAAATATTCCATCCCAAGTTTTGTCCGTTTTCTGACCAATCCAATGAAACCAATCGCAATCAAGGCTTGTGTTGCATACGCAGATATTCTACTAATCATATTCCAAATGGTTTGAGGTGCTTCAATTCCCAGACCCCTCAATACTACTTCCCCTCTAGACGCTGGGTTCAAAAAATCACCTAGCTGACCATAGACAGTATCTCCAAACTCTAAGAAACTTTGAAAAACGGCAGAATTTGATGTGAACAAATACCAACAAAACATTGCAACAAAAAAGAATACGACCATGCTCGCAGTTATTTTTCGAGTTCTACGCTTCAAAACAACTAGGGATACTAAAGCAAGAGAGACTAGGAACAGAAAGATTTCTGCGACCGCATAATGTGAAATTACTAGAGCAAAGCTGAAAATCGTGAAACAGACTGTCTTCCCTCGCGCGTTAATACTACTATTGAAAATAACAAGCAACAACAAAACGAAAAACAACTCCCCAACTATCTGCTTGTTTAACCCAAGCGCCTCAGTGTAGAACGTCGATTGTGCCATGAAAAGGAAAGCCGAAATGAAAGCGTATTTCCTTCCGAAAAACGCTTGCCAGACTTGGTATAAACCCAGAGGTACCAAAGAGAAAATCAGTGGAAATAATATCTTAAACATCCAGATCGGATTCATGTTCAATAAGACTGAATACACTGTAGGAAGAATAGTGACACTCAACATTGAATTGACTCTACCAGAGACTATTTCTTCATGTGGATTAGTCGAATTCCAATATGCGTTCACCTCTGTAGTTTGGAAGACAAAGTATTCTCCTGAAACGTCTGCACCGAAGTGAACAATGTAATTGGATATGAATGTAGAATGATAAAGGAGCGCAATTGCGACCATAAACACGCACAAGGGATAGAGGCGCGGAGGTAACAGCTTCTTAGAGGCAATGGCGATAGTAAGTAGCATCGGGATTAATATTATCGTAATAAGAAGAATCAAATTGTTTTCATGGGCGTTTACCCACATTGCTCCGGCAATGCTCAAAATTGGAAGACACAAAAAGAAAAGCGCAAACAGAGATTTCTTATTCAGTTCTACGCTTCGAATGTAAGGGCTGTCGTTTCTCAATTGAACAAAAACTCCACCTACAAGTGTGGCACTATTCAGAATTATCAGCAAAGGCATTAGCGAAAGTGGTTTCAAAATGCCAAGCAGGAAGAGAAATTCGTTTGTGAGAAGCCCAACCAGCATTAGAAACGCAATGCTGAATCCCACCGAAAAAAGAAAAGTTACAAGTTCACTAGATTGATCAAGTTTTAGCAATTTAACAATAATGAATCCCGGAACAAATGTGAAATAGATTAGTCCGAGGACTTGCCTAGCAACTGGAACATCAAGGAATACTGTAAAATATATCATCAATTGAAGGAACAGCAAAACTACCAGAAAATTAATTGACTTCCACCTACTCAGATTGGAACTCATTCGAGGATACCTCCATCTTTGTATATTTTCAATGGGACGCAAGAGCGCGCGCGAAATGAATCAATAGAACTTTCCCAAGTGTTTCTTCGCGCACGACTTCTTTTTCTTATATGATTGCCTATCAGTCTTATGGGCTTTTAACATCACGCATATTCCAAAAAGATGAAAGTTTCTAGACAAAAAATGTGTGTCCAGAATTGGAAAGGCAATGCAGGAAACATCACAGCGGTAGAAGCCAGCTTTTCTGAACAGTTTTTTCCATCCTAAGGAGGAACTAAAGTGGCGATGAGTCTTTACATTAGAAGGATTGACGTTTAAGAAACGGTTATACCAGTTTGGAACGGTCACAACTAAAGTTCCGTTAGGCTTTATTGCAGATTTGATTTGGCTCAAAACATTAAGTGGATTATTTGTGTGTTCTAAACTATCCTGCAAGACGCATGCATCAATGCTATTGGGTTTCAATGGCAAACAGTCTAGGCTCGCTAAAATGCAGGATGTGCGATTGCCAAAACGTTTGCGATACTCTAGTAGATCGCTCTTGACTATGTCCAATCCAATTAAACAGGATGTTTTCTCTTCAAATCCCTTAGAATGTTGCCCGTAAGCACAACCACCATCTAGTAGAATGTTAGCCCTCGGGAGGGCGCCCAAAATCACGTTATGTTTTTTCGATTCCAATCGAAGAAAGAATTGTAAATACAAAATTCGGCCTAAAAAGCCAAATCTTATTCCTTCCATGATTTGAGGTTCTCCCTGAGCTTAACAAAGGGGCGTTCTCAATTTTAGTTTATGATGAAACGTGGGTACAATAGTTAAACTTCATCTGTCAAACTGAATTAGTCTTCTCTCGTCCAGTGACTTTTCATTCGCACTACAAGATTTGTGGTTCTTCTTCCGTCCCTTGGCGTTGCGGTCACCGATGTTGCCAAGATTTCTGCTTTGAACTGGCTTCAAATGGGGCATGAGTATCTATCCCAAGGTTAATGGATGAGGATAAGTATATGGAACATATCCTGCAATTGCCCAGCTTTCATTAACATTCGGATAATTTGGGTCAGAAGAGTTGCCAGCATCACGTGCCCAATCTTTCACAACGTTCCGCGAAGGGTCAAAAGCACTTATATCACAGTTGCCAATCCAAGTGCCTTTTTTGCTCCACATATACCAGTCTTGGATGTGCCAAATTTCGCTTGGGACATAATCTTCCGGATACAACTTTAGCGTAGTGTATGAACTGTCAATTATGTTATTGAAGAATACACCGCAGCCGCCACCGAATTGCCCGACTCCGATATATGTACCATGCCCAAGAACTGCACCTTCATCCGTAGTTTCTGTTGGCCCAAAGACGTTTTCGTAAATTTCAACGCCGCGACCGCCGCAGCGGTTAGGTTCAGCATCACGCAATCCGTGAACGTCAAGTGACCAATGCCCAAAGTCTAAATTGATAATGTTGTGGCGGAAAACGTAGTATCCGCCGTGGTGCGCCGTAACACAGTGTCGCCATTTGCTGAAATAGCAGTCTTCTATGAAAACAGCGTGAGTATTGTATTTTCCAAGAATGTCCATCGTTGGGTCGAATGGAACAGGTACCTGACCAGAAGCTGCATAATATGCTCTGCCTATACTAATACCGTAACCGATGGTGCTATTCGCACCGTTCACTAAGTTATCATAACCGTGTATGTTGATAAACTTACAGTGGTCTATAACTCCGTTGCATTCCAGGTTTTGCTGATACAATAGAGGAATACCGACTGCTCCCCAAGTTACATGTTCAAACATGCAGTGGTCAATACGGAAGTCTATTACGCCTATAATATTTATTCCGCAATGTCTCGTTATGGAACTTGAGTTGAAACTTCTGTAGCCTTGGATTTTGATGTCACTAAAACGTGTAGGCTTAGGGGAGTGCCAATCACCGATTATGTCAAACCAATTATTAAAGTCTGGAACATCCCAAGGCATCTGGAGAACAGTTAGCCAAGTTCCAGATGAAGGTGAGTCAAAAAAGCCTTCATTGAAATAGCCGCTGTGTGTAATGCCTGCATGTTCTGAAACCGCTTCTTTAGGAGAGGAGGCTCCTAGAATGTCTATCCCTGCAGGCACATTGACTGTTCGCCATTCCTCCCCGACATTCACGAAGTTGAAATTCCCCGGTGGAATGTGAACCTTCCCTCTTTCCGCAACGGCTGCGACTTGATCCACAGCGGTCTGAATGTCTGCTGCAGAACCACTACTGGCTGTCACTTCAAAAAGCGGTAATATTACGCCAGTATTTCCGATAATTATATTTTTTACCATAGCGTCCGCAATATATGAGCACGCAAGTAACATTATTGTTATACCTAGGAAAACTAGCTTGATGTCATTGAAGCTTCGCCCAGATGATGTCATTTCCTGCACGCTCTAGACATGAAGCCCATACTTACTTTACATCGTATATGTGCTCTTCGTGTATAATTATTGAAGGGTCTAAAGCTAATAAGTCTTGTGTCTTGCGAGTAACGACATACGTTCCCAAGATAATACATGCGCACCTTATCGATGTTCGATTCAATGCTAGCCGGTACTAGGGGATTTACAGATATTTTTAATGTTTCACCGCCACTGGTCGTTTCTCATCTAGGGACTTTTCGATTGACTCTAAAAGACTAATTGTGTTCCTTCCATCTTCAGGTGAAACTGGTGGCTGCAAATCCTTCTCAATAGATTCTATATAACTGCTAATAAGATTAAAAGTAGGCAATAACTTTCTTCCATTGAAATAACAAGTTGCAAATTTCGTCCATTTCTGTATAAGCCTTTTTTGATCTACAAGAATGTTTCTCGCAACAAGACCGACCGTGAATGGCGGATCTTCTATTTTTTCAAGCATCTGGTCGAATTCCCAATTAATCTCTACTCTTCTTCCCTTAGAATCTCGCAGTTCATAGATCACTTCAGTTTCGCGGGTAACCCAAGATAGTTCAATAATACCGAAGCGTTCACCTGCTGTACGTAGAATGACAGAAAAATCATCATATACTGGATACTTTACCTTGCTGCCAACTGCGTAAACCTCTTTTATATCTGGCAGAAAATGCAATTGAAGATATGCATGGTGACAGCATACTTCCCATATGATGCCCTTCTGTTCAGGCTTGATGTTCCATGCTGCGGCTAGGTCGTAGGCTCTCAAAGTTTCAAAACTCCCTTTAAGAGTTGTTCGGAAACTGAACAAATCAAATGCTCCACTATCTACCATTGACTTTGTTTTTTGAATATGTGGCGAGAAAATCTGACTGTGGCCAATGCAAAGCTTGCTTCCATGTTTCTTCACCTTGTTGATCATCTCTTCACATTCAGAAACGTTTAACGCCATAGGTTTTTCCACCAAAATTGCTTGAACAGCTTCAGCCGCATCACAAACAATTTTGGCATGGGTTGAAACAGGTGTGCATATATCCACAAGATCCAAGTCTTTCTTTTCAAACATGCTCCAATAGTCCTCAAAGGTTTTATCGATGTGGAATCTTGCTGCGAGTTTTCTAGCTCTTTCCTGATTCAGATCACATAGACCTACAACTTCAACGTTCTCCAACTTCTTGTATGCCTTTATATGCAACGGAGCAATCCCACCACAACCAATGATACCGACTTTCATAGACAAATCTCCAATCTGTCATAACACCTTGCTGTTTTCCAAACAATACTGACATAAACCTGCATAATTAGCAAGAACTTTTCAAAAGATTTTTTGTTCTGTTGCCATCACTTCAAAACTTTCTTCTAATGAAGCCAAGAAACCAAGCCGTTCTCTTAAAAACATAGTGAAAAGGCAACAACAGCACCACCTTTCGACCAGTGAGTTTGTAGGCCACTACGACCCGAAGCAGTTCAATCACTATTATAGCAGGGGGCCATAACTTGTACGAGTTAACAATTCGCCTATCTTTTCCGAAAAGGTAAGAAATACCGCTTCCGTGCCAATAGTATTCATTCCACAGGGCTCTCCAAGATGCCCTTCTTCTTTCGTAGAAAACAGCCGTTGTAAGGTCAAACAACCAGCCTGCTGCTCTTACTCTATATTCAGCGTCGACATCCTCTCCAGAGCCCTTAATATCTGGGTCGAAGCCGCCTGCTCCTCTAATTGCTTTAACTCGATAAATTGATCCGCCTGTTCCTAACGGGACCGAGTTTGCTTTTTCCTTCGATCTAGAGCCAGTCACCACAAATTCCATGTTCTCCAAGTCTCCTACTAGACTTGCTTGGGCACACATGCCGTATCTGCCCTTAGCGATTCCGACGCAAGGATTTGCATCCATAAATGCTACCTGTCTCTTTACAAAATCCTTGTTCAGCCTCATGTCACCATCAACCCAAATGATATATTCACCCTCGGCATGGTTGACTACAACATTTCTAGTTGCCCCCAAGCCTTTCCATTGATGATGGAAAATTTTTGTCTGCATAGTCAATTTTGGAAGACAATTCTGAATAGTAGAGAGAGTCCTGTCTTCACTTCCGTCATCAACAAAAATAACCTCCATAGATTTGTGTGGAAAATCCTGATTGTTGACGCTTTCAATGGTTTCCTCAATAAGACTCTCGCAGTTTTTCACACAAACTCCTAGGGTCACTTTAAGGCCACTATGCATGTATATTAGACTCCAGTATCAAACACGCTGTTTTACCAGTTGACCACCCATACTATCTTGGTTGATAGGAATTCAGATGACTTTTCACGAATCCAAAATACCAAGCTATCATCTTGAATCCATATTGAAAAGGTAACAGAAAAACCACCTTTTGATATGTTGATTTGAAAAGTTTATGTGCGTGAATAAGACCTGACAAAAAAGCCGCTGGAGGTATAGTTCTGCAATGTTTAATCAACCCTGTATTCTTATGAAGAAAGTAATGAGAGTAGTACCCTCTAAGCAAATATCTACTCCACAGGTTCTTCCACGATAGTCCAAGTCTCTCATAATCCTTGAATTTCGAGTTTACTGTACTAAATGAATAACCAGCTCCTCTGATCCTGAGCTCAAGGTCAAAATCTTCTCCATATCCTCTGAAGTTCTCATCGAATTTCCCAACTCGCCGAAGAACTTCAACGCGATAGATGCATCCTCCAGTTCCAAGGGATTTCGTGTAAGACTTCTCGGATTCATAGTCAACCATTCTACTTGCAGCTCGTCCGTACGTTTCTAGAGTGGCAAGCAGATTGCCTCCCGGTTCCAAAGCCTGTTTTCCCTTTGCAATTGCAATTCTAGGATGCTTATCCAT
>JAOULW010000006.1 GCA_029881805.1 Candidatus Bathyarchaeota archaeon
TGGAAATCGCGAAAGCCTGCAAAGAAAAAGGATTGAACATTGATTTGGAACTTGTAGAAATAGGAGCACTTCTACATGATATTGGTCGTTCAAAAACTCATACAGTCCATCACGTTGTTGTTGGGGTAGAAATCGCAGAATCGCTAGGTTTGCCGGAAATAGTAATTTCAATAATAAAGAGACATGTTGGCGGAGGAATAGCAGCAAGAGAAGCGAGAAAATTGCGATGGCCAAAGGACATTTATATCCCGCAAACACTCGAAGAGAAAATTGTTTCGTATGCAGACAAGCTCATTGACGGCTCCAAGCGCGTGCCGATAGAAGACACGATAGAAAAGTTTTCGGAGAAAGGAAGGATGCCGCCCTCAGCCATCGAAAGAATGCGAAGACTACATGAGGAAATTTTGGTTTTGGTCGGCGATTGCAAATGTCTACCGTGACTTTGATTACAAAGATCCATAATAATTATCAGAGAAAACTTGTTAAACGAAATCTTAAGTCAACAATTAAAGGTTTGAAAGTTGAACTGAAAATATGCGAGGTTACGTCCCGCGGATGGATTCAAATAGATGTTTCAGGCGAAGATGAGAAGGTGGCATTGCGCCATTTGGCTCGTGAGATAGGGCTGTGTCCGACAAATTTGGAAAATGTAGAGAGATTCTCAACCACACGTGGATACTTGACAGCCCTAAACAAAAGTGACCGTGAAGTCTATGTAGACATAGGTGTGTTCTCACCTCAAGTTGTTGACGCAGCAATATCACTCAGTCATATGCAAGCTCAACTTGTTGATGGAAGAAAAGTTGCACTTAGGAAGCTAATTGAACTTTTTGGTTTCTGCGAAAATTTACCATTAACAATTAAAATTCTCGGCGTAGATAGAAAAAAGCCCCATGTAGAGGCTATGCTGTCGGAAAAACAGATCAGCCAATACAGAAATTGGACGAGGTCATTACTGGACAGATTAGTTGTTTTGAAAGGATCTTTTTATGATGTTAAGTTGGCTTTGAAAATTGCAGAGTGCAACCGTGATGTTGTGGGAATTGAAACCTTAGGATTGCTTGAGTACGCTGTTGTATGCAAGCTGGGAACGGATGCTGCTGGACTCATTCCAAAAATCGGCAGAAGGCTACGGAACGCATCTTTCAGTGTTTTTAGTCCGAGGAAGATTTTAGAATTTCTTGGAGAGGATTCAATGTCCTAAGTGTCTTCTTGAACGCTGCCTTTTTGGAGACGCAGATGTGCTTATTGGAGTTTTCCTTTTTCTTCTTGTTCGCGTACTTTTTCTTTATATGCTTCTTCTTGCCAGAATGGTTTTTTTGGTTTTTCTTTTCTTGTTTTGTAGAGGTCGTATACTGTTGGTGTTATAGCGACTATTATGAGGGCGATTCCTGCATATGCGAAGGCCTTATCTAGTGGAGGGCGGTAATAGGTTGTTTCCACTTGCCATTCATAATTGTAGTAATAAACCAGGATTTTTACAGTGATATTAGTTGCTGTGTCATAGGGATTGTCAAAATAGAAGTCACAAGCTCCAAGCCATGGGGGAGTCCAGAAGTATTCAAATGGGTTCAAAGGCCAAGTAGTATTTATTGGGTAAAAGGCCAAAGTTCTGCTGCCATTGAATCCAGTTCCAATATAGCTTTCTATCCTGAAGATTATGGGGTTTGTGGCTCTCTCCACTTTAACGTATACGAGGCTGTTATTCTCATTTAACCAATCCAGCGAAAAGAATCTGAACTCGCCTGGTCTGAGCGTCAAATTTTCGACACCCCGTACTGTAGGACCATGAGGATAATTATTAACCGTTTCATACCTAGAGTAGGGCAGTTCAACAACAGCCCCAAACAAGACCAACAGAATAGCTAAAACACCAAAAAACACAATTAACAACTCTACTCGCTCTTTCGTAAGACGACCACACATGATATTTCACACCTGTAGCATCATTTTTCTAATTTCATATTTAATCGTTGCTTCAACATCGCGAGCAACGGCATCCTCGTTGACGCTATAGTAACCTTCTGGCAAAAAGAAACCGAAAAATCATCACCCTTCTTTTTGTTTTTTGCAGGACTTGATCAAATTAGCAATTTTACAAAAGGATTCAGCCACGCGCGTGAAAATGTGGGCCGGGCCGGACTTGAACCGGCGACCTTTGGCTCGTAAAGCCAATGTCCTAACCAAGCTAGACGACCGGCCCCTTTGGTTCTAGGAAACCGGTAACTTCTTTTTAAAGTTGCTGTGGTTTATCCACGCTTTCCTGGCGTTCAAGAGTGATTTGGTGCAGTTTTCTTTTTATACTTCAAACTGGAACTATTGCTAACGAAAGCATGGAAAGAAAACAGTTTCGGAACTTTGTACTAGTGATTGAAGTATGAAAAAGATTCTTACTACGGGAGCTGGCGGCCCCGCTGGCGTAAACTTTGTTATGTCGTTGCGGATTGCCCCAAGAAAAATATTCGTAATAGGGGTGGAAGCGAATGAGTATTTCACCCATCTTGCTTGTACAGATAAGATTCGTCTAGTTCCGACGGCAACAGACGCAAAGTATATCGATAGGCTGAATGAAATCATTCAAAAAGAAAAAGTCGAATTTGTCCACGCCCAACCAGACATCGAAGTTGCCACCATTTCAGAAAACCGCGAAAAACTGGAAGCTAACACGTTTCTTCCGTCAAAAAAAGCCATACGCATATGCCAAGATAAATTCGAGTCAGCAAGACTATGGCAAAAAAACAACGTTCCAGTAGCAAGACTCTTGGAGCTACGCGATGAATCAGATGTTCAAAAAGCTTTTGAAGAACTTGGAAAACCCATGTGGATCAGGGCACGACATGGCGCAGGGGGCAAAGGAAGCACCCCCGCGTATAATAGAGAAACAGCCTTATCATGGATTAGATACTGGAAATCACGCGACGTATACTGGAAATTCATTGCACAGGAACATCTTCCCGGAAGGAACATAGGCTTCCACAGCATATGGAAAGACGGCGAACTTGTAACATCCATGGCTAGAGAACGCCTCGAGTATATTTACCCACACCTTGCCCCTTCAGGCATTACTGGCACACCATCTGTTCAGAGAACAATTCACGACAAGACAACAAACGAAATCGGAACCCAAGCTGTTTTGGCTGTTGACCCGAATTTCAACGGGATTGCTTGTGTAGACTTAAAAGAAAACAGCGAAGGCGTACCCTGCGTAACCGAAATTAACGCTGGACGAATGTTCACCACGAGCTTTTTCTTCTCCTACGCTAGTAAGATATTACGCCGCGACTTCTTCGCCAACATACCCTATCTATATGTGAAACTTGCCTACAAAGAAAAACTGCCAAAAATTCCAAAATATAACATTTTACCAAAAGATGTTTATTGGATAAGACATTTGGACGCCCCTGCAAGACTTGTTGAGAACAAAAAAGTGTTGGGAGCAATGTATACGTGATCGAGGGCGTTATTTTTGACTTAGACGGCACATTAGTTAACTTGCCTATAAACTATGATTCACTCCATCATGAACTCCAAAAGCTTTTGAAAACTGTAGAAATCAAACCAATAACAGAAGCAATACCAAAGCTAAATGATAAACAACGCAAAGCTCTGTACCAATTTTGGACAAGGCTCGAAATAGACGCTTTGCCCAATGTTAAGGTTAACAAAGACGGAATCAGAGTCTATAGAAAGTTCTGCAAAAAACCTTCTGCGCTCGTAACGTTGCAGGGCAAAGAAGTTGTACAAAGAATAATGGAACTGGTAAAGTTATCGTTTGTTATCATTCTCACACGAGAAGATGGCTTCGATAGAGTTGAACAGATAGAAGCAGCTATTGAAAAACTGGGTTTGAAAGCGCAAAATGTCCTGATGGTAGGTGACAGAGAAAGCGACAGAAAGGCCGCACAAAAATTGGGTTGTCAATTCCTAATGATTCAAAATGGCAAGCAAATGGAAAAGCTGCTGACGCAAAACCTTAAATAACGTCAAAAAGTTCTTAATTCAACCCTAGCCAATGGAGAGAGCAAATTTTGATCGTAATAACTGGCTGCGCAGGATTTATCGGAACAAACGTAACACAACACTTCATTGATAAGGGCGAACACATAGCAGGGTTAGATGTTGCGGAGCCACAGAAAATATTTCCGAAGGAGCTATTCACTTTTCAAAAATGTGACCTGACAGACAAAGATGCCGTCGAAAAAATATTTAAAGAACTAAAACCTAACCGTGTAGTGCACTTGGCTTTTGTCACCCACCGCAAGGAAATTTTTAATGAATTTCTGGATGACTCAAAAATCACTTTGAACATGCTGGAGGCTTCCCTTGGACAAGGAGTTGAAAGGTTTATTTTGATGAGTAGTTCGACAGTTTATGGCTTGCGAAATGTCGACCAACCTGTAGAAGAGGATGAGAAGCCTAACCCTAAAGGAACATATGGAAAAGCCAAGTTGATGGCTGAGCTTATGGCTCGCCAATACTTTGAAACGGAAAACCTACCATTGGTGGTGTTCAGAGGTTTTGAAATTTATGGACCGATACTCACGATTCCGTCCATCGTCAGAAAACTACTTGAAAGAGCTATCAAGAAGGAATCATTGCAGTTGTATTGCTATGGTAAGCAAAAGACTGATTTCACGTACGTGGAAGACCTGTGTCAAGCCATGGACATCGTACTGCGCAATTCCAAAGCGATTGGTGAGGTTTTTAATGTCGGCTCAGGCAAAGCCTACACGTACGAAGAATTTGCCAATTTCATAAATCGACTATTGCCGTGCAAAATTAAACTTCTACCACCGAGACCAGGTGAACATCCATTCTATCTCTACTCTACCGTCAAGAAGTTGAAATCTTTAGGTTTTAAACCCAAATACGACGTTGTGGAAGGTTTAAGAAAGACAGTAGATTGGATGTTGACAGAACATGGCTGAAGTCTGGCTTGACGCTGCAACACCAAAAGATGCCTTGCTCATTGCTTGTCTGTTGCCACCATTGCACAACAAGGGTCATGAAGCCATCATAACAGCACGAGAACAAACTCAAACAACTGACATGCTAAGACTTCTGAAAATACCCCATGTTTGCGTCGGCAAATATGGCGAAACATTAAAAGACAAGCTTGTTGAAGAGCAGAAAAGGACTTTGGCATTCGTGGAGCTTTTCAATAGAATTGGGCTCCCAAAAGTATTATGGACACATGGAGATGTAGGCGCAACTCGAACGGCATTTGGCCTTCAAATACCTATAGTATATTCAAACGATACACCTCACGCTATTCACGTGGCTAAACTAATATGCCCTCTAGTAGATTGGCTTGTGGCACCAATAGCCTTTGGAAAATCATGGAGCGAATTCGGCATCCCCAAGTCCAAAATTGCACTGTATGAGGGTGTAGAAGAAATTGCTTGGCTAGTAGGACCCAAATTCGAGCGCCCAGAGTTTTTGGAAGAATTAGGTCAGAAAAACCGAGTCGTGCTTTTCAGGAATATTGAGTATAAAGCTAGTTACTGTAAGGATGTCGAAGTGGATACATGGCAATTATTGAAAGAACTTTCCGAAGTGGCTACAGTAGTGTACCTCCCGAGGTACGAAGAAGAGAAACAGAGGCTCAGCGATTTCAACAATGTTTGGGTTCCTCCAAAACCAGTACTAGCATTTCAGACTATTCCATATGTAGACCTAGCAGTTGGTAGCGGTGGCACCATATGCCGGGAAACAGCTTTGATGGGAATACCCACTATCAACTTTCACTTTTGGGATGCAATAGCCAGATATCTTCACAGAAAAGGTCTGCCCATTCAATTTACAAAGAACCCAGATAAAATTACCAAAATAACAGAAACTATTTTGAAAAAACCCGAAGAATACAAAATGAACACGGGAAACATCCTAAGAAGACTTGAGTCCCCAGTACCGACTACGATGCAATACATAGAAAAGTGCTTAGAGGCACATGCTCTTTGATTAAAAGCTAGTTCCATTTTTCAGATTCTAAGAGACCCTTCAAATAATAAAATCGAATCAAAGGGTGAATATAGGTTATAGACGGCTCCAAAGTTTTCATCGCAATAAATATGCCTGTGAATGGTGAAAGAAAAAAACGTGATATTACATTGAACTTTGTAACTGGCGGACGTTTACTTATTTCGGTTTCTATTTTTCTCCACATTTCATACAACTGTTTCGCATACCAATATTGATGACTCAACTCCTGTCTTAAGCCGCGTCTTAAATGGACCGACTGGACACTGCAATCTACAAACCAGTGGTACCCTGCTTGGCTAATAATATAGGCCAAAGTCGTGTCAACGCCCGAGTTTGCTCTTAGTTTTGGAAAACCTCCAACTGCTTTAACTATTCTAGTCTTGTAAATTGTGTTGTCCAAGGTTTTTCCTAACGTAAAAGCTGCCATCTGCCTACCTTTTAGCCACGGCTCAAGCTTGACTTCACCACGATATTTTCTTGCCACGTACTGCTGTAGTCTTCGCACTCCTTCAGGTTTGTTTGCAAAACGCATACCGGACGCAATAGCTACTTTTGGATTCTCAAGAGAAGGGGGAATCTTGTCCCACCAGTCACGAGCTAGTAGTAGGTCTTGTTCAAAACTTGTGAAAAACTCAGATGTAACGTTTTTCAACGCTGTGTTTGCTCCATCGCTTATGCCTTTCCCCGCGTTGAAAATGACATCCCAGCCAAAAGATTTCGCAATTTCTCTTGTGCTGTCCGTGCTGCTATCATCTACGATTACTTTCTTATTGACAGAATTGCTGGGTATAACTTCGCTGATTCTTTTTAAGACTAAAGGCAGAGTCTCAGCGCCATTCTTAGTCCACATAACTAAGTCGACGTTTTTCAAAAGGTCTAGCCTCCTTGCTCTTTACACCATTTCAATATTTTCCCAGTTAATTCTGAAGCTCTTTTCTCCGACATTTTTCATTAATATGCACCTTAAATCTTTTTGTAGTCTGCTCTAACAATCTGTGTCAAGTGCTTTAAGATATACCTGTACGCCTTGCTAAAACTGAAGATAAGGGTCTTTTGAAGATAGGAGGCAGCAAAAACAAAGATGTTTGACTTAAATCTGTTTTTTCCCTTTTTTGTTGAATTTCTGAAAATAAGAGATGACCTTGTCGATTCCTTCGCTAAGAGAGATTTTGGGTGCCCAATTCAACTCCTTTCTTATTTTTGCCGAGTCCAGCACTATTGATGGTTGATCAGAAATTGGTGGACGATATGGATAGCCTGGAGGATATGAACCCAAGACTGCGTTTTCCATGTCAAATCCGATTTTTTTGGCTATCATGTTAGCAAGTTTACTATTGCTTGTGCCGATTCCTGTCCCCACGTTATAAACTTGACCTTTCGCCCTCGGACTTTTCATTGCAAGCAAATAAGCACTGACGTGATCATCCACATACATGTAGTCCCTAACGGAGCTGGGTGAGCCAACATAAATCTTCTCGCCTTCCAGCATATACGTAACCAAATATTCGATTATGAAACTAGTGTCGAATTTCCTTCCGTATGTGTTTGTGGGTCTCATTACAGTACAATTCAAGTTGAACGTGTGAGACAGCATCCGCAGATAAAGATCCGCAGCAGCCTTGCTAACAGCGTACGGACTCGACGGCTTTAGAGCAAGGCGCTCTTCTAATGATTCTTTTTCCTGTAGACCATACACTTCAGCTGTTGATGCAGCTATTAACTTCCTAGTTTGCGGGTCCGGAAGCTCCAACATTGCATGTGCGATATTCATTGTTCCAAGAAGATTTGCCTGCTGATATTCAAATGGGCGTTCGAACGAATCGCGCACAGGAGTAAGCGCGGCTAAGTGAAAAACAACATCTGGACTAATGGTTTTTAATGCATTACGAATGGATACGTAGTCGGTGACGTCACCTGAGACCAGCGTTACATCTTGGAGGATTTTACTGATAACTTCCAAGTTCCTGTTCGCGACTCGGCGCGCAATCCCGTAAACTTCATATCCGCCATCAACTAGTTTCTCAGCCAAATTGCTACCTATAAAACCCAATATTCCGGTTATCAACACTTTGGCCAATTTATAATCTCCTCATTAATGCGAACTCTTTTTCTGCAACTGATAAATCTTTCACGCTATTAATAGTTAGCCATGATTCGCCCTCGACAAGTCTACATGCCTTAAGAAGCCTCTTTTTTGCGAGCAACGGAAATGTCGTTTTTTCAATAGCCCCCTTCACTGGCAAGTAGCTCGAGATGTCATGATTAAAAATGTATACGCCAATGCTTACAAGCGTGTGTTCAAGAATAATTTTCTCTTTGAATCCTAATATGTCATCTCCGTCGATTTCAAGTATTCCAAAAGGTGATCGCATTGGTGAAACAGCTATTGTTGCAACCGGTCTATATTTCAAGTGAACGGCTTCAAGTCTTTCGAGATCTACGTTGGTGATTTCATCTCCGTTCATGGCTAGAAAATTCTCGTCATCCACGTATCTGCTAATAGCAAGCCGGAAGCCCTCGCCAGTTTCGCCTTCCTTTGTATGCTCACTAAAATCTATATCCATTTCAACGGGATTTTCTTTGATGTAGTTTATAACTACTTCTTTGCGGTATGCAACTCCTAGAACAATATGGTTGAAACCATAGTTTCTCAGCCAGTCCAGTGTCCAGTGTATAAGGGGTTTACCTTTCAAAGGCGTCATGCATTTTGGCATGTCTTCCGTAAGGGGACGCATTCGCAGCCCTGATCCACCAACTAAAATAACCGCTGTTCGAATTTCCGTCTTCATTTTAGTGTGTCTCACGGCATCAGTGTGTCGATGTTTTGCTTAGTCAAATATATAAACATTGGTCAAATGCTTAGTATGCGTAAGGTGACATTGACTCATGAGAATCGCGATGGTTCACACTCCATTCTGGGGACGAGCTGGCGGAGAAAGACAAATTCTAAGGTTGGCAATCGAACTGCAAAAGATAGGGCATAAAGTAGAGGTATTCACGAACGCAGTCAATGAAGAAACCTTTCCCGACTTTTTTAAGCAGCTCACAGTAAATGTTATTCAACATCCAATGAAAGGAAAGATGCCTAAATGGTTGGCCCCAGCTGAGACTTACGGGAAATCGCCTGGTGCTGGGACTGAAAAGCCTTCCGTTTTGAGAACGTGGATGCGAAGACGCATGGGACGCCAATTCTACACAATCCCATATCAGTTCCCATGCATGCTATGCATAGGACGAAAGATACCGAAGCGATTCGACGTTGTTAACAATCACAACTTTCCTACTGAGTGGGCAGTCTTTTTTGCCAAGAAAAGGTTGAAAGCCCCTGTTGTATGGATGTGTAATGAACCACCATACTGGTTTTTTATCCCCGAACTCAGAAATGGTCTGCGCAAGCTAAACTGGCCTCTTTTTGAATTGCTGGACAGAGTTGCAGTGAACTATATTGATGAGATATGCGTTCTCTCGAAAGTTGGCGCAGGATTCGTCAGAAAAGCCTACAATAGATCAGCCAAAGTAGTGAGAACTGGCGTAGACACAGAGTTGATTCACAATGCCTCAGGCAAAGAACTCAGAAGAAAATATAACCTTGAAAACGACTTTATTATGTTGTTCGTCGGTGGAAGCTCATATGCGCGACGATCAGAGCTCGTCAAAGCGCTTTATCAGTTGTCTAAAAGCTATGATAATGTTAAGTTGATTTTAGACGTTCCTGCGAGACAAAAAGAAACGCTGACAAAACTCAGTGAGGAATTAGGTATCAGGAACAGAATTCTGTTTTTCCACAGTACCAGCGACAAAGAACTTGCTGAAGTCTATGCCGCTTGCGACGTGTTCGTGTATCCATCTGCGATCAGTCCATGGGGTCTGGTGGTGACCGAGGCAATGGCAGCAGCTAAGCCTGTTATAGTTTCAAATCAAGTTGGAACATCGGAGATTATACAGGATGGTGTTAATGGAATAGTCATTGACAGAGCAAAGCCAGATAAGATCGCGAAACAAGTTGAAGTGTTAATAAATAACCCAAAACTATGTAAAAATCTGGGAGAAAATGCTTACGAATACGTCAAAAACAATCTGTCTTGGGAAAGATACGCCAAGAACATTGAAATAGTCTTTCAAGAAGTAATATCGCGTTCAAAAGGCAATCCGTAATCATGGTAAGCATTGTTTACGCCAAATTTGCTCAGCCTTCGTTGTTGAGACTTTCGTTAACAATTACTTTTAGTTATTATCATGAATTTGGGTATGGCGACGATCATTTTTCCGCCCTTTTTTAAAAATTCCTTTTCCTGACCTTTGATCTCTTCTATAAAATGATATGGCAGAACAAGCAGATAGTCTGGCTTTTCTTTTCGATATTCTTCAATAGACATAATAGGGATGCTTGTACCAACAATGTATTTTCCACATTTGTCAGGGTTCTTGTCTACAGCCGCCTTGATTAGCCTTTTATCTATACCGAAATACTGCAATGTAACTAAGCCACGAGTAGAAGCGCCATATATGAAGAATTTCTTTCCTTTCTTAATCTCTTGCTTTAAGAAACTCATAAGATCTCTTTTTATCGTTTCTATCCGTTTTGCAAATGCAGCATAGGCTTTGCTGGTGTCAAGCTCCATTTTCTTTTCATAATCCCTTAACTTTCTCAATCTTTCTTCTGCGCCTGGAAACTCTCTTACTTCTCCTCCTTTATGCCGTATATAGATTCTGAAACTACCGCCATTTACATCATTAAGTTCGACATCGAACGCTTCCATATCATGTTTGTTCAGCAGATGTTCAAGAGACAATAGAGAGTAATATTCTAAATGTTCATGACATATGTTATCAAAAGTATTGTTTTCTAGCATAGAACCCAAATAATTCATCTGTATTATCCATAAACCATCCTTATGTAAGCATTTCTTTATGTCTTCAACAAAGGCGTTTGGATCTTCCAAATCATAGAACATAGCGATGCTCGTTATTAGTTTCGCCTTTTTGTCTTTGTATTCTCTTTTGAACGCTTTATAGTTGAAATAATCGTTAATTATCTTGGATGTCCCTTCAACTCCTAACTCCCAAAGATTTGAAGGCTCAAAACCGACGGTTATCAGCCCAGGAGTCTTGAATTGTCTCAATAATGTTCCGTCATTCGATCCTATGTCAACGACTATGTCCCGACTTGATAGTTGGACCCGTCTCTGGGCAGAAGACACAATGTCAGCTAAAGCCTTCACCATTGTTGTACTTATTCCAGACTTGTACCAATATTTTCTGTATAGGACATCGTGATCCAGAGTATGCTTCAGTTGTAACAACCCACAACCATTTTTAGAATCGCAAAGAACCAGTTCTAAAGGACCTTTTATGCTATTTCTTTCCAATTCTTCGACGAAATTAGTGACGAATTGTTCGCCCAAGGACAGAATCGGAATCAATCGGTCTGATCCGCAAACTCTACAGGTTTTTCGAGTTTTTATGTACATTTACTTTCACAAGTGTTAGCATTCCGAGACATATTTAAGATTATTTGCAACTTCAATCAAGATTTCAAATTTAACACCAGAAAGCGCCGCGTCACTCTTAACATAGAATTCCGAAGAAAGAGAATAAAAGACAAATCGAAGAACAGAAGATAGAATAACTGGAATTATTCTTACTGAGGAGTCAAAATGAAGAAAGGAAATGCCTCTTACAGAGCAAGAGGATTTCTATCCAGAGTTAAGGAAGCATCCAAAGAGAAAGGAATTCGTTATGTTGCTTTGGCAGGGGTTAACAGGATGCGCAGAATGGTGATAGATTCTTTTTGGTGTTACTATTACAGTTTATTTAAGTCATGGAGTACATTCACGTTCCAAGGAAAAAACTACAAATATTTCTATCACAGGTATAATACAACATGGCGAAATGAAAGAGCAGTCGAAATTCCAATTATCTGGCATATAGTCAAAACGTGTGAATGGAGAAGTGTTTTGGAGGTAGGCAATGTTCTTTCACACTATTTTACTGTCAATCATGATATTGTAGACAAATATGAGAAGGCAGAGGGTGTGATTAGCCAAGACGTGACTGAGATTCGTCCCTCAAAAAAATACGATCTGATTATTAGCATTTCAACTCTGGAGCATGTCGGTTGGGACGAAAACCCTGGCGACCATAGAATTCTACATGAATCCAAAAAAATCACGTACACTATTGATGTTTTAAAACGGTTATTGACTTCTAAGGGAGAAATTGTTGTAACTCTGCCCCTCGGTTATAATCCCTACTTGGATAAGTTACTCAAAAGTGGCGAGATAAAATTTGATGACCGATTTTACTTGAAACGTATCTCCAAA
The DNA here is from genome assembly GCA_029881805.1 of Candidatus Bathyarchaeota archaeon. GTDB lineage: Archaea > Thermoproteota > Bathyarchaeia > Bathyarchaeales > Bathycorpusculaceae > JAOULW01. The sequence goes on from JAOULW010000006.1 coordinate 12,306, forward strand.
GATAACAGATGGATAGAGGTCAGCTGGAAAGATGTTGAGCGTTTAAAATACAACGGCTTGATCCCTTCTGCTAATGGATTAATAATTGGCGTCATCAAGAGTGAGAATAAAATAAAACCTGCACCTTAGAAAAGGCAGAAGCTCAACCATATCAAGTCAGATTCACCTCACTTCCTCTACCCAGAAAAGTATTATTACACATTCTAACCTATCAGACTAGTCGAAAGAGAAAAGTTGCCAGCTGGAAAAATTTTGAAAAACCGAAAAAGATTACTGGTTACTGGTGCAAGCGGTTTACTAGGCAACAAAATAATTAAACTCGCTGAGAAAGATTATTCTGTCGCACCTACTCACAGAACCAAACCGCTCCATTCAAATTCTATAGAACTGGACATAACAGAAGCAAAAGATGTTCGGAAGGTTTTCCACAAATTCGAACCGGATAAAGTCATTCACACTGCATCTGAAACAAACGTGGACATGTGCGAAAAAGAAAAAGATCATGCTTGGAAAACAAATGTTGACGGATCCCACAACATCGCCCTCGCCTGCAGTGAAGTTAGCGCAACATTAGTATATATATCCACAGATTACGTTTTTGATGGTAGGAAAGGGTCATACGTTGAAGAAGACAATCCGAACCCAATAAACTACTATGGCGTCACAAAACTTGAAGGAGAAAATCAGATCATTCGGAACTGCAGAAACTATACCATTCTACGTACAAGCGTCATATACGGTTGGCACCCTTGGAAGCAAAACTTCGCAACATGGGTGATAGAGTCCCTAAGACAGCAAAAGGAAATAGCTGTTGTAGAAGATCATTACAATACGCCGACATTGGCAGACAATCTAGCGCAAATGGCACTAGAGACTTCAGAAAAAGGTCTGCAAGGATTATATCACGCCTCTGGAAGTGAGAGAGTAAGCCGCTACACATTTGCAAAACAAATCGCAAAAACCTTCAACCTAGACACTAGCTTGATTAAACCAATAAAAATGCATCAATTAACTGCTTGGATAGCAGAAAGACCAAAGGATTCATCATTAAAAACAGAAAAAATACAAAAGCATCTAAAAACAAAACCACTAAAAATAACTGAAGGATTGAACAGAATGAAGAGAGAGGCAGAACAATGAAAGGTGTGGTACTCCACGGCGGCCACGGGACACGTTTAAGACCTTTAACCCACACCGGACCAAAACAGCTAATCACAGTGGCAAATAAACCTATTTCACAATATGTCCTAGAGGACTTGCGTAATTCTGGAATTAAGAACATAGCCATAGTGCTAGGAGACATAATGCCTGAAAAAGTGAAAAGTCATTATGGAGACGGAAGCAAATTTGGTGTAAATATCAAGTACATATATCAAGAAACGCCAGAAGGAATAGCGCAAGCAGTAGGCTTAACAGAAGACTTCGTAAATGAGGACCCTTTCGTCGTATATCTTGGTGACAACCTTCTAAAGGGTGGGATCTCAAGGTGTGTTCAAGAATTTCGACAAAAGAACTATGAGGCAATGATACTGCTATGCGAAGTTGAAAACCCACAACAGTTCGGAGTGGCAGAATTCGACAAAAATGGAAAGTTGGTAAAGCTTATTGAAAAACCAGAAAAGCCGCCAAGCAACTACGCGCTTACAGGCATATACTTTCTCAAACCAACAATCTTCAAAATGATAAAACAGCTGAAACCATCATGGAGAGGTGAACTGGAAATAACAGAGGCATTACAGCTTTTGATAGATTCGGGCTGTAAAGTAGGATATAGAATAGTTGAAGGGTGGTGGAAAGACACAGGTACTATTGAAGATATCATCGAGGCAAACATACTCGTACTGGATGAATTGGAACCAGAAATAGAGGGAATAGTTGAAGACAAAACTTGCATTCAAGGACGTGTATCTATAGGAAAAAACGCCTACATAAAAAAGGGGGCTTTAATTAGAGGCCCTGCCCTAATCGGAGAAAACACGATAATAGAAGATGGGGTTTACATAGGACCGTATACTTCAATAGGTGACAATACGAAGATAAAGAAAGGCGAAATCGAAAACACGATAGTAATGGAGAACTGCATAATAGAGATTAACACAAAAATAATTGATAGTATAATAGGCGCAAACTCGGAAATAATAGCGAATGAGAAAGGCCCAAAAGGACATAAACTGATTGTTGGTGAAAATTCAAAAATAGTTTTTTGAGATGAAAAATATGATAGAAGGAGTCGTAACCAAGCAACTTAAACAGATAGCAGATGAGCGAGGATGGCTAATAGAAGTACTGAGAAACGATTGGGAGCACTTCCAAAAATTCGGCCAAGCATATTTGACAGCGGCCTATCCACAAGTTGTAAAGGCTTGGCACAAGCACAAAAAGCAGACAGATAACATAACCTGCATAAAAGGAATGATAAAACTTGTACTATATGATGGCAGAAAAAAATCAAAAACCAAGAACGAAATAAACGAACTCACGATCGGTGAAAAAAATCTCCTTTTAGTTAAGATTCCACCGGAAGTCTGGCACGGATTCAAAACCATAACAGAAGAATATGCGCTTGTTCTTAATGTCCCTACAGAACTCTACAACTATAAAGAACCAGACGAGCATAGATTGCCACCAGACACGGACAAAATACCATACGACTGGAAGCTTACGCCATGGCTTAAACATGGTTGATATACATGAAAATTCTCATCACTGGCGGCGCAGGATTCATTGGAAGTAACTTTGTACACTATATGATTAGAAAGCATCCAGAATACGAAATCGTCGTTTTGGACAAACTCACTTATGCAGGAAAAAAAGAAAATTTACAGGCCGTTTGGAACAAGATTACATTCATCAAAGGTGACATAACCAAAAAAGAAGATGCGGAAAAAGTCATAAAGAATTGCAATTGGATCGTGAATTTTGCCGCCGAAACCCACGTCGATAGAAGCATAATAGAAGCTGGAACTTTCGTATTAACTGATGTCTTCGGAATCTACAATCTGTTAGAGGCAGCAAGAAAATTCGACATATCAAAATTTGAACAAATAAGCACAGATGAGGTCTATGGACATATTCTAAAAGGCAGCTTTAAAGAACAAGATAGACTAAATCCACGCAACCCGTATTCTGCATCAAAAGCCAGCGCAGAGTTATTATGCAAAGCATATTTCGAGACCTATGGCTCACCAATAACCATAACAAGGTCGTCAAACAATTATGGACCATATCAGCACCCGGAGAAGCTTATCCCAAAAACTATAATCTACGCGCTCTCTAACAAGGCGATACCAATTTACGGGACCGGCGAGAACATCAGAGACTGGATTTATGTAGAGGATAACTGTGAAGCCATAGATTGGGTTCTGCATAAGGGTAAGCTTGGAGAAGTCTACAATATTGCGGCAAACCAGGAGTTTAAAAATGTAGATGTTATAAGAACTATCCTGAAGCTTACTAGGAAACCGGAGAGTTTAATAGAATATGTCAAAGACAGACCTGGGCATGACTTGAGATATTCGTTGAACACGAAGAAAATTCGAGAGATCGGCTGGATACCAAAAACCATCTTCAATGATGGAATAAAGAAAACTATTGATTGGTACATGCGGAATACTCAATGGTGGATGCCAATAATAGAAAAAGAAAAAGTAGACTTTCACAAAACGTCATAGCTGAATAAACAAATAAATCTCAACACAACCATCACTACAGCTAGAGAAAACTTGGTTTAAATAGGACTATTCTAGATGAAGAACTTATAATTGGATAAAAGTCTCATTTAAAAACAGCGAACGGAGATGCAATGATAAAACTAAGAATAGATGTTGATTACCCTTATCCTTCAAGAATCAAGAGCTTTCTTTATACAGTTCTGAACATCAAGATAGGCAAAGACTTTTTGAAAAATGCGAAAATAATTGCGAAAATGATTGAAAGGTCCCCAAAGGACATCAGGACCTACTGGTTTTTCACGATAAAAACAATTCCCGACGAAGAATTGCTGGAACTACTGAACAATAAGCATGAGATAGCCCTTCATGTCGCAAATGACCCATACAGAGAATGGAAACTTTTGGAAAACTCAACCGGAAGAAGACTGAGGTATTATACTGTTCACGGAACAGCCCGTTTATTGGCACGAGTAATGTGGAAGCGATGGAGAGAAAAAACTCCCAAAATTCCGAACAACTTTCCGCTCGAATCTTTTCACAAGTTCCCCACAATAGGCTTGGACATTTTATGCTATACTAATACGACAACACAGGCCACTAAAATAGCAAAAAACCATAGTAAAAAGGGAGAAATCCTTCACATTCACCCGGAGTGGCTTTTCCAAAGAGGAAAAATAAATCATAGGGGACCCTTTTATGAGGCATTAAGGAGGATTCTAGAAACGGACATGGAGTTCGAAACCTTATCTATTCGCAAAAAGATCTTTTTCAATATCGCTAGTGACGCAGAAGAGTACGAAAGAGATTTTGTCCCAACTCAAAAATTCATTGAAAAACTCCAGAAAAGAGGAATAGACATTTTTACAACTATTGAAAGAAAATGGTGCCATGCAATTCCTAACCCTTCAAAATTCTGGTTGAGAGCAAGCGACAACATTGCACTTCTTCAGATAGCGAGCTATGATGAATGGTGGAAAAGCATAGGGAAGAAGACACGTAACATGGTTCGCAAAGCCGAAAAGACTGGAATCAAAACAGCAATAGCCGTGCCCAACGAAAAGCTGGCGGAGGGTATTTGGAAAATCTATAATGAAACGCCAATACGGCAAGAAAGAGCCTTTCCACACTATGGAATATCATTGAAAGCAGTGAGAGAAAGCGTGTTTTCATCGCAAGACTGCACTTTCGTAGGAGCACATTTTCAAGATGAACTTGTAGGATTCATACAGCTCGTCCATGACAACGGCACAAGCAGAATAGCTCAAATGCTTTCAATGCAGAAACGTTGGGACAAAGCAGTAAACAATGCTCTCATAGCAAAGGCGGTTGAATTCTGTGCGACCAAGCAAATTCATTGGCTTATGTATGGAAGAATGGGAAATCATCCGTCACTAGACAATTTTAAGCAAAATAATGGATTCAAACAGTTCCAGTTGACAAGATATTACGTACCATTAACCCGGAAGGGAAAAATAGCTGCCAAACTGAGGCTGCATAGAGAAGTGAAGGATGTGCTTCCACAATCAGTGAAATATCCACTGATTCCTTTTTATAATTGGATAAGTAGGAGTAAAATGAAATTTAGACTTCGCCTAAATCCAGAAACAGCAGCACTCTAACGTTTTTGGAACAGTACAAAATTAAATACTTGCACAAGATTATGCATGAGCAACAATAAGGGTTAGCGTTGGTGAAGAAAGAACTTAGGTTACAGTATTCAGGATTCGTGATATTTGCGGCTAAATTGCTCAGTGTAGCAACAGGTCTAATTTTCCAATTCATGATAGCTCGCTCAACCACAGGACCTGAGTATGATTTATGGTTCAATATTAACGATTTATTAGCATATTTTACATTGCTGACAGGGGTGCTTCCATTTTGGGTGATGCGATTTGTTGTACGAGAAAAAGAAGGAGCCGTCAAAACTGGATTACTAGCAAACTTGTCAGTCTCTGTGATAGCCACGTCCATCTATATTTTGTTCATTCCCTTAATAATTTCAGCGCTGGGCATCAGTGAAAACTACCTTTTCTTATATTTTTTAGTTTCGATTCAGATAATTGAACTCTACTCCATGAGCCTTTGGGAAGCATGTCTTCAGGCGACTATGCCACAAAAAGTGGGCTATGGATGGCTTGTCCAACAATTTTGCAAAGTCATTTTAGGCTATATACTAATAATTGTATTTCAACAACCTCTTTTAGGAGCAGTGCTCAGCACTGTAGTGGCATTCTTCATCCAAATAATCTACTACTCTAAGCTACTCTTAGAAGAACTAAAACAAAGAATTAGATGGGAATACATAAAAGAGTGGCTTAAGGGTTCTGTGGCAAGCATCTATAATGTTATTGGCAATCAGGTAGCAGCACTCGTATTTATTATGTTATTTGTTTATGGTGGAGTAGGTGGACGAGGCAGATACGGAGTTGCAATGTCAATTGCAAACGTGATCACGTACTCTTCTTTCCTTGCGTTTGCTTTATATCCGAAGCTTCTAGCGGAGAGAAAACACGAAGACATAACGGCTTCGCTGAAAATGGTTTTGATGTTTGCTATCCCCCTAACTGCAGGTGCAATAGCATTAGCTGACTCTTACATAACACTCTTCAGAGTAGAATACCCAGATGCGGCACCAGTACTAATCGTTTTAGCGATAGACGCTCTGATTTTGACAATTTCTGGAATCTATAGCTCTGTGCTTTTTGGAGTTGAAACATTCGACGAAAGGGCGAAAATATCATTTAAAGAACTGGCCAAAAGCCGATTGTTTTTTTCGTTTTCCCTACCATATCTTCATTCTGCAATAACCCTTCCAACAGTGTTTTACGTTCTGACAACCTATGCCAACAACCAACCTTTACAAGCAGCGCTATATGTGAGTATTATCAACTCTTCGGCTCATTTTGCAATGTTTCTCATACTATACTGTATCGTCCGTAAAATGGTTAGAATACAGATACCGTGGGTGAACATCTCAAAATATGTTTTTGCAGCAGCCGTTATGGCAATTATCCTGTTTATAGTGCATCCTACAAGAATATCTCTGGTTTTAGCCATGACTGTGGTAGGCGGTATAATCTACTTAGTACTATTGATGACAATCGACAAAGAAACAAGAATGTTGCCTAGGACATTATGGAAAGAGATCAGAAGGGGTCATGGTTAAACTAATTAACCTCATTATTCCATAACTCAAGGAAGAGCGCCTTCAAGGCTTTTACGAAAGCGTCATAGTTTGTCCACAACGCAGCTATTTTCTTTTTCCCATCGTTCTTTCTAATTAGTAAAAGCAGTTGCTCATCATCTGTGAGCATAAAGGTTGGCAACTCTTCAACATCGGAAAGTGAATACCTGGCCTTTTTCAGTTTCAATTTTTCGATGAAAAAGCAACTTTTGGGACAATAATTTGTTAATAGCTGGACATTTATGTTTTTCCTTGACGGTTTCTCAAGTTTATCCAAGAGACCTGAATGGTAGAAATTTGTAATATCATGCTCAGATGTGAAGACAAGGACTTCTTTCTTGGCATTATCGAGTATTTCATCGGCCTTCAAACTGATCTGTTCTTCGCCTTCCAGTATTTGAAATACCTCTTTCCTTCCATTTTCTGTTTCTGGTTTAGGAAGGGAAAGCCAAATGTCAACTAGGCTTTTTTTTCGCTTTTCTAAGAGATTTATTTTCATTTTTTTAGTCTGAATCAGTGTATCCAATGCTTTTTCAAACGGAGTGGCAATAAACTTTAAGGGTTTCTCAAAAACAGAAGATATTAACCCTCTTTTTTCCAAATCACGCAAAATTCTGTATGTCTCAGTCCGGTGGAGGGATAAGGCCTCAGAAATTTCACTGGCTTTGTGCTCACCCGTTCTTGCTAAGTAGATATAAATTCTTACTTCATTTTTTGACAACCCAAGCCTGTGAAGAGCCTTCTCAATAGTTTCTATACACTTCGCTGGTCCCTTATCCGTCCTCACAAATCGCCATAATCCACTATTTTCATCGTAAAGTTTTATGATGCTTTCAGGCTTTTCAACCGATAGCTCCAATTTACATCCCTTGTAGCCTTGCTCCTTATTCTGCTTCAGACACAAAATTCGACTACAGTATATTTTATACTTCTGAATTCAAAATATGAAGTGAAAATACATATTCAAAGCTTTTAATCAATAGCGGATATAATTAGTCTTCTAGAACTTCGATAGAGCCCATCGAGGGGAAGGAGAAACGCAGAAACTAATTAAAGAAGTTAGCTTAAAACACTTCATTTTGCCAAAAGATAATCATTGGAAAAAAAGAACAATACTGGTTTTTGCTTTCATCTTGCTGGATTACTTTTCAACACTTGCGTTTTGCAAAGTCCCATACGAAGAAGCCAATTTGTTTGCCCGAACCTTCATGGAAGTTCTTGGCATACCGCTTGGACTGACGTTATTTGTTATGATAGCCAATTTGCCAATCTACATGACTTTAAGTCTGGACTCTCACATCATTAGGCTTTCATATAGGAGAGCTATTCTTGTAGAGATATTCGTTGACACAGTCTTTGCGTGGTTCATTGCGGGCTTACATTTCAGTGGAGGAACAAGTTGGTTCTGGTATGTTCCAGATATTGCGCGACAAACCATCGGAGCTACTGCATATCTTGTCATAGCTTTCTTGCTTATTAAGCCGCATAAATCATTCCAAGATAGTCAAGAATTACTCTGTATGTAATGAATTACAACGTACTAACTCTATTATTCCTTTAACAACTCAATTAGTTAGCCGATCCCAACTTAGGAGACTAGACAGATTTATGGACGAGTCAAAGACGGAAGTCGAAAATGCACGAATACTAACGGAAGAGGGGCAAAGGCAAAACGATAAAGAAGCATGCATTTTGGATTCAGCAATATCGGAAAAGAATGAAGAGATGGAAGTACCAAATGTTGAAAAGGAACAGAAAATACAGGAGCTCCTAAAAAGCATAAACGATGAGGCTTCGCAGTTAAATGGATTTTTGATCGAGGAAAGAAAGCTGACACACGAAATTTGCATGTCCTTAAAATATGTTCTGAACGAGCTCCACGTTTGCTTTAGCATCCCGCCACAAGACATAACGTTTGAGAAAAAAGCTAGAAAGGTTGTTTTGAATGAAGAGGCCCAGCTGACAATAACTGACGAAAACGGCGAAACCCGTTCAACATTTTTGGCGGAATGTGCACCAGAAACCATTATGGCTGTACTATGGAATGTCATGCCTGAATTGAAGAGAACGATGATGACGTATAGAAAGAAAGTCGGTACGAGGGTCAACTTTTTCAAAAAGCTGAAAACGGAGCTAAAAAGTATAGCTAGAACCATAACTGGCAAAGAGGAGAACCAGAGTTCCCCTGAAGAACAAGTAATAGAAGTTGAAGGGAACTCGACAAACGACGAAAACAAAAGCTGAGACTTAAGGGTGATGGTGTTTGGAAGGACTTTTGACGGAAATCCGAACTTTCTATTCGCTCAAGGAAATCAGAGAAAACATTGACTCAGGAATGGGTCAATACAAACTGTTGCTTGATGATTATAGCCAGTGGCTTGGCACCCTTTTGCGAAATCCCGAAACTTCAAGAGACAAGGAGCGAGCGAAAAAAACTGCTGAACTGCAAAAAATTTTCAGGGCTGGAGTTAGAAAAGGAAGAAATAAAGAGGAAAAAAAGGTTAGCGTCTCGACAGAGTGGATTCAGTTCAAAGACATTATGCTTTCCGCTGATGAATTAGGAGAAGCAGAAATGCTTTTTGACGCAATAGAAGAGTTAAGAGGCAAAATTGAAAAATTAGAAAGAGCCAAAAATTCCATAATTGATCTAGAGCGATACGGTCTAGGGAAAGAACTGTTGTATATAACTTATATCCGCGATGGAGTCCCGGAAAAATTAGTTTTCATACCAAAGAATAACGTCAATATTACAGAGAAATTCAAGTTCATGACGGAATTTTCAACAGTACAACAAGCATTACAATCAAATGAAACAAGAGTCGAGGAATAGCCAAGTTTCAAAACTGCAAAACTCTCTTCACATCAATTGAAACTTCAAATCCTTGTGTCACGCTTTTCCTCCAACAGCTTTCTTATGATTCCGCCACAACTCTGCTTGCTTCCGCATACAGAGTTGAGAATTTTTTATTTAGATCCCGCAAAGTGTACACTGCACAATTAGGTTTAAAAAAGAATCCCATTCTTCGACTTTTAGCACCTACGCCAACGACTACGATGTTCCCTTTTTGCAAGGTGTTCAAGATTCCCGACAATGCAGCATTTATGTCTTGATATCCATATGGCCACCCATCAGAAATAATAATAATTAATCTCAAGTGTTCACTCTTTGCCTTTACAACTTGTCCAGCAACAGACAACGCATCAGGCATGTAAGTCAAACCGCTGAAATCTATTCCGCCAATACGAGACTTCACCCTAACATTGTAGCGTTCTTTCGGGTCTTTAATTACAAGAAAACGATCGTTGAAGGCATACAAGGCCCATGATGTTGAGTCCAAGACCAATTCATTTGCAGCGTCCGCCAACATTAAAAAGAGTTCTAATGCGAAATCTCTTAGGCATTTCATACTTTCGCTCGCATCTAATAAAACTATCCAAGAGTAGCTTTTTCCAACATTTTCGTCTAGCATAAAAACGTCCAATCGCGGGCTTTTGCTGGCAACAACTTGTATGACTTCCTGCAGGTCCAACACGCCATAAAGCTTTCTCGGGTCCTCATCGACTGCATTTCTAACAACCAAGAGACTTTCCATGAGTCTGTGGGCTTCGCTCTTGCATCTAGACTTGGCCCGTAGAAACTCAGAATAGTCTTGTTCAGGAAACTCGACAGATTTAAATCGTGTCGTCGCTAGGAGATTTTCGTATTTGGCAAGAATCTTCTCTTCTCTATCCGTTTGGCGTCTCCATGTTTCAAAAACTTGAACCGCCTCAGCTTCGGCTGTTTTTTTCCATGTATGCTCTGTGTCTTCAGATGGTGAATTATCTCCGCCCAAAAATCTCAAGCATTCTTTGAGACTTTCTTCGAGTGCGACATCCAAATTGACCCAAAAGGATCTAGAGGGAATATAAGAAGCTTCCAATTCTTCAGTATGAGGGAGAAAGGGAACTTTGGTGATTGGGCCGACTTTCTCGATTGCACGATAAATTTCGTCTGCAATCCTCAATTTTTCGTCTTTCAGATTTGCGTTGTCATCTGCAGAAGATTGAACTGCTTTCTCTTTAAATTGGTCAAGAAACGGAGCTAAACGAGCAATTATAGCATGTTCATTCGTTGATTTAACTTGAATTAATCCGGTGTTCACCCGTAGTAACAGTCCCATCATTGTCCTAGTCGCGGGGTTTACTAACCTGTCTATTCGGCGTGTTCTTCTCAAAGCTAGGGCGTTTGCGAATGCCAAGTCAACAAGTTTATCAGGATTCTGTGAGGAAATGTATGCATTCGCTTTCACGTCTTCTATTAATGATATTACAAATTTTGTCAATCTTGGGTCTTTGGCTTTTTTCCAGTCTTCATAATCTTCAAAATTCGAGGAGCGCACATGTGCACCCATGTGGAAAACTATCGCTCGAAAAAGACTACCAAGGTGTCTTTTACCTTGTCCGTCGGCTGGGAAATCATAGCCGACTAATGATATTGTTTCTTCGCCTTCTATACTTGTTTTAATTATGGGTTCTGGAAAAGCAACTACGAAACCAAAATCATCCTTAAAGAGTTGAGGGAAAGAAAATCTGGAAGACACTAACAATTTCGTTTTCATCAAATCCTTCGCAAATAACGTTGACAAGGCATATTCCAGAAATCCCACTTGATTCACCGACTATTGCTCAATAGCTGTTTAACTCGAGAAAGTCGCTTCAATCAGTCTTCTCACGTCTCCTTGGATTTCCACGCTGTCACTAGTTAACGCTACTATTGTTTCTTCCGCGGCGGTAATTGGGTCGCTACCATCTTTTATGAGAATCGCCCAATGGACCAGATCACCAATTGACGGTGCATAAGGAAGGTCGCCAGCCTTGTACTGTCTGCGCATTTCTGCTCCAACTCTTATGATCTTGTAGCCGGTGTCCTCGTCGATTTTTGTTCTTTTTATCAGAAGTTCAACTTCTTGGCTAGAAATTTTTTCCCCCACACTTTCGTAGTCGAAGTTTATCCATACACTCATTCTCCTTCTGAAAGCAGCATTAAGAGGCTTTGTTCCAGCAAATTCTGAAGAAAACGGGTTCATACTTATGATAAGATAGGCGTAAGGATGTCGTGCGACAATTTCGTTGTCTTTTTCGGTCAAAACTAGATGACCCCTGGTGTCGAGCACTGGGTTCAATCTTGTTGCAACATCTTGCTTCATCATGTTTGCTTCGTCAAGATACAGTAGACCTCCGAATCTTAGCCAACTTGTCACTTGTCCGTCGATCCAATTTTCTTTCCCAAGACCAATGAATCGTCCAATAAGATCGTATGAGGAGGTTTGCAATCCACAGTTTACTTCCCAAACAGGCAGACCCGTTAGTTCTGCAACAAGATAAGTTATATGAGTTTTCCCTGTTCCAGAAGGTCCTATTAATGCACATTGTTTGAAGTAATAAAGCGCACGAATAATTCTTTCCACGTATCTTTGTCCGCTATCTACATATTCTGGAGTGCTAGTTGGAATTAGATGTTCAAACAATTCTGGGAATAAATATCCGGGATGAAGGTCATATTTTGATATCGTATATTTATTGTAGTGAGGAGACTCAGACATCTCTCGTCTTTTGCTGATGTCCACGGTTATTTTGGAGTTACCTTTCTTAAGCGAAAACGAGTCAGTCTTGGTTGCATGTTTGCCTGTTTGCTTTATGGAATCTGTTCCATACCCGAATCCGCTGGCTTTTTCTTCTTGTTTCATTGTCTCTTCCTAGACATACTTGTGGCGCGAGTGATAAAAATATTATGTCTTAATATACAATATTAACTTCCCTTATCCAAATGTTGTATGTACGCTCTCTACACAGACTAATCTTATTATTGACATTGCGACGATTTTGTTGTCATAGTATCTATTGGTGAAACTGAATGAGTGAGCAAACGGTCCCGCCTCCTACTCAAAGTACTGAATCACAAGCAATTACAGATGCGACAGTGGTGGAAAAGGAGAAGTCAAAGGTCAGTGAAGAAGAGGCATTGGATTCATTAAAGGAGGTGCAAGAAAATGTTGGTCAAATATCTGAGCTTGCGAAAGAAGAAGAGAATTTAGTCGTCGAATTTTTTGATTCCCTGAAGAAAATTTTGAAGTCAATCAGCAGAAAGCTTGAAATTTCGGTTTCTTCGCTTCCAAAAAAATACCAAGAGCGAATAAATAAGGCGTACTTGTATCTTACCGGACAACTGGTTCTAGTCCATAGAAGTGAAGAAGTGGAGATACTTAATCTTGCCGAGCCAGAAAATCATGGAATTCTCATTGAAATTTTGGGTGAAATAATGGTACAGTTGAAATCAACTGTGAGCTCACACAGTTCAAAAACTGAGAAGAGAGTCAAATTTCTCATGTCTGTGACCAAAGAACTGCAGAAAGTCGCAAATGTCTTCGCGGGAAAATAAGTGCTTTTTGCGGCAATAGGTTTTCTCAAAACAGAAGCTCGAATAGAAGAGCTTGGAGTTCGCCTTTGTCTTTTATGCTCCTAAAAATGGCTTTGCCACTGCTATAGACGCGAAAGGAAAAATTTTTGAAAGTCATCTCAAATATTATGCCTGAAATTGACTTCTTTGTTTTTGCTTTCTTGAGAATTCTTGCGATCGCCTCATTTTTTTTACCGTATTTGAATATAACTATAACATCTTTTTCTTTGCCACATGTTCCTTCAATTCTCGCCACGTAATCGTCAACTGCAGGCATTAGATTTGTTCAATCTCCTTCAGAGCTTCGATAAATCGGTCAATTTCTTCCCGTATGTTGTAAATATAGAAGCTGACTCTTACAGAAGACTGTAGTTTGAAAATCTGATGTAGCGGTTGGGCGCAGTGAAAACCGCTTCTAACCATGACTCCATAGTTGTCAAGGAATAAGGCAATGTCATGCGAACCTAGACCGCCAATTCCGAAAGGAATTATGCCACATTTGGCAGAGGCCTCTCTTGGACCGTAAATCTTGGCTTTTGGCAGTTTCTGCAGGTGTTGCATTGCATATTCTGTTAAAACACATTCGTGTCTTTTGATGTTTTCCATACCAATTCGTCTTAAGTATTTCACAGCCTCCATAAGACCGATGCCGCCAGCAATATTCGGTGTTCCAGCCTCGAACTTCCAAGGTAGATCGTTCCAGGTTATAGAACAGCGTTGCAATTTTGAGTTAAAGGAGACTTCTCGTATCATTTCGCCACCGCCCTGGAACGGTTCCATCATTTCAAGAATCTCATGTTTTCCGTATAACACACCTATGCCCGTTGGACCTAACATTTTATGTCCTGAAAAGGCAAGAAAGTCTACGTCTGAGTCTTTGACGTTTACAGGTAGATGTGGGACGGATTGTGCTCCATCTACGAGTATCAAAGCTCCATGTTCATGTGTGACTTCTGCCAGTGTTTTAACATTGTTCACAACACCGCTGACGTTTGAAACGTGGCTTACGCATACAATTTTGGTTTTCTTGGAAATCTTGTTTTCGAAATCTTCGTAGTTGAACGTTCCATCATTGTTTACATTTACATATTTAATCTTGAATTTGCCTATTTTGGAAAGCAGTTCCCATGGAACAATGTTACTGTGATGTTCCATCAGTGATACTATGACTTCATCATCGCTTTTTAGATTGCGAAGCCCCCAAGCATATGCAACAAGATTTATTGCTTCGGTTGTGCCTCGTACAAAGATAATTTCCTCCATGTCATTCGCACTTATGAAGTTAGCAACCTCTTCATGCGCGTTTTCGTAAAGTTCAGATGCCTCTTGAGAAAGCGTATGAACTGCTCTGTGCACATTCGCATTATGATTTTCGTAGAATCCTTCGATGGCTGCAATCACTTGTTTTGGCTTTTGCGTTGTCGCAGCATTGTCGAAGTAGATTAGGGGGTAGTTGTTTATTCTTCGTCTTAATATAGGGAAGTCTTTCCGAATCTTTTGGGGATTTAGCATTATTGTTCGCCTGCTTTTTCCATTCTTCTCGCAAGCATTTTTGCTAGTTCTTCCTCTTCTAAAGCTTGTTTTTCCTCGAAGCTTAACTCTTCTTTCAACCATTCTGGGGAGGCATTCTTATTTTTGTGGTATTTTCTGATAGCTCTCTTCAGCGCTCCGACCGCTAGTATGCCGCAGTGAAACTTTATGCTTGGCAATCCACCTACAGCTTCTGCAACACTTTTCCACGAAATGTTCCATGCATCTTCAAGGCTCATTCCTTTAATCATCTCTGTGACTATACTGGACGTTGCTATATTTGCAGCACAACCATAACTCTCGAATGTTGCTTTTTCCACAATATCCTGTTCGTTGATTTTTAGATAGAATGTTATCATGTCTCCACATAGGGGGTTTCCTGCAACTGCCGTTACTGTGGCATCTTCCATCTTCCCAAGGTTTTTGGGATTCCTAAACAATTCGAGTACTTTCGGGTTGTAGGGTAAAGGCATCCGTGATATAGTCAATCAACTCCAGTAGAGCCAGTAATCCCCCTTATCCTTTCAACGGCTTTTGGAATTGCTTCCAAAACGTACTTCACGTCCTCATCCTTATGGTATCGTGTTACTTTCATAAGTATGCTACCATGGGCTTCATCGTAGTTTCTGCCTATTGCAACGAGAACGTGACTTGGTTGAAGAATTCTTCTGGTACACGCGCTTCCGCTTGAAACATAGACGCCCTTGAGGCTTAGCTCAATTGTCAAAGCTTCGCCTTCACATCTCAAAAAGCTCATATTCACATTGTCTGGGGCTCTTTTTTCACCTTTTGGTCCGTTTAGCTTAGCTTCTGAAACTTTTCCTATTATTCCACTGATTAATTCATCTCGCAATCTGCGCATGCAATCTACGTTTTCTTCAAATCTTTGGAAGGCTAGCTCAGATGCCTTCGCGAAACCGACAATCAGAGGCGTATTCTCAACTCCTGGCCAAAGCTTTTGTGTTCCTATTTGACCCTCTAAAATTCTTTCCACGTTAACGCCTTCTCTAACATAAAGAGCGCCGATACCACGCGGGCCCAAGATTTTATAGCTACTTATGGTTGCTAAATCTATCTTTAATTCTTGCACGTTTAAAGGTATTTTGGCATAAGAGTCTGAAGCGTCTGTATGGAAAATTGTTTGAGGGTTTTTGTCTTTGACTATTTTTAGTGCCTCATGAATGGGTTGTATAGTTCCGATTTCGTGATTTACGGCTGACACACTCACAAGAATTGTTTCTTTATCGATGGCATTTCTCAATTTTTCGAGGTTTATGATGCCTTCGCTATCGACTGGAATCTTCGTTGTGGCAAATCCATATTTCCGTAGCATATCGGTGACGTGTAACACGCTTATGGGTTCGATTTCTGAAATCACAATTTTTTTTCCTTTATCCTTCATTGCGAAGGCTGTTCCTATTAGCGCTAAATTATTTGCTTCTGTCTCCCCTGGAGTGAGGTTGATTTCTTCAAGTGTTCTACATCCTAAGAAATTAGAGATTTTTTGTGTCGATTCCATTATTGTTTCGAAGGCCTCCCATCCAGGTTTGTGTGTTAATGTGGGATTGCCATATGCATGTTGATCATAGTAAGGAAGCATTGCTTCAACGACTTCTTCAGGAACTATGCTTGAGTTTTCGATGTCTAGATAGACTTCACGCTCCAAACCTGCGTGAGCCCGAAGTAGCGCTTTTACATTCTCGACCATTTACAATTCAATCCTCATAAGCAAGACTGATTCATTAGGGTTCAGTATTCATTATCTAGTAGAAAAACATAACCCAAGAAAGAGAAAACAAGCTGCACAATTAACACTTTAAACCAGTAGTGCCATATTGCTTTTGTAGCAAAATAGATGGACGCGTCCAATTGAAAATAACAGATTTGTCACTGCCAGAATCGGTCAAAGAAGTCACAATTAGATCGGGAATTACTGAGTTGTATCCCCCACAGGAGGAAGCAGTGAAAGCTGGCGCACTCGAAGGAAGAAATCTCGTTCTAGCCAGTCCAACTGCATCTGGAAAAACCTTGGTTGCAGAGTTTTGCGCCCTAAAGCATATACTGGAAGAAAATGGAAAAGCAGTTTATTTGACGCCTTTAAGAGCGCTGGCAAACGAAAAGTTTGATGAATTCAAAAAGTATTCTACGATAAGTAAATCTGATCGTAAACGAGTGAGAATAGGCATAAGCACTGGTGACTTTGACAGCAGCGACCCATGGTTGGAAAGATATGATATAATCATAACCACAAATGAGAAGGCAGATTCGCTTTTGCGGCATAGAGCCAAGTGGATGGATGAAATCTCGCTTATAGTCGCTGACGAAGTGCACTTGTTGAACGAGGCTGAGCGCGGCCCAACGCTTGAAATTGTTTTAGCAAGACTTATGCAGATTAACCCGGACATGCAGATTTTAGCCTTAAGTGCAACTATAAATAATGTTGAGGAAATCGCAGGATGGCTTAAAGCTGATTATGTGACAATGGAATGGCGTCCAGTTCTTTTGAAAGAGGGCATACTTTTACACAACGAAATCCAATTTAAGGATGGAGATTCTAAGAAATTAGAAAAGAAGACAAAAAACCCGTCAACAAACTTGGCGGTAAACACGGTTAAATCAGGTGGACAAGCACTGATTTTTGCCTCAACGAGGAAAAACGCCGTCGCTCTAGCGAAGAAGTTTGCAGGCGAAATTGAAGCAGTCTTATCCAAACCAGCTAAGAGGTCTCTTAAACATGAATCTGAAAGAATTTTGGCAGCAGGTGAAAGAACAAGAATAAGTGAGTCACTGGCAGAGCTGGTAAGGTTCGGCGTCGCCTTTCATCATGCTGGCTTGGGTGGAGCACACCGCAGAATAATTGAGGATTCTTTTCGCCAAGGAAAAATTAAGGTTGTCACTGCCACACCGACATTGGCTTTCGGGGTGAACCTTCCCGCCAGAACAGTAGTAATCCAAGATTACAGACGCTATGAGCCAGGTTACGGCTACTATCCGATTAGCGTATTAGAGTACAAGCAGATGGCTGGGAGAGCCGGGAGACCAAAATATGACAAGGTAGGAGAAGCCATACTTACAGCAAAGACCGCAGACGAAGCAGACTATCTAATGGAAAGCTATGTACTCGCACGTCCAGAACGGATCTGGTCAAGGCTTGCTGTTGAAAGAATAATGCGGTCACACGTGCTAGCAACAATAGCAGCAGATTTTGCTCACACCGAACATGGCATCTATGATTTTTTCGGCAGAACCTTTTACGCGTACCAATACGACATAAGTGCAATTAAGAACATCATAGCGAAAATTCTCAAGTATCTATACGCTGAAGGAATGATTGACGTTAGCGGCGAAAACATTTTTGCCACAGGATTTGGAAAACGTGTAAGCGAACTCTATGTGGATCCGGTTTCAGCCGTTATTATTCGCAACGCACTTAAACAAAAACCAGTGTATCTAACTGAATTAAGCCTGCTTCAAATGATTTCACATACGCCAGACATGGGTCCAATACTACGACCGTACACGCGAGAGTTGGATGAAATAGCGATTTTCATGGAACAACACAGAGAGGAATTCCTAATAGATGTGCCAAACGAGTGGGAAGATAGCATCGCCTACGAACAGTTTCTGGGAGAAGTAAAAACGGCCATGGTTTTGAAAACATGGATAGAAGAGATCACCGAAGACCAAATAATCGAAAAGTTTAGAACGCAACCAGGTGACCTTTACAGAACAATCGAAAGCGCGAAATGGTTGCTTCACGCTACACGTGAGCTAGCAATGCTTTTTGGCGAGAAGCACATAATGCCTTGGACCCTTGAACTCATGGAAAGAATAGAAAAAGGAGTAAAGAAAGAACTGTTGCCAATAGTCAAGCTGGAAGGAGTCGGCAGAGTCCGCGGGCGCATAATATACAATGCAGGATACAAGACGACAGAAGAGATAAAGATTGCGAAACTTGAAGAGTTGATGAACTTGCCGCTGATAGGACCGAGACTAGCAAAGAAGATTAAAGAGCAAGTCGGCGGGTTCGTCAAAAAAGAAACGTGGGAAAGACTCGAAAAAGAAGATGCTTGGAAGCAGAAGGCTTTGACAGAATACTAAACTAGCCCTCTAGCTTTGCGTTCCTTCATTGTTCGTTTAACTACACGGGCCACTTGCTCTTTAGCCGTTCCCAGATAATTTTTAGGTTCTAAAGCCGCGTCAATTTCTTTCTTCGTAAGTCTTCTACTCACAATTTTGTCTTCCAGAAGTACATCTTCGAAGTGCTGTCTTTCTATTTCGCTCTTTATTGTCAATTTTCTAAGGAGCTCGTGAGCTTCTTGCCGACCCACACCTTTCTTTGTTAGTGCAATCATGACGGCTTCGGACATGGCGCGTCCTTGCGTCAAGCCCACATTTTTTAGCATGTGCTTTTCATCAACACGTAAATGAGCCACAATATTGGTCATCAGAAAGAGCATATAGTCAACCAAAATGCAGACTTCTGGGAGAACATACCGTTCAGTGGAAGACTGCGTCAAATCTCTTTCGTGCCATGTTACAACATCCTCCAAAGCCGGAACGACAAGACTTCTAACAATTCTAGCTAGCCCACAAACCCTCTCGCAGAGTTCAGGGTTCCGCTTGTGAGACATTGTCGAACTTCCAACCTGCTTCTCAACTTCAAAAAGTTCGAAAAGTTCTCCAATTTCAGGTCTTTGCAGCTCGCGGATTTCAGTGGCAAAATTGTCAAGTGTGGAGGCAATTCCGGCCAGCAAACAGACAAATTCTGCGTGGCGGTCTCTTTGTACAATTTGAGTGGAAATTTCTGCAGGTTTAAGCTCTAAACGTTGCATAACAAGGTCTTGAATTTTCAGGGCATGCTCACCTAAACCTGCTTGCGTGCCAACTGCGCCACTCATTTTTCCAACCAAAACACGTTCCTTACATTGTCTAAGCCTTTGAACATGTCTGGAGATCTCTCGCATCCACACTGCAAATTTAAAGCCCAGAGTTATTGGCAATGCGTGTTGGCCATGAGTTCTACCCATCATCAACGTGTTCTTGTACCGCGAAGCTTTCTCAATCAAGACTTTTTCGAACTCATCAAGCTTGTCTCCAATTAGCTCCAACGCGTCCTTTAATTGAAGTGCGTTAGCGGTGTCCACAATATCATAACTTGTTGCTCCAAGGTGCACATATCCTCCACTTGGTCCGCAAGCTTCCGCCAAAGCTCTGACCAAGGAGGCGATATCATGCTTTATTTCACGTTCAATCTCCTTAATGCGATTAACCTTAACATATTTTGTTGAAGCAGTAGCCACAATCTTCGCAGCATGCTTTCGCGGTATATTGCCAACCTCAGCGTGTGCCCATGCCAAGGCCGCTTCTACGTCAAGCAGTCTTTGAACGCGTGCCTCTTCTTCAAAGATTATTCGCATTTCAGCGGTTCCATGACGGCCTGTGTCGATCGGGCTTGTGTCTGTCGGTAGGATAGGCAAATTCTCTTTCCCTCGAAAGAAGGTACGTCAGTTAAAGATTAATGTTTTACGATGACAATGCGTAGTATGTGCAATTCAAAGGCTATCCATCATGGGAGCGCTAATAGCAGTAATAAATAAAAAAGGCGAAAGCTCAGTAGAAACAGCAGTTGCTATGCTTAGAAGATTAAGACACAAAAGCACAGAAGCCTTTGGAATAGCTTCACCTACTACCACGAAAATGAGGAAAGCTGTTGACCTTCTACAGAATAAGAGTTTGTCCTCGTCTATAATAATTGGACACGCATTCTCAAGAGTTCTTATGATGGACAAACCTCAACCAATAATATCTGACGATGTCACATTTGTATTTGAAGGAAGAATCTATCCAAACGCAACAGAGATTTCAGACCGAGAAATTGTTGCCCAAGAGCTGCAACAAAATCGTGAAGAAGCCGTTGAAAATCTTATCAAAGAAGTTAAAGGTGACTTTATTCTGGTAATAGCTGAAAACTCAAGACTAATTGTAGCCAGAGATGCCATGGGTATGCGTCCGCTTTATTATGGCGAGAATACAGGTTTGGCAGCTTTAGCCTCTGAACGCAAAGCTTTATGGGCTGTTGGAATAGAAAAACCTGATTCTTTTCCACCCGGACATATCGCTATTGTCGACAAAAACGGATTCGCATTCAGACCAGTAAAAACACTTGGTTATTCAGAACCGAAGCAGATAGCAATGCAAGCTGCAGCTAAAGAATTGCAGACTCTTCTGCAACAGTCAATTAATATGAGGATTTCTGGGTTAAAGGAAGTAGCGGTAGCCTTTTCAGGAGGTTTAGACAGTAGCGTAATAGCCATTCTAGCCAAGAAAACTAGAGCAGATGTGCATTTAATCCACGTAAGCCTAGAAGGTCAGCCAGAAACTGGGCAGGCTAAAATAGCAGCAAACGAGTTGAAGCTCCCTTTACACGTTTGCCTGTTTGAAGAAGACGACGTAAAAAGCACTCTTCCAGAAGTTCTAAGGTTGATCGAGGAGCCTGACTTAGTCAAATTAAGCGTAGGCATACCGTTCTATTGGACAGCGAAAAAAGCGGCGGAAATGGGATTGAAGGTGATGCTGGCTGGACAAGGCGCTGATGAACTTTTTGGAGGATACAGACGCTATATTGATACTTATCTCTTGTATGGTGGCGAAGAAGCGAGGAAGAAGATGTTCGAAGACACTAGTAGTCTATACGAGACTAATCTTGAGAGAGATCTTAAGATTTGCGACTTTCACAATGTTGAATTGCGCTTACCTTTTGCAACGTATAAAATGGCTAAATTTGCCATAGATTTGCCAATAAAGGTAAAAATCGAACCAAAACATGACTGCTTACGAAAACTTGTTCTAAGACAAGTTGCCGAGAATCTCGGGCTTCCGAAACTCACTGTGAAGAAACCTAAAAAAGCCATTCAATATGCGACTGGCGTAAACAATGCTCTCCAAAGGTTAGTCAAAAAACAAGGAATGTCTTTGAAAGAATACTTCAAAATATTTTATGAAGACGCAACGAAAGTGGCGTAACATGGGTAAGACAGCCGTGATTTTTTCCCCTCTATATTATCGACATCGAACTGGCAGAAATCATCCCGAGTCGGCACGACGTCTCCGTGCTATTGTCGAGGAGCTGAAGAAAGACAAGATTTCAGGAAACGGAAAGTGGCAGTTCATACACCCAAATAAAGCACCTGCGACGTATGTTCAACTGGTTCATGGCTTAGAATATATCAAACTTGTAGAGGCTGTCTGCAAGTCTGGAGGAGGCTTGCTGGATTTAGGAGACACTATGACATCGCGAGAAAGTTTCGAAGTTGCCCTTTATGCTGTGGGTGGAGCACTGAAGGCTGTTGACCTTGTCATGGAGAAGAAGTTTGAAAATGCCTTTGCAGTTGTACGTCCGCCAGGGCATCATGCAGGAAGATTTCGCGCATGCGGCTTTTGCATCTTCAATAACGTAGCTATAGCTGCCGAGTACTTAATTAGAAAGTTCAAACTGGGAAAAATTGCGATATTAGACATTGATGCACATCATGGAAATGGCACACAAGAAGTCTTCTACAAAACCAACAAAGTCCTATACGTAAGCATACATGAAGACCCACGCAGTTTTCCTGGAACAGGGTTCATAGATGAAATTGGAGAAGGTGAAGGCCTAGGTTATAACATTAATGTTCCATTACCATTCGGAACCACAGATCAGATATTTCTCAGAGCTTTGGATGAAATAGTGTTGCCCGCGGTGCGCGAGTATGAACCTCAATTCGTATTAGTAAGCGCTGGTCTTGACGGTCACTACACAGACCCTGTGGGAAATCTTTCTCTATCAGCTTTGTGCTATGAAAAAGCTTTTGAGACAATAATGAAGTTGACATCTGACACTTGTGAAGGAAAGCTGGTTGCAGTCCTTGAAGGAGGCTATAGCCTCAATTTTGTTGGAAAAATAGCCACAGCAGCTATTGCAGAGATCAGCGGAGCTAATTACGCTTTGAACGATAAGGTTTTGACCGCTAGTAAGGGCGTTAGATTGCAGGGAGAAAAGGCTATAGAGAAGGTGAAAAAGGTTCTCAGATCTTTTGAGCACACAGCTTAAGCAGCTTTAATATAGAAATTTTAAATCAGAGGCTAAAGAGTCACTCGATTACTTGAATTGCGCTTTCTGGACATTGGGCTTCGCATGCTCTGCAAACCAAGCAGTCTTCGGAGTTCACCGGAACGGATTTGCCCTCTTTGATCTCGTAAATGCCTACAGGGCAATTGTCAACGCACGTGCCGCACCCAGTACACTTATGATTATCCACTAATATTTTCACCATTTCCATTCCTCTTTAACTAGATTTTCACTCAGAATCTAAGCAGTAGCATAAAAATATTGTGTCAAAATAGAATGTTTTTTAATGTAAGACAGTAAAGTTTTGCAGATTCTGAGGTTAACGTGAGCCTCCAATTTCAACGCATTAATAGTTGCACCAATGGATTAGAAAAAAATGATGCCTTTTTTGTTCTAGACTTTCAGAAGTCTTTTTTTCACTATATTGATATGTTTCAATCCATTAATTTTCCGTCAAATCTGATGATGGAACCTAGATCTGCTTCCTTCGCCTTTCTTAATATCAGGTTTTCTTTGTTCCCATTCATTTGAACGAATCCCCACATTGTAATTGGAAATCGAAACCTTGTCAAAACTAACAGTTTGGGTTGTCAAGCTCAGGAGAAGAAAAAAATCCTTCATACACGGTCATCTAGTGGGTCTCTTCACGTAACCTCAATAGAATCCCGTTAATCGTTGTTTGGGCCTTTTCTTTTCTGCGCTGATAATCTGCTAGAAGCTTTCGGTATGCTTCCAAGGACAGATCTCCGCGGCTGTGACGGGCCTCTATGCTTTTGATGTTGGCTTCAACTTCGTTGATCTCGGTCTCTGCGATTTCAAGTTGTCGCATTAAATCTGCATAAAGACCACCGGCAGCACGCATCTTCTCTCCGGATTCTGCCAAGCTTCTAGACAAGGAGCCAAGTCGTGTTTCCAGAGTTTTTCTCTGTACCTTATACCGACGCCTAGGGATTTTCCCCTTGCGCACTCTAGCCACAAGAGACTCTATTTCCAACACTATTTTCGTTTTCTGTTGGTATTCATCGACAAAGGATTTGACGTGTTCAGGGCGGAGACTTACTGCTACAGTAGGCGCAGTTACTCGTGTTAGGGGAGCTTTAGGTCTTTTCCACACGATTGCAATTGCACATCCAACAATCGATAACGACCATGCCCACAATGTTGGACGGAAAGACAGCCACAAACTGTTATATTCATACGTAAGCGCAACATTAAAGGTGTCAAAGGAGATTATTCCCTGTTTTTTTATTGTCACTAGTTCTTGGAAAACGTTTCTGGCTAAGATATAGTCATCGCCAATCAATCCATCTTCGAAACTTTGTATTTTTGCGCCTTCCGGTAAAACGAAAATCACCAATACCTGATCAATGTAACAATTCAAATGTTGAAAAAAAGAAAAGTTGAGGGTAGATTCACCTTCATTTTTTTGGCTTGTGGAAACTTGGAGATTGTATCTAACACTAAACAATGCGGATTCTCCGTTTTTCAGTGATAACTTTAATGCAATCCTGTAACGGTTTGTCTCTTCGTCTATTGGTGCGGGGTCAGCCATTTTTCTTCTAAACTGGTCTTGAGCTCTTGGGTTAGATGCATTAGGAGGTAACGTTATGTCAATAAAGTTTAACTCCAACTCCGCCCTGTTTGTTAGACGATATGTATCTGATCCTTCTATTTCACCAAACTCGTTTAGCCTGATCTCTCGCACCAGCTCCTCTAAATCGGCTACAAGTATTTTGTCATCTGCTACAGAGAAGGTTATTTGAGATGAATTATAAGTGAATGCTGGAAAGTTCACTTCTGAATAGTTGAAGGCATTGACCGTCCCCGTAACGTATGACGCATTTTCTGGCAAAACAATTGAAACGTTACAAACATCGGCTGGTTTCGTTAAGCTAGGAAATGCTGGAAAGTTTAGGAAGTAATAGGCTGTACCATTATGTATTAGAAGATTGTTTGAAAGTACAAACAAGACCGTAAATACTTGTGGAGATCCCTGTGGAAAGTTTACTTTAACGCCGTAAAAACCAACATGATTTTCCAATGGTACATCAAGATTTACTGGGAAAACATCTGATTCATTGTAGGCAATACAGCGAAGAACATGTGGACCGTACTCATAGGGAAAGCCTATCAGAAAGTCTTCAGGCGCTTGTCCAGTAACACTTATCCTTAAGGTGTCGTTGATTTGAACATAGCCGTTGTACAGAACCTCAACAGTGTGATTTACATGTTCTATACTATAATCCGCAGCATCTGCTCCCTTAACATTCCTGATGCAGAAGGAAATTGAGAAAAAAATTGCCATAGTGATAATGAAGAGGGTGAATGTCAAAGTTGTTTTCTTCACTTGGTTTTCCTCCGCTTAATTTACGGGCCTTTGAGCTTTTTAATTAATGATGAGCCCATTTATTTACTTTTAGAATTACGCTGCAGTGGTTACGTATATACTTACCCATACGCAGAAATAATTTCAAACGCAAGAGTGCTGCATCACATTCCGCCGTGTTTAAAATAGTAGTTTCCTTCTTTCTTTGATCCGAAGCTTCTTACGCCTTTCTCTCTAAGCTGTTTCTTAAGTTTTTCAGCATATTGCTTTTCTATTTCGCCTCTTTTCTCCATGTAGTTAATTATCTCCTCTGCTTGTTCTATAGTATCGGATCGCCGAATAAAGTCTATTATGTCTGGCATGTAATTAACAAAATCCTCTGATGCTGCTCTTTCTCCGCTTTGCGTGTCTGTTCGCACAGAATCTACTGGAACTGTGCTCTCGCCAGTCTCTAGCTCTTTGGCTAGGTTCGGAAACATCTTTTTTAATCTTTTTTTGTCGAACTCCATCTCCGAACCTTCAAACATGTCATTGATTCTTTATGTTAATTATTAAGAGCCCAATATTTAAGCGTCTTTGGAAAGAAAAGGGAACATCAAAAAGGAACAAAACGTTGTGACGCATTCCTTCTGAGCAACATTTCTAATTCTTTTATGTGAAGACCAGTTATTTCGTCTCCGTATATCTCGCATTTTTCCTTTCTGTTGGCTTCTTCTGGGCTGATCACTTTTATCTCTGCTTTCTCTTTAGCTGGACATTCTACAAGTATGTGAAAAGACCGCTTTTCCTTTCCCTTTTTAGTGACACTTACCCATTCAGCCTGAGCTATTTTGACGCTGTTTTGTTTCAGAATATTTATAATGCTGCCGGGATCGTCATGCCGCACAACTATATCGATGTCGCTTTCACAGTCTATTGTTCCACGCCAGACACTTCCAATAAGAAGAGGGCTATATTCTTTTAGAATTTTCATCAACTTCAATGCGTCCTTGCGCATATAAATTAAACGCTCCTGTCTGGCTTTACCTTCTTTTTCCTCAGCCATTTTGTCAAGTTCTAATGCAACTTCAAGGTTGGTGGGAAGAAAATTGACCCCAAAAGTTTTAGCGGCTTTTAGTTTCGCTTGTTTATACTCCTTTTCAATACCAGAATAAAGTAGGTTCGCAGCTTCACATGCCACCTTTTTTCTTGCATTCTTAAAACCATTTTTCAAAGTTTCACCAGAAAAGGCTTGAATTAGACTTAACGCTTGATTATTTGCTCATATAGTTCTCCAGTTTTTTCAGCTATTTTATCCCATGTGAACTCTTCCAACACCCTGCGTCTACCATTTTTTCCAAGCCATTGTCGTTTTTCGGGACTTTCTAAAGCGCTCGTTATGCCCCAAGCTATGTCTGATGGATTGTTCGGGTCTATATGAAAACCGCACTGTTCTTCGCCACAGCAAATAACTATTTCTCGCATTCCGCTAACGCCTGCTGCCCCAACAACAACTGGACGTTCCATACTCATTGCCTCGAGGACAACAATCCCAAAAGGTTCATATAGGCTTGGGAAAGCTGCGACATCGCATGCAGCATAATGAAGAATACGCTCCTCTTCAGGGATAAATTCACAGCGGAATTTTACAAAATCAGTCAATCTCGTGGTTTTGACTAGATTAACCAGATACTCCTGCAAATCGCCTAAACCAACTATGATTAATTTTGCCTTAGGAATTTTTTGCAAGATGTGAGGCATTGACATTATTAGTTTGTCAACACCCTTAACACCGACTAGTCTTCCAAGAAAAAGAATCATAAGCTCATCATCTTTCAAACCATAGAAATCTCTCACTTTCTTAATTTGCTCAGGGTTCACTTCCGCTGGATTGTATTTCTGTGGGTCAACACCATTATAGCTAACTTGAATTTTTTCTTTTGGGAAGCCGAGTTTTGTCAGCTCATCTTTCATGGCGTACGAAACAGTTACAATAAGGTCCGCTGCTCTTGCACCATGAAGCTCAATGTTGCTGACGACTGACGAGCCGTTTCCAAGAGTTCTTCCTTTCTCTGTTGAGTGGACGTGAAACGCGAATGGCAATCCAGCCTCTTTTTTAATGGTTATGCCACCTATGGCTGAAAGCCAATCGTGGGCGACTACGATATCGTATTTGAAATTTTCTTTTCTAATGAGTTCGTTGACGAGTTTGGAAGCACTCAGATAATTATAGACAAGGATCTTTGAGAACAAATGAATGCCTCTGCCCCATTTTTTAATGTCTTCTGCAAGCACATCAGGAAGCGAATCAGAAACATCAATGTGCAGCGGGCGGTGGATTTCTATGCCTCTCCAAATTTCCCGTGTGGGAAGATTTCCTGCATCGTCATTCATTGTAAAAACTGTGACGTCATTATCCGTTATGACAAACTTACGTGTAATTTCAGCCGCGTAAGTTCCCAAACCACCGACAATTTTCGGCGGATATTCGTAGACAAGCACGGCCATTTTCATATCTTTCCCGTCTTCCTTTAATCTAATTGTGGGTTACTGCTTAATGAAGTATTACTTATTTACGTTTCTCAGACTCGTATATTTACTTCATATTTGACACACAATTTCAATGCATAATTTATGTAGCAAACGCGAATCGGAGGGATTACGTTTTCGCTATGAGTATCCAGCGACTTTGAAGAGCCCCTTCAACTTCCTTTTCATGTAACCTTAAACTGACAATTTTGAAACGTTTGAATAATTGCTCTATCTCTTCTTTGTCGCTGAAATGATGCAAAACTCCCTTTTCTGCACCTTCTTCCCTGACGAAGGTGCCCCCTTCAACTTCCGCGCCAATCGCATAACTATAGGTTCTGTTTGACAGAAAGTTGACTAGTATCAACCCTTCTTTCCTAAGTATTCTATGGACTTCAGAAACTGTTCCTTGAATCCCTGAGAGTCCTTGATGATAAATCGTTTGGAAGCACACCACCGCATCAAAGCAAAAGTCAACATAGGGTAGAAAGTGCATATCACACTTCACCATGTGCCCCGCTAATCTTTGCTTTTCAAGTCTGTCTTTGGTTAGTTTTAAGCCTGTTTTAGAGATGTCTATTCCGTGAGTTTCAAATCCTTGTCTCGCCATGTAGATTTGATGTCTTCCTCCGCCGCATCCTAAATCTAGGATTCGCATCTCCTTACTCTTCTTTCTTAGCAGGGCAGCGAAATTGACAACGGCATCATCGGGTTCTTCTATGCTGTACCCTCTTTTACACAATATTTGGTTCCATTCTACCATTATTGCTCCCTTTGCCAATATCACCAGTTATCATTAGCATCTCTTAAAACGTTAGCTATGCGACCACAAAACCAGAGAGTCTGGTGCCTTTAGAAGTGCGGTGAACCTCAGCTTTAACTTTAGCTTTGTCTTGGCAAGGGAAAACCTGAAAAACCTATTAATAACATATGTGATAAATTATAAATGGTGTAATAGGATGACTGTATCACCTGTCAAGAGATTAATTCTAGAAACTATGTGGACGGTCGAAAAACCTGCCAAGGCTACAGAAATAGCGAAAGAGACTGGAGTGAATTTTCCCTCAGTCATGATGCACATAATTGGGCTTACTCGTATGGGATATGTAGAGTCGCAAGAGAAAGGATATTATGTCATAACGGAGAATGGAAGAAAGGCTCTTGGCTTTCCTGAAATCAACGGAGAAAAGGCAAACGAAATTTTGGCGTATCTTCCATTAGAAAAATCGTTTCACTTTTATGCAGACGTTGGAAAGCCTTTAAACGTTCTCGCAGCGAGCCTGCAAGACTTTTGTCACAAAATCTCAAAGGTTGATGTAGGCGCGGTGGAATTTCATGTTTACCGCGGAGATTTTGAAGCATGGTTCATGGAGTTAGGCGACATTGAGCTTGCGAGGAAAACATTACTTATCAAGGAACATAAGATATCTGGAGATAAGCTGCGGAGTAGACTTTATGAAATCGTAAAAAACCGGTATGAAGAGTTAGTAAAAATAAGGGAGCAAGCAGTTGTACCAGAGTGATTCCATTAAGCTCTAGCCGGATTTAAAGCGCTTCTTAAGCTTTTTCAGAATTTGCCGTAGAGTCGTGTACTCCATCTCTTCGGGACCCAGACGAGCTGGTTCAAATTCCCCCATACGTCTGAGCATGGAGGCATTTTCCAAGGCTTCATGTCTAGCCAAGTCAAATGCTGGATCATCAAAAAGGTCAGCTATCATCGGTTTTCCATCATCATCACTGGCAATTTTGCCACTCGCAATTTGAAAACCTAGAGCAACAATTCTAGGTGGACCGTCGAAAACAGTGCATTTCGCGTCTTTTAGTCCAACAGGCATTATTGGACCCCAATGGCTCCCACGCATCCATCCCTCAACAAGGTAGCTATGCATGAAAGGCACGAGAATTTCTCCCAAGGCTGGTAGTCCATGCTGTGCTCGCACGACCATTACTGGATCGTCTTTTCCGATGTATTTGCCAGCAATTTTGGAGAGTCTAGTAATGCTGCCGGTAGCGCATATTAAGTCGTCTCTGGCTCGCCAGACGCGAGAAATCATGTATCTCTGAACAGTACCGATTAAGGCAAGTAGCTCATACATCTCTTCAGGACACTTAAGCACGATGCTCCTGTTTTCCACGGTGTCTAGAACCTCGAATTTGAAGCCGCCAGTCATGTTCGGGTCTATTACAAGCCCTGCTGTGCTCATTGGGTCCGCGAAAATGCGGAATAGAGGGAAGTTGAAGGCGCCGGCTGAAGTTTTGTCTGCTGCTAAGGCAACAATAGGGTCAGATCCTCTTTCTTCTATTTCCATTTCTGCAACGCCTGGGCCCATTCCTCGGATGTTTCCGCTGAAAGCAGTTTTCAAAAGGTCCTGTCCAGCACCATAAAGTTTCAGTTCCAAGGCCTTGTTTGAAGCTTCTTTAAAGGTGTCCCATGCAAGTTTGTGGATTTCTGAATTTGATTCACCCCTCTCATGAATCATGAGCAGTTGAAGATCGTCTCCAACGTTGAAGACTTGATAGCTGTTTATTAGTCCTTCTTCCGTTGCTTTTTTCAGATTTTTCTGAGCAACGTTAGATAGAGGTTTTGGCGCAACGTAATGACCAGCCAAGGAGCCTACATCACATTTGATTAGGGAGATTGTGGTCTTTTTAGGCATAAACATCACATCAAACCGAGCTCCAGCCTAGAGTTAGATCGTAGCTTTTTAAAAGATTTCCGAAAGAAACCTAAAAAAGAATCATAAAATAATAAGGGCTCTATAGTTGAGTGTGAGGAAACTCTTATGGGCGAACAAAGAACCTTATCCGTGAAAATACCTGAAGGGATTTACAATGAATTGGCTTTACGTGTTCCAGAAGGGGAAAGAAGTAGCTTTGTCCGAGACGCTATAATGGAAAAACTTCAGAAAACACCGAAACCTAACAAAATATTGAAGTTGGAAGAGCGAGTCAGCAAAATGGAAAAAGAGTTTTCGGAAATAAAGAAATATCTTGCAGACTTGGAGTTGCTCACTTATGAACGTGGAAAGATGAACCCTCATGCTTTCTGCATGGATGAAACAGACCATAAAATAGTAGATTACCTCATTCACTACAAAGGTGCAACCACACCAGAACTGGCAGAATACCTAAAAACAAACCGATGGCTAGTTTTGAACAGACTTAGAAGACTGCAGAAAAATTCGAGAAAGCAGCTTGGAAAATCCGTGATTGACTATTACCCCGGAGAGAAATCCGGAAAAAAAAAGGCTTGGTGGATAAACGAAGAAATAACTGAAACACAATGAAGAAAAGCCTACTCGGCGGAGACCAACCCCTTGGACATATTTTGAACCTTGCCCAAGTTTGACGTAGTGGAGTAACAATTAATTTTAGGAGGAAGAGGTCAACTCATATCTGTCTGAAGAAGGGCCCGTAGCCCAGTATGGATTAAGGCGCCGAATCAAAGAAGCTGATGCGCAAGCCTCCGGACACCTAGAATGGAGGAAAGCCGGAGAACCTGGGTTCAAATCCCAGCGGGCCCGCCACCTTGTGAATCACTTGAGAGCTTGCTCAAAATATCTTTTCCAATCTTTTCCTCGTCTATTTTTAGAGTTTCAGGCTCTTCTATTTTCAATATTGCTTTCAATGCTTCAGTGTCAAGTTCGCTGACAACCCTCAATATTTCTTTCTTAGCTAATTCACCATGTTTCTGAAGCGCTTCCTCGTTTCTATACAAGGCCTCTGCTAGCGGACATGTTTTTTCTATTTTCAAATACCATTCAATTTTCTCAGATTTCACATTTATGTCAAATGTTATCGGTCCCGCTACGCAAGTTTCTGGCTTTACTGGGTGAACCAGACATTTGCTTGTCTTCCTGTCATAAAATATACAGTACCCTTCTGCGTCCTCTTTCGGAAATGTGTAGGATGTTTGAATAAAGGGGTCTTCAATGCAAATTTCATGGTCTTTCAAATGTGCTTCTAGGATTTTTCTACGTTGGTCAGTTAAGGGAGGTCTTGCGCCTTTGCAACAACTAGTTTTACACTTACTACAGACAATGAAGAAGTTGTTTTGCCGTTTTTTTGATGTGTGCATAGAAGGTACTTCGTCGCTCTTAGAAGTAGGGCTCATTATCTGCAAGACTCTTTATAAGTTTTGAGTAGATAGTAATTAGAGCTTCTTTAAAGCTTGTTTTTTGAGCTTTTCTCTGAATCCTTTCTTTTATGATTTCTGATAAATTTCCAGCTTCTATTCTTTTTTGTATTATTGGAAGATACTTCTTCTCTTCTTCTGTAGCGTTTTCCCAAGCAATTCTGAAGAAGTGCTGACAGACTTGACGGGCAGTTAAACCTCGTGGATGCACAACCTTTGCGCTCAATCCATTCTCTACAATCGAGTTGAAATCTTTCACGAGGATTTCATGAGGCAAAAGCTTTGGTTTTTCATGCATCAGTCCTCTAAGTGATGCTCTTATAAAACAGCTCAAGGCTACATCCGATTTGATGCATTCCTGTTCATCCATGACTCGGATTTCGACAGCCCTTCTCTCAAAGCGAAAGATAATCCCGCGTGAGTTAACCCAATCCTTGTAAAGGAGAGACTCTTTCGCGCCGGCTTTAGCCAAGTCCAACGAGTATTTTCCGATGATTTCCTTTTCATATTGCTGGAATGAGGAGATATATTCTGGAACAACGTCACCAGTTACAGAAGGCACTTCTCTTTGATTCAGCGCGTAAAAATGCAGCCTGTTATCCACGTTCTCTCGAAGTTTCCCTTCATAAGCAGGCGATGAAGCTGCAATCGCGGGTAAATAAGCACACATGTTTGCAAGCAAATTATGCAGCAAAATTCCTTCTTCTTTAAAATAGGGTACATTCAACTGAAAACTCTGGATGTTGAGCCAACCGTGTCGTTTAAGATTAAAAACCTTGCTATAAGCCTCGTAGATTTGTCGATGACGATGCGGCCACACTCCAGTCTCTTCAAGTCTAAGCAGAGGATGCATGCCTGTCCCGAGAAGATGTGCGCCGTGTCTACTTTCTAAAAAATCAAGAAGTGTAAGAACCGCGTTTTGCATTGTTTCGTTGAATTCTTCAGGCGACTTGAAGGGCACGTTAGATCTGATTTCCATAACGTGTAACTGGATTTCTTTTCCAAAAGCAAAGTAAGGCTGTTCCACCACGTTAACAATTCTGCCATAAAAATCTTTTATTACCTTGTCTACGATGGGTAAAGCTTTCAATTCTTCATCAACTAATGAAAACTCGTGTTCGGGACCTAAGACTTCTAGTGGTTTATACGTATCAGTTCCTCTTTCATTTTACTTGTTGCCTAAAATTTGAATATAAATGTACAGTTAGTTTTAAATACGACCATTGCGATACCGAGCATTCAATCATCTGGTGTTACATGCGTGTTGGTCGTATCAAATATCGACCTACCAACAAATTTGGCTATTATGAAGCCGTCAACGTTTCTTGAAACATCAATTAAAGATTTTACTGTAAATATAAACAACGACTATCGTTATCTAAAAACAGGATACTATGTATCTTTGCACGCGGAAATCTTGGGAAGCCCAGTAATTCCTTCAAGCGAAAACATACTTGACGCAAACAGAATACCCTTACTGCTGCTTAAGGCGTCAAAAGCTGGAATTCCAACATTGCCGTTCTTAGTGACTGATTCCGTAAAACAGGTTATGTCCAGTTTTGAATTTCCAGTAGTTGTTTTCGCCGTAAATCCTTTCTCTTATGAAGGGTTCGAAATTGCGAAAAATAGGAGCGCACTCTATAGAGCCATTAAGAGTTTAGGCAGGAATTACAAATTTGCTGTTTGCGTGCAACCTCTCCTTGGTGAAATGTTTACATTTAAGTCTATATTTGGACGATGTAAGCAAGCAAAAAGTATAGAACAAATCTCAAGGAAAGTTTACGATGTTTTTGAAGTCCCAATCTGCAAATTGCATATTCAGCGCATTGGTAAAAAAGTGCACTTGTGTGGACTTCAGCCGTTAAGAAAAGAAGAACTTCTTGCAGTCGACGTGGAAATAATTTCCGAAGAGATTTCTCAACTTTCTAAAAATGGTGACTACCTGATTGGCTAATATTGCTTGCTTTGTTGAGAAATACAATTTTGCAGACTCGAACGAAGCCATGGCCCTCCAAAATTTCAAAATCGCAGCAGAAAAACAAGGACACGAATTTGACTTCTTATTTAGAAAGAACCTTAGAGAAATTCCAAAATACGATGCTGTTTTTATTAGAGCCACCACCGACCCCCTTTACACCGCTTATATAGTCTCAAAAACAGCTTGGGAACTTGGGTTGAAAGTGGTTGACGACCCGAAGTCAATACAGATATGCGGAAACAAGATTCACTTGTACTCCCTCTTCAGCAAATACGACATTCCACACATCCCAACAATTTTTCTGAACAAGGATGCGTTCAACCACAAACGAATTTTGGAGATTTTTAAAGTCTTCGGCAGACCAGTTGTGGTCAAGGCGCCGTACACAAGCTTTTCAAGGTATGTGGAGAAAGTTGCGTGTGAAACAAGCTTCCGCGAGGTTGCCAAGAGATTTTTCAGAAAGTCTGATGCTTTGACTGTGCAGAAGTTTATGCCCACAGCCTTCGATTGGAGAGTTGGAGTCTTAAATGACGAAGTTTTGTATGTATGCAAGTATATGGTGCCTAAGGGCAGATGGAAACATGGTGCCAAACGAAGAGGTAAGCCCAGTTTCATTTGGGGCCGAACAATAACTCTAAAAAGAGAAAATGCGCCCACAGAACTTAAAGAAACTGCTTTGAAAGCATGTGGAGTTATTGGACATGGACTTTATGGAGTAGATATAAAGGAAGTGGATGGCAACTATGTTGTGGTGGAAGTCAACGACAACCCAAGCATTTATGCAAGGTACGAAGACCTAAG
Organism: Candidatus Bathyarchaeota archaeon; assembly: GCA_029881805.1. Lineage (GTDB taxonomy): Archaea > Thermoproteota > Bathyarchaeia > Bathyarchaeales > Bathycorpusculaceae > JAOULW01. The sequence continues at coordinate 46,985 of JAOULW010000006.1, forward strand.
AAATGAAGACCTGTATGGAAAAATCATAGAGTACTTAGTCAACTAGTCTTTTCTTGTTTAGTTCTTCTTCTCAGTGAAACTTGCTGCTTTGGTATCGCTTTTGCAACTGAAAACTTGTGAGCTGCAGTCTTGCCATCCAACGGGATAATAAGAGGCATAAGTTAACCATTAGATTTGACAAATGTGAGGTTAAGCCTTAAATCGATAAGTGTTTTTGTCTCATGAAAACGTGAAGCTTATGGGAATAGCCGGCGTTATCCGACGAGAATTCTCGTTTATCACAGGTAACTATCGGATACTCGTCATAAGCTGGATTATAATGGACCTCGCAATGGAAATGCCCGTTCCAAACTATCAACTCTACGTTCAAGATGTCCTAGGCGGTAGAGATTTCCCATTAGCCTTAGGAATAATAGGTCTCGCAAACTTTCTCGCAATGGCGGCCGTGGCATTTCCTGGAGGCTACTTCGCCGACAAATATGGGAGACGTTGGCTCGTCACGACTATGACCTTCGGAATGGCGTCTTCATTTCTTTTCTTTGCATTTGCCCCGTCTTGGCATTTCATCTTAATAGGGACAATAGTGCACAGCCTTTGTCTAGTTTATCAGCCAGCGTTGTTTGCGATGGTTCAGGATTCGCTTCCGCCAGAGCGTAGAGGCATGGGTTCTTCAATCATACAGATGATCCACGGTACATTCAATACTCCTGGTCCTATGATTGGAGGATTCCTTCTGCTGCAATTTGGATTGGAATGGAGCATGAGAATCATCTACTTAGTAATGACGGTTCTTTATCTAATCGCGGCAGTATGGCGGTTGAGACTGAAAGAGACGCTAACAAACGCTAAACCCATTCGCTTGAGATACTTCATCTCTTCTTATCCAGAAGCCATTAGAGAAAGTTTCAATGTGTGGAGCGTTGTGCCTAGAACGATGCTATGGCTGTTTATCGTCCAAGTTCTTATGATGTTCAGTAATTCGATTATAAACGTGATCAACACGGTATACGCAGTTGATGTGCTTGGAGTACCAAAAGAGCAGTGGTGGCTCGTCTTCATACCACTCTTACTGACTATGGTCGTTGCTTCTATCCCGGTTGGCAAAATGGTTGATAAAATTGGACCGAAAATTCCGATGACCCTCGGACCGTTCACACTTGCATTGGCCTTGTTGCTTTTTGTCAGCGGCAGCCTCATAACTTTAATGATTTCAATGTGCTTGATTGGGATGGTTCACTTGTTTGTAATGTCATCAATCATGGCGCTCTCTACAAGTCTTGTAGAACCCCAAAATAGAGGCAAAGTAAGAGGGTTCATTAACTTCATTGGATTCACAATCACTGGAGTCGGCATGCTTTTAGGTAATTACTTCTTTAATTTGGCCCCTCAGCTACCATTCTACTTGACCATAGGATTAACAGTTCCAATGACCCTCGTAATTTTGTTCCGCATTCACGAACCAGACAAGCAAGTAAGCAGTCAAAACACTAACCTTTAAAATGCGGAAGTCTCGACACTTATTTATCTAGAATTTAGAATCCTTACAATGAAAAGGGAGAAAATGACATGCTGAAAGAAACTGTTAAAGATTATGATTTTTCCAAGTGTGTGTCCGTTGATGAACTTGTCTTACAAATGGAAGAGGCTTGGGGCTTCACTGCCGGCAAACTAGCTTTGGGAGTGAAGACATTAGAGAAAATGATTAACGATGACAAGTGCGTCAAGTTTCTTTCTTTCACTGGAAACCTCGTGGCGACAGGAACTAGGGGAGTCTTAAAAGAAGTTGTGAAACGTAAGCTGGTTGACGTTATTATTACTACTTGTGGAACCCTTGACCACGACATTGCTAGATGCTGGAAAAACTACTACAAAGGCTCATTCATCATGAACGACGCTATGCTTCACAAAAAGGGCATAAATCGCTTGGGAAACGTGCTTGTTCCAAGCGACAGCTACGGCGTAATAATTGAACAGAAAATGCAAAAGCTACTCGAAAGCCTATGGAAAGAAGGGAAAAAGAACGTCTCAAGCAGTCAACTGTGCAAAGAAATTGGTCAGCGCATATGTAACGAAAGCTCAATACTCTACTGGGCGACCGAGAATGGAATACCGATTTACGTGCCAGGCATAACAGATGGTGCAGTGGGCTATCAAACGTGGCTTTTTTCACAAGACCACGATTTCAAGCTTGATTTGCTGAAGGATTCTGGAGAACTTAATGATGCAGTGTTTACTGCAAAGAAGACTGGCGCGCTAATAGTCGGTGGCGGAATATCGAAGCATCACACCATATGGTGGAACCAGTTTAGAAATGGGCTAGATTATGCTGTTTATGTTAGCACCGCTACTGAATGGGACGGCAGTCTTTCTGGGGCAAGACCACGAGAAGCAGTTTCGTGGGGAAAAATAAGCGAAAAAGCAAAACGCATAATGATCGAAGGCGACGCTTCACTGATATTGCCAATTATTGTGAGCTCGCTCATAACTAGGCTAGGACGGGCATAAAAAAATCGGCTGAAAATCAAGAAAGGCTCGGAGCTTCCATTCAGGTTTTTACTCTTTGTTAAGTGCATACGTTACGATCGTTAGAGTCATTGTTAAAAGCAACTGAGTTTAGTTTTCAGAAATCGCTAAATGCTTCCACGCTTAATCTAGAGCCACCAGGTGAAATAATTGCCTATCTCCAAGAAAGAAATAGCCAAAATGATAGATTCTACAAATGTCAAGGTGACCGCTACGAAAAACGAGATAGAAGAATTGTGTAGAGAATCCGTTCAACATGGTTTTCGCTGTGCTGTCGTTAATCCTATTTATGTAAGATTTGCCGCGGCACTCTTGAAAGGTTCAAATGTCAAAGTCTGTTCAACAGTAGGGTTCCCTTTTGGAGTTGCGTTGCCAGAGATAAAGGCTTTGGAGGCCGTTAAGGCCGTAGAAGACGGTGCAGAGGAGTTGGACATGGTCATCAATTTGAGTGCTTTGAAGTCAGGCGATTATGATGTCGTCAAGCGCGATATAGCGGCTGTTGTAGATGTAAAGCTCTCATCAAAGGATATAATTGTGAAGGTCATTATTGAGACTGCTTATTTGACAAAAAAGGAGAAGATAACTGCGTGCAAGCTTGTTAAAGAGGCTAAAGCGGACTTCGTGAAAACTTCAACCGGATTGTTCGGTAAAGGGGCAACGGTTAACGATGTCATGTTGATGCGGCAGACTGTCGGGAAAGATATGGGTGTTAAGGCGGCGGGTGGCATAAGAACCTATGTTGACGCAGTCGCGATGATTAAAGCAGGCGCAAACAGGATAGGAACAAGCACAGCCGTTCAAATAATTGAGGGGACTTCCTAAAGGCTACATTTTTTCAGGCGCAAATATTCCTATGAGGTTAAGCGCGTTTCTCAACACTAATCTTACGGCATCTGTTAAGGCTAGTCTTGCATCGCTGAGCCCTTGTGGCTCCGCTTTTATTACTGGTAACGCATTATAGAATGTGTTGAACTTGTCGGAGACGGCATTTGCGAAATCAGCAATCAAACTGGGCTTGAGAAACTCTGATGCCTCAATAAATGTGTCTGGGAAAATTGCTAGTGCCAAGATAATTTCGTGTTCTAGTTTTTCGCCTAGCAGTTCGTAAGCTGGTTTTTTGGGTTTTCTTGCCGCTTTGCGGAGGATGCTGCATGCTCTTGCATGTGTGTATTGAATGTAAGGCGCGCTGTTTTTTTCGAAGTTAAGCACTCTGTCCCACGTGAACTCGACGGGTTTGGAAGGGTCAACCTCTACCAGTGCATAGCGTACTGCGCCTATGCCAACGAAGTCTGCAATTTCTTGTTTTTCTTTTTCTGAAAGCTGAGGCGAACGCTTCGAAACCTCTTCGTAGGCTCGTTTTACTGCTTCGTCCATGACTTCGTCGAAGGTTATGAAACGTCCTCTTCGACTTGACATTTTGTAGCCCGGAAGAGTAACCAGATTATAAGCAAAGTGAAAAAAGTTGTCCGCGTGCTTGCCGTATCCCAAAGCGTGCAAGGCTATCTTCAATTGCAACTGCGCCAATGTCTGCTCCATCCCTATCACGTTAACAAGTCTGTCCGCCTTTTCAAATTTCCACAAGGTGTAAGCAATATCGCGTGTTGTGTACAATGTTGTTCCGTCAGCACGCACAAGTGTCAGCGGTGAGACTTCATGATCTTCCTTTAAACCCAGTTTTTTTCTCAAATCAAGCTCTCGCAGTACCTTTTCAGCGTCAAACTCTAAAACGCCGCCTAAACTGAATACGTACGGCATCGTCTTCAGTCGCTGCAGTACTTCTGCAACCCTATTGCTCCATACAAGGTCACTTTCCCAATCCCACGAATCATAGAAAACGTCCACACGGCTCAGCGTATCCTTAAAGCCTTGCAGGCATAGCTCGCTGACTTTTCTTATTAGTCGCTTAGCCTTTGCATTACCCTCTTCGTAGCCGCGGTTTAGCTTGTTGATTGCGTCTTCGGGGTTTTTGTCCTTGCTTATTTTCTCTAAAAGATTTTCGAAGAGTTCGGGAAATCTGTCTTTCAGCTCTGCAGCCACGGACACCCAATCATCTAGTTCTCTGTTTATCTTCGTAACTTCTTCATCTGCCTTCAATGCTTTTGCACGTTCAAGTTCCTTTTTTAGACGGTTAATTTCGACCAAGCAACTTGTGATCGTGTAAATTTTGCCCAAGAAATGGTCTGGTTTTCCCTCAGGTTTCGGTTGGCCTAGTTTTTCGTATCCGTAGGTTATGACGGATGTTTGGCGGCCTACGTCGTCAATGTAATAGTGGCGGAAGACTTCATGCCCTCTTGCTTTGAACATGCGAGCCAAGGCGTCGCCAAGCATCGGATTTCTAGCTTGTCCAATATGTAGCGGATGTAGAGGATTTGCGCTCGTGTGCTCGACAATAATTTTTAGGGGTTTTGCAACTTTGATAAAACCATACTCGGTGCCAAGTTGACTAGCCGAATTGATGGTTAAAGCAGAAAACCTGGCGAAGTTTGCGTGAAAGTTTATGTATCCGCTTCCTGCAGGGGCGGCTGTTTCGATTAAGGAAAATTCTGACTTGTTTACAGCTTTGACTATACGTTTAGCTAAGGCAATCGGTTTTTCGCCGATTTGTTTAGCAAGTTCAAAGCATAAGGAAGACGCTAGTTGACCAAACTCTGGATTCGGCGGTTTTTCCAAGGCCAAGTCTCTGACTAATATTGCAGGAAAAGCCTTCTTGAGTGCTTTCTCTAAGACATTTTGGACTTCTGTTTGAAGTGCAGCGAATGGATTTTCTGAAACCATCAACACGTTCCTCGAGTTTTTTTCAAATTCTCTAAACCTTTAAAGGGTGAAGTTCTATTTTAGCTTGAAAATACTTGGTTTGTCAAGGCGTGGACGTAGCAGTTATGAAGACCAAAATAGTCTTCTCAGAAAAATGCTTGGGTTATGGACAATATCACATCGAGGGACCCGAACGGGTTAGGCGTGCCGCAGAGATTTTGAAGAGATTTGGTTACGAGTTCATAGACCCTAAGCCTGCTTCTGACGATGACTTACTTAAAGTGCATGATATGGATTATGTTTGGAATGTAAAAAAAAATCTGGTCGAGGATCCAGACACACCTGCATACAATAACATTTACGAATTTGCGAGACTTTCGGCTGGCGGCGCCATATTGGCGGCTGAGACTAGCGGATTTTCTATTATGCGTCCACCAGGACACCATACTGGGAGAAACGGCGCAGCGCTCGGAGCATACACTAGAGGATTCTGCTACTTCAACAACGTCGCGATTGCCGTGAAATATTTGAACAAGTCTACGTTGATTTTGGACATTGACGGTCATCATGGAAATGGCACGCAAGAAATCTTCTTAGGAGACGAGAAAGTGACGTACGTTTCTTTGCACAGACATCCGAACTATCCAGGCACAGGGACAGTCACCGAAGGCAATTGTCTAAATTTCCCCTTGTATCCAGACTGCGGAGATCAAGTGCATGCAAAAACCCTCGATAAGGCGTTGAGCTCGATTAACGTGGAAGATTTCGAAGTGATTGCAGTTTCAGCCGGTTTTGACACCCATGCAGGAGATTTAGCCAGCTTAGGGTTGACTGAGAACGGTTATAAAGAGATTGGAAAAAGAATCGACAAACTAGGCAAGCCCACGTTTTTTGTGTTGGAAGGCGGATATCAAGGCGAAAACTTAGGAAAGGACATAAACGCACTACTGAAGGCTTACGAAACTAAAAGTGACGCTTAACTAATACAGATAAATTTATTCACATAGAATTTGAACAGAAATCCAATCTAAATACTAGAATGGCTGGATGTTTCATAGACTAGAGAAGCAACAATGCACGAGGCTGCAAGACAGAAGGCTAAGTAACAGCAATCATGGTGAATTTTCCTTCAATTGTTTGATGATTCTGCAGATTTTTGCGGGGTCGTTTGAGGAAAATACGAACTCTCTTCCCTTTCGTGGTATTATCTTCACGGCATTGCCAAATGATGTTGTGTAAGCCCAAGAACCGTCTACACCGCATCTAATACCAACGCCGCCGTATCTCCCAAATGATGCTTTCGTTGGTTCGCATGATACTATATCTTCTAGAGGGATTGATCTACGATTGAAAATGCCATAGCTGACAAGAAGGCTCTTACTATTGACCTCAATTTCTATGCCCCTATAATTCCAAAACAAGAGCAGCAATGACGCCGTCAGACCAGAAGGCAGGACAACCCAAAAGGGATTTTGAAAGGCAAAACCGTTCACGACAAGTGTCAGCAATATGACTAGAGCAAGCAGGCAAACAAGGCTCACAAGAATTTTCACGAATATCCCAGCAGAGACCCATTCCTCATAAATAAAGAATCTCATAGCAATTATAGTAATTTAGACCGTTTTCAATTAATCTTTCGGATAGTGATAGGACTTGATCAAAGAGTATTTAGCGGGCCCGCTGGGATTTGAACCCAGGATCTCCGGCTCCGCAGGCCAGTGTCCTAATCCAGCCTAGACTACGGGCCCACAAAAACAGATTCTAGTCATAATCATAAAAGGGTTTTTAATGCTCTTTCCAACGCATCAATCACATTTTGTTTGCCCATCGCTAGGATATATGGACCCAGTCTTGGTCCTTGCGGCACACCAATAAGAATTGCGTAGATGGTTTTGAAGAAGGCCCCCGGTTGCACACCATGGCTCTTGGCAGTGTTAAATATAGCGTTTTGTATTCTTTCCGCTTCATTTTCGACTTTCAGAATCTCAATCAGCTCTATCATGGTCTCTTTTTCTTCATCACTTAGACTTATTTCCGTCTCTTTAATCTCTTCAAAGTCCCTTATCCAATTAAATGCATATCCAACGCGCTTCTTTAAGCCTTCATCAAGCGTCTGGTCTTTCTGCAGATAGCCATAACTCTGAAGTTTTTCGACGATGAACTCTTCTTCGCGGCCCTTTGGCGCCATCTTAGCCAAAGAAGTCAACAGATTGTATGGCACGTGAAGGCTTGGGTTTGAGGGAGGCTTCAGAGCCCAGCAATACTCATATAAACCACGAAGCTTAGCCAGCTCTCTCCCATCCTTCAGCGTCTTTGTTCCGAAGTAAACGTCCTCTAAATAGTCCATCTCATTCATGTAGGAAGGAATGTCCGTAACATCCAAAGTGCGGGTCCCAACAAACCGCTTCAACATAAGCAAAAGCAACGATTGTGGAGAGCCATAGCTGAACCAAACTTGAGGGGTGAAAACGTTGCCAGCCGATTTTGAAATCTTCCTTCCACTCTTGTCTAGAAACATCTCATACTTCGCGTGCGAAGGAGGCTCATAACAAAGTATTTCACGACAAATCCTATCATTTATTCGGACAGAATCAGCAATATCCTTGCCATATGCTTCAAACCTAATATCAAGAGCCTTCCACCTAGCAGCAAATTCTCCCTTCCAAGTCAACTTGCCCTCGCCTTTAGTCACGTCAGTCTCACCTTTGAAGCCGCATCCTTCAATCCATCTGCCCTTAATCTCCATGCCTTCACAAACATAGAGAACCTTATTCTCTTTAGAAAGAAACTCTAGTGCTTTAGTTGTGTATACGCGTCCACAGTTTTCGCATATCGAAAAGTACGGCAGAACCTCCGTATATCGTTCCTGTCCCACCTCTTCCTTAACTATTTCGCCAACTCTCTTTGCATTCAAGAGGAGTGCCCGAATTTCCTCGTTCAGCATTCCTCTTTCATACACATCTCTTGCAGACATGTACTGATACTTTATTCCGCATTTGTCTAAAGCCTCAAGCAACAGTGAACTCATATGCTTGCCGTAACTTTCATGACATCCAAAAGGGTCTGGAATACTCGAAACAGGAAAACCCAAATACTTCTCTAGCGACTTTGGCAACCCAGCAGGAACTTTGCGTAATCCGTCCTTGTCATCACAGAATGCAATCAATTCTGAATTGTAACCTTGCTCCATCAAAGCCAACGTGACTGCATATGAGCGGGCAGCATCACCTAAACTCCCAATGTGAGGGAAACCAGAAGCCCCTAGACCCATCTCGGTTCTTATCAAATCTAAGCTTCTGCCCAGCTTCCGCTCCCTTCCAACCATCTTTGCAGCCATCTTGTCATACCACGTACCTCGACCAATTGTTTTATCAGTCATACCATGTCTAACCTCCCCAACATTAAACAAGACACAAAACAAAAAAGGTTTTTAAATTGAAGCCTATTTCCGTTTTAGCGCTGCTGCGATGGCTAAAGCTGCTAGCACAAGCAGTATTACTGCTAGCGCATAGAGCGAGTTAGACGTATACGCATACAAGAACCATGAACCGCCCAGCGCCACCATCAACAGACCCCATGCAAACGTGCTGAACGGCCCACGTTCATACTTCTGTGGATTTGAAGCTCTGATTCCAGACAAACCTATAGTCCAACAGCCAGAAAGTAAAAGGATCAATGGCGCAATCAAAGTCCAGTCAATCAGATTTATTGCGCATACTATTATGCTAATCACAATTATTATTAGAAAAACACCAAAGGAAAGCAATCCCAGTTTCTCGCCCACAGCCATCCTACGCGCACCTTACTGGATTTTCTCTCCGCATTCGGGACAGAACTTCGAAGTAGAAGGTACCGGATGACCGCATTTCGGGCATTTAGTGGTCCCCGCCGCTGGTGGTGTAAGTTGCGCTCCACATTCTGCGCAGAACTTTGACGTTGCAGGAACCTTCGCATTGCATTTTGGACAAATCACCAAAGCTGCTGCAGGCGCCTGCGCCGGACCAGTAGGCGTCATTACCTGAGGTATAAGCACCATGCCAGTTCCCAAACCTGCTCCAGACGATTTTCCAAGCTCTTCGGCAGCCTTCTTCACAGTCTCCATACGCAACACTTCTTCCGGTGCGGCCCTCCCAGTTCGAAGCCAGAAAAGCCGTTCGCGATATTCTGGCGTGGTGTCTATCCCTTCAAAGCGTAAGTCTGTCAATTCTAAGCCTAGCCGTTTAAAGTAGTCTATGAGAGCATTTTTTACGATCATCGAAGTTTCATCAAGCCTCGTGAAGACAGTAATCAGATCGTAGTGTGAAAGCTCATCGATCATCTTTTCGTTCAAAAAGCCTCGGAGAAAATCGTTAACGTTCCCGGTCGCGTAAGCATTTTGCCCCCCGACAACTTCATTCACAAACAACTGTGGGTTTTCAATCTTGAACCAAAATGAGCCATGAACCTGAAGGGGGGCAAGCTCTGTAGTTTGAGCGCGTGTTCCATACTTCCCAGCAAAAACCTTTGAGGAAACGAAGATCACTGTTGCCTTGAAAGGCTTTTCTCCGAAACCGGTAATTCGTGTAAGCAGCCCAGTTACCAAAGGAAGATTGAGCGTTGTTAATGTGTGTCTTCCAGGACCGAAAACGTCGTATGCTTTGCCATCTCTGAAAAACACTGCAGTTTCGTATTCATGCACTATTAGCTGGGCGCCCCAAGTGATTTCCTCATTGGGATACCGCCATACAATGTCTTCTGCGCCCGGGTTTTTCCACTCTATGACTTGCGGCATTTCAACTCACTCCTAATATTACTTCTCCTCTCTTATCAAAGGTTTCCTCGAGAGCCTCTAAAGTCTCAGTTAAATGTTGGATTCGGTCTTTCGCCTTTTTGATGTCTTGCTTCATAACCTCAGCTTTAAACGTGTTAACTTCGCTGGCTAGGTTTTCAACATCATCAACTAGCTGGTTGTCAAAATTAATCATTTCATCAAGGTTTTCCTCTTTTACTTTCACTATGTTGAAGAAGCCGGTATAACCATATGATGCATGATTCACTTTTTCAGCTATGCGGTCAACTTTTGCTACGAGCCGATCCATGTTCGTCAAGACTTCGAACAATCTGCGGTCTGACAGCTCTTGGAAAACATCTTTGAGGTCACTTTTTGCTTCTGAAAGTTTTCTGTATAAATGGTTTCGAATAAGCTTGTCTGATTCTCTACGAAGTTCTTTCTCTTTATAACCGCGGAAACCCGGAATCTCTGCGAGGATTCGCTCAGAGAAGCGCATCTGCTTTTTCGCTTTCTCATAAAAATCTTTTTTCTCGCTCAAAAGCTATTCCTCATGTCTATTTTCCGTTTTTATAAATGCAATTCAGTTGCTTTTAAAGTTTCGTCAGAACATTCCAAACCCTGCTGACGGAATGTCACCTTTTATGGTTGTTCCGGTGGCACCATCCATTAGCAGTTGGTAAGTCTTTCCTTTGTACCCGTATTTTACAAACCATATAGGAGCATGCAAATAAACTACTTGTTTTATATCCATTTCATTTTTCATTTCAACTATTTTGTCAACATCTTGCTGGACTAAATAACGATGATGCTCCTCGATTTGCTGCTTCGCAAGTTCCACAGTCTGATTCCTGTCAATTTCGCTATTCAAGACCTTCGCAAAGGCTTCTATCTTTCTGAAGTCATAGGGAATTTTTCCTTTTAATGGAACATCATATTCCCTTGTTGGAAACTCCGAAGCTTTCCTCGCCAGGACAAGCCAATCATACTTTTTTTCGATTTTTCCTTCCTTAACAACAGGCGGTGCTATACGTTCGAATATTCCCTTATAATTACTCCTCACTTCTATTGACACAATCCAAAAAGGCAAGTAAATCAAAGTTTTTTCTTCAACTCTTGATTTCTTGGCAAGATCTGAAGGCTTAAGAAAACCTGCAAGCATCCAATTTTTGATGGGTTCGTCAATTTGTGCTGGGTCGTATCTGTTCAATAACATGGAGTGTTCGAATGTGAACGCTTTTCCGGTTTCTATAACGGTTGTGTAGCCGCAGTATTTGCATGTTGCTACTATTTCGCCAGGCTTAAAATCTATCGGTGCCCCGCAATTGGAACATCTTATTTCTTGAACTATTGACATCGGGCTACTCCTTTGGCTTCTCTCTCCTCGTTATTTCCCTTGCCACAATGACCCCAGATGCCGAAGCTTGAACCAGCCCTCTTGTAACGCCAGCTCCGTCACCGATGGTAAACAAGTTCTTAATTTTTGTTTCCAAGCCATTGCTCAGTTGAAGTCTCGATGAGTAGAACTTTACTTCTATGCCATAAAGAAGAGTGTCCCTCGAATGAATGCCCGGCGCGATTTTATCCAATGCTTGGAGCATTTCTCTTATATCGGCTAAATAGCGATATGGTAAAACGAAGCTCAAATCACCTGGCGTAGCATTTTTCAGCGTTGGAATTACCACGCTTCGAGCAATCCTCTCAAGCGTTGACCTTCGTCCAGATTCTAGATCACCTAAACGCTGAATTATTACTCCTCCGCTGAGAAGATTTGAGAGTCTGGCAACATATTTGCCGTAAGCTATCGGCTCCTTGAACGGTTCAGTGAAGGACGTACTAACCAAAACGGCAAAGTTCGTATTCTCTGTCTTCCTCTCAGCGTAGCTTTGACCGTTAACAGTCAAAACCCCATCATAGGACTCTGTTATTACCTCACCGTAGGGCGCAACGCAAAAAGTGCGCATTTGATCATCAAAAGACTTTGAATAGTAAATGAGTTTTGGTTCGTAAAGAACGTTTGTCAATTCTTCCATAACAGAGGCTAAAACCTCGACCCTTATTCCAACATCAACTGGGTTATTGAGCGTTTTTAGACCTAAGGCTTGTGCTTCTGATTGAAGCCATTCAGCTCCGCTTCTCCCCGGCGCAACAATAACGTATTTACTTAAGAATTTCTCACCGTTTACAGTTGCAACGCCTTCAACAGTGTTATTCTTGACTATGAGCCCTTTAACGTCGGTTTTTGGTCTAATTTCAGCCTTGTCATTCAGTTCTTGGCGCATTTTCCGAAGAGTTTCAGCACATCTCTCTGTTCCCATGTGACGAATTTTTTGGCGAACAAGTTTCAGACCAGCTAAGGATGCCTTTCGTTCAATTTGCTCTACCTTTTCGACGTCTCCTCCATAAACATGGTTAGTTGCGCCAAATTTCAAATAGACATCATCAACATATTTCACAAGGCTCTCAAGCTCACTCGTTGAAACGTATTGACTAAGCCAACCGCCCACTTCAGTAGACAATGTAAGTTTCCCATCGCTGAAGGCTCCCGCACCGCCCCACCCAGACAAAAGTGAACATGGATCGCAGTGAACACACTCGAATCCCCGGCTTGCAGGACATTTTCGCTGATTTATGTCTTGTCCCCTGTCCAACATAAGAACGCTCAAACCGGTCTTTTCTGTTAGTTCGAGGGCTGAGAATATCCCTGCTGGACCAGCTCCAACGATTATTACGTCGTACTTCAAAGGATATATTCCCCTGAAACCCAAAACTACATGTAACAACTAGCATATATTTTTAGCGAGCAAATTAGTGTGGAAATTTGTTTTAGTCTTCAGAAAAGCGTTCACTTATGTAAAGGTACTAGACATAGAAACCTTACAGTTCTTTCCCCTTTGTTCTTAAGCTGGTGCTTCTCGTTTGGAAGAATAAAAACAACATCGCCGGCCTTAAACTTCTTTTCTCCTTCCTCGCTAGCCACAAATCCTTCGCCTTCCAAGATGAAGACTTCATGCTCCCAAGGGTGACTGTGAAAGGGGCTATGTCCTTTTGGTTCCATTTCAAAAAGTCTCATCGCAAAGTTGGGGGCACCCATCTCCTTCGTTATAAGCCACCGCACTTTCAGATTTGAGGCTCCTTCTTCCGCGTTCTTTGCATCAATATCTTGATGAGGGAATATTTTCATTTAATACGCCTCCTACATGGAGAACATAAGCTAGTCTTTTATTGCTTCCAAGAGGCTCATTACGTTCCATAGTTTTACTCTTGTGTAAGGTGGCATGTTTGGATCCTGTAAAATCTCGTCCAAGATTGATATTGCATTTGAGGCTCTAACGGCTGGTGTGTACTCGTTTGTCTGTAAGACACCTATGGAGTCTTTCGCAGCTCGTCTAATGTTTCTTGGTGTGGTGTTATCTTCAGAAACTACGCCAAGTACACTAACTGCTTGCCCTATTCTCTCCTCATACTCCTCCAATTTCTTTTTCCTAACCATATTTGCCACCCGCAAGTAATCTCGTAATCTTGTTATATAGGTTTTCATACCTATTTACTTTGGGGTTTTAAAACTTGTCACGAAAAGAGGATGATAAACACATTAAGCGAATGGCTGACCTGCTACGCCAAGGTTCGACCCTGACAGACTTATCTTGCCCTGCATGCGCATCTCCACTTTTCAAGTTAAAAGATGGAATGCTCTGGTGTGCGAAATGCGAAAAGAAAGTTTTAGTGGTAAAAGAAGGGGAAGAACCGACGAAAATAACAAGCTTTATGGCTCTGGAAAACCTTGAAGCAACGCTCTTGACCAAAGTGCAAGAGATACAAAATAGAATCCAGGGCACACAAAACATTGAAGAGCTGCAAAAACTGAGCACAGTACTCTCAGAACTGCTAGAAAACCTTGAAAAAGTAAGAAAAATCAAAAGAGCTTAGCTGGAGACTTTCGAATGCTCGGTCTCTACGAAAACTTCCCAAAAAACCCTCACAGAACTGTACATTTTGACACTTTAATTTCAAGCAAGAGACTTCAAGATGTATTGATACAAATATTTTATCATCTGATCAGTCAAAGCTTAGACATAGAAGAGGTCGCAAATCCATCAATACCACGATGCACCGTTTTTTTCGAGTTTGGAATAGGTGAAGTTAACAACTTCAACTTCATAGACCATAAAGAAAAAGATAGAGTACTAAAGACGATACAGAAAAAATCCTTCCAAATCATGGATTTTCTCTGTTCAATTAGATATTATAAGATGCGTAACGGAAGGAAAACTCCATTAAGGTTCGATTATTACATGTTACGCTTTATTTTTGACAAAAACACAATGGATATACAAGTTTTCCATGAAAGAGGCCCAATGTACATATCACCAGAAGATGTAATTAGGTTCATTGGTAATAGAATCAACGAGAAGTTTTCTAAGAGAATATTAAGGGCTTCGGAAGTCTATTAGCATGCTTTTTCCAGAAACCCAAGAACGACAGTCATGATTTCATCAGCAACTTCCTTCTTGGACTTGTTTCCATCCACGTTAACGAGCTCACCGTTTTCAACAAATCTTACATAGACTTCACGTACTTTACGTTGTGTCTTCAAATTTTCCATTACTGATTTTTTGCGCTTTAGCCTACCAATGACAATTTCAGGGTCCACATCGATGAAAATTGCCAGGTCGGGGTGCAACGCATGCTCATTTAGTTTCTGGATCCATTCCAGGTTAAGACCGGTCGCTCCCTGATAGGCTAAGGAAGAATATAGGTAACGATCAGAAATCACAAGTTTTCCTCTTTTCACAGCCGGGAGAATCACATTTTCTACATGTTCAAACCGGTCTGCTGCAAATAGTAATGATTCAACGACGCTTGAGAGGCGTTTTTTGTTATGTAAACAGTATTTTTTGATGAATCTGCCAACTTTGCCGTTGCTGGGCTCAGCTGTATAGACAGCAGCATAGTTCTCCTTTAATTTTCTAACAAGCAACCTAGCTTGTGTAGTTTTTCCGCAACCGTCCAGTCCCTCGACGCAGATGAAGAAGCCCTTCTTTTTCATCTTGCCATTCTCCGTGAGATCTTTGCATTAGAGATTATAAGAGTAACATGCATTAATAATTGTTTGATAAGCGCGGAGAAGTTGCTGATGCCCAGAGACTATTGGGGAGAAATAAAAGACCCAGTTCACGGATACGTTTACATAACGGAAAGCGAAAAAGAGATAATCGATTCTTATCCAGTTCAGAGATTGCGAAGACTACGCCAGCTCGCAGGCGCTGAATACGTTTATCCAGGTGCAAACCATACACGTTTCGAACATTCAATTGGTGTCATGTACTTAGCTGGCAGAGTTACAGAAAACCCAAACATTCTTCAGCGCATAAGCGAAGAAGACGCAGAAATGGTTAAGATAGCAGCGTTGCTCCATGACGTTGGACATGGCCCATTCTCACATGTTTTTGAACATCTGCTCATTAAAGAACTAGATAAAACACATGAAGACATCACAGCATGGCTAATTGGAAGAGGGGAATTGAAAGAATTACTGAGCAAGTTCGGTTACAAGCCTGAAGACGTTGGAAAACTAGCGATAGGAAAACTGCAAACGCGCAAGAAGACCTTCGTAAACCAAATAATAAGCAGCGCCGTTGATGTAGACAAACTAGACTTCATTGTGCGGGACACCCATCACACTGGCGCGGAATATGGTTACATTGACATCTTTCGATTAATTCATGCCCTAGACGTGTTGGATGAAAACCTAGTAATAGACTTGGGTGCTTTATCTGCCCTTGAATCTCTTATAATAGCGAGAATAGAGTCCTTCAAAAGCATATACTTCCACCGCGTCGGACGAGCGGCGCAAATAATGCTGGCCATGGCTATGGAGAAAGCAAACGAAGAGCTGAGATTAACAGACTTCAAGACCTCAGAGGAATATCTAGCGATGGACGACAGCACCGTATGGACGGCTTTAAAAAACTGTAAGAAATCAAGCGCGATAATAAGAAATCTGGAAAGGCGAAGAATGCTGAAATGCGCCTATGAACGAACCTTCTACGAAAAAGACACCATGGTCTCAAACATTTTCAGTCGTGAGACCTACAGAAAGCAGCTCCAAACTGAAATAGCAAAGGAGGCTAGAGTAGAAGCAGATGTTGTGATAATTGATGTGCCAACAGTCCCTTCAGTGCCATATCATCATTCAGTCCTAATGGAATCAATGGAAATCCCAGTATTCATTAAAACACAAGAAGGCAACAGAATTCCGCGACGCCTAAGCGAATTCTCGAAAATCTTTGAAACTCTGAAGGGCTTCATTAACATATTACGTGTTTACACAGATGAGGAAAACCGTGAAAGAGTCGGCAATGCGGCAGCAAAGATCCTAGGCCGCGTTCCTTCAACGGTAGAAATATCTTATTGATGTGCTTAAAATGCCTAAGACAAAATTAAAAGGGCGAGCAATTGTTGAAGGGCGATGCAAAGCTGAGGCTCTTGTTTCTGCAAAACCCATAAGTTTCTTAGGGGGAGTTGACCCAGCCGATGGCAAAATAATTGAGAAGGGTCATGACCTGTGCGGAGAATGCGTAAAAGATAAGATTTTATGCTTTCCACATGGACACGGCTCAACAGTTGGTAGTTACGTGCTATATTCTTTAGCCAAGAAACACTTGGCACCAAAAGCGATAATCAATCAAAAAGCTGACCCCGTTGTGGTGGTTGGAGCAATAATAGCGAATATCCCCATGATTGACCAGATAGACACTACGCAGCTCAAAACTGGCGATGTGGTTGAGGTTGACGCTTGTGATGGGTTTGTCAAGATTTTGAAGAGAAAGGTGAGTTAGCAAGAATGTATTTGACGGAAGAGGAAGAGCGTATCTATGAAGGCGAGCTTGGCTGGGCAAACCAAATATGCATGAAAATACTTGCCCGCCTCGGTGAGCTGTTCAACGCTACGAAACTCATCCCTATAAGCTGGGCGCACGGTTCTGGGGTCTCCTATAAAACGTTAGGTGACGCGCCAATAGCATTTCTGGAAGCATTGGCAAGCGCAGGCGGAAAAGCCAAAGTTAAGGCAACTCTGAATCCACAAAGTTTCGATAGCGAATATATAGGCAGAAATGTCGGTAAAAGTATCCGTCAGAAACAGTTGAATGTTCTTGCCCAATTTGAAAAAATGGGTTTTACGGAGTCTTTATCGTGTACACCCTACTATCTAGAAAGGCCGAAAAAGGGCTCCCATATGGCTTGGGCTGAATCCTCAGCCGTGGTTTACGCCAATTCTGTCCTCGGAGCATGGACGAACCGTGAAGGTGGACCAAGCGCGCTCGCCGCTGCAATCGTTGGGAAGACGCCAAACCATGGAATCCACAAGGCTGAGAATAGGCAGCCGAAAGCTCTGGTCAAACTGGAAGCCAAACTCAAAAATGAAATCGAATTCGGTGCGTTAGGTGCCTATTTGGGCACGATTTTGGAGGATAAGATCCCGATAATTCAGGGCTTGAGCAATGTTTCTAACGATAATTTGAAACAGTTGTGCGCTGCAATTGCCACAACGGGCATGGTTAACATGTTTCACTTCGGCAACGTCTCTAAGAAATTAGGCGCGGTTGAAAAGGTGAGTATAGAAGCCAGAAACATAAAACATACGGTGGAGAGCCTTACTACTGCTTCAAAGTCAAAAAATCCTGACTTGGTCTTCTTGGGTTGCCCCCACTGTTCTCTAAGCGAAATCAAGCAAATTGCGAACCAGATAGGCGACAGGAAAATCAGAAGCGGAGTGAAATGCTGGATTTGCACTTCGCGCTACATAAGAGAAAAAGCAAAAGGACATGTGGAAAAAATCGAAAAAAGCGGATGCCATGTGATTACGGACACTTGTGCGGTAGTCACTTGGACTGAACAGCTTGGAATAAAAGTGATAATGACAAACTCTGCAAAGACCGCTCACTATGCACCAACATTAAACAAGGCAGAAACAATATTTGCGCCACTTAAAGAGTGTTTGAAAGCAGCTTTAAAGGGATAAGGTTTATTGGAGTGAAAACTAATTTTGCATAATGCTCTGGCACCTTGGAGCTCCGGTAGTATAGCCCGGTCAAGTATTCCGGCCTTTCGAGCCGAAGACGCGGGTCCGAATCCCGCCCGGAGCACTTTTTTCTTGAGCTCAAAACTCATATACCAGCAGCGTCTATGGAATATTCTTCAAACCATAAAGGAGAATGGCAAATGACGGAAACGATGCAATTAGACTATAAAAAACTGCTGGGGAAAGTAAAGGATCTGTTGGTTTTCCAGTCTGCAGAATTCATTATTCACTGGGACATGGAAACGATGATGCCGCCTAAAGCAATTAAGCTGCGAAGCCAACAATTCGCCCTACTCAGTCGCATTGAACACAAAATGAGTACCAACCCAGAAATGGGCACTTTATTGGATAGAATTATGCGCAACCCTAAATATGACAAGTTGAATGAAATTCAAAAGAGAAACATATACCTGATAAAGAAGAATTATGATGAACAAACGAAGCTCCCTGAAGAACTTGTGGCGGAGATCGCAAAACAAAGAGCCATAACAGTGGACATATGGAAGAAAGCTAAAGCAGCCAAAAATTTCTCCGTGTTCAAGCCGGAACTTGAAAAGCTCACTGAATTGCAGAAGAAGGCTGCGGAAATCCTAATGAAAGTAAAAGAAACAGCAACACCCTACGATGCTTTAATAGATATTTATGAACCAAAAATGACGGCTGAAACGATAAACAAGGTTTTTAATGAATTAAGAGAGGGCCTAATCTCAATCTTGAAGAAATGCCAAGCCGCCCAAAAACAGCCAGACATGAGGGTGCTCAAACACAAAATCCCAATAGAAACACAACGTCAAATCGCCAAAGCCCTCGCCGAAGCTGTCGGATACGACGTGACATCGAAGGAAGCTGGAGGAAGAATAGACGAAACAGAACACCCGTTTACATCGGGCTTTTATGACGATGTGAGAATAACAACACACTACTACGAAAATAGTTTTACATCATCAATCTTCTCAGTGCTACACGAGGCTGGACACGCTATCTACGAACAAAATCTAAATCCAGAGTGGATGTACCAACCCGTTGGCACAGCCTGCTCTTCAGGCTTGCACGAATCACAATCACGGTTCATAGAAAACATAATCGGTCGTTCTCGCGAATTCTGGATTTACTTCCTTCCAAAACTAAAAAAGATTGCGAACAAAACTCTTAAAGATGTAGAGTTAGATCACTTCGTCCACGCTATAAACCATGTCAAGCCATCCAAGATCCGCGTAGAAGCAGACGAAGTCACATACGGATTGCACATCATAATAAGATTCAACATAGAACGAGACCTGCTAGCAGACAAAATAACGGTAAAAGAACTCCCAGAAATATGGAACCAAAAATACAAAGAATACTTGGGCATAAGAATTGACAATGACTCAGAAGGAGTGATGCAAGATACCCACTGGGCAAGCGGTGCATATGGGTATTTCCCAACCTACGCCTTAGGCAACATTTACAGTGGACAAATACTCGCAACTATGGAAAAATACCTGCCGCACTGGCGACAACAACTCTTGAAAGGTAACTTCAAAAACGTAAAAGAATGGTTGGTCAAAAATGTTCACAGCCGAGGAAACCTCTATGACCCCGCAGATCTAACCAGAAAAATCACAAAAGAAAAGCTAGGCGTCAAACCCTACTTAAACTATCTGAACGATAAATACTCCAAACTATATGACTTCTAATCATTCTCTCCTTTTCAACAAGAATTTTTTCAAAAGTTCATAAACCTGTAATCCTATTCCCGCCAAAAAACCGGCTATTGCAAGGTATACCCCTGCCCAACCAACCGTCCCATCGTAATAGTTAGCACCATACAAGAACAGAATCACACCTAGTATAATCACACCTAAATACATCAAATCTTTCCACGACATTCAAATCGCTCCGTAAACTGAATTCAAGCCATTTAGGATTTCAAAGTATATAGACTTACCGATATAAAAGTGAGAAACGCAGGGCAAAGCAACGAACGCAAAACAAAAACACCGTCGGAAAACAAAGCTATTATCCGACAACTTCATGCACAATCTACGTTTATCTTTATTACGACCTTTCCAAATCCGACAATCTTATATACAAGTCCCTCTCTGATATGCCTATTGGTGACAAAATGTCGGGTAACAACGGCAAAAAACCTGACACTCGTGAACAACTTATCAAAATGCTCACAAAAGCTGGCAAAAAAGAAATTGAATCCCGTGTCCTTTCAAGGAAGAAATCGACAAAACCTACAATTTCTGGAACAGCAAAAGTTCTAGACATACATAGAGACACCCTTTACACATGGTTGAGAGAGTTTGATGTCGATTTCAAACAGATTTCAGATGCTCTACCGACAACAATATCACAAGAAATTGTCGAAACGAACACAAGTGTGTACCTGATTGGGGAAGCACTTGTCGGGGAAGGAAACGATGTTGCACACATTGACCTCCTGATAGGCGACAAAAAAGGGCCTGTCGGAGAAGCATTCGCTTCTGGTTTATCGAACCTTTCCGTCGGTCACACACCGTTGCTAGCAGTTATAAGACCCAATCTTCCGCCTAAGCCACATACCTTGCTCGTTCCGAAGGTTACAGTCAAGAACCTTGACGACGCAGGCAAGATTTTTGGTCCTGCACAAGCTGCCGTAGCGAAGGCCGTCGCGGACGCCGTTGAAGAAGGGATGATACCTAAAGACAAAGTAGATGATTGGGTTATAGTATGCAGTGTTTTTGTACATCCTGAAGCGAGCGATTACCGAAAGATTTACCATTATAATTATGGAGCAACCAAGTTAGCATTGAAAAGAGCCTTGTCAAAATATCCGACACTGGAGAAGATTTTCTACGACAAAGACAGAGCCAAACACCCAATAATGGGATTCAAAGTCCCACGTTTATGGAGACCACCCTATTTGCAGATTTCGCTTGACATACCAGAACTTGAAAGAATAAAGAAGATCATAGCACAAATTCCTGGAAGCGACCGAATCATAATGGAAGCTGGAACACCCCTAATCAAAAGGTACGGAACAAAAGTGATAAACGACCTGAGGCAAGTAGCTAAAGACATGTTTGTTGTTGCAGATTTGAAAACCTTAGACGTCGGCAAAGTTGAGGTTGACGTTGCATATGAAGAAACAGCAGACGCTGTCGTCGCCGCTGGACTGGCGCCAGTTGAAACACTTGACTCATTTATCCACGAAGCAAAGCGACTTGGAATATATGCCTTCGTAGACATGTTAAACGTGGAGGATTGCATCGAGAAACTAAAAATGCTGAAGGAATTTCCTGATGTTGTAATTCTACACAGAGGAATAGACCAAGAAACAGGAAGAACAATAGGATTAGACTTAATACAGGAACTGCGGCGCAGCTTCAAAGACAAGCGATTTTTAATTGCTGTAGCCGGAGGAATAGTACCTGAAACGGCAAGAGAAGCCTTGGAAGGAGGCGCCAATATAGTAATCATCGGAAGGTACGTGACCCAATCAAAGGATGTTGAAAGGGCCGTAAGAGATTTCCTCGAGTTAACACCTGTGATGCGAGAAGATGTAGATCTGTTCAGAGTTCACGTAGAATAAAAGAAACATTGATGCTTGAACAAATTCTCTTTTTCTTCTTAAATTCCGTATAAGAACTGTAGAATTCAATCTTGCACTAAAAATAAACTTATCAATCAATTTCGAATTTGACTATCGAATTCCTCTGTCTAGTGAATCACCCAAGTTTTGATAAACCCTTAATAGAGAGAGATTCAACTTTCATAACACCATTAGGGAGTTAGTCATTAATGGCAAAGTTCAAAGTAATCATATCAGATCCAGAAACGGGAACGTCAAAAGCTGTCGAACTCGAAGAAACGCGTGCCATCCCTTTAATAGGAAGGAAAGTAGGAGAAGTGATAGACGGATCAATAGTGGGTCTCGCGGGGTATAAGGCGCAAATAATGGGCGGTTCTGACAAAGATGGATTCCCGATGAGACCAAGCGTTCATGGCGGTGTTCGCCGAAAAGTGATATTAAGCGGAGGAACAGGCTTCAAACCTCAAGATGGAGGAGCGAGAAGACGCAAAACAATTCGGGGAAATGTAATAACAGACGAGATTGTGCAAATAAACACCAAAATTGTGGAGAAACCGAAGAAGCCTAAAGAAAGCAAAAAGACAAAAGAGAAGACTGAAGAGACAGAGACTCAAACTAAGTAGCAAACAAGGCTCGACAAGGACTTAACCTTTATTAACTCCGACAATTTAATCCTTCAATAATTTGTAGATATTTATGGAAAATTGAGAAATGAGCAGCAAAAAACGTACATCATTACCGAAGCAACCTGAAGTTAACATTGGCACTATAGGTCATGTGGATCATGGCAAAACAACCTTAGTGCAAGCGTTGACAGGTATATGGGCGTCAAGGCACAGTGAGGAAATGAAGAGAGGCATAACAATAAAGTTGGGCTACGCAGACATGGCAATTTACAAATGCCTCAAATGTGAATCGCCGAAAAACTATTCCACAGAACCCAGTTGCCCCAATTGTGGTTCGAAAACAACTTTTGTTCGAGCAGTCAGCTTTGTGGATGCACCAGGTCACGAAGCGTTAATGGCTACAATGCTTTCAGGAGCAGCGATAATGGATGGCGCAATACTTGTCATAGCAGCAGACGAGTTGTGCCCACAACCACAAACGAGAGAACATTTAGCTGCTGCAGAAATTATTGGTATAAAAAAAATCGTTATTGTACAAAACAAGATTGATATCGTTGACGAAGCAAGGGCACAGGAAAGCCATAAGGAAATCAAAAACTTTGTCGTCGGAACGATTGCCGAAAATGCGCCTATAATCCCTGTTTCAGCGCAACACGAAGTCAACATAGATGTTCTCATTCAAGCCATGGAAGAATTTATACCGACACCAAAAAGGGATGAGACTAGACCTCCGTTAATGTATGTGGTTCGCTCATTTGACGTTAACAAGCCAGGCACTTCCCTCGAAAAGTTAGAGGGAGGAGTAATTGGGGGCACAATATTTCAGGGCAGGTTTGCGATTGGTGAAGAGATAGAGATTCGACCAGGAATAGCTGCAGAAAAAGAGGGAAAAAGCGCCCATAACTCTCTATTTAGCGAGATCGTCAGCCTATATGCGGGCGGGAAAAAAGTAAACGAAGCCTATTGCGGCGGATTAGTAGGTGTAGGAACTCTCCTGGATCCATCATTTTCGAAAGCCGACGGTCTAACGGGTAACATGGCCGGAAAAACTGGTACACTTCCTCAAACATTATCAGAGCTAACTTTGGAAACGCAGATTCTCGAACGAGCAATTGGAACAAGAGAACTTGTAAAGGTCGAAGAAATCAGTATGGGTGAAACCCTGCTGTTGCATGTAGGTGCTTCAATAACTGCAGGAAAGGTCGCCTTAAGGAAAAAAGACAATGTTACAGTCGAGCTTAGTCGACCAGTATGTGCACAAGCGGGTTCAAGAGTCGCGATAAGCAGGAAGATAGCTGGCAGATGGAGACTCATAGGATATGGAATGATATGTTAACATGACAGCGGAACCTAAGAACGCAAAGAAAAAATTAAGAATAATTTTAGATTCAAACGCTCTATATGCTTCGCTCCAATTCAAAATTGACATTTGGGAAGAATTAAAAACGCTGTTAAAAGCGAATTTTGAAACCATCATTCTTTTGCAAGTGTTACAAGAACTTGAAAAACTTGCAGAGAAGGGATCACCCAAAATGCGAAAAGAGGCTAAATATGTTTTGAAACTAGCTGAAAAATGCAGGGTAGTAAACGTGAGTGAAGAATATGCAAATACACCCGACGAAGCCATTGTTAATGCAGCACACGAATGGAGATGTCCCGTGTTTACAAATGATAGAGAGCTACGAAAGAGGCTAAGAGATATAAATGTGCCAGTTATTTATGTGAGGGAAAAGTCACACTTAGAAATTGATGGGAGGATACGATCTCCTGTTTAGACTTGTAACATGTAACGATACAATTCGCATTCCACCCGAAACCTTCGGAAATCCCTTAGAGGCGGTTGGCTATCAACAGGTTAAGGCGAAATATGAAGGAGCCGTTGACGAAGAATTAGGTTATGTCATAGCGGTGATTGACGTGGAAGTGAGCTCTACCGGGAAAATAATTCCAGGAGATGGTGCTGCCTACCACAAAGTGACATTCTCCCTGTTGACATTTTATCCTAAGATTCAAGAAGTTGTGGAAGGAGAAGTTGTGGAAGTAGCTGATTTCGGAGCCTTTGTGCGCATAGGCCCAATTGACGCCTTACTTCATGTTTCACAGCTCATGGACGACTTCATCTCTTATGACGGGAAACAAGGTGTTCTGATGGGAAAAGAAACCAGAAGGAGACTAACTACGGGAGATCAGATTCGCGTTCGAATAACCGCTGTTTCTCTTGGCAGGGCTGGAAGCTCTGGAAAGATAGGTGTAACAGCTAGACAACCTTTCCTCGGCAAGTTGGATTGGATAGAAAACGAAATTAAAAGAATAAAAGAGGCATCAGAGAAAAAAAGCGGAGAAACAGAAGAGTGAGTAGATGAGCAAGAAAGCATGTTCATCATGCCACTTCATAACAAGAGAAAGCATGTGTCCAAAATGCAAAACATCTGCTCTAAGTGACGATTTTAGCGGATTAGTGATTGTGTTTGATCCGGAGAACTCTGCTATTGCAAAAGTTATGAGCATAAAAGAGAAAGGCCACTACGCATTGAAGGTTAGATGAGCCGAGTGCAGATTCGACTTATACAAACTGTTAGCAAATCTTAGAATTACCCAATAACAAAGAACGAGGGAAAGGTTGCAAAATGAGTACTGCGTATATTCTTACACCGGAACTACGTAGAAAACTCAAAGAACCACTAGGTACACTGATTCGAGGCTCATTCGACGAAACAATGAAGAGATTTAGGGACATGACAGAGAATGAGAAACCAGCAAGCATAATCTCGGTTGGAGATACAGTTTCAAAAAATATTGTCAATAATAACATATTTCCCAGACTGTCAATTATAGATAACAGAGTCATGAGAAAGAGTGTACAATCAACTCAGCTTTTGGCGGAAAGATCAATACATGTAAAAAATCCTCCAGGGACAATAACTGCTGAGGCATTGGCAGCAATACGAGATGCTTTGAAAGGCAATTGTCGTGTCAAAATAGTCGTTGATGGAGAAGAAGATTTACTCGCCCTTATTGCTATTTTATATGCACAAGAAAAGTCATTTGTGATATATGGCCAGCCGCGTGAAGGTATTGTCGTGGTTAAAGTCACGCCGGAGAAAAAGGCAGAGGTTGCTGCAATTCTAAACGCTATGGAAAGCGCTCGAAAAGCTAAATAAGACGATGCTGTATCAAGTCAACACCGCAAATGGAGAGCAGAATGATGGAAGTCGAGATAATATCAGAGAAGACAAATCCATTACTTCAGCGGAGGGAAATCCGTTTTCAAGTGAAACATGACCAGACAGGTAGCACGCCTCAAAGACTAGAGACTAGAAAAGCAGTTGCTACAGCATTAAAAACAAATGTAGATCTAGTTTTCGTTAAGAAGTTCGAAACCAAAACCGGAACATGCACAGCAGTTGGGACAGCAAACGTTTACGACTCTACCGAGCAAGCAAAACTTATTGAACCTCAATACGTTGTTACCAGAAATGTGCCGCCTGAAAAGCCCAAAGAAGAGAAAGAGGAATAAAATATGTCTAAAAAGGAAGAAGAAACGTCAGAAGCAGAGCTCGAAGAAAAAGCGAAACCCGAAAAAGGCCCTAAACCAGAGAAAAAGAGAAAGGAAGAAAAGGGCATTTTCTCGTTGTATAAGTTGGAAAAAGAAACGGCTATAAGGCTACGTCCAACTTGCGAACGATGTGGTCCTGGATATTTTATGGCTGACCATGGCAATAGATATACTTGTGGACACTGTGGCTTTACACGGTACAAACCCGTAGAAAAGAAATAAGCACCTTTAAATTACACGGCACTTTGATATTTTTGATGATTTAGATGATTAGGGTGAATGTTTCGATAACTAATGTTTCAGCTGACCGCTTTTGGGAAATAAGAAAGCCTATTCCTCCAATCCAGATAAACACGAATCTTAACTTGGTGGGAATGGAGAAGAAATCAGAAAATTCTTTGGAAGTCCCCTTTGTTTTAACAATAAATTATAACCCTTCCATAGCACAGATAAACCTCAAAGGAAAAGCCTATGTGGTTGGTGACAAGGGTGAAATTGAAAAGGTTTACGGGGAGTTTGAGGAAAAGAAACCGCCTCCACCAGTCATTGTGCAGTCGATATCCAATGTTGTCTTCATAGAATCCGTGCTGATATCAAGAACATTAAGTATTCCACCGCCGATTCCCTTGCCGCAGATACCAGCGGCTAAGCTACCAAGCAAAAAACCTTCGGGAAGGGACTATAGCGCATAGAAATGTAAAAGCTACTTCAATGGAACATACATCGATGATCGAGATGCACCAATGCCTGGAGTCCCGTGCTTTACTGGTCTATTTGTAATCGCGAATTCACCTAGGCAGTGCCCAATCATTTCCGGCTTTATTTCCACTTGGACAAAGTCTTTTCCATTATGAACAAAAAGGGTTGTGCCAACCATTTCGGGCAGAATTATCATGTCTCTTACGTGTGTTTTTACTATTTTGCCGTTTCCTTCTTTTGGGGCCTCTTTTGATTTTCTTATTTTTTCGAGTAGTATTCTCTGTTCTGATGTTAGACCTCGGTGGAGACTTCTTCTCTGCCTCGAAGGAAGTAAAGTAATGAACTCGTCCATCGACATGCTTTGGAGCTGATTAAGAGCATATCCGCGGTATGTAAATTCTTTGGGCATTTTTCCTCAACCTATTGGATCTGTTAAATGCTATAAACCTTCTGTCTAATGTTGCTAAGTTTTCCTCTTCTTCCTTCGTCCAGTACCTCTAGCTGCAATCAACCCGACTTTCTGTCCGGGCGGTGCGCCATGAGAAGTCGTTGTGACTTTTCGGGCACTTCTTTTGCTGCTACCGTACGGATGCGCTGCGGCAACCATGGCTCTTCCACGAGTCCTCGGATACTTATGCCCTCTAGCCTTCAATAAATGGAATTTCGCGCCAGCTTTCAAGAATGGTTTTTCTGTTCTGCCAGCCCCAGAAGCCACACCAATCGTTGCTCTGCAATAATCGTTTACGTATTTTGTCTTTCCCGAAGGGAGTTTTATTATTGACCCTTGAGCTGTGTGACCCACCACGGTTGCGTATGTTCCTGACGACTTTGCGATTTTGCCACCATCTCCTGGGCGAAGCTCTATGTTAAATACCATAGTTCCTTCAGGGATTTTTCCTATGGAAAGGATGTTGCCTACTTCGATAGATGCATTGCCACCATGCTCAATTTGTTGACCTACGAAGACCCCTTCAGGAACCACGGTGTAGCATTTTTCTCCGTTTTCAAATCTTACTAAGGCAAGCGGAGCCCCTCTTCCAGAGTCGTGAACAAACTTTTCGATAGTGCCTTGAATTGTGGTTTCAAAACACTCTTTTGCTGTTACTGATAATGGATATTGTGCAGGAGCCACTCTCTTGTGGGTCGACGCCCTAAATGTGGGTCCTCCACGCCCACGCCTTTGAACACGAATTCTTTTTCCCGTCACTCAGTCCTCCATGTGGTTTACAATATTCCAAGTTTTATTGCAACATCAGCTGCCTTATAGTCTGGATGAAGTTTGACAAAGGCTTTCTTTTCCCCTTGGGACGTGATTAAAACGTTAACGTTTTCGACTCTTACTTCGTAAAGCTCTTCAACTGCTCTTCTCACGTCCGTCTTACCCGCTTTCAAATCAACTATAAAGATTAACTTGTTTTCCTTTTCAATCATTAGGCTCGCGGCTTCTGTCATTAAAGGATAAAGTATAACTTCATAAGGGTCCATCACGCTGTTTCTCCTTCACCATGAATTTCGTTCAGTTTTTTGATTGCACTTTCTGTCCATATTGTTAATCGTCCTGCATGAGTGCCTGGAGCAAGTGTTTCGACATTCAAATCTTCAACAGTAACAATGTCAACGCCTGGAATGTTCCTTGCTGCTTCCGAGATTCCTTTGTTCTCAGCCACAACTATTAGGGGGCCAACAGCTTGCTTTATTTTTCTACCTCGATATTTTCCTTTTCCAGCTCGAATTTTTCTGCTTTCTCTAACTCGGTAAATATCTGATAAGACTCCCAATTTTATGAGGGTCTCTTCAACTTCTTTGGTTTTTCTAAGTGCTTCTAGGTCCTCTGTAACTACTGTGGGGATTTCAGGAACGTCTTCGGCTAAGTGACCTCGTGAGGCCACAGCCTCCTTGGACGCCGTTGCTGCTATAGCTGAACGTAAGGCTAGGCGCTTTTCCTTCTTGGGAATCCTTTTGATAATTTTCTTTTTAGAAGTTGGCGGAAATGCTAGTCTTCCTCCGACGGTTCCAGGCGCAAAGGCTGCTCTTCCTCCGGGTCCTTTTATTCGGGGCACTCTAGATATTCCAAGGTCAACACCTCTGGATTCTGCTGACGTTCTTTTTCCAGCCATGGGGTCTCTGCCTTGAGGCTGAAACCTACGCGATTGTAGTGCTAAAACGGCTCGTTTTATAACGTCTGGTCTTAAGGGAGTATTAAAAACTGGTGGGAGAGTCATTTTCCCGACTGCTTTTGCCTGGAGGTTAAAGACTTTTGTTGTTTTCTTGACCATTGTTGGCACCGCTCATTTTCCTTGCGGAGACTCGAGGGATATTTGCGTGATTTGAGGTGGTTCTTCTGCGATATGTTTCGGTGGACGTGCTGGATAGCGTAGTCTTATTTGACGTTTCTCTGTGCCGGGTATACTTCCTTCTAGTAATATGTACGCTCCTTTGACTACGCCGTATCTTATGAAGCCACCTTTTGGTGTCACTTCTTTTCCGTCGCCGCCTATTTTGAGAATGCGCTTGTTATATTCGGTTCTCTGGTGGAGCCCCATTTGCCCAGCTCTTGGAACGGTGTACGTGACGTGGTGTGGGTTCCAAGGACCCAGAGTTGCAATTCCTCTTTTTGTTTTTCTTCCTTTATGTTGAAGTTTTGCCACGCCCCAACGTTTTACTGGTCCCTGAAAGCCTTTTCCGGTGGATATTGCTATTACGTCGACGTATTGACCGTCGTTGAACATTTCTAAGGGGGTTACTGTTTTTCCGAGTAGGGTTTTTGCGTATTCAAATTGCTGTTGAACTGAGCCGCCGCCTATTTCTATCTCTGTCACATCTGGCTTTTTCTTTGGAACGCTGGCTTGTTTTGGTTGGCTCACAGCGATAACACGGATTCTTGTTGCTTTTGCTAGGATTTCTTCGATTTTTTTGAGACTTTCCTCCGTGTTGAAGCTTTCCGGAAAAGTGAATACTCTGTCAAGTTCGCTTGGTGGATCCTTCATCCACGCTTCCGACAGTGGTTGCAAACCATAAGGGTCTCGTGTATATGCTCTTACTGCACATATTAGCATGGGCGGCGTTTCTAAGACAGTCGCGGGGCGAGCCACTTCTTTCCCAAAATTAGGGGAGCGTCTTCTATCTTCTAAAGCAAATACGTGTGTCATTCCAGCCTTATAACCCAAAAAACCTAGAAGTCTAGGTGTGTCCGCTTCTATTTCTGGCCAGTAGCGGATTCTACCCAACAATCGTTTAGCACGTTTCCTAGGCAAATAGGCTAGTGAACCATGTCTAGGTGCGTGCTTTTTTCTGTGGCCCATTGTTTCCAGCTTCGTGTCTTTTAGGAAGAACAACAATTAGTTATAAACGTTGCCTTTATGCCTTTGGCATATCCATAAAAATAGATATAGCTGCCCTACTTATCTGTTCTTTTCTGAGACGACCTAGCCCCTTAATATTTAGATAGAACTTCCGATAGACTTTCAAGTGCGCGTTTATAGCTGTTGGTTTTTTGGTAAGCGTTAAATTCGTAACTGCATAACTTTTCATGGGAGTAGATATGGTTAATACCGTATTTCAAGTTGCTAACGCGCTCTATAATTCTAGTTGCTTGAAGTTTGGCAGTTTTAAGATAAAGTCTGGAGCTTTGAGTCCGTACTACATTGATCTCGCATGCTTACTTTCATCGCCAAAAGAGTTATGTATAATTGCAGAAACTGCGGCTAGTGGAATAAAGAACATAATGTCAACTGTTAAAATAGATAAGTTGGCCTCTATTGAGTTGAAGGGAGCTTTAATTCTGCCGAGCATTGCTTGCAAAGTGAACCTGCCATGCGTAGTTGTGCGCAAAGAAGGGAAAGCTTACGGTGCTACAGGCAGAATTGCTGGAGCTGAAGTTCGTAAAGGCGAGCATATACTCTTTTTCGATGATGTTGTTAGTGAAGGCTCATCTAAGCTTGAAGGAATGAAACCTCTAGAAGAGCTCGGAGCAAATGTTGAAAACATATTGGTTGTGGTGGA
This sequence comes from Candidatus Bathyarchaeota archaeon, assembly GCA_029881805.1. GTDB lineage: Archaea > Thermoproteota > Bathyarchaeia > Bathyarchaeales > Bathycorpusculaceae > JAOULW01. Next base: position 77,558 of record JAOULW010000006.1, read on the forward strand.
TAGAGAGCAAGGTGGAAGAGAAAATCTTGAACAGTTAGGTTATAGAGTTCACGCATTGGCCAAAATCTCTGAACTCGTCAATTGCCTACTTCAATTGAAGCGCATCTCGGAAGAACAAGCCAGCACAGTTTTGAATTACATTAAGAAGCCTTAGCGTTATTTTAGTTTCTGGCACTTTGGACATACGTAAGAAGAAGTGCTTCCCGTTTTGATTTTCTCTATGGCTGTATTGCACACGGGACACGGTTTTCCTGTTTTGTAGCCTATGAGGAATTCCTCCGCAGTAAATTTACCTTTTTTCCCATAGAAATCTGTTTCGTAGGCTAGTCCACCTAGTTGGATACTATGGTTTAGTATGTTTCGGATCGCGTTATATAGGCTGCCTATTTCTTTTTCAGACAGAGTTGAGGCTTTCTGGCTTGGATGCAGCCTAGCCTCGAACAGAATATCTTGCGCGTAGACATTGCCTATACCTGCTGTGTTTTTCTGATCAAGCAACACGCTTTTTATTCTGGCCTTTTTTTTGGTCAATACCTTTTTGAAATATTGCAGTGTGAATTCTTTTTCGGTTGGTGAAACTCCCAGCTTTTTGGTCAGCTTATGCTTGTCCAGGTTTTTTTCCCGTACAAGATGAACGTAACCGAACCACCAGAAGTGTATGGTAAAACCAGTTTCGTCAGAGAATGTTAGCTTAAACTGATACTTTTCTGGAAGCCTTTGGTCTGGGTTGAAGTAGAGCAGTTCTGCGCCCATACCCAAGTTTATGAGCATGAAGTACCCAGGATTCAGTTTTATAAACAGCCATTTCCCCTTACTTGAAACGCGATCGGCGCGTTTTCCTTTGACTGTCTTCACGAATTCTGAAACGGACATGTTTAGATTTTTAGGCTGCTTTACGTCAACGTCTGCGATACGTTTTCCCGAAATTTCTTTGTTCATCTGTCTGGCGATTATTGTAATTTCAGGTAGTTCTGGCATGGTTTTCACAAACCACAAGGAAGATGAAATGGATTTCTAAGTTATTTAAGATTGACCTAAAAGACAGAAGATGACGGAAGTTGTTGCCTATTTTCTGACTAACCCCTCGTAGGGATATCCCTATATGGCTCATTTATGTCTTATTCGCAACAGAAAGACCGCCAAACATCCTAAAGGGAGCAGATTCAAGAAAATGTCGGTGCAGAAAAGTGTCGTCGAAGCTCTAATGAAGCCTGAAGCCTACGACGAAGAACCAGGCAAAATTGAGCTAACTCAGACCCACATATCCTTCGTTTTTCTAACCAGAAATTTCGTCTACAAGGTGAAGAAGGCTGTAGACCTCGGATTCCTAGACTTCACAACCCTCAAAAAGAGACGTTTCTTCTGCGAAAAAGAGTTGAAGCTTAATAGACGGCTTTGCGGAAGCATGTACCTCGAGGTCGTCCCCATCAACAGATCAAACCTGATCAAAATAAAAGGCGAAGGAGAAACTGTCGAATATGCTGTGAAAATGAAGAGAATGCCTCAAGAAAAGATGATGAACAAGCTCCTCGAGGAGAACAAAGTGAACAGTAAACTCATTGACTTAATAGCGAAGATAATCGCAGAATTCCATTCAAAGGCGGAAACGAACAGAAGAATAAGTGAGTTCGGCTCATTGGCGATAATAAGAACCAATTGGAAAGAGAATTTCGATCAGACTCGGGAGTTTATCGGCACAATAATATCACTGAAGGCTTTCAAGCTAATCTATGAAACAATCTACGATTTCATGGAGAGAAATGTGTCCTTTTTTAAGAAGAGAATAGCAGAGGGTCGAGTCAAAGATTGCCACGGAGACATTCATTCGGGCAACATCTTTGTTGCAGATCGAATCTACATTTTCGACGCGATAGAATTCAACGAAAGATTTAGGTATTCTGACGTTGCCTCCGACGTTGCCTTCTTAGGCATGGACTTAGACTTCAAACGGCGAACTGATCTGTCTAACTTCTTTATCGAAAGATACGTTAAATATTCTGGAGACCAAGAATTGATTAGGCTTCTTCCTTTCTACAAATGTTACAGAGCCTATGTGCGAGGAAAAGTCAGCAGTTTCAAACTTAAGGATCATGGCATAAGTAATGAGGAAAAGAAGGCAGCAATGAAAGAAGCAAAAGCATACTTCAAACTGGCCTCCACTTATGCAAAAACTCTATGAAAATTGGGTGTTAACCTTCGGATTTTCTAACCAAAGGATGCTTAATACTGAATTGCCCAGTTACGTATTCAGGAATTTCCACTGTTCCCATAATGATCGGTTTTTGATGGCAATCACTTCCCCCAGTCGCTAACAGCTCATGTTTTTTTGCAAACTTTACGTAGTGATTCGTTGTTAAAGCGTCATTTCTAGAGTGCCAACATTCTACGCCATCAATGTATCCCAAAAGCGACTCCTCTATTATCTTCGTCTGTTCAGGCAGTGACTTAGTCAGTGTCACAAGTGAGGTACCCTGAGGATCGTTAGGATGAGCCAAAACTACTATCCCTCCAGCATTTCTCATCAGCCTCGATGCCTCTTCAGGATAGAGCGGATATTTGGGAACATCGCATTTCACGAGATACCTGTCAAAAGCTTCCTGCTTGGTTCTTACAATCCTTTTTTTAATCAGATAATCTGCTACATGTGGTCTTCCAAGTACTCCGTCTACAGAAACTTGTATCTCCTTCAAATCCTTCTTCGTTAACTTTTCAATTCCTTCCTTTTCAAACTCCGCATTAATCTTGTCGAATATTTTTGCAACCCTTTTCTCTCGATACCTTGCAATCTGCTGAAGTTTGTTCTTTACCTCCTTGTTTTTGACGTCAAATTGGTAACCCAAGAGATCTAGCGACACCATTTTACCATTTTGATATTTAGGGTGAGAGAAGGCTATATTCAATTCAACTCCAGAAATGTAACGGATTCCATTTTTCTTTGCTAAATCCATGGCTCTCTCTTGACAGTCAATCGAATCGTGATCTGTAATCGAAATTAAGCCAATGTTTCTGATCTTAGCTTCTTTAACGATTTCTTCAACAGTCAAGTTCCCGTCAGAACAATTTTTTGAATGAATATGTAAATCTATTATCATGATGAAGCGAGTCCAATTATCTTTTTTCCATCCCGACTATGCACCAATCCTCAGGACGATCATACTCCGTATCAACTGTTAAGTGTACTATTTTGAGTTGCGGATATCTTTTTTCCAAATCATCTAAATCAACATTTTCAAACCTCTTCTTGTTGTTGAGATAAGCTTCTCTAGTTAGGGCGTTTGACTCATAGTTCTCTTTAGTTCTTTTCAAAATCCTTGCAATAGACGCCTCTTCAGAACAGTGAGTTTGCAATATGACAAAAGTCATGTTTTGTTTTGCAGCAATTGCAGCAGCACGCCTTCGTAGTTCTTGGGTTACAAAAGTAGCATCCAATATGACGCCTTCAGTCTTTTGTGCAAGGTTCTCTGCACGTCGAAAAATTTCATCGTAAACAAGCTTCCGCTTGCTCATGTTTGACGCAACTTTTTCGTCAAAAATGTCTTCATTCTTGAGAACCTCCAACCGAATCAAATCTGTCCGAAGAATGTGGTATCCCTTGATTCTGGAGATTTCCTCAGAGGTCTCTGTTTTCCAAGTTCCTGGGAGCCCGCATGTAATTATTAGAGTTCTGGACCTTAACTCATTTTTAACAAAATCGGAGAAAGGTTCCCTCAACTAGATACCCCCACGCAACTAAATTGAGACAAAGCAAAATTAAACCTTTGTGGCAAGGTACTTCAACAAGCACAGGCTCCCCTTCTGGCTTCCCTAAGCCTTCATGATTATGCTTGGACTGAGCGTATAGAACTCGCTATCAAAAACCAGAGAATTACTGGAGTCATATGAACCTTTCAACATAAACAGGTGACTTGCGCATCTGCAATCTGAGCACCCAAAATTCACGACTGGAATGCCATTCTTCCCAAGTTTTCTCGCAATCTTGCATTCCTCGGTTTTCCCTGTTTGCACATAGAATACTCTTACAACTTTTGCAGAATTATTGGCAAGCAGATAATCAATATGCCAAAACTTACGCTTAGCTTTTCTGAGATGCCGCTTTATCCGTTTTTCCAGATTGTTTTGAGCAGAGCCTATATAGGTGTATACGCCCTTCCTAAAATGCACTTTACCCAAAGCACCGACACTTGCCCGAAAGTCCCTAGTTGCTGATATGACTAGAACATATACGCCTTTGATCGTTTTACTCATACCATTTCAGAATCTCGCTGATAGCCCTTTCGGAATAGCCTATCTCCTTGAGCACTCTCTTTAAATCCTTAATGGATTTGACAATCAAACACAACCACCACAGGTATGCGGGACATGCTTAAATCTATTTATCTTTAGCTATAAAGGTACTCGTTCACACGATTCAAATCGAATCTTTCAAAGCGTAGAACGTTCTTTGCAAAGCCACGGAAGATAGCACTTAAATGGCTAACTTAACTTCGAACAATGACGTGATTAGTCGCTTGAAAAGAGGCAAGTCCAGAAAATTTTTAAGTCTTGAGAAGTAACAAATCTACATTCCTTACGATTTCCATTAGATAGAAAGCGATCTAACATGAACCTTCTCATTCACGACGGAACTATAATCACAATGCACAATAGGAAAGTAATTCTTCAAGGCGCTCTCGTCGTAGAAGGCGAAACCATAGTTGACGTCGGAAAGACACGCGAGCTAAGAAGACAGTACAAAAGAGGCTACGAAAAGATAGATGCAAAAGGCAAAGTTGTCATACCAGGCCTTATTAATACCCATCAACATGCCGCTATGAGTTTGCTGAGAGGATACTCAGACGACTTACCACTTCAAGAGTGGCTGGAAAAGCGGATATGGCCCATAGAAAAACACATGACAGCCCATGACGTCTATGTTGGAGCGTTGCTAACGGCAACAGAATCAATAATGGGCGGAACAACAACCGTAAACACCATGTACCATTACACACCAGAAGAAAATGAGGCAAAAGCTTTCGCTGACGCAGGCTTAAGGGGAGTAGTCGGTCATGTATGCTTTTCGTGGAGAAAAAAGGAAGATAAAAAAGCCCTAAGGGACTTGGCTAGAAATTGGCATAACAAGCGAGATGGTTTAATCCGTGTAAGCGTAGATCCCCATTCGCCATATACGGTTGATCCAGAATACATGAGAGAACTGAAAGAAATCCGAAAGGAATTGAATCAAGAATACGGTTCAAGCCGAGTACCGCTAATTTGGCATATCCATGTCGCTGAAACAGATGATGAAACGGAAAAGATCCGAAAGGCCTTCAAGATGGAATTAAAAGAGGGAATAATGAAGTACTTAGATTTGTTGGGCGTTTTGGATGAATATGTAATTGCAGCACATTGTGTTTCATTAGTGGATAAGGATATGTCAGTTATGAAGAAGAGAGGAGTAAAGGTTTCGCACAGTCCAATCTCGAACCTCAAACTTGCTTCAGGTATTAGCCCTGTCCCGAAAATGCTCAAGGAAGGCATAACTGTTTCACTTGGCACAGATGGTCCATGTGCAAATAACACTGCTGACATGTTCGAAATCATGAAAACAGCAGCCATATTGCACAAAGGAGTAGCCAAAGACCCAACGCTTCTGCCAGCAGAACAGGTCCTAGAGATGGCGACAATAGAAGGAGCCAAGGCATTGGCATGGGACAATGAAATAGGTTCGATAGAAGTCGGCAAAAAAGCAGACTTAGCAATAATCGACCTCAAGAAACCACACCTTTGCCCATCATATAATGCGGTAAGCCATCTAGTATATGCAGCAAAGGCCTCTGATGTTGAAGCAGTAATAGTGAACGGAGAAATAGTCATGGAAAACAGAAAATTGGCGAAATTAGACGTAGAAAAAGTCATGGGAAACGCTGAGAAAGTAAAAAGTGGTCTTCTTAACAAGCTATAGTAACACTAAATAGTCAAGTTGTAGTTGAGCATCAGAGGAAGGGAAACAGAATGGAAAAATTCAAAGTTAAAGACACAACTCTAGCGTCTAAAGGTCATTTGCAAATAGAATGGGCCTCAAAACATATGCCTGTTCTAAACCAGATCAGAGAAAGATTCAGCAAAGAAAAACCTCTTAAAGACTTGTCTCTAGGAGCCTGTTTGCACGTAACAAAAGAGACAGCCGTTCTTGTTGACACTTTCCTCGCCGGAGGAGCTAGAGTTACGTTATGCGGTTCTAATCCTCTTTCTACGCAAGACGATGTGGCAGCTGCTTTAGCAGAGAAAGGCGTCAATATCTTTGCGTGGCGAGAACAAACAACAGACGAATATTACTGGTGCATAGAGAGAACAATAGACCATAAACCGACAATAACACTCGATGACGGGGCAGACCTTGTAGGCACAATCCACGGCAAAAGAACAGAGGCATTATCGAACATTAAAGGTGGAACGGAAGAAACGACGACAGGTGTGTTGCGGTTACGAGCCATGGAAAAAACTGGGGGGCTCAAATACGCAATAATAGCGGTGAATGACGCCTACACGAAATATTTGTTTGACAACCGCATCGGAACAGGACAAAGTACAATAGACGGCATTCTGAGAGCGACAAACATTCTTTTAGCAGGCAAGAACTTGGTTGTCTGCGGTTACGGATGGTGTGCGAGAGGAATAGCCATGAGAGCCCAAGGAATGGGCGCAAATGTAATAGTTACTGAAGTGAATCCGATTAGAGCACTTGAAGCTGTAATGAACGGCTTCCGTGTGTTGCCAATCGCTGAGGCTGCAACAATAGGCGACATATTTGTGACGTCAACAGGCAACATAAATGTGATAAGAAAAGAGCACATGGAAAAAATGAAGGACGGTGCCATCCTCTCCAACAGCGGTCACTTCAACGTAGAAATAGACATAAAGAACCTGGAAGAACTTGCAGTTTCAAAAAGAAAGATGAGACCAAACCTTGAGGAATACACCCTGAAGGATCGGAAGAAAATATACCTTTTAGCAGAGGGAAGGCTCGTGAACTTATCGGCGGCAGAAGGCCATCCATCCGAGGTTATGGATATGTCATTTGCGAATCAGGCTCTATGCGTAGAATACATGGCTCAGGCTGAAACAATGCTACCGAAGGTATACCCGGTGCCAAAGGAGATAGATGAAACGATTGCAATGCTGAAACTTGATGCGATGAGGATTAAGATAGACGAACTAACAGACGAGCAGAAAGAGTATCTGGCAACATGGGAAATGGGAACAACGTAATTGCAACTTTCGAAAGACACGGCAAACTTTAAAAGGTAATAAGAAGTAAACATGGCTTACATGTGGTGATGAGTAATGGTCAGTAAAGATCAAGCAATAGGTGGGATAATTTTCCTCGTATGCATGATAATCGCCATATTCTACGTGATAACTCTCTTCTATCCCCAATGGATGATAGACTTGGGATGGGCAGCAGATACCAGCGCAATTCAGTTTTGGCTTGTGGCTGTTCCCGTGTTCATAGCTTTTGTGGCAATCATGGGAATAGGTGCATGGATAGGTTGGACGATGGCTACGACACCACCGCCAAAGCCAATAGAGGAAATTACAAGCGAAATGGAAGAGGAGAAACCGGAAGAGAGACCATCAGAGGAAGAAGTCCCAGAGACTGAAGAAGAGAAAAAGCCCGAACGAAGAAGAAAAACCTAAGAGTAAAATTATTTCCTATTTCGAATCTGTTTCTATTCATATTTTATGTTAAAGGCTAATCAAGAGCAGCCTAGAGAAGCCAATGTTTATAAACCAAACATCTGAAAAGCAAAATACAACGCAATATAAGTGGCTGCAGAAACACCAAACATCACCATGACAATTTTGGGCGAGATTGAAATAAAGGGCACTTCTTCACCCTTTGCCTGTATTTCATATTCTTTGATTTCATGAGTCTCTGAATCAACTCTAACAATGGCTATAAGTTTCTTCATCTCAACCTCTACTGTGTATACTCCCTCCTCTAAAGAAACCCGCTTAGGCTTCAAACTGCCCCTATTTCCGACCCGCTTAAGAAAACCCGTAACGATTGCAGTTACCGATTCAGCGTTTAACGTTTTCGCATGAGGGGTCGATGACGTTAGAGCACTAGGAGTTCTTCTCTGTAAAGTTGCTGACAACTAAGATTGTCTCCTACTCATTTCGAGACTCAGAGGTTTGAAAGAACCCATGCATACCACGGTAAGGCACCTAACCAGTTATGTTTTGAAGCATACATTGCACTATGTTTCCGCAGACTATGCATTCTTCAGGTATTTTTTCCTTCGTCGAACGTTTGCTCAAATATCCAAAATGGTGCAGGCATCCTTGTATCTCAGAGGGAACCTTCTTTCGTTTTTCATCAATAGATCGAGTGACAGATTTCTTTATCTTCGTTTCACTGACATCAGGTTCTTGCTTCTCTTCTAGTAGCGGAGAAGGTTCTTCTTCAACTATTATTTTTGTTAAGCAATAAGGGCATGCTTCATAGGACTCTGATTCTTTGGAGGCCAAATTTTGGGCTTTAATGGGGTTAGTGAAAGCTCTTCCACAAGAGGGATTTGAACATGTGAACCCTTGAACTTGCATTATTGTCTCTTTCTTCTTTGTGATAGTTAACCCTCCCTTTAGCACACTTACAAAATCGGATTACGAGCTTATAGTATTAATGAATTATAACATTTAATTTACGATACTGAGCTAGTAACCATATTTGAAAGAAACAAAAAAGCAGAAAGCTGAGTCAAAACAAAAACAAGTGCAATTGCCACCTTTGAGTGCGCGCTAAAGTTATACGAATAGTAGTAGAACGTAAACGATTGTCGCAGTCGCACCAATAGTAGCTATTACTTTCCCGTGATGCTTGCTTTCATCATTTTTGCTTATAGTCAGTTCTATTCCAAAGAGCAAACCTACAAGCCCTCCGAGCGCAGCAAAAATGTAGCCTAGAATAATCGTCTTTTGTGAGGAATTTGGAGTGGGTGGACGACTTCCATATCCTATTGTGGAAAGCCCAGCAAACAGAAGAAAAATACCTGAAACTGACATCAAAGGTGGCAACAGGGGTTCAATATACTCCACATAGACTAGTGTAAACACAATTTTTGATAGAGAGCTATAGGAATTGTCCCAAACAAAATAGATTCGCGTATTTGCTGGTGGGACCCATATGATATCAGAATAAGAGGCATTTGGGCGAGAAGGTTCACTATAGTGTTCATAAGGTTGACTTGCATTCCACTTAATCAAGTTAGTTTCGTTGAAGACTATAAAATCCAAGCTTCCCAGTTGAACTTCAAAAATTATGTGAAGAGGTGTATTTGGCAGAAAAATGCCTGAATAGTAATACCATTCGAAGCTTGGAATCTCAAAAGACTCATTAGCCAAAGTTGATGAATGCTTAATCGGTACATATGACAAAATAAATAGAGCAGCTCCAATCATCGTCAGGATTATTCCGAGAATGATAAGGTTATGTTTCACATACAGCCCTCAAGCTACCTGTAGAATCTGAAAACTGACTCCATTATCTTAAAGCTTTCACAAAGCGCGCGCTATTTAACGGCAAACTAGGGAGCCGCCAATTTTTTGAGATCTTGCTCTCCTCCCGCGTAACCGGAGGCAATCAATACATCGTCTGCTTCAATTTTGGAGTCAGGTTTGGGTCGTATGCACTTGTCTCTCCTTCTTATGGCAAGAACCCACATGCCAGTCTCTTCGGGAATTCGAGCCTCCCGCAAGCTCTTATTTATCAACGAAGAATTTTCAGACACATCCGCATAGGTGACGGTTTCTTCGGCTTCTTCAATGGCGAGTTTTAACACTGGATGTGGCTCGATGCCTCTCAAAACAACTTCTGCTATCTCGGCAGCACCATCAGCTATTTTTTCGGTTGCAACACCCAGCCTTATAAGTCCAAGAAAACCCTTAGCATCTTCTTTTTTGAAACCGCTTGACAAAACAATCAACTCGAACTCGGTATGTAATTTATCGACGAGCTCTTCAAGTCTCTGCACTTCCTCGGCTAACTCCCTACTCTTCAACAGAAGCGAAGAATAGGCCAAGTCAATCATTAACTCAGACGTATCTTTAAGCTCAACAAATCGTTCAACAATCTCTTCAAATTGCTTCTGGTTTGGCTGGGGCATTCTATTCCTCCATTTTCTGGAGTTTTCCCACAGCAAGTTCTTTAAATTCTTTCGTGCCCGATGGGGCTCCGCGGGTAATGAGAACGTCGCCAAGTTCAACCTGTTCGGTTTCTTTGGGATTTATTATCCAATCTTTGTTTCGGCAAATGGCAATTATGTCAATGCCCATTCTGGCCGCTAAATCAAGTTCACATATCTGCTTTCCAACAAGGATTGATTCTTCACTTACTTTTGCTTTCATTAAACGTTCTTCAACTTTCTCAAAAATTTCACTTACAATGGGATGAACGCCAATGTTTTGTGTGACTATAGCTGCAATGTCTGCGGCGGCATCTGAAATCTTGTCTGCTGCAGAAGCGACTGTGGAAACTCCAACCAGCATTTCAGCGTCCTTAGAATCTCGGGCTGCTATCATAATCGTCATATCTAAGAGGTAGGATAATGTATCAACACGGCTTTCAAGTTCTAAAACGTCATCCGCTAGTTCTTTGTCATTAAATAGTGCGGCAGAGTAAGCCAAGTCAATCATCAATTCGGAAAGGTTTTTCATTTCTAAAAGCACTTCTCTAGCGGGTATGGGTTTATACTCTATCTTCCCTAAAGGAGGCATATTTTTAATGTCGCTCTCCGACTGAAAAAGAATAATGAATAACGCACGTTTTAACTCTATCCCTTTAAATTGCCCTCACTAGAAACAAAGCCATGAGCAAAGCGATTGTTGTTATACTGTCTGCAAGAGAACTTTCAATAGGGATGACGAAGTTGTCAGGGTCCAAACCCCTCTGAAAAGTCAAAATTGAAACAGCGTAAGACACCAGGATAATTACGCTTACAGCAAAGGCATTCGTTATCAATAAAAGAGTAGTGAAGCCCAAGAACGCATACAGCTTGCCGCCCAAGGCTAACGTTGTAACTGAGAAGAAAATAAACATTATAATCGACGCCGCCCATGCACTCAGAATGTGCATCGCGTGATTTCGCATTGACGAGAAAGAAGGCTTAAGCAATCCCAGAGCAAGTTTTGTTGTGGCTGTGGACCCAACTACGGAACCGACATCCCCTACCATGTCAATCAACGCAGGATAAACGGTATAAATCTCCTCACAGCCCTCTAAGCTTATGCTTCTTAGAACTGTCCCTGTGATGTTGACGATGAAGGCGACAAAAATCAAGGTGAAAAAAGATTCTTTGATTGTCTTGACGAACTCTTTCTCGCGAATGTCCTTCGCTAAGATATAGAGCGCCAAAATCACTTGTATAATTCCAACAAAGAGAGCAGCGTAGTTGAATAGAGAGTACATGTTTAGCGTCAGAACGTAACTCGCTGTTATGAATATGTCCGCGACAGTAGACATTATCGGATACTCGATAACATCTGGGTCTAAACCTCTCTTGAATGTAACGAATGAGACAGCTATTGTAAACAAGGAGAGCATTAGTCCCAAGGTCATAGTTGAAACCACGACTATTAAAATGTCGAAAAAATCTAGGAAAGTTATTCCCCAGAATAAATTCCCAAAGAGAACAGAAACTAAACTCATTGCAACGCTCGTTTCTAAAGTCAGGACGACTATTGCCCTGAATAATACGTAAAAGGTTTTTGTGTTTCCGAAAAGTCTTGGGTAAATCGTACCGACGTGCAAAGCCGTTCCTAAGCGTCCACTAAACAGCCCGCTTATCATGCCTCTGGCACTTAAGATAGCAGGATACACTGCGATAGCCCAAGGATAAAGCTGAAAAACGTTGAGTTGAGAAGCAACCAGCAAGCCTGCAATTATTCCGCCAAAATCAAACGAATACGCGATCAAAGCTTCTTTGAACGATTTAAAGAACGTTTTCGAATTTAAGGTGCTAGTCATCGGCTTGCAGCCTCCTTTATGAAAGCAGCATACAGGAAAGAATTGAAGACGGAAGAAACCTTGAAAAAAAAAGTCAGCTTACGTACTTTATGAATAGCAGAAACTTGGTCTTTCTTTAACGCGTACCTTATGGGCGGAACGGCGTTGATGCTGTAGCCTAGGCTGTTGGTCAGCTTCATCTTGTTCACCTTCTTGGCTTAGTTTGCTTCCACCCATCCATAGGCACCCCTTCAACAGAGTCCTTCTAAGCGAGCGCTTAAATTCCACGTTCATGTTCGCTCCTAAACCCTAGGAGAGGACGTGAGCCCTTTAAATATATTTCCAAAAAAAGCTTAACGGAAGTTCATATTTAGAATTCATAATTGTTTTAATTACTCAGGCTCTAACTCGTTTTCGAGTGTCAGAATCGTGAAAACCTTGTATGCTGTATGGATAAGAATTGATGAAACACTGCCGTGGATCGAACTAAAAGAAACGTACCAAACGAAAAACGAAGGAAGAAAAGCCGCAAAAGCCGCTTTGAACAATGTTGAAGTGAGAATTGTCGCTATGCCAGAAAAGAGAAAACAAATAAAGGCACTGGCAACAATAAGACAGTAACCGCAATCATTGCCTTGCTTCACCAAAGTCGTTTCTGCTAATAGCCAAATAAAGCGTATTATGAAAAGGCACCATTTGGCGCCGGGGAAGGGATTTCAGCACCAATTTACCAGTAAATAAACATATGCCCTATTCGTGCTTGGCGAGAGTTCGAAACGCTCCCAGAATACCAATTCTAGGTGTGGTTTTGTACTGTTTGTATAGATCATTCGCGTGCTTGTGCTCTAGATAAGCCTATCTGGACTGTTGCCTTTCAAGTCTTGCAAGCTTTTTCTTCTTCCGCTTCGCTTCTCTTTCTTTCTTTTTCTGAGGCTTAGGTTTTCTCAGGTCTTCTT
>JAOULW010000024.1 GCA_029881805.1 Candidatus Bathyarchaeota archaeon
CAACGATTTTTCCTAACGCAACCATGTCAGGAATTATTCCGAAGTATTCTTGGGCTCCGCCGAGACCTAGCCTGAAACCTGTCATGATCTCATCAAATATCAGCACTATGTTATTTTCTTCTGTCACCTTTCTCAGACTTTTAAGAAAGTCTCTTTCAGGTGGCAGGAAGCCTCTGGCAACTGGTTCAATTATCACCGCAGCCAGCTCATTTTTGTGTTTTTCTATTAACCTTTCAGTCGCAGAAGAATTGTTAAACGGCAAAATGATGGAGTTTGCCAAGACGAAATCTGGTAGTCCAGCAGAGTTGGAGACGGTTTCAGGAGCGAGTTCTGATCCTGCTAAATCTATGGGTGGAGACACGCTTACTGCTAAATCATCATGAGCCCCATGATAATGCCCTTCAAACTTTGCCACTTTTTCCCTTTTGGTGTATGCTCGCGCTACTCTTATCGAATGCAAGGTGGCTTCTAGACCGGAGTTAGTGAACCGCACCATTTCCGCACATGGAACATGGCTTTTTATTCTTTCAGCCATGTCGATTTCGAGCTCGTGAGGAGTTCCGTAAATAGTAGTTCCGCCTTCATCCAGCTGCTTTCTAATTGCTTCCACAATTTTTGGATGTCCGTGGCCTAGGATCAATGGACCAAGGCATAGGCAATAATCAACATACTCTTTTTCATCTACATCATATATTCTTGACCCTTCAGCTTTTCTCATAAAAATCGGATATGGATCAAAATACTTGATGTTTGCTGTTATCCCACCAGGCATAACTTCCGACGCTTTCTTCCATAGTCGGGCAGAAGTAGACGTTTTCTCCAAGTAGTGAATTCTAGGATCAATCACGATTCTAAACCTCACCAAGTACGTTAACACAAAGATAGTTAAAAGCCTAGCTGGAAACTAGGGTGTTAAGAAATTTTCTACGATCGAGCAAAAAGCTCCAGGTGTACGTGTTAAGACTGATAAATTGTTGATGTATTTTAGTTGAACAGATGGAGAAGAATGTTTATTAAGACTTGCGATACCTTATGCCTTCGGTTAAAGGTGAATGAACACATGAGAAAGAAGCAAGGCACAAATCCAAAAAGAAGCAAAGAAGACCTGAAATTTGAAATATTAGTTGACAATTGCAGCGCTATCGCCTGCGAAACTTTATTCCGCAAAAAACATCAATTCAAGTAAATAGCAAAAATGCTGCGAACAGAATATCGGTCAAAAAAAGAATCGCCACTAATCCAGTAACTGCTTCTTTTGTTTCTCCAGCCTACGTACCCAGTGGTTTAGAAGCAAGACGATTTTTATGAAAATCATCCATAAGCCCAATATTTCAGAAACAATCTAAAAATCACGTGTTCACTCGTTACGTTGAAGAACATTTTTATTTTCGATTCTGCCTATTGGCTTCTTGCCGGATGATGAGAAGGCATTAGCTTGACACTTGCAAAGGGATGAAATCTCAGAGTTACTCAGACGGCGATCCAGTAAGAAGCAATTGTACAGAAGTAGAATATCCAAGGTGATTATCTTTAAGTTATGATCAAAATGAAAATGAGCAGCAGAAGAAGCTGAAACAAGCAGCAGAATTAATAAACAAGGCTCTCTGGACCAGTCTACGAGATAAAAATCACCGGAAAGAATTACGAGAGTATGAAAAAGCGAGACAGATCCTGGAAGCTCTGTCGAAACTCTCCCCAGATTTGGAGAAAGAACGAAACAGCGTGTTAGCATATTGCCTCATGAGAATTGACAGCGCCCTAGTAGCCACAGGAGATAAAGAAGAAAGTGTGAAACGTATGAAAAAAGCACTGGTGACAGCAAGAAAATCTCAGGACAAAGTCCAAATCGCCCGGTGTCTTGTGGCTTTAGGTGTGAGACTCGCAAGTGCAGGTTTCGTCGCCGGGGCTGAGGAAAATTGGAGAAAGGCTCTTAACATAGCAGAAAGCAACGATGAGTACGACATGCAGCAGATTGTCGGTTGGACACTAATTGTCAAAGCCCGATTTTTGAAACAGAATGCAGAGTATCTGGGAGCTTTGAAAATTGCGGAACGTGCAGAGAAAATACTTGAAAACATAAAGAATTATGCTGGAGTCGCAAATGTGACCGCGTTAATGGCTGAACTCTGCAAGAACCTCAATTATTACGCTAAAGAAAAGAGATATAGAGAGAAGAGTGAGAAGTTTTTGAAGAAGGCGAAGATCGAGCAGAGATAAAGTGGCAGTTTGTAATCAGGCTTTTAAACAGTTTTTCCTAATATATTTCGGGCGGTAGTTTGTGTCAAAAGCTCCTCGCGAATTTGATTTGGCTTTTTTGGAGTCTGAGTTGAAAGGCAAGACTCTTCTCGTTTATTGGTATTTGCTTCAGCAGCCCAGCCATATGGTAGGTGTTCGAGAAGTTCAGCGAGCCCTTGGTTTTTCAAGTCCAAGCATTGCAGCGCATCACCTTGAGAAATTGCAGAACTTGAGGCTTGTTCAGAAAAAGGGGACAGGTGAATACGTATTGGAAGAAGAAGTCAAAGTGGGAATCTTGCGGTTTTTCACTCGCATGGGTCATTTTCTTGTGCCCCGGTACCTCTTCTACTCAATATTGTTTTCCACTATGGTAACAGCGTATTTCATGCTGCTCTTAGTACTGCAGATAACACCCAACTTCTACGCCGTGATGTTCGGTCTAATCGCAGTTGCGATTTTCTGGATTGAAACCATCAGGTTATGGAGGACAAAGCCATTTTGAAGCCTCAACAGCATAGTGTTCTAAAATGTAGACTTAAAAGACACGACATCAATAACTTTTCATGGAGGCAAGGCAATTGAAGAGAATCTTGCTGTACACCGCGATTGCTATTGTCCTTGGATTAGTAATAACATTGGTTCCGCTAATTGCGGCTACAGAAATTACGGTTGAAAACAGTTATGTAAGGTTTTTAGGATTAGCCGGCGAAAGCGCGGTATTCAGTTATGGTTCCAAAACACAAGAGTATTCAGCTGGCGATGTTGAGATTTTTGCTGTCAGTTTTGTGATTGCCATCGCCATTTATGCAGTGGCTAAGCGAAGAATGCCACGGGAAGGGCATTTGTGGATCAAGACGTACTAATTTTAGTACAATAATGTTCTAAACCGTAGTATTAAGATTCGCAACTCCATTTTATATTGTTCGAAGAAGGTGAAAGTTGAAATGGCAATTCTAGATCTGAGTGAAATCAACGAAATAGACTTTAACAACTGATGGAGGCTGCATGATTGACATTGACTGAATTGATAAGAATGCTTGGAGATATCACAGAAGTCGCCGTAACAATCATGTTGGCAGTGGTAGTGTACAAAATAGCAATGCTAATCGACTCGCTTGAAATCAAAATTAGAGAAAAAAAATCTTAAGAGTGAGATGCAACGATATGTCGTCAAAGCTGCAAAAACATTACTTCGGAGAACAGAGGGCAGGAATAAAAGCTCAAGAATGTTTAGAAGCTTCTGAACGAATGCCTAATGGAAAAGTGATTGCCGATGTTCAGATATGTTTCAATTGCGGAGGCGCGTTCCCCTTCAAACGAGGGCGAAGACGCTGCCCACGCTGCCAAGGCTTGCTTAGAACAAAAACCATGATACTCAAGACGTTCTAATTCTTTAGTCTATTGTGAGTTCTTCCAGGTTTCTTGGATAATATGTGATTAGTTCTGCTTCATCCTCAGTTATCAAAACAGTGTCAGAGTGGCGAAAACCTGCAAATCCAACCTCGTATATTCCTGGTTCACAGCTGACAACCATTCCAGCACGTAAAGGCTCACCGTTGCCTATGTCCAACCATGGAGGTTCATGTCCTTCCAAACCCAATCCATGACCAGTGTGATGCAGCACTAAATGTAATAACTTGGCTTTCTTAAACACGTCAATCGTTGCCTTGTCAATATCGCTGCATTTTGCTCCAGGTCTAAATGTTTTGAACGCTGCTTCTTGAGCTTTCACCATTACATTGAAATAACGTTTCTGTCTGGGTGTTGGTTTGCCTACCACCATTGTACGTTCTAGTTCGCAACTGTAGCCGCCAACATCCGCACCGGCACCCGTAACTATAACATCGCCCTTCCCAATCAAGCGCCTCGTTGCAATAGAATGAGGTATGGCGCTCATTTCACCTATCTGACCTCTAAAGCCCACGCTCACCGGAGCGCTTCTACGCAAAGGTTCATAATCGAATCCAAGAGCTTTTTTCATGATGATGCATGCCTCTTGTGTCGCAGTCAGGGCAACTTCAACATCCCACAATCCTTCAGCCGTATACTCCTGCAATAACGCATGCGCTAAATTCGCCCACTTTGCGCTTTCCCTCATTAGGGCTATTTCTTCTTCTGATTTTACAAGACGCATTGAAGGAACCAAATCCTTCATATCCACAAACCTTGCCTCATGCAGCTTTTTGAAGAGTGGCGGACCCCTGTAACCCCAAGTCCCAGCGGCTCCAGCTTTATTGTCTGTACCAATGCGTTTTTTAGCTAAGCCCATGTCGTTCAAGAACTGTGCAAAATGATCAATCGGATGCTTTTCTCCAGGGTAATCCATATAGGTCTTGACATCTTCGATAAGTTTTGTTTTCAATGGGATGTGGTCTCTTTCCAAAAGCGGACCTATGAAGGTGATTTTTCCATCAAGTGGTATTACCAGTGCTGCTGGGCGTTCGGTTGAGATGAATGAGTAGCCCGTTAGATAAAACATGCTTGTACTATTCGTCAAATATAATGCATCAAGTCTACGTCTAGCTAGAACTTTTCTGATTTGTTCTATACGACACTCATGCTCAGTCCCACTTATGCGAAACTTCACCATGGTAACCCTCCAAACAGTCGCGAAAAATTACGAAAAATTATAATAAACAGTACATAAATGCTTTTCACATTAGGTTGGAATGATGCTTGGAGCATTTTGCCATTCGCCAGTTTAAAGAAAAAGACATCAACTTTGCACATGAAATGAACGCCACAGAGCATTGGGGTGACACAAAAAGTGACATTGAACGAATGTTTAACTATGAACCGAAAGGATGCTTCATCGCAGAAGCAAGAAACAAACCTGCGGGCCACATTTTCTCCATCAGCTATGGCAGAGTAGGGTGGATAGGATTCCTAATTGTTGAGGCTGAGTATAGAAGAAAGGGAATAGGTACGTTGCTGATGAAAAAAGCAATTAATTATCTGTTAAACCTTGGAGTAGAAACGATAAAGCTGGAAGCAGTTCCAGCCATAGCAGGCTTGTACCGAAAACTAGGGTTTGTAGATGAGTATGGCTCTCTGAGACTTTCGGGGAAAAAACGAAAAAATACTGCAGAATCCAATCCAAGCGCAACATTTCTGAAAAAGGAGAACATGAAAGAAGTTGTTAGGTTTGACGCTGAGTATTTTGGAGCGGATAGAACCAAAGTCTTAACAAGTCTCTATCGTGACAATCCACGGCTCTGCTTCGGTTCTCATGTCGGATCCAAGATTGCGGGTTACGTCATGTGTCGCGGACTACAAGATGGGTACAGAATAGGACCTTGGGTGTGTAGCCCTGAAAATCCAGAAGCCGCAAAGGAACTTTTGACGAAATGCATCGACGTGTTTGAGCATGATGCAAGATTGTATGTAGGCGTTCCTGCAGTGAACGAAGGGGCTGTTGAAATTCTCCGAGAGTTTGGTTTTGTACAGTATTCAGAAAGCATTCGCATGCGTTTTGGAAAAAAGCTTGAAAATGATTGTGTCAATGGTATATTTGCTATTGGTGGTCCAGAAAAAGGTTAGGATCCGGTCTTTACTGCCTTGCGGGCAAATGTTATATAACCCGTATGAGCAGTCATCAAAGTTTGGGGTCGTGTTTTTCCCTTTTCAACTTGCATTCCACGCATTAGGCACTCAACGGTTTCTATGTCCACAAAACCGTTTTCCTTCAAGGTCTCAACTGTCTTGATAATCTGATCTATTGTTGGACTAAAGGAGACTATTGTTCCACAAGGCTTTAGGGCTGAATAAGCGTGGGGGACAACAAGCCACGGCGTCGCCAAATCAAGTATAACTGCATCTACGTCGCTTTCATCTATCCCAATGGTGACATCTTTGTTCTTCAACTCAACAAAGTCAAACATGTTTGCTCGTTTCAGATTTCTCTCTGCAGTTTTGAGGAATTCTTCTCTAATCTCGTAGCTGCACAATTTGCCATCTGGCTTAACGTAATGTGCTAATGCTGTAGTCAATGCACCTGTGCCTGTTCCGGCTTCCACGATCAGGCTTCCTGGACCTATACCGCTGAACATTACGATAAGTGCTATGTCCTTGGGATAAGTTATCTGCGTCTTTCGCACAGACTTCATAATATAATCGCGCAACAAAGGTTTCAATGCTGTGAATTCGATGCCTAGGCTGCTTAGAATTCTTGAGCCGTACTCTTTTCCAATCAAATCGTCGAATTTTATGAACCCCTTATGCGTATGAAAGGTCTTGCCAGCTTCAACTTTAACCATGTAGGTTTTCCGCTGGCTCAGGTATAACAGTACGTATTCGCCTTCACTTATTTTCTGAATAGACAAACCCTTCACTACACTGACTAAAAGTTTTGAACAGTTATCAATATAAGTATTAGCTCATGGTAAGTATTAGCTCATGGAAAAAAATATTTTTTTTTCAACATGAGCTGTATCTATCTTTTAGGCGAATAGCGAAGCAACTTACATGCAAAGATTCCGTCGACGCTGAATCCTTTACATCTCGGACAAGCTCTGTCCATTTTCGCGTAAAGCTGCATGATTTATCTTCTGAAGATTCCATGTGCCGTTTGAACTGCCTTTCGACATAGATGTGCAGGCAGAATTGAATTGTGGACAGGGAGCAAAGGCCTAGGTTGGAAGTGTGCAGTTTCTCTCACCCGAGGAACCCATGATGGCCGTTTCTGGTAGATGTTTTCTTCATGGTTGGCATTTTTATGTCAAAAAAGAAGAACAGTTAGCAGTGTGCGCTTGTTCCTCGCTTACTATATCTGTCGCCATTTGCTTTGCGATTTCTATTGCATTGTTGCCAAGTGCGTCAGGGGTGGTGCAATAGGGGACGACATACGTGCCGACGACGTTCATTTGCTGGTATTGGCTTTCTCTCTTAAACGCTTCTTGGATTAGATCCGCATTCTCCTCAACTGGACCCCCACACGTGACGAGGAGTGCTGCTCGTTTGTCTTTGAGGAAGGCTATGCACTCTGACGTGCCATAGTCTTTGACCAAACAGTTCTGACGGTCAATCAGAGCTTTCATCTGTGCAGGGAAACTGTATGTATACAGCGGTGAGGCATATATCACGGCATCAGTTGCCACGAGGCGTTTGAATATCCTTATTGCATCGTCATCTTGCCTGCACCATAGCTTATGCCTCTCTTTTCGGCAGGACTGACAGCCCAAGCAACCTTTAACTTCATAATCCACAATATTGATCCGGTCTACTTCGTGTCCGTTCTGTATGGTCTGGTTTTCAAACAATTTAAGCACTCTTGCCGTATTGCCTTTTTTCCTCGGGCTACCCATTATAGTGGCTACTCTCATCACTTTCTCTCCAGACAAACTTCATGGCAATGTAGGTTTAAGCGTTCCGCATGCGCGCCATCCACCGTTGATTTGTGTTTGTGGTGAAAGCCAAATTGGGAACTAGGGTGTGTATTTGAAGGGATGTTTTGACCTGTCTTTGTTTTCTATTAGCTCGTCTATGTCTGGTCTGCCTTCTATCGCCTTGCGGATAGCGTGGCGCATTGCCTTGTAATTGTTTATGTAGATGCGTTGTCTGTCAACAGCAGTCGGATGAACGAACACGTTCGAAATGATTATCAAATCCTCAACAACCTTCTTTGGAATTGTTCCATCTGCGACACTGTCGACTACTGCTTTTGCGACTGCCGTTTGGGCTGGCCCATAGACCATGCTTGCTTGACGCATACTAGTGATTGTGACTGTTGGAACGATTAAGGTTACAGGCTTCACTGACAGGTTCGGCTCTAAAATAGCTAACAATGGTTCGTGTCCCGATGTTGGTGCGGCTTTAGCCTTTGCAAAGGCTTCTCCTAACGGACCGTCTCTGTTTCCAATCATAAGGTCTATGTGGGCGACTTCAGCGCCTTGTCCAGCCAAAGCCTCTCCTACCCTTAGCTTGAAATCTCTTATAGCTTCTGACGATATTTCAACTGTGGCAAAACGTTCTTCCAAAGGCTTTTCGGCGACTTCGACCTTAGTTTCTTTTGGCTTTATTTTTCCTATCTTTTCCAAGTCTAGGCGGAGTTCTTCCCTGGCCTCGTATGTTAGTTCGCCGCCTACACTCAGCGGCTTTCTGACTGGACCGACCTTCATTTTCATCATGTTTAATGCTTCTTTTGTGCCTACGGCTCCGCTTCCAGCTATTATCCTCGCGATTTTCTGCACTTTGTATTGGAGTTCTCGAGCCTTTTGCAATTCGCCATTCTTTACGTGATTGTAGACCTGAACCCATACGTCGGGGATGACGTTGGCGCTTGCAAGAATCGCTCCAGAACAGCCTGCAGCTAATGCAGCAATGACTACTTCGTCGTGTCCGCATAAAACATTGATTTTGTCTCTGACTTTTTCTAGTACGGCTAATATTAGGCTTAGTTGTCCACTGCTGTCTTTTATGCCTACTATGTTGGGGATTTGGGCTAGATCTTCGACCATTTGCCACGGCATTGGTAAGCCTGTGCACTGTGGGATGTTGTAGAGAATTATAGGCAAGTCAACTTTGCTCGCGATTGTATCGTAATGCTCATATATTCCGCGGTCTGCTGGTTTCAAATAGTACGGCGTAACGATTAGGACAGCATCAGCACCTGCATCCTTCGCAAATTTTGTCATCTCCAAAGCTTGTTCTGTCCCGCTTGCTCCCGTCCCGGCAACAACCTTGACTCGTCCGTTAACCTCGTCAATAACGGTTTTTATGGCGTCCTTTTTCTCATTAACGGTCATATTCACAAACTCGCCTGTTGTACCACATGGTACAACCCCATGCACGCCTAACGCGATACAGTGATTAACCAATGCTCGCAATCTCTCTTCATCAACAGTTTTTCCATCATCAGCAAAAGGTGTAACCAAGGCAGGCAAAATTCCCTCGGGCTTGAACATGGCGCATCTTCACCTTGCTATCTAACCATTCACCTTATATCATTTAAGCTTTGAACCGAGAACTCATAATATGATATGATAGAGATTGGAGACTTCTGCAAGTTCTATTTTTAGGCCAAAAAATGATTCTAATGAGCTACAGTTACAATGGGATGAGATAGTGAAGCCAGAAATGAAACTTGGAACAACAATGAATTACCTATTATGTCAATCCAAGGAATGATCTACTCTTCCTTGTAGTCTACGTTTGGTTACAGTTATAACTGCTGCAAAGACTGCTATTAGGGCTAAGTAAGGTGTTGCAGGTTTTGTTTTTGCGTATTCTTCTATTTGAACCGAATAACCTCCAACAGGCCTATAGATAAGAACAATCACTGTCCGAATTGTTGAATCCGTTTCTGGAGTAGCGCCGAGTGCATAAACAGTAAGGTTCACATAGTATTTCCCGAACTTGTTGAAGGTATGATTCACTATTGGACTGAATGTTGTTTCATTGTTGCCGTCACCAAAATCCCATCGATATTCGATAATAGGCATCTCGTGAGTGCCGTTCCATCCTGGAAGAGAGGTTGTAGCGTCAAACATTACAGGAGTATGTGCGGATGCGGTTTCAGGAGTTACTGTGAATGCTGCTGTTGGGCCATGTGGCAGTATGACCACTACTAGTTTCGATTTTGTACCCCAATAGCCAAAGCAGTTTGTTACGTTCAGAGTCACGTTGTAAGTGCCAGAGGCTGTATACGAATGCTCTGCGATTACGCCACTTGCACTTGTCCCATCGTCGAAGTTCCATTGATAACTCGTAATAGTGGCAACGTTGGCACCAGCGGTCGAATCTGAAGCGTCAAAGGTGACTAGTTGGTTTACCTGCGGATAAGTCGGTGAGTATGTGAAATTAGCTTGTGGGATCGGGGGGTAGACAGTCACTGTGGCATCGTTGGATCGCGTTGTAACATTTGAATCGTCAGTGACTTCCAGATAAATGACGTAGTAACCATCTAATGAGGGAGTGAATATTGCGGCGCTCGAGTTCCAGTCTGTCTTGATCCCGTTCAGGTACCATTTGTAAGTGTAGGGTAGGATGCCATCAGTAACTGTTGACGTTAAAGTGACTGATTCGTCGAGAGTTATGTATGCGGAAGTTGGGCTGATTGAGGCAGAGAGCGCATAGACAACTTTGACACCTAAAGAGAATACAAATAGGACTGAAAGCAAGAACAGTGAAAGACGTGACAACCTCAAGCTTCCTTTCTAATAGATTAGTAATAGTTTTCTTCAAGATAATGCTTATGGAAAAATCCTCTATAGGTGGAAGAGAGAGATAATTGTTAGAAACGTCTCCCTGCTAGTGGTTCAAGTCACCACACCACCCAAGGAAGCAAGAAATAAACTACAACGTAAAGAATCTTCGAAAACAGATTTTGAATTCAGAAAGGAAAACAAAGTGAAAATACTTAAATTTGGAGAAGCTGAACACAATGCAATATGAAGAGGGAGTCTTGTTTTGGATAATGTCAGAGAAAAATTAGGAATCAAAGAGGAACACCTTAAGGAAATTAATGACTTTCTTCTAAGAAAAGACAATCCGGTTACAAACGGGTTGCTCAAGATTGTAGAAAAATACGGCGGCGTCAACGAGATTAACCGTAAAGCCAAGGAGTCTCGCAGACTCGAAAACCTAGTGAAATGCCTTGAAGAGAAAAAATCGCCCTTCATAAAGGATCTTGAGTGGCTAACTAGACAACGAGACAAAGAAGCTTTCATCAGCATTGGAGACTATCGCAAGAAAATCCTAGGAAACAAGACCGAGACAATGAAATTCGACGAGTCTTTCGCGATAACGTTAGAAATTAGTGCATTCAACTTCTTCCCATGGTTAATAGAAGAAGCAAAACATGCGATAGAACGGCAGGACCTCATGCCAAGCCGCTACATCCGTGTTCGCTCCATGAAAGAACAAGTTGAAGATGACGATATCATCGCCTTCGCCGCCGCAATGCAGATTATAGGCGCTTCTTATGTGCAAACACTCGACACAAAGGGCACTTTGCCCGGACCAGAGGGCAAACCTATCAATGTTCACTTAGGTGGTCCAGAAACTATAACAGGCTATTTTGGAGGCGTCGGAGTCCCAAATGAATACGCGTTAAAGTGGGTTGAGGAATTTCTTCACTATTACACCGAATATGGACTGACTCAAGTTTTGAACATAAACTCAGGAACAGTCTTGCTAGGCTATTTGTTGCACAAGCTTGGAATCGACATCGAATTTAAGATTTCGGTGTTTCTAGGCAACGACAATCCCTACTCAATACTTTGGACGCTTATGACTGCAAAACTTCTCAGCCGAGACGACGGCTCAACCCCACTCATCGGCTTTAACCTATCAAACTCAGTAAACAACGAAACAATCGAGCTGTCAGCCCACATGAGAAAAGCCTTTGGATTTGAAGACATCGTGCGCATAGAGCACCACATTACAGAAGCTTACAAGAGCATTTTAAGACAACCGTACGACCGCTTAGGCGAGCTTGTAGAAATAGCAGATCATGTCAAAAACATAAGCGCCAAACACGAAGGCGGCGCTCCAGAGATTGAAAAGACCAGAGAACAGCCATCAGACATATTGGACTACTTCATTCCAAAAAAAGAAATAATCGAAAAAGGACTCATGCCAAAACTTCTGAGCAACTACATGGACAAACATGACGCTCTGAACAGAACAGCCAAGGCGCTCACTGAACGAAGTCTAACGTTTATAGCAGCCCAAAAGCTTCATAAAAAATGATTTACGTTACGCCAGCTTGTAATAGAATAAAAAGAGGAAATTGGGTGCTACCAGGGTTCTCGAGGCTTCCTCATTATCACATAAAGCGTTGCAGCAACGAAGAACACAGTAGTTATTCCCAAGACCACCGCTAATCTTCTAGTACTGTCAAGTTCTATTATGCTTCCCTGAAGCTCCGTGTAGTTCTGCAGAAGCTCCCAGTAGGTTTGATTTAAGATTCTAAACTGCTCTTCAGTTGCTCTAAGGTAAACGTTCTCAACGTTAGTCATGATAAACCCGAGGGTAATTTTGTATGGTAATTCTAGACTACCAAACTCTGCTATGTATGTCGCAGTATAGTTTAGCGTAATTTCTCCGTAAGTAATACCCCAAGCTTGTTCCGGCACGGAAAAATTCCCGTCATATTCTTTCGGGGAATCTCCTAGTGGAAAGTTGTTGTCAGTAATGTTAAACATAGCAACTTTGTCTGTTCCATTCAAGAAGCCAAATATGGTAAAGTTAAAGTATTCTACGTAAACTTCCGTTTGTTGTTTCAGACTCAAAACAAAAGTAATGTTATGGGCCGGCTGCGTTTCTCCCGTTGCGTTAACTTGAACCTTAATTCCAGGGAATATGGAATCTAAACATGTCTTCAGGTCTTCTGTCGACTCTTGGGATCTCACTACACAAATCTGTGCGAATATGAGCGTAAGAATTATTAACGTCAAGCTCGTTTTTGCTGGTTTCTTCATTTTTTCACCCTTTTTTAGGCAAAAGCTGTTGACAAAGTTTTATGGAAGTTTATTTAATACTTTTGATTATTTCTTTTGCCATTTAGCAACGACTCAAAGAAGATTTTTAAAGGATTCTATCCAAAAAAGATTATCTTATTGAGCGGATGAACCGGAGATATATGTAAACGAAGTAGATAAAGGCAAAAGCCGTCAGAGCTATTTCGAAAACCAGAATAGCCACATTATTTTCCACTGCCATAAAATATCCGCGCTGAAGTATATCAGTAAATACTAAAATTTGGAGGAATATGGCTCCGCCTAAGCAACTTAAGCCCAAGGTGTGAAAGAGCATGCGGATTCGGCGGCCGAGGGTAGGGTTAGCCTTCATTGTTATCGTGAATATCAAGAGTCGATACGTCAACTTATACGTTATGAATCCCTACGCACGACAAAACCTAATAATTCACCCTAAATATCAAGGGTAATCGTCTACAATAGAGGAGCGGTCAAGCTTATTCGCGAAGCTAAAGCCAGAAATCAAATTGAGACTAGAGAAAAATGTGAAGCGGAGTTTGCCGATTGATTCAGAACCTTCCCTCGTTTCCTTGAGGAGGTAAAAATATGGACGATAGATTTACCAGTGTTTGGGAAAGACGAAATGAAATTCAACCTTATGTCATCAAGAA
The DNA here is from genome assembly GCA_029881805.1 of Candidatus Bathyarchaeota archaeon. Taxonomy (GTDB): domain Archaea; phylum Thermoproteota; class Bathyarchaeia; order Bathyarchaeales; family Bathycorpusculaceae; genus JAOULW01. The sequence goes on from JAOULW010000024.1 coordinate 13,325, forward strand.
TCGGGCTGACAGTGATTGGTCCAAAAGAGGAAACCAATTTTTGATCTTTCTCATCAGGATTAAGGATGAAAACTTGATTAAGAAAATAACTGAAACTCAAGACGAGTTGTCAAGTATTCCTTGCGTTCACTTACCTAAAGATTCTTTTCACATAACTGTGAAAGGATGTGGGTTCCTGAGAAGATCTGTAGAACAAGAAGATGATGTCTTAATAGACAACTTGCAGAGAATAGTTGAGCGAGCGGGGGAAATCCTGCGAACATTCAACAAATTCGATGCACTCATTGCCAGACTTAACATTTTTCCAGACGTCGTTTTTATTGAAGTTCACGACGATGGAATAATTGGAGAGTTGAACAAAAAACTGCAATTGATACCCGAGATAAGAAAGATTAGGTTTGATTATCCAAATTTCTTACCTCATGTCAGCATAGCCCTGTTCAAAAGCAAACAACAATTCACGAAGCTAATAAACAGTCTCGAAAAACTCAGAGATAGAAAATTCGGAACGATGACAATAGATTCGGTAGAGTTGGTGATTGCTCATTTACATCGAAGACGTTCAAAAATGGAAACCAAGCATACCTTCAGGCTAGAAAAACGCGAAAAGTCAATGGCTTAACTTGTGTACCTATGAAGATTTAGAATATAGAGCCAGAAGACCAAATATAATTATGATCAATCTTTCCTTCGCTCTCACGAGTGCATGAGGAGAAAGAGAGAGTTGTGTGTGAGAAACTTCATTTGCTTAGTCTATATGAAGTTTGAATTTCCACAGTAAAGGAAAAAAGGGGCAAAAGCTGCAAATATTTCAAAACTCTCACTTATCTCCAGCGTAAACTGGTCCAAGAAAAAAGGGAATTTAAGGAAATTTCTATTTCTCTTTTGCCATAGCAAGAACAGCTTTAATTGAAATTATGACGGCGGCTGGTGCTGCGAATGCCACAATGTAGTTTAGGATTCCAGTAGCCCAATAGTTGAGTAATTCGTGGATTTTGCCTAATGGAGACCAGACGTTTGCACTGGCGGCTACTACTAAGGCGATTGTTGCTATGAGAAATGGGCTGACTTCTTTCGCCGTTATACTCGTAATTCCGATTATTATTCCTAAGATTAGCATTGTTAGCATGACCCATCCATTTGTATCTGCAACGGTGGGGTCGCTCCAAGTTCCAGCATTGTAAGCCATGTAGCCTACCGCTAATCCCATTACAATTGCTAGGACAACAAAGGCGATGTATGCCCACCTCGCTATTTGTTCCATTTCCATTCTAATTCACAAAACCGTAGGTATCTTTGTCATCAGTTATAAATCTTACGTTATTGAATAGACGCAGTAGGCGATATGGATAGATTCTGCAACAATATCAGACTTATCCGAAAATCGAGACCAGAATGCGCACCTAACCTTTTTCGCTTAGTTTCTTTATGGCTTCTTTAACAATAGAGACGGAGTTTTCAAAGCGTTTCCTTGTTTCAGGGATCAATTCAAGCTCCAAAATTCGCTCGACGCCGTTTTTTCCAAGAATTACTGGCACACCGATCGCGATGTCAGAAGCGCCATATTCACCTTCGAGATATGTGGAAACGCCCATTACTCTGTTTCTGCCTCTAAGGATAGCATCCGCCATAATCGCTATGACGGCTGAAGGTGCATGAGTCGTTGACCCCTTTAGCTTGATCACATCAGAACCCGAGCTTATCGTGAAGTTTACTGTCTTTTCGATCTGTTTTTTGTCAAGCAAACATGTTATTGGTATGCCCGAAACAGAAGCATACCCAACAAGGGGCGTCATAGAATCGCCATGTTCCCCCATGACTAGAGCACGCACGTCCTCTCTTGAGACATTAAGTTCCAATGCAATGTAAGATCTGAAGCGTAAAGTATCAAGTATGTTTCCCATTCCAAAAACACGGTTTCTTTCGAAGCCTGATTCTTTGTAGGCTATGTATGTCATTATGTCAACTGGATTCGTCACCATCATAAGCTTGCAGTTGGGAGCGTATTGCACAATTTCTTTTACAATGGATTTGACTATCTTGGCGTTTTTGTTCATAAGGTCGATTCTTGTCATTCCTGGCTTTCTGGCTTCACCAGCTGTTACGATTACTAGTTCTGACCCTTCCATTTCGCTGAAGTCACTTGTTCCTTTGATTTTTCCGTCAAACTCTATTGCGGGCGCTGTTTGCATCATGTCAAGCGCTTCACCCTTAGCCAGACTTTCAAAAATGTCTATAAGGACAACATCGCTGATTCTGTATCTTAGAATGTTGAATGCTGCGGCACTGCCTACTTTTCCAGCACCAATTATAGAGATCATACTTTCAAAGAATAAGTTTTCAGTTAAATATAATTAACGGGCATTTTTTTGAAGATGGCAATTGTGAAAGATGGATCTTTAGTTGTGGTTGGATATATTGGAACATATTGTTCATAAACAATGCGGACAAGACGTTTATGAGTCGACTTTTTCACAGTTTAGAGCATTTTTGAAGATGTCTTCTCTTTTGTTTTCTGTATACGCAGACACAGCATTTCTATTCAGTGAAAATTAGTGGACCTAGTTTGAGCACTATTGAACCATCTACTTCTAGAAAACACAAAAAGGCAAGCGGTTTCTCAAGCAACTCGAAGCGGCTGTCCGTTCTGAACCTACGCAACGGAGAAACATATTCATTCGTATGAAACATAAAATCTTTTCATAACTTCGCGCGCGAGACTAACAGGCAGAATTCTCTTGAACATCAAACTGCTCATTATGATTATGTTTTTCTACTCTATCCTCAATGCATATTTCGTTAACTTACTATTTGGGTGATGGCTAGCTCATCTACGCCTTCAAATTGTGTATCCTCTGCTTTTTTCTACCAGCACAGTTTGACTTTTCAGGTCTCTCATAAACCTAGTGAATAACTCCGCATTTTCTGTGTGAATCGGAAAAATAGTTGTCGCGTTGACTTCTTTTAGGATTGCTTTAAGTTGTAAAGGCATAATGTGTCCAGAAACATGCGCATGATACTGGGGCAAACCGTAATGTCTAAGCCAGTTAGTGAGTTTTTCAAAGTCTATTTCCATTTCTTCATTGAAGGGTTCAGAAGCGGACAAGATGTAACAGCTTCCTGCTTCTGGTTTTATTTCCACTAGTTCTTCCAAGTCGTAAAAAGACATGGCTAAAACAGTTTTGCATTGCCGCTTCGAAGCTTCGAACACGTCGACGATTTTGTTGGAATATTTTTCTATGATTTGGTTTTCCCATTTTTCATATTTTTTCTTCGACTTTCGAAAAATCAGAACGCTTTTATCGTTTAAGTTTGGGATGCTTAAGCCCTTGTCACTTTGTAATGCGCTCATTAAATACGCTTGCTTAAGTGAGACAGCAAGACACCGTCCGTTCTTCTTGGCTATTCGATAGAATGAATTCAGTCTATCAACATCTGTGTAGGCAAAATCGGCAAGAACTATGCCATCTGCTTGCTTAACAATGTGATCTAATTTATTTTCAACTTCTTCTTCAGAAGAAATAGATGCGCCAGTCATGTTCGTAGCTTCAGTAACGACCGCCACCGGATCAGCTTTTTTCGCTTTCTCAACAAGATCCTGGGTCATTTCGGGTTTAGCTCCGTGAACCCTAAAATCTCCAGTATAGACAACAGCACCGTTAGAAGTATGAACGACGAAGCCGTAGGCGCCTGGAACGGAATGGTCAACATGAATTGGCTCAACTTCCAAGTTGTCGACAACAATCTTTTTGCCTGTCCTGAAGGACTTGAATGAAATGCCACTCACGTTAAACTCTAAATCGGCTCTGCGCATTTCGCTTTGTGCATGCAAGATAATTTGCGTTGTTTCTCCGCAGTAGACTTGAATTTTGCGGTTTATGAACGATAAGTATGCAGAATGGTCCATATGCGCATGGGAAATGAAGACCGCGTCAACTTCTGGAACTTTTTCATCAAACTTGTAGATTCCTCGAATCTTTGGCAGAACCCCAAGCTCCTGTAGACTTCTTTCGCTTCTTGGCGAGAGAAAAGGCGGAGAATAAAACTGCTTTTTCAGAGTGAAGGACATGCCAAAATCAAAGAAAACCTTGGTGTCTCTGTCTTGTAGTAGGATTTTGTTTCCGCCGATTTCGTTGACTCCACCGTAAAAGATTATCCTTGTTTTATGCTTGACCATACTTATCGCTTCTGCTTGTCCGTTTTTCTGCAGACGCTTGAAATTGCGAGCATTATGTGCGGAAAAGTGAAAACACTGAAAACTTTTGTGTATTTTGGTTTTCCAGCTTCGTTTACAATCTTTGTGCCCCCGCCGGCCTTTAAATAACCTTTAATGAAAGCTTCTGCAATACGCTCTGCTGCGCGTGTTCCCACAAACGGGGGAATGACATGCCCCGCGCAGTACAAAAATTCAGCAATATCCCAAACTTTGTCGCCGTTTCTTGAGGCTTGTTCAAAATCCAACATTACGATTTCATTGTTTTTTCCAATCATGATGTTTTCGGGTTTTGTATCGCCCAAGGAAACGTCTAGAGAGTGTACATTAGCGAGCAATTCACCAACTTTGCTTACGATGTCTAGGTTCTTTTCAATTTCAACTGTGCTTTTCGTATTCACAGTACGTTCTATTAGTTTATCCAAGTTTTCCCCCTCTATATATTCCATGAAAACTAGGCGCGCATTGTGACTCACGTGGAGAATCTTTGGAACCGTGAAACCCTTTGAGTATAGAAGTTGGTTTATGGCGCATTCTCTTTCCAGTCTGGAATGCCCTGAAACGGCAAATGTTCTGGTTCCAACAGTCCACAATGTAAGCGGAAACCATTTAAAACTTGACCAATCCCTGAACCTTTTGACGATGGTTTTTCTTTCTTCATTTTTTACAATGGTTTTGATCAAGTATACATCGTTTAATATGCCGCCAATTTCTTCGATTTGGATTTTTGCACTTGCGCTCGTGGAAAGCACTTTTTTTGCAAAGGCTTCAATATCCATTTTGCTTGCCAATGGAACAAATCCGGAAGCCGTTGGAACATGCAAGTACTTCTGAGGGTTTTCAATTTGATGGATAATTCTCGATTTTTCATCAACAGCCCTCTGGAGTTTGAGGAATATTTCTTTATTCTGTGAGATGAGATTCAAAGTTTTGGGAAAGATGCTAAGTAAGGACACGAATAGAGCTCTTTGCGCGCTTTTGAAGAGGTTTATGTAGCGGACTTTACGGTTTCCTACATTTTCCGCGAAAAATTTTCTCGAGATTTTCAAATATCCGTTTGAGAAGTCAACAATTTTTTCCTTTTCTAATTGTTTCAATGCTTCCGAATAGCCACTGAGGGCATTGTCAATGTTTTTCTTTTTAACGTCTTTTCGCATGAAATTTAGTAGGTTATAGATTGTTGGAGGGAAAAGTCGGGCTCTGCTCAGCATGGTTTCATACATGAAATATTCAGGTTGTATACGAATCTCGTGCGAGAGTTCTGGAAAATTTAGGATGAGGTTTTCTAGAAGTTCTTGTATTAGGCGCTTTTTCAATTTGACTTCTTGAATGTGCAAGTAATGTTCATTTGCTAATGGGATGTATGGAAAAATTAGTCCGCCAGCCAAGGCTTCGCCTAAGAACCCTCTGTCTATGTCTCTTTCAAAAACCCACTCGTCGACAGCAAAAACAATTATGCTTCTCTCATCAGCAATCGTAACATAATTCATGAGCCTAGGCTGAAAATCATGGATTATTAATAAGACTTCGATGGTTGCCTTTTCATCGGTGAACCCAAGAGCGTAATCACCACAGATGGATGCTGCTGTGATATGACAAGAGCCAGCAACGTACGTACAGAAATTGAGAATTCGCTCTTGCAGCGTCTTATTCAGACTTTTTGAAGGCAGAAGCAAAGTTACACCTTAGAGAGACAGATAGCCACAATTAGAGTCTAGGTCTCTGCAAATATAGTTAGTGCTTTTCGACAATTTTGTAACGAGTTCGCAGAATCCTGAGGGCTTTCGCAGCTTTTTCCGGCAAATTATACAAAGGTATATTTGTATTGCCCAGCGCCTTGTACACGAGGGCGAAGTCCTCTCCGCCTCCTGGCACATCCACAACTGGCTTGCTAGGATATTTCGCCGCCATTTTTGGAATCACTTTAGCATCTTTAGGTTCAAAGAAGCATGACTTAAGCATGTTTATCACCAAGATCCCGTCTACATTTTTGTCTTTAAGTATCAGCTCCAGCACCTTCTGGTATCTTTCAGCCCTTGCGTCGGCTATTATGTCTATTGGATTGGTTGCATCCACGCCGGGATACAGGCTCTCAATTTCTGCTTTTGTTTCCCCGGATAGAATTGCGAGCTTTAGGCTGTTTTTTACAACAGCGTCTGCGGCCAATATAGCCGGTCCGCCCACATTGCTCACAATTGCTACGTTGTCTCCATGCATGAGCGGCTGTTTGGAAAGTGCAATAGCGGCGTTCATCAACTCTTCAATATCCGCGACCCTAACTATTCCAGCCTTTCTGAAAGCTGCGTCGAATATTTCGTTCGAACCCGCCATAGAAGCTGTATGTGACTTAGCCCTATGTGCGGATTCTTGCGCCACTCCGCCTTTTAGAGCCAATATCGGCTTTTTCTTCACGATTTTCTTTGCACTCTCTATGAAGTCTCTACCGTCTTTGATTCCTTCCATGTAAAGGCAAATAACTTTCGTTTGCTTATCCTTCTCAAAATAACGTAGCAAATCAACATCATCAACATCGATTTTGTCCCCCATAAAAGCAAATTTGCTTATTCCAACATTGTAGAAGCACGCCCAATCAAGCAGAGAGGCACCGACTCCGCCGCTTTGAGAAATGACTGCAATTTTTCCCTGTCCAGGCATGAGTCCTTTTTCAAATGTCGTGTTTAGCCCGTTGGCAGTATTTACGATTCCCATAATCGTGTTTGGTCCCAAGATTCTGATGCCATACTCTTCTTTGAGTTTGAGCAATTGCCGCCGTTGCCTATCATCGTATCCGCCAGTAATAATTATAAGCGCCTTCACGCCCGCTTTTCCGCATTTTTCCGCTTGAACAATAGACTCCCTTGGCGGAAGCATTATCGCGGCAAGCTCGCAAGTTTCTGGGATCTTACTCAAGTTATTATAGCCAACTTTTCCTTCAACATCCAGAACGTACGTTTTTCCTCGAAAGAATTTCTTCATGTTGTAAACTATGCTTTTAAAAAGTTGTGGAGAAGTCATACCGACTTTTTCTGTAAGCATGCTTGAACCGATTAGGACGACCCTTTGTGGTTCAAAGATGGTCTGCACTTCATCCATAGAGTTAACCTTCAAACCAAACCATGCCAAGGCGAAGGAAAGAAAATACGCTGTTCACATTCATAAATTTAACTTCGGCATTACGTGCGTTCTAGTATTTTCATGTACGCAAAACCGGCGCTGAAAGTGAAAAGTGCTGAGAATAGAAGAACACCGATGACCGATGTGATGGAAAAAGGCGGGTAACCCAGTAGGAAGCTACGTATCATGTCTGAAGCTCCAGTGAGAGGGTTGATCTCAGCCAGAGTCACCAGCACCATAGGAAGCTTGCCATCTCGTCCAAGATCTTGAATCAAAGAAAGCGGGTAAAAGACACTACTGCAGAAGAAAAGTGTATAGTAAACTAAGCCTCGCGCTGTAATAAATTTTTCAAGGCTCGACGTAGAAACTGCTATTGCGATGCTCAAACCCGAAATGCCAATCGCTAGAAAGAACAAAACAGTCAAGATCAGCAACAGCTGCCATATGTTGGGAAACCCTAGGAAAAGGAAACAAGTCAGCAAAAGTGGAGACATGTATAACATGCCGCGAAACCCACCAGACAGGACGCGTCCAATGGCTAGTTCCAACCTAGTCATGGGCAGACTCAACATATAGTAATGAACTTCTCTTCGGCGTTCCATGTTTATTTCACGTCCAATCATGAAGGCAGAAGCAAACAGACCGGTCACAGTAAGCCCAGGTGCGAAGAAGTTGAAGTAGCCTTTGATCTGCTCTGTCAAATCAGGATTCAGCATGCGATTGTAGACAATAGCCATTATAAATAGGTCAGCCAAATTCATGCTGACTAACCCTACAATCCACCATTTGTACCTGAAGAAATTCCTGAAATCATGTTCCAAAACATGCATGACAGCCTTCATTACATCCAACCTCCGCCTTCAATTAGTCTTTCATAAACTACTATGCCTATTAAGGTGAAAAAGGAGAAGAACGCTATTACGCCAAGTAGCGGCAGTAAAGGGTTATCCAAAGTTATTATTGAATCTAGACCTGTGCCCCATCGGAACAAGTCAGCCATAAAAGTTATGGGGTTGAGGCCTGCAACGCTACCGTAAATCGGATTGGCTGTCTGCACTATTGCCAACGGATACATGGCTGTGCTGAGTCGCACAATCAAAGCGTTTAAGACGCCCATGAATATGTCGTAACGATCGCTGGACTTTATCATCACGGCTATTGTTATGCTCATGCCGGAAACGCCAAATGAAAACAGAAACAGCGCAA
>JAOULW010000025.1 GCA_029881805.1 Candidatus Bathyarchaeota archaeon
GATCTTTCACCTCCTTCTTCTATTTTTTGGTCGATCGGAATGGTAACTGTAAAGGTAGTGCCTTTTCTGTAGGCACTTTCAACAGATATTGTGCCGTCGTGTGCCTCTATAATGCGTTTGCAGATGGGCAAGCCAAATCCCATGCCTCTCGCTTTCGTCGTGAAAAGTGGAGTCCAAAGGTTCTCTAGAGTCTTTTTTGAAATGCCTATTCCAGTGTCTGAGAAACCAAACACCACGTTATTGTTTTTCTTCTCACTCTTTATCGTGAGAGTTCCGCCTTTCGGCATGGCCTCAATGGCATTATTAATTATGTTTATTAAGGCTCTTTTTATTTTTCCGATGTCGATTTTCATTTTTGGCTTGTTCTTCGCTAGATTAATTAGACGAATTCGTTTTGGAATCTCAACAAAAGACAGTGCCTCTCTTATTACTGCTTTAGGGCTGCTTTCGACCAAATCCAACTTCATTTCTCGTGAGTACTCCAAAAGGTCGTTTATGATTTTGTTTGAATAAGCTATGTTCTTTTCCATTAGTTGCAGCATTTCATTTATGTTGCTACCAGCTCTCGAACCCAAACGTTTTTTGAGGTAGTACTCTGCTCCAGCAATGCTAGTTAACGGGTTGCGCAGGTCGTGCCCAACCATGCCAGCTAATTCACCTATGACTGCTAATCGTTGAGCCTTCAGCAACTGTTCTTGGGATTGCTGCAACTCTCTAGTTCTTTCCTCTACTTTATGTTCAAGTTGTTCCGCATATGTCTCAAGCTGTTTCCTTGCGTCACTTAGGCTTTCAATGAGTTGAGCGTTTTCAATCGTTATTGCGGCTTGGTGCAAGAAAAGCTCCAGTGGAGCAATCGATTCTGTTGATGGCTTTCGACCGTCCATAGGATCGTCCATACTTAATATGCCTACGATTCTTCCTTCGGGTGTGTGAAGGGGAGCATAAATCATGTCTTGTGGGTGCCAATCGACCATCTCTTCCTCGGAGAGTCTGCTTGGAACACCCGCATATGTTGTTGCTTCATCGGGGGAAGCTCCGTGTGGAACACCGTGAAAGTTTTCTCGAATCCACCGGTCACTCCATGGAATATAGTAAAACTCGCCTATCTTATATCGCTCGAATTTGGGGCCTAGTCGTTCTTTCCAGACATTTCCAGGTGCTTTTCTTTCTAACAAGAGTGTCATTTCTTTTTTTGTGAGACCTGCAGTCACAAGGTTTGTTCCTTCCATATTTTCGTCTCTGAGGGAGATTACAACTCTTCTCCATCCAAAGTTCTGGATTGCTTTTGCGATTACCTCTAACCTTTGACGTGTATCTTTGACTTGCATTATTCTGGTAGAAGATTCCATTAGGTTTGTCAGTTTCTCGGAGAGAGTTTTGAACATTTCTCGTCTATTTAGATTACTCATAGCTGCCGCAGCGTGAGAAGCCAAAATTTCTAGTAGGTCACTGTCATTTTTGTCAAATGCATCAAGTCTTTCGCTTTCAACGTTTAAAACACCTAGAACGTCCTTCCCCGCTTTTATCGGCACAGCAAGTTCGCAAAGCATTCCCAATCGGCCGGGAACATAGGCTTTTTCCATCCTGATATCTGGAACAAAAATGGGCTTACCTGTTTTTGCCGCTTTAACCGATATACCTTTATCTTCCTTCAATGAAAAGGCAACATCAAGCTTTTCTGGGTATCCGCGGTGCGCTGTAAGTCGAAGTTTTTTCTCTTCAACTATGAAAAAGGTGGCAAATTCGAATCCTAAGATTTTCTCCATCGCATTCAATGTCAGCGTGTAAATTTCATTGAAGTTTTCAGCCATGTTTGAGCTTTTGCCGTAATCATTTAGCGCTGAAAGTCTTTTCTGTCTGCTCAGGTTGGTTATGGCAATTGAAGCGTGCGAAGCCAATATTTCAAGCAGTTTCCTATCTTCTTCGTCAAAAGCTGAAAGCTTTTTGCTCTCAATGTTCAAAACGCCTAAGATCTTGTTTCCTGACTTTATTGGGACTGCCAGTTCAGAGCGTATGCCCTCTCCTCCTCTGATGTATCTTTTGTCTTTGCGAATGTCTGAAACGAAGACTGGCTTACCTGTATTTGCCACTCTGACAGTTATTCCTTTCTTTCCGTCAAGTGGTATTTCAAGTGAAAAAGTCTTCGAGTATCCCCTATTAGCTACTAAGCAGAGCTTTTTTCCCTCTACCATGAGAATTGAGGCGTACTCAAATCCTAAGGTTTTTTCTGCAGCATCTAACGTCAACCTATAAATTCCTTTCATGCTTTTTGCTTTGTTTAGACTCTGCCCGTATGTGTTTAGTGCAGAGAGACGTTTCTCAAAATTCTTCCTTTCCTCTTCCATTCTCTTACGATCAGTTACGTCAATTATTTGGACTATGGTACGTGCTATACCGTGTCTGTCTCTAAAAAGCGTAGATTTCACATCAAAATCCCTTTTCTGGCCGTCTTTTCGAGTTGCTCCAAATTTATAGTTGGAAGGCACGCTTTCTCCATTTTGCCTACGCAAGTAAATATCTAGAAGCTGTGGGCATTCTTTGTCGAGGAATTTTCTGAATTTTCTGAAATCTTGTCCAATTACTTCATTTCTCGAATAACCAGTTAGACGTTCAATTTCATCATTGATGTAGATGACACGAAAATTATCATCTAATATGGCAATTCCATTATGTGAGTTCTCCACGACGGAACGAAAAAGCTCTTCACTCTCCTGTAAAGCTTCTTCCATTCGCTTCCGTTCGGTTATGTCATTGACAACTCCAAATTCCGCCACCACTTTTCCACTTTCAATAATGGGTATGCTCTGGAATTCTCCAACAATATATTCGCCAGACTTGGAACGAATACGCAATCGATAAAGTGGTGATGTTTCTCCATCTAACACCTTCTGAAACATTTCAGCAGCGAGAGGCAAGTCGTCAGGATGAACGATTTGCACAAAAGATTTTCCATTCCATTCTTCACTAGACCAACCCGTAATCTTCTCAAAAGCTGGGTTCAGCGACTTTATTGTTCCTTCGGCGGAAACGATGTAGATAACTTCCGGTACCGTTTCGATTATCTTGCGATAACGTCCTTCACTCTCCCTAAGCGATTCTTCCATTCTTTTTTGCTCAGTAATGTCGATGGCTATTTCGAACAGGACGTACTTGCCATTTGACCATTTTATTGGATTGTCTATGCATCTATACCAACGTTTTGTCCTCGGATTTTGAAATTCATCGATGTGAGTTTTTCTGAGATTCTTCCCGAAAACGTGCTTGCAGGGGCAGAAAAGGCAAGGTTTGTTAAGTTTGTAAAAAGCTTTATGACATTTTTTACCTGTAACATTTTCGCCAAAAACCTCTTTGGTTTTCTTGTTAGCAAATAATATTTTGTAGGTCTCTGGATCGACGACATAAACTATTTCATTTGTTCCATCAGTAAGAGCACGTAACATTTCTAGGGCATGTTCAGTTCTTTTCTCTTCTATTTTTCTGCAGATTCTGCTCGTTTTCAAAGTACGACACACTCTCCTTTAGGCATCAGGTGCTTTTCCACTCTGGTCACACTTTCCAGGAAATCCCAGTCTATCCCGTTTTCAAATTTCAAATCAAGTTTTTCATAGAGTCGTCTTACTATGAGTTTTTCAAGAAATGAGGCTCCAGGCCCAAAGATTCCTTCTAAGGCTTTTGTAAATTCTGTTAAATTTGATGGTATATGTTCTTTCTTTATTTTGAAGGTTGTTTCTAGATGGAAGAATATGGCCTGTTTTGGGGAATCCCCAAGCGAGGATAGGCTCTCTTCAATTGCTGCTAAGAGAATCTCTCTGAAGTTGTTTAGAGGCAAATAAGTTCCCTCGGGGGCATATCCTAAGTATTAGAATGAAACTTGACAGTGCATTGATAAATTGTTTGTGAACTCAAAATATGAATCATTAGCATCAATATTGTTGACAGCGGCGAAAAGCTACATCTTTGCTGTTTTGACTTTTTTCTTTTTCAAAAAGCTTTGTTTGGCCGCAGTTACATATTCGACAAAGGCGAGTTCCTTGCCTTCATCCCATTTGAGAGGTTGCCCGACCTTTTTATGCAGGTTTTTCATGATCAGAATCTCCAGAAATGTGGCTCCTAGACCGAAAATTCCTTCAATTCCTTCGGCGAAATCTTCAATGTTAGCAGGGATGTCCTTTTTGGCTATTTCAAATTTGTTTTCAAGGTGAAAGTAGATTGCTTGCCTAGCGGAATCTCCGAGAGAGAACAAGGCGTCGTCTACGGCTTTAAGTAAGAGTTTGTCGAAAGCTTTTTTTGACAACCTTTAAACTCCTCTGGAAGTAATCGGTTCGATTTTAGAGATTATAATAGATAACCCTTTATGAATTTTTAAATCTAATCTCTGAACATGTCAATTTTAAGCTTTAATTAGAGTCTGAGCATCCTAAAAAAGGGATGTTTCGAAAAGTCAGAACCTTTCTGTTTTGTGAATTCGTTTCTTTGCGTAATCTAGCTGACGCATGTGCATATTTGAATAGTCTCATCTAAAGTTTTATTTGAACTTCTAGTTATCTATTATTTGGAGAAAAGAAGTATGCTGAGAAGGACAACTGTTTCAATTGCGGCTTTTCTTCTCGTTAACTCTGTAATATTTTCTGTCTACAGCTGGGGCAATGGTGGTTTCAGCGATGATCCATACAACCCAGATTATGGAACCCACGATTGGATTGCGCAGCATGCGTTAGATTGGGTGCCGCTTGAGGAAAAGCAGTTCATCCTTGATAATCTTGCGATTTACCTGTACGGAACTGAACTGCCAGATAATAATGTGGCTCCAGACCACATAGGAGACACTGTTAAACACCACGTTTACTATTTCGCTAATGGCTCACTGCAGGAAGATGATTCAGCAGTGAGGGCGCAACAAGAATATGACCTTGCCGTTGCCTATTTCAAGTCTGGCGAATTGGTTAATGCTACCAAAAGGCTCGGCGTCATGAGCCATTACATTTGTGATGTTGCCGCCTTTGGACATGTTATGGGTGCAGAGACGGAGTGGGGAGGCGAAACACACCACGACGACTATGAAACCTACGTTAATGCAAGAACAAACATCTACCTAGATGAATTCAACACTTTTCTTGGCTTCGACGGCGTTCTAAGCGATATTTCTGCCTATAATGCTACACTAACGCTTGCCTATGACACGACTTTTGATGTAGATGGCGAGCTAACATGTGTCTGGATGGACCAAAACTACAACTGGAGCAATCCAACGTTTGAAAACCGCTGCGGAGAATCTCTCAACCTAGCCGTAAACTTTATTGCAGATGTTTTGCACACATTTTACCTGGAAACGGCGGGTTCGGCGCACTTCATCAACGTTCCCTTTCATTATCAAGGCACAAACTACTATTGTGGTCCAGCGTGCCTTGAAATGGTTTTTGACTATTACGGTGAAGACATTAATCAGACCGAAATCGCAGACGTGGCTAGAACATTTCCTTATGTAACTTATACCGATGAACTGCTAAGATCAGCGCATTTCAGTAACATGAGCGTTTCAATGGGCAATGAGATTCCAGATTCCAACATAGCAGGCTACAGTTTACGCAAGTTGGGCTATGCGGCCTTTGAAACCTACAGCATGAGTCTGGAACAGCTTAAGAGCTACGTAGATCAAGACAGACCTCTTATACTACTAATGCTCTACGAAGTGGGGTCAATATATGGCCACTATCGTGTTGTGACAGGCTATAATGAAACTCATGTCTTTGTTCATGATCCATGGAACAAGCCGTTGTGGGGTGAAACTTACGGTGGTTCAAACATCGTATTCAACAACACTGAATTTCTAGAGCTCTGGATGTATTCTGGCAATTGGGCGCTTTACGTTTCACCTTGGACAGTAAATGTATCGGCGCCATCGTACATTGAACCAGAAGCGTCATTTCAAATAAACGTCACAATAACCTATCCTGAACCGCTTCTAAACGCACTCTCAAACTATTCAGCATCCGTTTGTAACGCAACAATAACGCTACCGCAAAACATGAGCTTGGCAATGGGCGAATTTCAAAAGAAAACGTTTAGCCCCGGAATTTTCGAAGCTGGGGCTAACGCCACAGTGAGTTGGACGCTAACTGCTGAGTCTCTTGGGACTTACACTATAAATGTAGAAGTTGAGGGTCTGGTCTCGGGATCAGTTTGGGAGCATGGAGAGTATCCAGCATACGATTATAGTGATAAGATAGGCGTAGTAGCAAGCTTTAGGATAGAGTCTAAAGAAGACGACTCCCCTCCAACAATAGGGGTACCTTCAAGGATTCCTGAAGGCGAGGTGCAGCCATTCCAAGGTGTGAAAGTCTCTGTTAACATAACCGATCAGGAAAGCGGAGTAAAAAATGCTACTCTATCTTACACAATAGACAATGGCACATCGTGGCAAAATAAAACCATGGATCGCAACGCGTCGACAAACCTTTTCGAGGTCACAATACCGGGCCAAGAGGCTGGCACACTCGTCAGATTTAAAATCTTCGCATATGACTGGGTTGGAAACAACGCCACCAAAGATGGAATAGAAGCATACTGTGTATATCAGGTAATTCCAGAATTTCTGTCTGGCACAATTCTGCTGATTTTCACAATTCCGACAGTGCTTGTTGCCATCTACTTCGTAAAAAAAAAGGGAAGGCACAAGACTCGGAACGCGGCTGAATAAATAGTACATGACCACGCAATCGCTTGCCTGTTGTTGCAGAAATATTGTGTAAGCCTAAGGTAATCATGTGCAGAAAAACAAGTTTTTTCAGATTAGAACTTGTTGAACAGATTCGTAGTGTTTGTTCTATTACTGTCTTCCTTATTTGTTTCTTGTCTATGGACGCAGATCGATAGTACTAGGTTTGTAGATTAACCGCAGCCGGCTATCGCCTGTTAACACAGTTCATTTTTCGTAAGCGCTATCTAGAATGGTGCAAATACTCCGATGAACACTAGCCAGGCTAGGATTGTTTTCGCCACAAAGCTGAGAACGATGTATACTCTTTCACCATAGAGATAATCCTTCCAACGTCCAACTCCCTTATACTGCAGAACCATATTGATGGCAAAGACATTGAATAGAACAAAGTAGACCAATAGTATAAGATATACAAATGTTGGAGGATTTAAACCTGTAGACCTAATGGCAGCTATGAAATAGGCAAAGAGCACAATCCATGGAATCCCACCAGAAACACATCCTAAGATAAATGGTGACCAGTTCGTCTTTTCAGCTTTTTGATTAACCAATTCCATCAAGTATCCAAACATTATCATCATTGCATTTAAGACAAAAACCATAACCAATGACCAGAAGTCCCAAACACCGAGAAGCAATGCAATCAACACTATCATTATTGAGCTTGAGAAGGCGTATTCGTACCAGCGGTAGGGATTTATTCCTTTCTTCAAACTCTCATTGTAACTCTCGTTCTTTGGGTATGCAATGGCGAAATGCGCGATGGCAGAAATCAGAGGAAAAGAAGCCAAGATTGCTCCCAGATTGCCTACAGTGAACAAGATTTGAGGATCTGGAATTGCCGATGGTGGTCCTGGACCAACTATATCTAGTCTTAGGTAGAAAGTGTATACATTTCTTGTCCATTCAAGCAGAAGACCCAAAAGAAGCATGATTATTCCTTGTATTAAATGCAAGACGCCTGCCGCAGCATTGAACCGTTTCAAATACGCGAAAGATATAGGTGAACTAGCAATGACCTTTTGCCTTTCTTCGTAATCCATGAAATTCTATATAACTGGCAGCATTTTTAAGCTTTGCTTGAAAGCCATAAATTATGCGAATTTTAGAGAATGTAACCAGTGAGTCTATTTTTAGTCACTCAATTGCAGGTGCCTTTCGAACCGAGTTTTAATAAAATAAGAGTTGTTTGATATTCTTGGTCTCGGTTGAATCTTGAGAGAATTCAGTTTCTCTAAGTATGGCAGAGATAACGGAGAAGGCCATTGTAGCTGTACTGCAACAGTCACATAGGTTTAATAATTATTCGCTGCTAAACAAAAGTAGTGCGCAATTTGATTATCCAAACTAGAGGCGAAATAACGCTGTTGAGACACATTGTCGAGATAAGAAAAGGGAAACCACTGTATCAGATTTTCTTCTTGAAAAATGACGAGGATCAAAGTGTAAATGTGCAAGAATCTGAAGTAATAGATTTCGAAGAAATAAAAAAACGTCTTGACCTTGGAGAGTCTATTTTCATCATTCGGAAAAATCCGCAACAGCTGAATGTGAGATGGATATCTGAGGAACAATCTCATTTTACAAGCAAGATTCTAAGGTGAGAATGGTTGCACAGATTGACCCCTATTATTGCCCTTTTGATATCCACCGTAACATTCGCATTTTTCACCTACAGTGCTTTTGCGCATTCTCCACTGATTCCTGGGAGCAACGAAAGCTTGGAAACTGCAATGGTGATCTATGATCCCGGTAAGTCATGGGCGATATATAGTGAACTTCACGAAGGTGAAGAATCTCAATACTACAGCTTCAACATAGGTCAAGGAGAGAGGATCTATATTACTTTGCTCAAATCCACTGCTTCAGGAGATAGGAACTTCCTTCCGAGTCTTGTGTTGATGGGCCCAAATGTGACCAATCAAGGTGTTGTTCCCTCTTATGTGGAAATACCTGAAAATAGTGGCAGTTTCTTGGTAAATGGAACACAACCTTCGGAGGCCACTTATGAACCTTTCTCACCGAGTAGCTTCTACTCTCTTGCCGAAATAGACATGAATGCTCCTAGCTCTGGTAATTACTACATTGCGGTGTTTGAACCCTCGCATGGGGGTCACTATGGGTTAGCAGTGGGATATATTGAGGAGTACACGCTTGAGGAATGGATACTTATACCTTATAGTTTAATATCTGTGTACCAGTGGCAAGGACAGAGTCCATTCGTCATTTATGCTCCAATGGCGATAACAATAGCAGTGGGTTTGGGATTTATCGTTTGGCGGCGGAGCAGGTTGAAAGTTCCTCAAACACTATTCGCTTGGATAGGAGCCTTGGCAGCGCTTTCATTTCTAGGAACAAGTGTTACGACGGTCTTTCAAATGTTCATTGCTTTGACTTATGCGCCTTTTGTGCCAGAGGTTGGGATAACTGTCTTATTGGCTTTAATACCTCTTCTTTTAGGGTTGGCAGCAATACGTCTTTCCTTAAGGTCTGGAGAAAAAGTTGTTGTCAGAAAGAGAATATACCTAGGGGCTATTGGAGTAATTGCTCTGTTCATGTGGGCTGGCCTGTTTTTCGGACCCGCACTAGCTATCATTGGAAGCCTTATTCCTTCAAGTTTTACATCAAGAAGTCTTGAAGTTTAAATAGTGTTATATAATGTCTCAGAAATGAACACTTGGAATAGTGGCTACTTTGACGTTAGTCAGATTGCCAAGAATGACGAAGCATGAAATAGACAATTTGGTCAAAGAGCAGATAATATGTCGAATCGCGTTCATGGGTGCAGAACATCCATATATTGCTCCATTTCAATATACCGTTATGAATGGGTTCCTTTATTTTCATTTCACGGATTATGGTCGAAAGATGAAGCTTCTTAATGAAGGCAGAACGGTGTGTGTTGAGGTAGAACAGTATCAACCTGATTTAAGTGAATATAAATTCGTTGTCTTGTCAGGAAAATTAAAAATTGTGACAGATTTTGAAGAAAGATTTAATGCCATAAAGAAGATGGTCGCAGAGGCTAAAAAAAGGTTGTCACCAAATTTTCTTGTTGCTCACGGTTTCTCAAAGGATGCTGGCTGGTCGTCTCTAAGTCCAGACAAGCCAATCACAATAGTCAAGCTTGAAGAAATATTTGAAGAGATAGGTTTAAAATATCCGTGAATTTTCAAGGTCAAAGTTGAAAATGGAAAAGGTTAATGTGATTGGTGAAGAGAGAGGTCTAAGAAGAAAATTCGATGTTGACAGTTACGTGAAGAAAATTGAGAATCAATGCCGGAATTAGTGACCCAGTCTAGTTTAATTTCAATGCTCCTACTTTTTAACAGCTAGCTTTGCACCACAAAGGGAACATTTGCCTTCTGCAGTAATCTTTGGTTGTTCCTTAACCTCCGCGCCACATATACCACACTTTACCAAGACGAATCACCTCCACAATTCTAATGGTTTATCCTTTCTGTGGAAAACCTTTCATACTAGTCTAGTATTGTACTAAATTTAAGATCTTGTGACTGTTATCTAACAGCAACAGACAAAAATTTAGATTATTTTTTGCGCTTGATTATATACACTAGGTGCATTTTGGTAGGTGCTCATACAAAAAAGCAGGCTTTCCTGTGTGATGACATGCATCCAACACAAATGCTTCATTCTAAAGCAAGAGGAGAAAGGAGAGAATCATGTTTTGGGGATGCATGTCTGCAGGGAGCGTCTTGATCAGAGCACGAGTATCTGTGACTATGTTTTTTTCTTGCAAGTTTTACGACCCCTAGGTTTTCGTTGCGGCGCCCATTGCAAGACGCTTCACACAATTGCCATCTGCAATAAAGTTTTTAAACCTATGTGACTGTTACACAACAGTAACAGTTGGTGGAAAAGATGACTGCGAAGTTGCCAGACGACAAGGACTTGGAGATGCTGTTGAGCTATGGTCTTACTAGAAATCAAGCAAAAGTGTACCTAGCCGTAGTTCGTTTGGGTTATGCTTCGGTGGCGCAAGTCTCAAAAGAGTCGAAGGTACGTCGAGAAGACGTATACAGAAGTCTGCCTAAACTCGAAAAAATGGGGTTGGTCGAAAGGTTACTAGGAATGCCTCTCAAAATCAGAGCCACACCCGTGGAAGAGGCTTTTTCGATTCTAATTAAACGTGAACAAGATATAGCTACAAAGAGACTAGAAGCGTTAAAGGCGAATAAGAAAAACTTCATAGAGCGTTTCAAGATAAATAGATTTAAACCGAAATTTGGAGAGGAATCAGAAGAATTCGCCTTGATCTCCCAAAGGGATGGCATAATCAGCAGATTGCTTTCTATGATTAAGGGTGCTAGGAAGGAAATCGACATTATTTGCTCTAAGAATAAGTTGATACAATTTTTGCACACCTTTCCTGAGCCTTTGAGAAAAGCCCTAAAGAGGGGAGTTAGTTTTCGCATCGTTACGGAAATGCCAGAATATGAACAAATCACTCCCCGAATTTTGGAAGAGTACTTATCGCCTGGAAAAGCTTTGGATCTGAAGTACACAAGTCTTTCATCAAGCCATTTTATCATGGTTGACTTCAATCAAGCGCTAGTTGCAACAAACACTGATGGAAGCCTAGCCGAAAATCCCTGTCTGTGGACAAACAGTAAAAGCCTTTTATCTGTGTTTCAAGGGAATTTTGAAGATTTCTGGCACAATTCTTTCAGTTGGAAAACTCTTGACCTCAACCAAATTTCCAAGAAAGTAGTTGATTTCGTCGGAAATTTGAAACCATCAAACCACGTGATATTCGCGTACGATTGTTTAGAAGCCAAACATAGTGTGTTGTTCAACTACATCAAGGTGGGATTGGAAAATGGGGAGATGGCGGTCTATGTGGCTTCTGAGAACAGCATAGAAGAAGCAAGAAAGGCAATGGAACGATTCGGAATTAATGTGGAAAAGTACGAGAAAAAAGGAGCACTACGCGTTCTTAGCTACGAGGATGTTTATATTATAGACGGAAGGTTTGACATAAACTTGACAATGAGCATTTGGGACAAACTCTACAAAGAATCCTTATCAAAAGGCTTCAAAGGATTAAGAGTCACGGGGGAAATGTCATGTTTCTTCAAACATGGTTTCGAGAGAGAATTGATAGAATATGAGAGGTCACTGCATAGAGTATTAGAAATCCCAATGATTGCTATCTGCGCCTACGACACGAATGTTTTGGGACAAAACAAGGATCCGATAAATCTGTACTCTGAGCTGGTGAAAGCGCACGGCACAGTCTTGTTTGCAGGAATAGACAAGAAACTAGGAAAAATCGAGATACGAAAAGTGTAGCGAGCAACGAGAACTATTACGTGAATCAAGTCTTGTTTTTATTTGCCCACTCGTTCAATCGCACTTTGTTATGAAAAGTGTTGCTGTGATGCCACAGTCACATAGGCTTAATAGTACTCGCAAGCGAATCTTACATTGTAAAACCAAAACGGAGGAGAAAATAATGAAACGCAAAATGATTAAAACTTCCATTGTACTTCTATTAACCCTAACCATCGTAATTGCATTCAATCTAACAGTTTCAAGCTACGCTGTGAAGCCACAACCGCCAGCTGATGCCCCAACTCTAGATCCTATGCTTATACCGAAATTTGTTAACCAGCTAGTTAAGCCACCGGTCTACGTCCCGACAATTGCTAATGGAGTTCACCATTACACAATAAACATGACTAACTTCACGCAGCAAATACTGCCGCCACCATTACCACCGACAGAGGTGTGGGGTTATGGAGGCATAGTCGACAAAAATCCACTTACAAATGAGCTGAATTCTTACTTCAGATTTGCGCCTGGTCCCACCTTTGAAGTCATGAGAGATACTGCAGTCAACGTGACGTGGCAAAACAACATCACGGTTCCGCACATGTTCGCCGTAGACCCAACGCTTCACTGGGCAGACCCCAACAATATCGGGATGATGCTAGACCCACCATTTCCTTCATACCCGCCCGGTTTTAACGGTACTACATACCAGTATCCTGACGGAACATATGCGCCAAGCGCTCAAGATCCAGTACCTCTAATTCCTCACCTACACGGTGGGGAGGTCCACTCAACCTCTGATGGCCATCCAGAAGCTTGGTTCACTTCTGCGTCAACCGCTAAATACGGCATGAACTATAGCTCAAACTCTGTCTATCAACCTTCTACACCTACTCCTGGAGAAGCAGTGTTCTATTATCCCAACCAACAGCCCCCAACGACTCTCTGGTATCACGACCACGCTCTAGGCATCACACGCATCAACGTGATGTCAGGTCTAGCCGGCTTCTATCTTCTCAGGGATAGTTGGGAATTTACAGTTGATTCTATTACCGGACAACGCCCATTGCCCTATGATGCATATGAGTATCCCATAGTGATTCAGGACCGATCGTTCAACATTGATGGCTCAATGTGGTTCCCAAAAATAGGCCTCGACATCAACGCTCATCCTTACTGGCAGCCAGAGTTCTTCGGCAACACAATAATGGTGAACGGCAAAGTCTGGCCGAACCTCAACGTAGAACAAGCCCTGCACCGTTTCCGACTACTAGACGGCTCAAACGCTCGCTTCTACACCCTATGGTTTCAAGTAAAACCCGCGAACCCCCTGCTGAACCCGGCGCCCTTGACATTCTACCAGATCGGAACCGACGGCGGCTACTTGCAATCACCCGTTCCGCTGACCCGATTGACCATTGCACCAGGCGAGAGAGCAGACATCATAGTTGACTTCCGAAACCTCGCTCCGGGTGACAGGGTTATCATCCGCAATAGCGCAAACGCTCCCTTCCCCAACGGCGTAACATCAGATCCAAAAACAGTTGGCCAGATCATGCAATTCACTGTCATGGGTGGCTTCACGGGCGAAATTACACAGCCTACTACTATCCCGATGTCACTGCCAAACACAGTTCCACGCGACGTTGCAGGTAACTTGTTGCTGACTCCAAATCAACCTAGCACGACCTTGACTCTCATCGAAAAAATGGGTCCACTAGGGCCGACCGAGATATTTCTGGATGGACAAAAATGGGGTGCTGCAATCTCTGAAATGCCATTGAATGGATCGACCGTGGACTGGATCATCGTTAACCCAACGGCCGACACTCATCCAATACATCTTCATCTTGTGCAGTTCCAACTCGTCAGTCGCCAGAAGTTTGACGTTAAGAAATACCTTGCTCAGTGGTTTACAGATAACGGCGTTGATCCAATGACGATGGTGGGTTTACCGCTGACCCATCCAACCGTCAATGTTCTCAATCTCAATCAATACCTGAAAGGCAAACCTAAACTACCTGCCGCAAACGAAATGGGTTGGAAAGACACCATACAAGTGAATCCCGGCGAAGTTACTATAATCAGAATTCGCTTTTCACCAATCGACGGAAGCCCAGACTATCCATTTGACCCCACTACTGGTCCAGGATACGTCTGGCACTGTCACATCCTAGATCACGAAGACAACGAAATGATGCGTCCATACATCGTACTACCCTAGCTAATAATTGGAAGAGTTATCTCCCCTTTTTTTATTGCAGATCACACAGAATATATTAGGGTTCTTCTTTGAGTTTGCGTTGACTCATAGAGTCTTGATAAACAAATGCGGAAGAATGTGGTTATGATAAAAAAGAAAAGGATTCGATTTTGGTGCACTGTTTGTTCTCTTTTCTTGATTTTAATATGGAGGTTTTCAGACCATTCAAGTACTCTTGGTTCATTGAACTGGTTCCTCCAACGCCAGCCAGTGAAAACCATAGGTTAATATTCCCTTAAGGGAAAACACATTTGATGTGGTGCTGTTGCCGACTTCGAAGAAAATTGAAGTTAATTCCGTGGGTTTTGTCAAGCGTTCATCATGTAGCGAAAATGAAAGGGACAGGAGCCTTGTTTCAAAGATAGTGCTTGAAAAAGAATTTGCCGAAGGTTTAACCGGTATTGACGACTGGTCCCACTTTTATGTTATCTTTTGGATGCACAAGATTTCGGACAAGGACAAAATGCTGTTGCATGCTGGAGGAGGAAGGAATGTAGGAATCTTTGCTACTAGGGCTCCAGTTCGTCCGAATCCTATTGGCTTGACTTTGGTGGAGCTTGTGAAACGTAAACAAAATGTTCTTTGGGTGCGTGGTCTTGACGCTCTCAATGACACTCCTGTTCTAGACATTAAGCCATATCCAGACTGGGAGAACGGAAAACTACTTGCTGTAGACAATTTTAGAATTCCCAAATGGTTGTCAAAAATCGCCAAATGATTGTACAGCACCGTTAAGTGTCTGGGAAAAGAAAGGATTCGGTAGATACAGCCTCATATGTATTAGTCCAAACTAGACTCGGGGCTATTCTCATAGAGAAAATGCTAAAACGCAAACCAAAAGTGTAAGTTTATCTATAATAATAAATGTGAATTACCTGTGAGTAAGCGGAGGCTTTTTGATAGGACCGAGTGTCAAAACTGCATTTTCAAGGGAAGCAGCTACTGCTGGAGACAGTGTCCATACAACATATGGAAGAGAGCGCAATTCTAAACCAAACGCTCAGCAAAAAAGAGGGATTGTGCTGGAGCAAACTACCTCTTCTTGACGATGTAATCTAGGGAAGCATAAACGTGTTTCTTGCGGTTTACATTGAATCCAATTGCGCGGGCTCCGCTACGAGTAAACTCCATGATTCTCTTTTGCTTGCATAGTATCTCGAATCCGCGGAAACACGGATCTGGTTCATTGTCTCTGAAGTAACTGAGTAGGATTTTTCCGTCGTGTCCGTTCTGTATAAATTCTCCCTCACCGACTTTCTGACCTTTTCCAAATGTACTGTGTTCAGTGGAAACGAAGTTGACGTAGAGCAAGCCGTTTTTCTTCAACACGCGTTTCATTTCCTCAATTGTGGCTGCTATGTCTTTCTTTGGCATATGAAATATGGTATCGAAGGAATACACAAAGCTAATAGAAAGATCTTCAAATGGCAAGTTTCGCATGTCGCCCATTCGAATGTCTAGGTCAATTTCCTTTTCTTTACAAAAGGCACGCGCCTTCTCTGCGCCTTCTCTACTTGTTCTTCAGAGATGTCAACGCCATGGGTTTTGTAGCCAAATTGATGGAAAATATAAAGGGGCGGCTCTTTCCCACCAGCGCCACAATCAAGTATCTCCTTTTCGAGTTTGCTGCTTTCACAATATCTTAAGAACGTGTAAAGCGGCGACATGTTTAGACGCATATTTCGGAACGTTTATATGTATTTTCATCCGTTGCACATGCACACGCGCTGGAGAAAGAGGAACTGCCTTCTTAGGTCAGTCAATTTGCTGACTGGGCTAGAATCAATAACTTAAAGAGACTAGCACTCTCAGATGTTGATAAGTTTACAATGGTAAAAGACCTTGACCTTCTGAATGAAACAAAAAGAGCAATGTATGCAATGGCTAATGTTAAATTGAAATCTGGCAAATAGAATTAGCTTATGCTACTCTTCCAAGTTTGTTCATTTTGACTCTGTTTTTGGTTTTGCGGAAAAGTCATGGCTGAACCGAAATGGATGCTTCTCTCAACGATACTGTTTTTGCCTTAAACAGTCTCGGAGCAGTTCTTTCAAGCGAGTTAACCAATAGACTAGATCGGAAGAAAGCGAAATCGGAACTTAGAGTTCATGATTTGGCGACGTTATAATCTCTTCTGAAAGACATTCTAAAAAACGTTCAAAGAATCTGCAATTTCGACTAATTTTTCGGCGCTCAATTATCTTTTGTGTCGCTTGTTTCGTTCTAGTTTTTGCGATTTTCTGCGCCATTCTCGTTTTCTCTGAGTTCTTACAAAAGCTCTGCTGTAGCGGTGCTGAGGGCTGTCTTGCGCCCGATATTGATTTATGTTCTTGTAAAAGGTTGGGTAACTTATTTGATTCTGTTGGAGAGCCATAATGTTCTGGTTTAGCTGTTTTCTGTTTTCAGGATTGGTTGTTTTGTCGTAGGTGTCGGAGTAGGTGAGATAAGCGGCGTGAAATTGAAAGTCAGACGGATTGTCGATTAAGAGTTTTTCCGGCGAAACTGATTCGTTATTATCGGATTCCTCAATCATGT
This sequence comes from Candidatus Bathyarchaeota archaeon, assembly GCA_029881805.1. Classification (GTDB taxonomy): domain Archaea; phylum Thermoproteota; class Bathyarchaeia; order Bathyarchaeales; family Bathycorpusculaceae; genus JAOULW01. The sequence continues at coordinate 16,812 of JAOULW010000025.1, forward strand.
TTTCCCAAGCTTTTATGCTAGTCTAGATAGTAAGCTTGCCTTTTATAGGTAGCGTTTATTGTCGCAACGTTCTCGCGTCTTTTTCAGGGAATTTGAGGTCTTTTTTTTACGGTGTATTCAAAACCGTTTTCTGTTAATTTCTGAATTTTCTTCAGCGTTTTGCCACCATGCATATGAATTCTTCTACTTCCCTGAATTTTGCTGATTTTCTGTGGTAAACCTTTTTATACGAGATTTGTTATTGGGTGATTCTGTCACAATGATTCGTGCTTAAATTAGGAAGCTTTTGAGGGCTTTTGAAATCTGCATGCGAAATTTTGTGAAGGGAGGAATTAAACATATGCAAATGAAGTGCTTTGAAGATTTGCCGCTGAGCCAAGAAGTCATGAACAGCATTGAAGAGCTTGGGTTCAGCAATCTTTTTCCAATTCAAGCTCAAGCGATAATTCCATTACTTGAGGGCAAAGATGTTATTGGACAAGCACAGACCGGGACAGGCAAGACTGCCGCGTTCGGAATTCCGATGGTTGAACGTCTAGACTCAAAAAACAAAAGGGTTCAAGGTCTAGTTCTGGAGCCAACGCGTGAACTCGCTGTACAGGTTGCAGAGCACATAAGCCGAATCTGTAAATATGCAGCGCTTAAGGTCTTGCCAATTTACGGCGGAACGTCTATCCAAAGACAAATTTATGCGTTGAAAAACGGCGTCCAAATTGTTGTGGGCACGCCTGGTCGCATAATAGATCATCTTAAACGAGGAACACTAGATTTGGAATCAGTCAAGACTGTTGTTATCGACGAGGCTGATAGAATGCTAGATATGGGTTTCATAGACGATATAGAATCCATACTTTCGAAGGTGCCTGCAAACAGGCAAACAAGCCTCTTCTCGGCAACTATAGATCAGTCAGTTATGAATGTGTGCAACAGATACATGAAGAAACCCGAAAAAATACTAGTGAGCAAAGACGAAATAGCCCTTACGCAAATAAGTCAGTATTACACAGTTGTAAACCCTAAAGAAAAGTTTCGGGTTTTATGTAACATTTTAGACGAAAACCACATAGAGAGAGCCATAATATTCTGCAAAACACGCGTAGGAACGGACATGTTAGCAGAGAGGTTAAGGGCGCAAGGATACGACGCAAAACCGTTACATGGTGGTTTCACTCAACCGCAAAGAGATGTCGTTAGCAGCTCTTTCAGAAAAGGAAAACTGAAGTTTCTTGTTGCGACTGATGTTGCCGCAAGAGGTTTGGACATTCAAGGAATAACCCACATAATAAACTACGATGTCCCATTACACTCATTAGTGTATTTTCACAGGATTGGAAGAACAGCTAGAATGGGACGCGAGGGAACTGCTATAACACTTGTGGGCTATGGAGAAATAGTAGAACTGGATCGAATTAGAGCGTTGACAAATACTTCAATAGAAGAATTGGAAAGCGAGATTCAGACATCGCATGGAGGATCCCCGGAAACACACAAGGCAGTTTGCACGGATTGCGGAAACGAGTGCGAGGTTCCATTCAAGCCTGACCCGAGCAGACCTGTGTACTGTCGAGAATGCTGGGCGAACCGAAAATCGCCGATAGAAAGACTAGTATTCAAAAGCTAGAGGTTTTGTTTTGGGCAAAAGAAAGGTGATTAGCGAAGATCAATTCACCAGTATGGTGCTGCCTGAAGGCAGTGATGTTCTCGGTGTCGCGGAGAAGCTGCTTGGCTTTGACAGAGTCTTGGTGAAGTGTCTGGATGGCCGTGAACGTCTGTGTAGAATCCGTGGAAAAATGAAAAGACGAGCGTGGATAAGACAGGGAGACATTGTTCTGGTGTCACCTTGGGACTTCCAGTTTGAAAAACGAGGCGACATCATCTGGCGTTACAAGAGAAATCAGACCGAATGGTTGAGAAGCAAGGGATATCTACAAAATATATAGAATAGACAGTCAGTTTTTCGAGATTGCGATTTCTGAGACCTTTTTTTGATGCTTTCATGGACAGAGTTAAATAAAATTAAATCCATATATATCTTCTTGGTTATATGCATGAATAGAATATCTTATTACATTGCGGTGGCTACTGTTGTTGCATTCGTCGTCGGTCTATCAGTGCTAGCTCCTCCTCCTGATTTTCAAAAACCCAAGCCAATGACGAGAATAATAGACTTCGGCGATTGGCAGCTGAGATTTGAAACAGAGCAGGATGTATATAAAACGGGTCAGCTCGTTCGGGTCAGAATATTCCAGAAAAACCTCAGCAATAGAACAATAAACGAGTATAGACCAAACTTTTTCGGGTGGGGGGTGCTGGATTCTGCAGGTCATCCCGCAGCGACGGGCTACTATGTGTTCGTTGACTACGTACGATGGAACCCTCCACGGGTCAAACCCATGGAAGAAGCCGAATTAACATTTTATGGCTTCTCATGGAGTCAGAAAGACCGTGAAGGAGAGCAGGTATCACCTGGCCTATACACTATACTATATTCGGAGGGCTGGCATGTGGAGTTAGAGTTGGTAATTAGAATTCAAGCTCTCGATGTGCTCAACACGAGGTTGTAGTCTTGCCATTTTGCCCTCATAAGTTTCCTTAAGCCATCATCTTGCACATTTAGCTAACTATGATTTGTTCCTCGTGAATTCGACGGGATTGTCGCAGAAAAGATCAATGTCTTGCAAATGAGAAGAACTGTTCGCGGGCGTTAACAAAACCTTTATAAAAACAGAAAGAGTGTAACGAAAACTCTAATCGAAGGAAACTTGACTATGACAGAGGAAGATAGAGAAGCCATTAAGAAAGTAGTCGAAGAGGCTTATATCAAAGGCATACATGAGAGCCAAGACAGAAACAAGGTAGAAAGTGGTTTTCATCAAGATTTTTCGATGTTTGTTCTAGGCGAAAATGACGTTGAGAAAGTAAATGTGGATGAATGGTTCAATAGAATAGCCGAAATGATAAAAACCAATCCGGAACTGTGGAAATCGAAAACGACCTACAATCTCAGATTAATGGATGTCACTAGAAATGCGGCAATGGTTAAACTAGACGTTTTCAAAGGTACGACACATTTTTCTACAGATTATATGCTGCTTTACAAATTTAGAGAAGGCTGGAAAATAGTATCCAAAACATTTACGGTTCCATGATGTAGAGCATATACTAGCCAATAGCAAAGGTGAACTTCAAGAAAGCTGACAAATTTGCTTAGGTCTTGTCTGGCAGAAAAAATAAAAACAGAGGAATCAATTTGTTGGCTTTTGCGTTGTTATTTGGGATCCCGGCGACTAAGGTAGTTAATTAGATTTTCTTCTGCGTAGGACCATAGCCACAGCCACTATGACTACAACTGCAATAGAGCCAATTACGATCAAGCCGCCCAAGTTTGGCGGAGTTGGCGCTGCAGAAGTTGTCAAGTACATGGTTATGCTAGGGTCATGTTCCACTCTGTAGCCGCTGTAATCCGGATAGGCAATTAGATAGAAGTAGTTTGCTCGGCTCATGTTTGATATGGTTTCTTTTGCTCTGGCGTATATTTGGGGGTACATGTTGACGACCAACAAGGGTAGGAACTTCATTAATCCTATATGATGTGTGAAAAGCCCAGCGTTGCCTGCAAAACCTGCAATCATGGCAGTTCGGGCAGTTGAGTTGTGTATTCAACTTCTGTTTGATCTTGCGTATAGTTGTACAGTTTATAGGTTTTTTTGGTGCCGAAGTCGGCTTCACAGATTTTTTCGCCGTCGTCTGCATACGTGGTTATTGATGTGTCAGTTATTGGAGTTTCAGCATCTTTAACGTTTTGACCAGTTGCTGTTTGGCTGTGGGTTTCTCGATCAGCCATTATTGTGGTTTGGAAATTCACAATGCTCATTTTTATCTGGTTGTCTTGAATGAAATCATAGATTGTATCATTGCTTATTTTGGCTCCGAAGTAAGTGCCGGTACTGTTGTAATGTATCCACAAAAACGGTAACAAACGAAGTAGAAGATTTCGCATTCTTCCTATAATGTGGTTCTCGGTCAGCGTAGCCGTGTTGGTGGTTGGGTCTATGGTTAGGTTGTACGTGAAGGTTAGTTCGTCGTATACTGTCACGGCGACCGGCCAACTGTTGTCGAAATGTGGATCGTTTGGGTCGATCCATGTTCTCCACCAGAGAGCGGTGAGGTTTGTATATTTCAT